>CAZAOB010000005.1:15117-50275 GCA_964486635.1 uncultured Caulobacterales bacterium | reverse complement strand
TAGGCGGCCCGCCGGTTGTCGCGAAAAACCGGAATCCACTTTTTCGCCCGGCAGGCTACAGCTCATCCCGGATTTCTTTGAGGCCGCGCCGCTGGGCGCCCGCTCCGTCGAAATTCTCTGGCGCCAGCCAAGCCTCAAACGCGGCTTTAGCTTTAGGCCACTCGCTGTCGAGCATGGAGAACCAGGTGGTGTCGCGGTTCTTGCCCTTCATCACCAGATCCTGACGGAAGACGCCCTCGAAACTGAAGCCGAAGCGCACCGCCGCGCGTTTGGACGCGGCGTTCGCGTCATTGCACTTCCACTCGTAACGGCGATAGCCGAGGTCGTCGAAGACGTGCCGCGCCATCAGATACATGGCTTCGGTGGCGGCGGGCGTCCGCTGCAGTTTCCGCGAATAAACGATGCAGCCGACTTCCGCTGAGCCTGCTTCGGGGCGGATGCGCATATAGCTCGCCATGCCCAGCGGGGCGCCGGTTGCGACATCGCGGATGAGATGCGTCTGCCATCCCTGCTGTCCGCCGACGAACTTCATCACCGAGCCGAACTGCTCCGCGCTCTCAAACGGCCCGATGGGAATGTAGGTCCACAGATCGTCATTTCCCGCGCCGCAGATCACGGGGAACAGCGCTTCGGCGGCGGCGGGAAACGTCGCCGGTTCGATGGAAACATAACGGCCCGTCACCGGCTTCAAATCCGGCGGCGGGCGCATTTGCCAGTTTGATAAGTCGGTCATGTCAGCGCCTGTTTGGCTTCAGGCGAAACGGCTAGCCGATCTGTTTCAGCAAATCCATGGCGAAGATCGACAGCGTGTCGTCGCGGGCGCCCATGACGACGATGCGGTCGCCGGGCGTTGCGAGCTTAAGCAGCCGCGCGCCGCATTCATCGCGGGTCGCCAGCGCTTCGGCCTTTCGACCTGCTGCAACGACACCCGCAGCGATGTCCTTGCTGGAAACGGAGCGATCGACCGTACCGCCGAAATAGACCGGCTCCGGCATGATGAGCACATCTTCCGCCGACAGGTTGTTCGCGAAAGTTTCGATGAATTCGTTTTTCATCAGGCGCAGCGGACCGAACCCATGCGGCTGGAACATGACCAGCAAGCGCCCCGGAAACTCATGCAGGGTTTTCAGGCTCGCGGTGATCTTGTCCGGGTTGTGACCGAAATCGTCGATCACGGTGACGCCGCCAGCTTCGCCGACATATTCAAGGCGGCGTTTCACGCCCTCAAATTCGGCGAGCGCCTTCGCCGCCTGTTCGAGCGTTACGCCACAAGCAGAAGCGGCGGCGATTGCGGCGAGCGCGTTTGAGACATTGTGGCGGCCCGGCATCTTCAACGACACCGAAGCGCGCGCACCATTCGCTATAACATCAAAAGAAACGCCGAAGGGTTGTGGCTTGATGTTGTCGGCAAAGAGGTCGGCGTTCTTGTCCTGCAGCGAATAGGTGATCTTTCCACCGTCGCGTTTGGCCGCGAGCCGCGCCGTCTCGTCATTGTCGAGATTGAGCACGGCCGTTTCCGCATGACCGATAAAACCGCCGAACAGCGCGCGCAATTCGTCCATCGACTTGTGGTCAAGGGCGATATTGTTCAGCACCGCGACTTTCGGACGAAACATCGCAATCGAACCGTCGCTTTCATCGACTTCGGAAACGAAGGCTTCGCCATCGCCCACCAGCGCGCTTGCAAACAATGCATCGGGGGCGACGAAATTTTTCATGACGGCGCCGTTCATCACCGTTGGCGATTTTCCGGCGTGATGGAGGACCCACCCGATCATGCCGGTGGTGGTCGACTTGCCGCTCGTCCCCGCGACGCCGATGGGGCAGGCGCTTTCGTTGAAAAGCTGCGCCAGCAGCTCAGCACGCGACAGGCGCGCTGCGCCCGCTTCCTTAGCGGCGACGACGTCCGGCACGGTGTCCTCCACCGCCGCCGAGGCGACGAGAATCTGCGAGGGCCGCGCGACGCCGGAACCGTCCTGAGCGTGGAGCGCAATGCCGAGGCCTTTGAGATAGTCGAATTTCGCGCCGGTGCGGCCCTGATCGAGGGCGCGATCAGACCCTTCCACATGGGCGCCGCGCGCCTTGACGATCATGGCCAGCGGCAACATGCCCGAGCCGCCAATGCCGCAGAAGAAATAGTCTTTTGAATCGTTCATCACGCGGAGCCTATAGGCGAAATCTGTTTATAGTGCGTCACTAAAATGGTTAGGGCCTGATTTACGCCCTGTTGCTAGGCTATGGCGCTGAAATGACCGACACCAAGCATATCGCCCTTGTCTGCCCCGGCGGGCAGATCACCAAGGAACTGGCGGAGAAAACCGCCGGCATTGCGGCGGCGCGCTTTGGCGAACAGGTGAAACTCCATTTTCATCCGCAGTGTTTTTCCGTCGCCGGACATTTCGCCGGCAGCGATGCGGACCGCTCGGCCGCTTTTCTCGAAGTCGCCAATGATCCGAAATATGACGCGGTCTGGTTCGCCCGCGGCGGCTACGGCGCCTGCCGCCTCGACGACAATCTATTCGCCAAGCTGAACGAGCATGCGCGCGCCAAAACCTATCTCGGCTATTCCGACAACGGGACATTGCTGGCGCGTCTCTACAAAGAGAGCATCGGCCGCCCGGTGCACGGACCAATCCCGGCGGATTTGGGGCGCGAGGGAGGCGAAGAAGCGATTGCGCGATCGCTTTCCTACCTCGTCAACGGCGATGCGGCGGCGCTGGAGCCGACCGTAAAGACCGGCAAAAAACTCGCCGCCTTCAACATCACTGTGCTGGCGCATCTCGTCGCCACCGACTGGGCGCCCGACCTTTCCGGTCATGTGATCATGCTCGAAGATGTGGGCGAATATCTTTATCGCATCGACCGGGCGATGTTCGCGATCATGGCGAATGCGGGCGTGCGCCGCGCGGAAGGGATTATGCTCGGGCGCGTCAGCGACGTTCCGGAAAATGATCGCCCATTCGGTCAGACCGAAGAGGAACTGATCAAAGACTGGTGCGAGCGCGCCGGCGTTCCCTATCTCGGCCGGGCCGATATCGGCCATGACCCGGGCAATAAGATCGTCCCGTTTGGCGCGTTCAACGCTGCGTGACCTGCGCTATCGGCCGCATCAGAATTCCTGTCCCACGCTTGTCTTGACAGGGCGAGCCATTTGCCGCTCTTTCGCAGCCGCAAATTGGAGTGCCTCCCATGGAAGTCAATGTCGCGGTTGTCGGCGCCACCGGCAATGTCGGTCAGGAAATGCTGGCCATCCTCGAAGAACGCCTGTTCCCGATAAAGGAAGTCTTTGCGCTGGCGTCGCGCCAGTCGATCGGCCGCGAAGTCTCATTCGGCGACAAGACGTTGAAATGCCGCGACCTCGAAACGTTCGATTTCTCCAAAGTCGATATCGCCCTGTTCGCCGCCGGCGGATCGGTGGCGAAGGAGTGGGCGCCGAAAGCCGCGAAAGCCGGCGCCATCGTTATCGACAATTCATCGCATTTCCGCATGGACCCGGATGTTCCGCTGATCGTGCCGGAAGTGAACGCTGATGCTGTTTCCGGCGCGCGCAAGAAGAACATCATCGCCAATCCGAATTGTTCCACTGCGCAACTCGTGGTCGCGCTGAAGCCGCTGCACGATGCAGCGAAGATCAAGCGCGTTGTGGTCTCGACCTATCAGTCGACCTCCGGAGCCGGCAAGGAAGCAATGGACGAGCTCTTCAATCAGACGAAGGGAATTTTCGTCAACGACTCGCCGACGCCATCGAAGTTCACCAAGCAGATCGCCTTTAACGTCATTCCCCATATCGACGTCTTCATGGAGGACGGCTTCACCAAGGAAGAATGGAAGATGACGGCGGAGACGAAAAAGATTCTCGACGCCAAGATCAAACTGACCGCGACCTGTGTGCGCGTGCCGGTTTTCGTCGGTCATTCAGAAGCAGTGAATATCGAGTTTGAAAACCCGATCAGCGACGATGAAGCGCGCGAAATCCTGCGCGAGGCGCCGGGCCTCCTCGTCATCGACAAGCGCGAAGATGGCGGCTACACGACGCCAGTGGAATGTGTCGGCGAGTTCGCGACTTTCGTCTCCCGCATTCGCGTCGATCCGACTGTTGAAAACGGCCTCGCGCTCTGGGTTGTCTCCGACAATCTGCGCAAGGGCGCAGCGCTCAACGCCGTTCAGATTGCTGAGCTTGTGGTCAATCGCGGGATGTTGAAACAGGCCGCCTGAGCCACTGAGCGCTGGACGGGCGAAAGTTCGACCTGTTAAGGTGGCGAATGCGCTTCATTAGCCTCTCCACCGTTGCTCTCATCTTGCTTGGCTTCGGCTACGCTCAGGCGCCCTCGGGCTTTGAGGAAATTTACAGCGCGCCAACCAAAGTCAATCTCGGCGGACGGCCCGTCATCGCCGATATCGAGTTTCACGCAGACAAAGCCGCGGCAAAGCGGAATGATCTTCAACTCGCGCTCGTCACCGACGTGACGAAGTTTGTCGTTGAAACCGAACAGGATCTTAAAAACTGGATCGCCGCGCGCGACGCCGATTGCGGCGAACGCTGGTCGTCGGGCGAACCGGATATTTCCTTTCCGCAAAACGCCATTCGCTTTCAGCTCTATCTTGAGATCGAATACTGGGCGTGCGGATGGAACGGCAAAGGCACGCCGTCGCGACTGGCGCTCGAAACGGGAAGCGTCGACGTGACGCTCATTCCCTATATCGAGGACGGAAAGCTGCAGGCGCGACTCGGCAATTTCAGTCTCGATGATCGATCGGGCATCTCGAAATACTTGCCGCTCGAATTCGTGGTGCGACGCGCGCTGGAACAGGAACTGGCGAAGCTCAACAAGAATCAGAAATTCTATCGGGCGCCGCAGCCGCTCTATGACGAAGGCTTCACATACCGATCCATCACCGCCGCCGAAGACAACCAAGGCCGCGTTGTCATTACCGCCAGCTATGCAGCCAGCGGCGACGCATCAGCGCTCGACCGGATCACGCGCAAACTCCGCACCGACGGCATCACTCAATAGTGCTGATTTAAAGGCTTGCGTCGCGGGCTGTCGCAGCCCATAGGCAAGTCGCAACAATCGGGCGGACCCGCACCGCCTCGATGCGCTAGGTGCTGACCAGCAATCCGGGATCAATCCATGTCAGACAAGTCAACAAGCGCCGCAGACCACGCGGTAAGGCTCGGCCTCATTTGCGGCGTACTCGCTTACGGCATGTGGGGCCTTCTGCCGATTTACCTGAAGGAACTGAGCGCGGTCGATCCGATCGAGATTGTGGCTCAACGGATTCTCTGGTCTGTGCCGTTCGGCGCCCTGATCCTCACCTTCCGCAAGCAGTGGACGGAAACGCTCAAAGCGTTTGGATCGCCGCGCATGCTCGCCCTGCTCGGGTTTTCCGCGACGGTCATCGCCCTGAACTGGCTGACCTATGTCTGGGCCGTCGCCAATGATCGCGTGCTGCAGGCGAGCCTCGGTTACTACATCAATCCGCTCATGTTCGTCGCCGCAGGCGTGTTCGTTCTGAAAGAAAAGCTCGGACGGCTGCAGATGGTTGCGGTCGGACTCGCGGCAACGGGCGTCGCCATTCTCGCCATCGGCGCAGGCGTCATCCCCTGGGTGTCGATAATCCTGGCTATTTCATTCACGGCTTATGGGTATGCGCGCAAGACGTTGAATGTCGGCGCCATGCCGGGCCTGTTTATCGAAACCGTCTTGCTGGCGCCGTTTGCTTTCGCGTTCCTGCTCTGGTTCGCCAACGCTCATGGCATCGCCTTTGGCCACGAAGGGTTGCGCATCGATCTTTTGTTGATCGCCGCCGGACCGGTCACCGTATTGCCGCTCATGTTTTTTGCGTTGGCGGCGCGGCGGCTGACCTTCACCACGCTTGGCTTCCTGCAGTATATCGGCCCGACGGGGCAGCTGTTGCTCGGCCTTTATTACGGCGAAACATTCACGCTCTATCACGGAGTTTGTTTCGGGTTGATCTGGGCGGCGCTGACGATTCTCAGTTTCGACGCCGTCCGCAAAAATCGCAAACCGCGTGCGCCGGCTTAAGCCATACGCTTTAGCGTTCCGGAAAAGCTCATCAGCGGCGCGCCGTCTGCACTGATTATTCCGCGCGCGAACATCAGCTTGCGGCCCGCCTTCACCAATTCGCCGGTAGCCTCCACAAAGCCGCCGATGGGACCCGCCCCGACGAACTCCGCGTTCAGCGTCACGGTGACGCCTCTGAAGAAACCAACCTCTCGTTTGCAAATATCCCACAACGCCATGTCGGCAAGCGTCAGCAAAGCGCCGCCGTGAAGCACGCCGCCCATATTCGCGTGATGGGCTTCGGCAAAAAAACCCACGCCCGCCTTTTCGCCCACATCTCGAAAATAGTAGGGTCCAGCGCGGCCGCTAAATGTTTCCAGATGCGACTGCATGGACCAGCCCGCCGGCGCGGGGTGATGCTCTGTTTTTTGCATGTGATCGGTCATCCGCAATTCATAGAGGATGGCAGCGGCGCCGAAAACCGTTTCAAGCAGGCTCGCCCGCCTGGACTGACGAAAAACCTTGCCCGCCGCAAGGCTGCACGCGACAGTGGCGCATGCAGAACTTTCCCGAAGCGCAGCAGATCAAGGCCGGCGAGACAACGCTTGCTGTGTATGAAATTGACGGAGACGCCGGACGTCAAAACCCGCCCATCGTCTTTATTCACGGCTGGCCCGAGATCGCCTATAGCTGGAAGAACCAGTTGCACGCCGTCGCGGCGGCGGGATTTCGCGCAATCGCCGTCGACCTCAAAGGCTTTGGCCAGTCGGACGCGCCCGCTGATCCATCCCTCTATGACGCCGCGCATATGACCGGCGATTTTTGCGCGTTGCTGGACGCTCTTGGGGCCAAGCGCGCCATATTCTGCGGCCATGACTGGGGCGGCGCGCTGATCTGGAGCATGGGACAATTACACCCCGAGCGTGTGGCCGGACTTATCGGCTTGTGCACGCCCCTGCGCCCTCGCCCACCCGTCGCGCCTTTGCAAATCATGGAAAAGCGGTTCGGCGCCAAACACTACATTGTTCAGTTCCAGCAAATGGATACGCCCGAAAAACTGTTCGCCACCGACCCGGACAGGTTTTTTCATTTGATGTTTAGGAAGCCGCCGCCGCGCGAACGATGGGCCAGTCTTGTTCCTCAAGTGTACGATCTGCCCGGCCGGTTCCGCGACGGACCGGCGCCGGACGCAAAAGGAGTGATTATTCCGGAAGCGGATATTCAGGTCTATGTCGATGCGTACAAGCGAAGCGGCTTTCACGGCGGGATCAATCTCTACCGCAATATCGACAATAACTGGCGCGCCATGGAAGGTCGCGAAGAGAAAATTAGCGCGCCTTCGCTCTGGATCGGGGCGGACCTCGATTTGTTTCTTCCGCCGGAAACCGCTGAAGGCATGGAAGAGCTGGTCCCAGATCTTGAAAGGCACGTCGTAGCTGATTGCGGCCACTGGATCATGTGGGAGAAACCGGCGGAAGCGAACGCGCTCATCATCGACTGGTTGAAGCGTCGATTTTCAACTTAATTTGACAGAGTTTCGCCCGCGCCTTTGATGTAAAATTCGGCGCAGCGCATAATTTTTCAGTCACTCGCGCCTGCCACGCTTTTGTCACATTCAAGAACGTGGAGGGAATTATGCGCGCCATACTGACGATTGTAATTATCATGCTCGTGATGTCGTCGCAGCCGGCCGCCGCGCAAAGGCTCGACCAGCAATCTCCTTTTGCAGCAAAGCCGAAATCAGTGGCCTCTCTTTTTGTGGCCAGCCAACGCATTGAAATGATTGCCGTCACGCGCAAGGCGCGGGCTGATACGCCGCTTCGTCGCGCGCATCTTTACGAGTCCGAAGCCATGTCAAAGGTCTTGCCGGGCTATCCGCAACCGGCCTTTGTCAGCATCGATTTTCGAATCAATTTTTAATCAAAGCCCTGCGTACAGGGCGTTGATCAGTCTCACCGCGCGCGGATCTCCCACCAGGAAAGGTGACATTTTGTTCATGATGTAGGCGGCGGTGATATTGTTCTCAGGATCGATCACCACGCAGGAGCCGCCGAAGCCTGCATGACCAAACGCGTTTTCATTTGGTCCGAAATGGCGGTTGATATTGCGCATCAGCCCCGCCGACCAAGACAGATGAAACGGCAACACCAGATCGTCCCCGCGAATACGCTCGACCAGCGCCGCCTCAATTGCGTCACCACTTAAAACACGCTCCCCTGAAACGTCGCGCCCGTCATTGGCGAGCGGATGCGTTATGGCTGCCAGCGAACGCGCATCGGCATGCATGTTGGACGCAGGAATTTCCGCCGCCATCCAGTCTTCCCGGGAAACGCGCGCAGGCGCCGACCAAGGTTTGAGGAAGGCGAGCCTTTTGAAATCGTTCAGCGGACCGAGATCGGGCGCTTTGGGTGGTTTCGGCATGTAGGCGGCGCGCGTCGCGTCATCTTCGCTTAGGCCGCAATACAAATTGAGATTGAGATTGCCAGCCAGTTCGGCAACGAGCGCGCCGACCGTCTGGCCACTTACGCGGCGCAATACTTCGCCCGCAATGTAGCCAACGGTTTGCGGATGATAGCCGTTGGCGGTTCCCGGCGGCCACAGCGGTTTCATGGCGGCGAGCTTTGCGCAAATAGCATCCCAGTCCAGCCATGTTTCGGGCGGCATCTCTTCCGGGAGCCCGCACAGCCCCGCCTGATGCGACAGCATTTGCGCGAGCGTGATGCTTTCTTTTCCGTTCGCAGCGAAGTCCGGCCAATATTGCGCCACAGGCGCATCGTAACTGAGCCTGCCGTTGCTGACTTCGCGGGCGATCAAGAACGCCACCACCGCCTTGCCGCTCGAGTAGATGCACGCCAGCGTGTCTTCACTCCACGGCGTCTCTTTTGCCCGGTCGGAAAACCCGCCGCGAATATCCACCACCACTTCGCCGTTCCGCACCACCGCGAAGGAAGCGCCAAGCTCCAGCCCCTCTTCGAAATTCTGTGCAAAGGCGTCGCCGACGGCCTTGAACCCTGCGGCGATCACGCCGCCTGATGCGGCTACTCTACTGTCAGTCCAGTGTCGCACAGTCTATCCATCAAACGTGCAGGCGAGTCCGGACGCAGCGATGGCGCCTGCAGCGCGCGCATTGTCGATACTCAACAGCGCATCGATATTCTCACCGGTGCTCGATGCTTTATTCAGTCTGCCGATAAAGTCGGCAACGTCACGCATGTCATCGCGATCCAGGCGTTTGTCGAGCTCGTGCGCCATGCACGATGCTTTGCGTTCAGAAAGCCCAAGCTCCATGAAGCGATTTTCAATGCGCAAACGCGGCGACACCGTTGCGCAGGCGGTCATCGCGAAAGCGGACACCAAAAGCAAGCCTGTTCTCAACATGACAATCTCCCTCTTATGCTGCGGCAGGTTAGATTGATTGGGGGGTCAGGTCCATTCACGCTCAATCACGCTTGAGCCCAAGCTTGCCAAGCCGCCACTCGAGGGAATCGAGGCGGTCCTGACCGAAAAACGGTTCTCCGTCGAGCACCATGAGCGGAACGCCCCAATGCTGAAGCAATTGCGCGGACTCATTGGCTTCGATCGCTTTTGCAATGTCGTCGCCGTGCTGTGACGCCCAACGTTCAAGCTCGGCGAGTTCAAGTCCCGCTTCCGCAGCAGCTTCCGCTAGCGCAGCATCCTCGGCCCAGACTTTTCCGGTCCAGATGCGCGCCGCCATAGCGCGCGCGAATTCAAGTCCGCGCTCGTGATGACAGGCCGCGATGGCCAGCGCCATCAGGCGGGTCATCAGGGGCTGTTGCGGATCGACCTTGCCGCTCGTCATGTCCATTTTGATCGGGTCAGGATTGGGCAAGCCATAGGGCAACCCCAGCCGCTCCGCCTCGCGCGGGTAATCGCGCATCAGATACGGAACAAACTGTTTGCGTCCGCGCTCGAAAAAATCCGGCTCGCGCATGGCCAACGGCCGGACTGGCCGAAACGTCACATCCACTTCATACGCGGCTCTGATTGCGCACAGCCGATCAATCGCCAGATAGGAATAAGGGCTGCGAAACGACCAATAGATCTCCAGAACCGCCATGAATCGCCTCTCCGGTTGGACCCGATCATTGCAACATCACCGTCGCGCCGCTATGCGTCAAGCACCCGGTTTAGGAGGTCCCATGCCCCGCACGCTTCGCATCGCCGTTCTGCAAGCCGCTTTCGGCGAGGACATGAACGCGAATATCGCAACCATCGACGGACTGATCCGCGCAGCCGCAAAAGATGGCGCGCAAGTGATCCTGCCGCCCGAGCTGTTTCAGGGCCCGTATTTCTGCAAGACCGAAGACACGGCGCATTTCACAACCGCATATCCGTGGCGTGAACATCCTGTGGTCACCGCGCTGGCGCCGCTGGCGAAAGAGCTTGGTGTCGTTCTGCCGCTGTCGATCTTCGAGCGCGACGGGCAGGAATATTACAACAGCCTTGTGGTGGTGGATGCGGACGGCGCGTTGCTGGGACTTTATCGAAAAAGTCACATACCTGACGGACCCGGTTACGAAGAAAAATTTTATTTCCGACCCGGCGATACCGGCTTCAAGGTCTGGAACACCAAGTTCGGCCGGATCGGCGTCGGCATCTGCTGGGATCAATGGTTCCCGGAAGCGGCGCGCGCGATGATGTTGATGGGCGCGGAAGTTTTGTTCTATCCCACCGCCATCGGAACCGAGCCAGAAAATCCGACCCTTGATACTCAACCGCGTTGGCGCCGAGCGATGACCGGACATGCAGTGTCGAATGTCGTACCCGTGGCCGCCGCCAATCGCATCGGCAATGAAGACGGACAAATTTTTTACGGATCATCGTTCATTCTGGACGATGGCGGCGACTTCATCGCCGACATGTCGCGCGATGAAGAAGGATTTGTTGCGGCGACCATTGACCTCGACCATCTCGACGAGCGCCGCGCAAGCTGGGGCTTTTTCCGTGACCGCCGCCCGGAGCTTTATGGCAAGTTGACCGGCGGGCGTTGATCAATTGCGCGCCGGCGCGTCGTCGCTCATCGCCACAAATACGCCAATCAGGGCGATGATCGCGCAATAGCGGAATGCGGAATCGATGACCATTCCGCGCATGGCATCCGAGCGCCACAAATCGAACCACCCTTCAGCCACAACGACGAACCCGCCGAACAACATGAACATGATCACTGCGCAACCGGCAAGCGCCGGTTTCTTGGCGGCGGAGAATGCCGCTGTATCGCCGCGCGCGCCGAACAGTTTCACCGCGCCGTACAAACACAGCAATCCGCCTGAGAGCTTTGAGAGAGTGATAAAGAGCGAGCCCAAGAGAATGAGCGCCGGGTTCGCGGTCGCCCGCCAGCTCTCGGCGCCGCCTTCAAACGTCGACATGGTTGTGACCGCCGCCACAGAAGCGGTCGTTTCTTGCCAATACGCGATGTTCATATAGCCGCCGAGCAGCGCCCAGACGGCGACCGATAAGACGAGCAAAATCTTCAGCATGCGCAACATGGCGCCCCTCCTGTCATGAGGCGCGCATGACACCATGAATCACCGAGATTTCAAAACGCCCCTTATGAGGAGCGTTTTTTCTCCAGCCAGACAGCGTCTTCCGGCTCCAGCGTCCAGGCAGCCTGATCGATGTCGAGATCGGCGTAATCTGCAGGGTCGAACACCGGTTTCAATCCGCGTTTTCGCTGACCATCGAAATCGCGCATCACCCGCAAGCCGATCGGGAACAGCAGGACGAGCGCAAGAAGGTTGACCAGCGCCAGGAGCCCCATGGCGGCGTCGGCAAATCCGAACGCAGCGGCCAGGTTGAGATTAGCGCCGACCAGCACAAAGCCGAGGGTTGCAATCCGAAAGATGGTGAAGACCAGCTTATTGTCGCGTGCGAAATAATCGAGTGCGTTCTCACCGAGAAAATAATTGTACATGATCGAGCTGAAAACGAAGAGCAGGAGAGCCGCCGCAACGAACTTGTCGGCCCAGCCGCCTACATGCGCGGCCAGCGCTGTTTGCGTCAGGATCACGCCGTCCACATTCGGGTCTGAAATATCAACGCCCGACAACAAAATAATCGACGCCGTGCAGGTGCAGATGATCAGCGTATCAATGAACACGGAGAACGCCTGCACAACGCCCTGCTGTGCGGGATGGCGCACATAGGCGACGGCGGCGACATTCGGCGCCGAACCAAGCCCCGCTTCGTTGGAGAAAAGACCGCGGCGAATGCCTTGCGTGAGCGCGGCGCCGATGCCGCCCGCCACCGCTTCATTCAGCCCGAACGCGCTTTCGACGATCATCAGCAATGCGCCCGGCACTTCGGTGAACCGCGTTGCAAGAATGAACACGACGAGACCGATATAGCCGATAGCCATGACCGGCACGACGAACTCAACGACTGAGGTGATGCGCTTGACGCCACCGAAAATCACCAGCCCGACACAAATCGCCAGCGCGACGCCGACAAGGCGCGGATCCAAACCGAACGCGCCGCTCACCGACGTGGAAACCGCATAGCTTTGCAGCACGTTGAAGGCGAAACCGAACGCAACCAGCAGTAATATCGAATAGACCCCCGCCAATAATGGCGCGAGCGGGCCGAGGCGCGCTTTCAGCCCGTGCTGAATATAAAAAGCCGGGCCGCCGCGAAAGTCGCCAGACTTTTCCTTGCGCTTGAAGAGTTGTGCGATCGAACATTCAAAGAAGCTCGTCGCCATGCCGACGAGTCCGACCATCCACATCCAGAACACGGCGCCCGGTCCGCCCAAAGTAATCGCCACCGCAACGCCTGCGATGTTGCCCGCGCCAACGCGGCCAGCGACAGAAAGCGCCAGCGCCTGAAATGACGAAGGGTGGTCAGCCTTGTGTTTGAACGCTTCGCCGAAAATCGCAAACATGCCCGCGAAGTAGCGGAACTGAACGAAACGGGAGTGAATGGTGAACCAGAGTCCGATCGGAATCAGGACAAAAATAAGAACCTTGCCCCAAAGCAAGGCATTGAGCGCATCGATCATGGATCTCGCTTGAATTGTCTTCAGAAGCGGGCGGAGATCGCAATCCTAGCGGATCAATTCGCTGATGTCGACTTGACGCAAATTCAGTCTTTTTTGACGAATGTCACAGCAAACAGCGGCGCGCCCTCAAACATGTCCTTCGGCGCCTCCATACCTTCGATCATCTTGAACACGCGAGGCGTAATCGAGCCTTCCATGCGGTAACCCTTTTCCGCCATTTTGCCGCGATGAAACTCGAGAGCAGCGGCGGTGAATTCGCGGGCGAGAATGGTGATGCGTTCAGGATCGGTGGACATGGTCTGGCTTTCTTCAAGTCGGGTTGCAACGACGATTCGACTATGGCGAGGACGGCCACGATTGTCCACCGGCAAAGTCAATGCGTAGGGACGCAATCAGTAGTCGAGCACACTCAAAATTTCACCCCATTGCCGATTCAGCTCTGAGATGGTTCCCTTATCGAGCTTGTCTATGTGATCGCCCGGCTCCGCCTTGCGAATGTGCGCATATATATCTTCCTTGCGGACTTTCGCCGCCGGGTTCTGGCGCGCCATGCGTTTGTAGTGACCCTGGTCGGAATCAACGCCAGCAGCACCCAAGAACGCTCGCAGCCACTTTGGCCGGTCATTCACGAAGTCCTCATACTTCAACAGGGTCGTTTGCGGCAAAGGGAGAAAGTCCTGCACATACGACTCGTACTTTTCGTAGAGACCCGCGCTTTCCGACAATACAAAGTCATCGACGCCGCGCTCACGCAGCCGCTCCCGATACGCATCGTTCACGCCTGGGTGACTGTAGCTCCAGGAATAGAACATGCTCACCAGCACATCGCGCGGATCGCGGAGATGAAGGATGAAGCGATCGTGCTCCGTCCCGCTTTCGGGTAGCGTCACCGGCATTCGCACCGGCCCTACAAGTCCGCTTTTGTCTCCGACCTGTTCGTAAAATGTTGGGTCCCCGGGCGCTTCCGGCTCAACCAGATTCGCCGTCTTCAGGTTAGCTGAATGCAGCGGCCAGCCCTCTTTCTTAGCAACGCGGCGCATGACGTCGTAAACGCCCAGCGACGCGGCCTTGTGCACAGTGAAAACAAACAGGCGATGGTCCATACCGCCCTTTAGGCAGAGGGGGCGCCAATGTCAAAAAAGTGGACGTGCGCGCGACTATTTGTCAGCAGGCGTCAGAAAGTACCTGACGCGGGACAAATCGCCATCGGTCGGCGCCGGCGTGACGCCCAGAATCTTGGCAATCATGCCGTAGACTTCCACATTATCGAACGGCTCCGCGACCATACCGTCTGCAAAGCGCGGCCCGTCAGCGATAAAGGTCGCCTGCATGGATGGAAGGTGTCTGTCGTAACCATGCTCGCCGCTAATCGCACGCTGCTCATAGGCCGCGGTGAGGCTCGATCCGAACAACAACCAGCCCTCATCGGCTACAGCGACGATGTCGCCGGTGCGATCGTCATTATTCAAATGCCAGCGCGCAGGCAGGTTTTCCCGGCGATAGACTTTGAACCCCCGCCCCAGAGACGCCTTTGCGAGCGCATTGTAAACGCCGTCAATGTCGCCGTTCCTGACAAAGATGTGCGCCAGCTCGCTGCGGTCGGAACGGTCGGGTCCGTCGAACTCCGGGATCATCACATCATCGAACGAAATGAACTCATCGAGATTGATCACCTTGCCCGCTTCGACATTGGTCATGCCGTGGTCGGAAACGACGATGAAGTTGACGCGCCCCGTCAATCCGAGGGCGTCAACGCCGGCGACAAGAGCGCCCACCTGGCGGTCGACTTCGGCGATGGCGGCGCGCTCTTCCGGCGATCCGACGCCGTAAACATGTGCCGCAGAATCAACTGCATGGAAATATATGGTCGCAAGGCGCGGGCGCTCCGCCTCAGGCAAGGCGAGCCAGCCCAAGACTTCAGCGGTGCGTTCATCGAACGGCTTTTCATGATCGTAGGGCAGCCAGTAGGTTGGGCGAACGCCGTCATTTTCCGCCTCGGATCCGAGCCAGAACATCGTCGCGGCTTTGACGCCCTGCTTTTCCGCCGTGGTCCAGATCGGTTCGCCGCCCCACCAGTCCGCAACCGAATGCTCCGCACGCGCCATAACCCGGCCGAGACGGCGACTGTAGCTCGCATTGGAAACGATGCCGGTATTCCCAGAGTAAAGTCCCGTCGCGATGGAATAGAAATTGACGAAGGTGACGCTCGGCGTCGCCGGGATCATGCCGGCGGCGCGGACGCCGCGCGAGGCCATGGCGCGCAGGTTCGGCGCCGCGTCCGGGAACCGGTCGATCGCGTCGGCGCGCAGCCCATCGAGACCGATCATGACGACCAGTTGGGCCTCGTCGCTTGCAACAGGCAGTGACTTCGCCTGCGTTGGCGCGGCCACCTCCGGTGCGACGGTTGCGCAGGCGCCGATCGACAACGCCGCGACTGTGAGCGCAGCGCGGCGGATCATTTGAATAGAATGTATTCTCGTTACGCGTTCCATGGCCCACCCCATAGCACTCTCATGCGACACTATGGCGAAGGCGCGGTGTGCGCAATCAGGCGTTTGCGGGCGCGGTTTTGCGCTTTTCGATCATCTTGTCGAAATTCGACCAGACGCCGTCATCGCCATGCCACTCGCCGCGGGTTGCGGCTTTGGAATATTCCGTGGCGCGCGCTTCAAAGAAGTTTGCGTGCTCGACACCGTTCAAAATTTCCGTCAGCCACGGCAGCGGATGTTTCTCAACGCCATAGAGTTTCGGCAGATCGAGCTGGCCCAAGCGCCAGTCGGCAATATAGCGAATATATTGTTTGATGTCCTCGGCCGTCATGCCTTGCACTGGCCCCATCTCGAACGCGAGATCGATGAACTTGTCTTCAAGACCGACCACGGTGCGGCAGCACTCTACGATATCGTCGGCGACTTCCTTGGTGACGCAACCCGTTTCGCGCGCAAAAGCGTGATAGAGTTTAATCATGCCTTCGCAATGGAGGGACTCATCGCGGATCGACCACGTAACAATCTGCCCCATGCCCTTCATCTTGTTGAAGCGCGGGAAGTTCATCAGCATGGCGAAAGACGCGAACAGCTGCAGGCCCTCGGTGAAGGCGCCGAACATCGCCAGCGTGCGCGCAATATCCTCATTCGACTCAACGCCGAACTTTTGCATGAAGTCGTGCTTGTCGCGCATGGCTTCATATTCAAGAAACGCCGAGAACTCAGAATCCGGCATCCCGATGGTCTCAAGCAACAGCGCATAGGCGGCGACGTGGATCGTCTCCATATTGGAGAACGCCGAGAGCATCATCTTCACTTCGGTCGGTTTGAAGACGCGCGCATAGCGCTCCATGTAATTGTCGTTCACCTCGATGTCGGACTGGGTGAAGAACCGGAAAATCTGGGTCAGCAGGTTGCGCTCGGAATCATCAAGCTTGTTCGCCCAATCCTTGCAGTCCTCCCCAAGCGGCACCTCCTCCGGCATCCAGTGGACCTGCTGCTGGCGCTTCCAGAAATCGTGCGCCCAAGGGTAACGAAACGGCTTGTAGGCCAATGACGGGGTCATAAGCCCAGGCAGCGCAAGGGTCGTTTCGCCAAGGGAACGTGAAGCGTCAAGCATTATCGGGTCCTATATCTTGTGTATTCTAGCCGGATCAGCACTGCATATTGTGGGCTTCATCGCCGAAGCATGCAAGCCAATCCGAACGGTGCTTTTCCCGGCTTTCCACAGCCGAGCGCAGAAAATGGGGATGATTCGAGGTGATTCTGGAAGCCCCTGGCGGGCGCGCCTTGCCAGCGCCGCGCGCATGGGCTTGATGGCGGCATCGCCACATTGAGGAAGAAATGGACGTCCTTTCGCTCGACATTCCCGAGGTCAAAATCGTCACGCCGAGACGGTTCGCCGACGACCGGGGTTTTTTCTCCGAGACCTATAACGCCCGCGCGTTCTCGGCAGCCGGCATCGACGTGGACTTCATCCAGGATAACCATTCCTATTCGGCGAAAGCGGGAACCGTCCGTGGGCTGCATTTCCAGGCGCCGCCCTTTGCGCAGTCGAAACTGGTGCGTGTGCTGCGCGGCGCGATCATCGACGTAGCGGTCGACGCGCGCAAATCATCGCCGACCTTCGGCAAATGGGTGAAAGCCGAACTCTCAGCCGAAAACGGTAAACAGATTTTCGTGCCGAAGGGATTTCTGCATGGCTTCGCAACGCTCGAGCCCGACACTGAAGTCGCATACAAAGTCGATGCGTTTTATGACGGCGCCAGCGACGGCTCGGTGAAGTGGAATGACGCAGCGTTGGCGATCGACTGGGGCGTTTCAGAAAGCTCCGCATCCCTGTCGGAAAAAGACGCGAAAGCGCAAAGCTGGGCCGAGTTCACGTCGCCGTTTTAATCCAGCGCACACCTGCAAGTCGCGCCGGCCCCTTTATCGCCTCAAGATGAAGCGACACGGTCTCGCCTACCTTCACCACTTGCGCAAATTTGAAGCGATGGGTTCCGGCGCCGAATGCTTCCAACACGGTGTCATCGACGCTGAGCTGCACCTTCTCCGCCGCGTGGAACTGCACCTCAAGCCCCGCCATGGGGTCGTCAGCGTAATGAACCAGCGGTATTTGAGCGTTGCCTTCGATCCTGCCATTGCGGTCCATGCCGCCGATGGTGCGGAGCTTTCGCCACGGTGCCGCGCGAACAAAATCCGCTACTGCTCGCGGCGCCACATACTCAAACACATAATGCAGCGCAAAGCCTACGCGGCTTTTCAACCGGCGGACGCGGTCGTCATTGGCGCCGATGATACGTTCTAACTCTTCACGACGGCGGCGATTGAAGCCGCCGGTTTTTGCATCCTTGCTCCACAGCACCAGCGACATCACCTCTTCGGTGTAGGCGAATTTGGCGTCGGCGCGCCGGAACCGCACCCAGATGTCCCAATCCATCGTGTAGTGCAGATCGCGATTGAGCCCGCCGATCTCGTCGAGCTTGCTGCGCCGGAAAAAACAGGACGGTTGCGAAATCGTGTCGCCCGCAAGAATGGAATCGCCCGGCGGCTCCACCGCCCAGTGGTAGCCCTGCGCCATTTGATCATCATTGATGATGACGCTGTGGCCGTAAAACAGATCCGTTTCTGGGTGATCAGCGAACTGCTTGGCGGCGAGCGCCAGCGCGCCCGGATAGAGCGCATCGTCTGCGTTGAGCCAGCCGAGAATATCGCCGGAAAGATTGTTCCAGCCTTCGATGATCGCGTCCGACTGGCCGCCATCGGGACCGGCGCGATGATAGGCGATGATCTCGCGGAACTCTTCGGCGACGGCCGCAACACGCGGATCGCCAGACGCATCAAGGAAAGCGACCTGCGGACGGGGCGTCTGGATGGCGAGACTTTTCAGGCAGTCGCGCAACAAGGGATGCCAGGCGCCGATAGGGACCGAAATTGCAAAAACCGGAGATGTCATCCGTTCCACGTCTGTGTCGATAGGGTTCGTCTGAGCGTTAGCGGCGCTTCAGCCCATACGCAACCGTCCGGCCCGTGCATTCGCCGCAGCGCAAGGCTTCACCTCGCGCGCGGGCGCGACTAAGGATAGGCCGCCGCCGCAAGACGAAAAGAACCCTCGCATGCCACGCCTTTTCATCGCTGATCCGTCATTAAAAGACTTGCGTGGCCATCACTACATGTTGACCCGCGCTGCGACGCGGTCCGCGCAGCAAGCGGGCTTTGAGGTCACATGGCTGTGCTCGTCTGCGTTCTCAAGCGAGCTGGATCAGTCGGGCGCAAATATCGCGCCGGTTTTTGGCGCCAGCATGTATGACGCCTACCTGCCGAACGCTGCTTCGCCTGAGATCAAAATGGCGCGCTTGGGACAGCGCCTGAAAAAGCTCCTCGGCGCGTCGAGCCCTCCCCCGCCTCAGGCGCCAGCACACGGAAAATTCTACGCCGACCTTTGCATCGCCATCGCTCAACACGCCATCGGCGCTGACGATCGGATCCTGCTGCACACCGGCGACGGCGAAAGCTTGCAAGCGGTAGTGCAATTCGTTCAGGAAACGCCGAGCGAGGGTCTGCCAATCATTCACATGGCGACGCCTTACGATCCTTCGGGCGTGATGCCAAACAAGGCCGGAATGGAGAATTTCCCGGCCCGCCTGGCGGAACTGAAAGCCAATGGAAAGCTAGGCAGCAAGCTCTTTTTGTATGCTGAAAACGCCTTGCTGGCGGAGCACTTGTCCGGCTTGTGGGACGTCACTGTCAGGCCGTTGCCGCTGCCAGTTTCCGACACAACGGACCGGACGGCGGCCGCGAAATCGCAGCTTTGCGAACGGCTACATTTGCCGAGCGACGCATTTGTCGTCGTTTCGCTCGGGGCCGCGCGGATTGAAAAAGGCTTTCACCTGATGCCTGATATCGCTCGCCGCGTTTTCGAACTCGCCGATGACAAGACTGCACAGCGCATTAAGTTCGCCCTGCACGCCAGCCCACAGATCATTGGCCGCGATCCCGTGATCGCCAAAGCCATCGGCGCGTTGGAAGATCGTCCCGACGGTCAGATTTTTCTGCAACTCGATGCGCTATCAGACGCGGACTACCAGACGCTTCTTCATGCAAGCGATGTTGTGCTGATGCCCTATGGCGAGCGCGAGTACCGCGTGCGCGGCTCCGCCGTGGTGACGGAGGCGATATCCGCCGGGAAAACCATTGTCGCCAGGCCGAACACCTATCCGGGCGCCGCAGCCGAGCAACATGGCGGCCGCACCGGCGACGCCCCCATCGATATGGCGAAAGCCATCATCGACATCGCGCAAAACCGCGAGGCTTTTGCAGCGCGCGCCGCATCAGAGCGAGTGATGTATAACGAAGCGAATGCGGTTGAGAAATACTGGCGCCGGTGCCTGAAGGCGGAAAACAGCGCTTAAGTTGCGACGTTCTCAAGAAACCACGCATACATTTTCTTCATACCATCACGCATTGCCGTTTTCGGCGACCAGCCAAGCGCATGCAAACGCGAACTGTCCATAATTTTGCGCGGCGTTCCATCAGGCTTCGACGAATCCCAGACAATCGCGCCATCAAAACCGACCGTCTCAGCGACCATGACTGTCAGTTCACGGATGGAAACTTCCTGACCGGACCCGGCATTGATCATGCCACCGTCATTATAGTTGTTCATCAGGAACAAACAGGCGTCGGCAAGATCGTCAGCGAATATGAACTCGCGCAAGGGCGAACCAGTTCCCCAGGCTTCAACTTTCTCAAGCCCGGCCAGCTTCGCCTCGTGAAACCGGCGCATCAGCGCCGCCGCCACATGGCTCGACTGCGGGTCGAAATTATCGCCAATTCCGTAGACATTGGACGGCATGACCGTAAAAGCATTGAACCCGAACTGTTTGCGATAGGCGTCGCACATTTCCTTACCGGCGATCTTTGCGATGGCGTAAGCAGAGTTTGTCGGTTCCAGTTCGCCAGTGAGAAGGCTCGATTCCTTGATCGGCTGCTCGGCGAACTTTGGATAGATGCAGCTTGATCCAAGAAACATGAACTTTTTGACGCCGCTTCGATGAGCGGCGTCGATGACATTTGTCTGGATATAGAGATTGTCTCGGATGAAGTCGCCGCTCTGCGTGTCATTGGCCATGATGCCGCCGACTTTCGCCGCCGCCAGAAAGACGTGATCGATTTTTTCTTTGGCGAAGAACGCGTTTACCGCCGCCCTGTCGATCAGCTCAAGCTCTGCATGGGTGCGTGTAACGATCTCGCCATACCCTTGCGCACGGAGCGCGCGCAAAATGGCGCCTCCCACCATGCCGCGGTGACCCGCCACATATATCCGATCAGACTTTTCCATACGCTCAGTAGTAATCCCAAATTTCGTCGGCGCCGACCATATTGAAAGGCCGCTTTCGATAGAAGTCCACTGCGTGGAAGTGCGACGACTTTCCGCCGGCGCCAAAATTATAGACGAGCCGTCGCGACGATGCCTGATGACGCATGCCGCGCAGGGCCGTAACGAGACACAACGCTTCGTCCCAAGCAAAGAACTTTCGGATCGTATCCGTAGGCTGTCGCCCCGGGGTAACATCGATACGCCGCGCAATCTCAGGCGTCAGTTCGCGTTCGACAAAAGACAAATACTCTTCTTCGGGCATCAAGTAGAGCTTCATCAACTCATCCCAGACCGGGCGAAGTTTGGCGGCTGTGGTCGCCCATCCCCATCCCTGAAACCGCGCCAACCCGTTCTCTTCACCAGGAACCAGGAAGTGATGACCGTAGATCGAGCAAATGTCTGGTTTATCCGCGACAGCATCAAGCTCGCGGTCGAAGTCTTCGACAGCGCCGCCAACGGGAAAGCAGTCATCTTCGAGGAAGATTATCTTTTGATAGCGATCCATCATCGACTTCATGGAAAGCAGCATCATCTTGCGGAATCCGAAGTTCCCGTGATTCCGGTGAATCGTCTTGACCGGAAACTGACGGGCACATTCGTGGACCATGTCTATGTCGGCGCGCTTTGCAGGGCGTCCCTGATCCCCGTCGATGAAAACATGCGTGAATGGCGCCGCGCCCTGCAATGTTAGTGCGTGCAACACATGCGCGAGACAGTCGGCCCGATCGAAACCGAATACCGCGATCCCGAGATTCGAAACGCCGCACGATGTGGCGCTCGCACCACGCGCTTCAGCATCCGCTACGGCCTGCGCCACCGGATCCAACTTCAAAACTTCCTGCGGACGCCGCTCCGCGGCGCCATGTCGCGAGGGCTCGGCCGGAGTCAGCGGCCGCCAATGTTCACCGCCCGCCTTGATGCGCCGCCATTCTGAAAACACGAATCGTAGCGCGCGGAGGGAAAAAATTGACGACAGGCTGGGCGCAAGCGCTATTTCCGTTTGTGTCACCCGCTTTTCTAAATGCGCCTTTTCGGTCGTCAGTGCGCGCGCCTCATCGCGCAGGGCAGAAAGTTCGCTTTCGTACTCGTCTCGCTGCGACTCGAGCCGCAGGCGCCCCATCTCCTGCTCCGCCAACAAGGCCTTGCGTTCTATCCGTAGCTCCTCACGCGCGATACGCCGATTTGCGCGAGCCATCTCCAGATCCTCGCGCACCCCATTCAGCGTTTCACGCGATTCCATGAGCCACTTTTCAAGATTCTCGGCGCGAATGTTGCCTGCAAGCGTCTGCTTTTTTCCTTCCAGGACTTGACGCGAATAAAGCCGAAGCAGCTCTAGCGCATCGTCAGTGGCGTCAGGCGCATAGTCAAACTCACGCATCACATCGGCATTGACCATTGAAATGAGTGCTTTTTGCGCGCCGGAAAGTTCGTCGAGGTTTTTCTGGTTGCTTCCTGTGCGGAAAAAGTCCGGTCGAGAACTTTGCAGTTTGTCAAATGGCGCCAGGCTCGTCCGCAATGGCTGCTTTCCGATAAAGTCCGCAATCGCCTTGATGGCGGATTCCGGGGAGGATTTCATATCTTCAAAACGAAGCAGAAGCGTGTTGGCGCGCTCAGCCGGACGCCAACTTCTGACATGTTCGCACCATGGCCCCGGCGGCGTTGCGCCGACGATGATATCTTCCATCGACATCGCCATGCGGCCGAACTTTTCGTAATAGTGAAAATAGGAAACGCTCGCCGCGCGTGGATCACGAACCAGGTAAATCGCTTTCTCGCCATCGCGCGGCCCATCATGGGTCTTGATCGGGATCAACTCCTCGGCGCTTTTGGCCTTCGCATAAAAATCATCCCAGTCACCTTTATAGTGGCGGTGACCGACAATTGAGGCAAACGCCTCGCTCGATCCGATATCAAGAGAATCATTGGAATCGGAATAGGTCTCAACGCCGAAGCAATCGCGAAGTAGGATGCGCAAAAACGTATTGCCGGACCGAGGATATGAGGCGAGCCACAGTATCATTGGTGTGGCTCGCCGTTTGGCAATTCGCCTCGAAATGTTGCCTTGCGCATGGACATGGCTAGTAAAGCTCCACATGCGCCAGCCAATCGGGCGGCAGAAGGCGGAGGCCGCCGTGAGCGATGGCGAATTCTGAAGGCGCGTAGATCTTCGTGATCCGGCGGCCCTCAAGGCTCGCTCGCACAAAAGCCGGCAGAGCATCCGGATCAAGGGCGCCATCGCGCAGCGTTGCGTTCAACGCAAGCGATGCAGCGCTATCGACGTCGGACAACCAGATGTCGTCCACCGCGGCTTCGCCGAAAGTCAGGTCAACGCGAAAACCTTCGGACGCCTCGTCAGGAAGCAGGTCGTCATTTCCTGACCTCAACACCAGGACGTGTCGATCCGCCGCCAGATTTTCTTCCCGCATGGTCGTCACAATCGGATTTCTGGTGACGATAGAGTCAAAGTAATTGGCGCGCATTCGCTCTGCGCCTTGATTGAATGTAGGCAAATCTGACAGAACGCCTTGCAGCGCCTTTGCAAACTCTGCGGCGCCGTTTGCCGTTTTTCCATTCGCGAAATGCTGGCCGGACGCATCATTCGGCAACAACGTCTCTCGCAGCGCCGTTCCTGCTGTCACCACCAGCGGTTTAGCGTTCAGCACTGCCCGCCATCCGAAGGCGCTACCGCGATTTCGGTACACGCCCACTTCATAAGGCAACAGGAAAACATCGGCCTTGCTGCAAACATCGTCGAGCATGGACTGCGGAATGATTTCGTCGAGGAGTATCACATTGCGAAATTTTTCCATTCGCGCTTCCTGCGAATCCAGGCCATCCATCTTGCGCGGCCGCTGAACAACAAATACAGCGCTGTCCGCGCCCTCCGAATTGTTAAAAGCCTCAACAATATCAGGCAGCGCCCCCCACCCCTTGTCACGCCGCCCTCGCCCCAGACTGACAATGATTCTCTTGTCAGACGGCGGCGAGAACCTTTGCAGCGCGCCCGATGCTGACCCTGCGTCCGCCATCGAACAGGCTTTTGTGTATGCATCGCGCACGGCATCTTTTTTTGCGCGGGCATATCCGGGCGTCGCCGCGACCGATTGGAGCTGCGCTTCAGTAAACAGACCGGGTGGCGGAAGGCGCCGAAACGCAACGCCGTACCTTGCAGACAGATCGTCCGCCATCTGCTGCGTTTCAGCGTAAAGAAAGATTTTCTTGTTTACATAAGTTGACGCTTGCATGGCCTGCATCAGCCGCTCTAACGGATACTTTCCAAGCAAAAAATCCGCTTTTTCAAACATAACGTTGAAGTGAAACGACGGCGAATCGTACTCCTGATGGGCGTAAATATACCCGAGCGCACCTTCAACGCAGAATCGGTCCGTCGTTGGAAATACAATCGCGTCTCGCCAGGTCAATTTTCGATCCGGCGACAGTTGCTTCAAAACTTCATAGGTCTCGAATGATTTTTGCGAATCTGCGTCGGCGCGCCGTACGGATTCCGGGTCGATCGCAGGACCATTACGGCGATCCTGATCTATTCGAATTTTATCGTATGCAGTCCATTTCAGCTTCTTGATCGTTTCACCGAATGGATTGTCGAATCTTGCTTCTGCATTGACGACCATCACCGGCTCAATGCCGTTCGCTTGGAATAAGGCCGCAAAGGCGCTCACATGCTCGCTGTGATGCGATGAGTCACTGAAGCTCACAGCTGAAGGGTCAACGATGAACGCATGACATTTCTCTGCAAGGGGCTCGACCGGCGCTGGCTCGCTATGCAGAACGCCGGTTTTGAAATCGCCGTCGTTTAGAAACCGCGATAACGCTGCGTCATAGACTTTCAAATAGCGAGCCACGGTTTTCGCCGGATCGTGCATCGCGCGGGCGCGCTCAATTGCAAAGTCCGCGGCGCCTTCACGATCGGCGCACTTCAGCCACCATGCTATGCCATCCGCCAGACCCGCCGCATCATAGGGGGCGGCCACATATCCATTCTTTTCGTGTTCCACCATTTCCGGCAGACCGCCGACATCGAACACGATCGAAGGCACGCCCTGGCTCAACGCCTCCTGCACAACCATCGCAGTGCTGTCCATTTCCGAAGGGAAGAGAAGCAGATCGGATGCACGCAAATACTTCTTGTAAAGATCGACATCCTGGGTCGCTTCAAACTTGAACACATCGTAATTTGCGATGTTGCTGCGGCCTGGCTCTTCGGCTCCGCAGACGATGAACGCCAGTCTCGAAGGCGGCGCGACTTTTTGCAGGTGCCCCGCAACCATTTCTTCGATGTGATGGAACCCCTTGCGCCGCTCCTTGCTGTTAAACGCGGAGAACATCACAACAAGTTTTTCCGCCGGGAGACCGAACTGTTTGCGCAAGCTCTGTCGCTCCGACTCCTGCGGCGCCTTGCCCATCAAAAACTGCCAGGGCAGCGGATTTGGGATGACGTGGGCGTCGTATCCTCCCAGCAATTTGCTTCGATGCGCCTCGTGCGCCAGGAACCGAGACGGCGATGTGATCGTCAGCGATAGATTTTGGAAGTGCTTTCTCTTCGCCTCCCAGACAAAACGATCGACGTCAGCCGCCTCGCCGTTGAAGGGGCCGAGCTTGTCGTATCCTTCAACGTGCCGTTCCGGATCGCCGTGCCGAATATAATGCTCGCCTCCACTGAACGCCCACATGTCAGGCATCTTCCAGACGATCGGCTTTTTGATCTTTGGCAGATCGGAAAGTTTAAGCGTGTTGTTTGCGATCCAGTGCAACTGCACAATTTCACAAGGATGTTTGTTGATAGCATCAGCGAGATCGAGGCCATGAATATTGAGCGACCGGATAGGCGCGTCGACGACACCATACAGCTCACGCAGCTCGGCCGTCGCTTGAAGCGCCGCCGCATACTCTGGCTGGTTCACCGGATTGACCAAGGATCGTACGGAAATGTCGCTGCTTTCCTTGCGGATCACGAACATTTCGCTTTCGACGCCCCTTGAGCGCATCGCCAGGTGCAGGCGGTATGCGCCGATTGCAGCGCCGCCATTCTTGTCCGAATAAGAAATGTGCAGCACACGCATTAGCGTCTATATCTCCCTTCGCGGCGACAGCTCATTGACCCGCATTACGCCGAGAATCCTGAAACTCGAATGCGTCTTGAATATCGCCGACAAAAAGCAGCTTGCCGTTTTCAAGCACTGCGCCCTTGTTAGAGACGCGTTCATGCAAGTCCCGACTGTGCGAGGCGAACACGAATACTCCGGCCTGGTCGATAATGCTGCGCAGCCTGCGCGCAGCCTTGTCCCGAAACTCGATGTCCCCCGTTCCGAGCCATTCGTCAAGCAACAGAACCTCGGGCCGGAATGCCGTGGAGGCTGCAAACGTTAGGCGCATCCTCATCCCGCTGGAATATGTCTTCAACGGCAGGTCCAGGTAATGGTGTAGCTCTGTGAAGTCAGCAATGTCAGGGATCGCTTCATCAATTTCATCGTCTGTATAGCCCATCAGGCGCCCGCGAATGCGGATATTGTCGTAGCCGCTGGCTTCGCTATCAAGGCCGAGCATCATCGAGATCAACGGAGAAATGCGCCCCTCGATCCGCACCCGACCCTCTGTTGGCGGCAAAATAGCGGCCATTGTCTTGAGCAGCGTCGTCTTGCCCGCGCCATTGCGCCCGAGCAGGCCCAGCCGATCACCGTCGCGCAATGTAATCGACACGTCATCGAGGGCCCTGATGCGCACGACCTTGTCGCTGCGGATGAGACCGCCCACCGCCATCTTTTTCACCGCGCCGAGAAAACTGCGGTTCTGAAGATGCGGCACAGGATATTCAACCGCGACGTTTGTCAGTTCAATTTTCGCCACGGATCAGCACCAATATGGCAAACGGTGCGACAAGCGCCCATACGCCGCGACGCTTATCGCCGGCGCCAGGACCGCTAGGGCGCCCATCACCAGAAAATGCAAACCGAGATTAGCGTCGCCCAGTATAGGCCCGCGAACGACTTCAATCATGTGATAAAATGGGTTCAAGTTGACCAGACCCTTGTACTCACCCAGGCGGTCGGGCAGCCAGAATATGGGTGTCAGGAAAAACGCGAACGTCATGAAAGCGCCGACGAGCTGGCCAAAGTCGCGATATCGCGCATTGACGACGCCCAGCGTCAAAGACGACCAAAATCCGATCCACAATAAAAGCGCGAGCCCAGGCAGCGCCAGCACCATTACCGGTTTGAGCGGCACAGAAAACAACACGATGACTCCGACCAGAACGATCATGCGGTAGGCCGTCATGATCAATTGTGTCAGCACGAGGCGAAAAGCGAACAAACTCGTCGGAAGCGGAAATTCCTTGAAGGCATGCGAGTTGCCGACAAAAACGTCACAGCCGCCGATCGCAAGTCCTGATATCAGCGACCACGCGATGAGCGCGCAGGTGACATAGGGGAGATGGCGCTCCAGAGGCAATCCGAAGAGATGACCGTACAAGAGCCCTAACCCCGTCGCTGTCATCGCGACCGTAAAGGTCAACCAGAAGGCGCCAAAGCCAGCGCCGCGATAGCGATTGTTGAAGGCCCGAACAGCCATATCGGTCCAAAGACGCCGCCGTCCCCACCCTTGACGCAAGTCCAGCAGCGCCCGGCTCCAATTGGACAAGCCGGCTTGATACTCATAGATGTCTGTGGCCATGTCCGGCGCGGCTTTTTACCATTGGAATGAAGAATTTAGGGCTATATCATGCGCCTTGATCAAGATAAAGCCTGCGCGCTATCTAAGGCCGCGACGGCATCGCCAGCTGACATGGCGCACCCAGCACGAGGACATTATGGCTAAGCCAAGGGAGCGCCCGACGAGGGATTTCCAAGCATTTTTCAAGCACCTTAAGGAAAACAAGAATTACAACCCCACTACTTGCATCGACGTCGGTGCGGCCAGCGGGACGGTGGAAATCTATAATGCGTTTCCCGACGCCCATCACATCGCTTTTGAACCGTTGCCGGAATTTCACGCGGACCTTGAAAGAAGCCTCAAGCCATACAGCCACGAGATTCATCGCTGCGGGCTGATGGAAAAGCCGGGTGAAATGACCCTGTTGCGGCATGCAGACAAGTTCGGGTCCTCACTCATGCACAAACGCAAAGAGGAGGCCGAAGACCTCATCACAGTCCCCATCGACACACTGGACAATGTGATGAAAGACAAAAAGCTGCATGGCGAGGTTTTGCTCAAGACCGATTGCCAGGGTGCAGATTTGTTTGTTCTGAAGGGCGGACTGAACACGCTTCGTTACGCCAACATGGTTATCATAGAAACGTCAATGTTTCGCTTTTGGGGTGAGCATCAACCGGATTTCTACGACATCATCACATTCATGAAGGAGCGCAATTTTGTCGTTTATGACATTCTCGACGGCATATTCCGCCCACGAGACGGCGCGCTTGGCCAAATTGACCTTGCCTTCGTCAAGGAGAACGGGCGCTTCCGCAATGTTCCGTTTTGGTAGTTGGCGACGCTGCACGTAGGCCACGCGAGATGAAATTCTCCATCGTCATGCCAGTGCTGAACGGCGCCGAGTTTGTTTCTGCGGCGATTGAGAGCGTCGCGGCCCAGACGGAAGACGCATGGGAACTCATTATCGTCGACGGCGGATCACGCGACGAAACGCCGTCGATCGCAGCGCGCCACGCCAGGGACCCACGCATCCATTTCGTCAGCGAGCCCGATGACGGCATGTATGACGCATTGCTCAAAGGTTTTGCACGATCGCGAGGCGACTGGTTATGCTGGCTCAACAGTGACGACTTGCTGACGCCCTGGGCGCTGGCGACAGGGCGCCACTATTTTGAAAGCCGCGACTGCGACTGGATTACCGGAGCACCCGGAAGTTGGGACGCGTCGGGGCGGCTGCGCTCTGTCAGACCGGCCGGCCGTTACGACCAGCGCAAGATCGCGGCGGGATGGCATCATGACGGACTGCTCGGATTCCTGCAGCAGGAGAGCATGTTCTTCTCGCGGCGCCTGTTCGACAAACTCACGCCCGCCGAGATCGCCGAGATCCGAAAATTGAAATTTGCAGGCGACTTTCTTCTCTGGCGGCGGCTCGCGCAACACGCGCCGCTTCAGGCCATTCCTTCTGTGCTCGGCGGATTTCGCCGGCATCGAGCCAATATGTCCGCATCGAACGCAGCGGCCTATCGCGCTGAAGTCTCATCGACCAACCCATTCACACTGCCGGCATTCATTGCTGCGCCGCTAGCGCTGGCGTGGCGAGTGCGGTCTGCATGGGCGCTGGTCAAACTGGCCGACCATGCAGAACGTGAACTTTTGTCCGAAGCGACGAATTCAAACGGACCTTAGTCGAGCGCCGCAAGGTCAGCTTCGATCATTTCGCGCACCAGCTCATCGAAACTGACCTTGTGCTTCCATCCAAGCTTGGATTGTGCTTTCGATGGGTCGGCGAGCAGCAAATCGACTTCGGTCGGACGAAAATAGCGCGGATCAATTTCAATGACCGTTTCGCCGGTCTTCGCATTTATGCCGGTTTCGCCGACACCCTGCCCGCGCCACTCAATCGGCATATCTAGATGCGCGAATGTTTTCTCTACGAACTCTCGCACAGCATGCGTTTCGCCGGTGCCCAGCACATAGTCGTCAGGGTGCTCCTGCTGCATCATCAGCCACATGCCCTCGACATAGTCGCGCGCATGGCCCCAATCTCGTTTGGCGTCGATATTGCCGAGAAACAGCTTCTTCTGCATGCCGCGCGAAATACGCGCCGCCGCCCGCGTTATCTTGCGCGTAACAAACGTTTCACCGCGCATCGGGCTTTCATGGTTGAACAGAATTCCGTTCGACGCGTGCATGCCATAGGCCTCACGATAGTTCACTGTGATCCAGTAGGCGTAGAGTTTCGCCGCCGCGTAGGGGCTGCGCGGATAAAACGGCGTTTTCTCCGACTGCGGCGTCTCCTGCACAAGGCCATAGAGCTCTGATGTAGACGCCTGATAGTACTTGACGCGATCTTCCATCTTCAAAATGCGGATCGCCTCGAGCAACCGAAGCGCGCCGATGGCGTCGGAGTTCGCCGTATATTCCGGCGTTTCGAAACTTACATGAACATGCGATTGGGCGCCGAGATTGTAAATCTCATCCGGCTGCGTTTCCTGAATAAGGCGAATAAGGTTTGTTGAATCCGTCAGATCTCCGAAATGCAGAAAGAACCGCGCTTCGGGTTCGTGAAAATCTTTGTAGATGTCGTCAACGCGGCCGGTGTTGAACGACGACGAACGGCGCTTCACGCCATGAACGACATAGCCTTTTTCCAACAGCAGCCGTGAGAGATAGGCCCCGTCCTGTCCGGTGACGCCGGTGATCAGCGCGGTTTTCTTCGTCATGACACAGTGTCCCAATCAGCTCTGGCGACGCTCTCGCCGCCTCATTTTCACTATTGCCGGACGTCATTGACGAAAATCAGCCCTAAGGCAAGTATCGGAAATCCTTGAACGCCGCGTGGTCAGCGCTCAGGAAATAAAAATCGATCTGCCACAAGAGCTTGTCCGTTGGACGGAACAACGGTTCCGCCACATCAGCGCAGCGAAACCCCCGCCCCTGCAAATCAGCGATCAGCTCGGGAAATCGCTTTTGCCCAATCATGGAATAGGTTTCAATGCACAGAAACGCCGTCTCCTGCAGCGTTTTTTCGGCGCCGTCGAGAATGTCCACTTCCGTGCCGTGCGTATCGAGCTTGATGGCGAAAGGCGGCGCCAAGGCAAGCCGCGACACTTCGTGATCGATTGAAGTCGCATCGATTTCCGTCAGATTTTCTCGCTTGGAAGCATCCGAGAATACCGCGCCGCCATACTCATCCACATCTTCCGGGAAGTAGATTTTTCCGGGCTTGCTCGTGACGCCAGCAATCTCAAAACTCACATTGCCGCGGCTTTTCTGAAACTTTTCCAGCTCTTTGCGCCATGCCTCTTTCGCTTCGAGTAGGTGGGCGTGGGCTGCGGGCCAATGGCGCCGCGCGTTGTCGGTCCACGCGCCTTTTGCAGCACCTACATCGATGATCGTATTGACCGCGATCTGCTTGGCCGCCATGCGCGCAAGTGCGTTGGCATGGTCAAGCGGCTGCGAATTGCGGCGACGCAAGAAATTGATCATTCAGATTTCGCCTGCTCAATGACATCGCGAATCCACGCTTCCTTCCGGGCGTAAATGTCCTTTGCAGAGAAACCGTTCAAAATGAATTCTCGCGCAGCGGCGCCAAGCGCCTTTGCTCTTTCGCGATCACTCAACAACGATTTGATTGCAGAGGCCACCGCGCCCGGATTGCGGTGATCGACTTGCAGGATTGTCGGATGATCGCCGCCCGCCATTTCAGAGACGGCGTCCACGTCTGATGAGACAATCGCGCAGCCTGTGCTCATCGCCTCCATCATCGACCACGACAAAACGAAAGGCACGGTAAGATAGACATGCACGGCGGACGCTTGCAGCACTTGCAGATAAGCGGTGCGCGGCAGAAGCCCGGTGAAATGAACCCGCGACCAATCAAGATCGCATTCCGCGAGAGCGCGTTTCTTGAAGCTCTCACCCTCGGGAAGCTTTTTCCCGTAGGCGACGCGATCTTCGCCCAGAATGACCGCGTGAGCCTCCGGTCGTTCCGCGAGCACAATTTCGAGCGACTTCATGAACTCAGGAAAGCCGCGATACGGCTCCATGCCGCGCGCGACATAGGTGATAATTTCCGTCGCGCCGCTCAGATCGAGATCGGGTAGTCTGAGTTTGGCGCCCGGCGACGGCTGGTGCGTGTCGGTGTCGATGCCGTCATGCATCACCATCAGCTTGTCGTGAAACACGTTCGGGAACTGCGACTTCTGAAATTCAGTCGGACACAAGCCGGCGTCGCAATTCGCGAGATCCATCAGAATTTGCGCGTTGCGCGTTCTTGCGCGCAGCAAGTCGTCCAGCGTTCGGGCGTCGCCCATAAACTGAACATCGGGCGCTTCAGCGCGATAATACCATTCAAAGTATGCAATGTATGCGGCGTCTGGCCAAATGTCCTGAACGAACAGCCCTGGGCCCCAGCCGGAATGCGCCATCACCACATCGGGGTTGACGCCGGACTCCTTCAACTTCAGCGCCGAGCGCGCAAAGCCCTGACCAGCGAGCACTGCTTTTTCAAAGCCGCCCACATAGGGGTGAATTTTCTGCGTTGGCTCACGATGCGGCGCGTAGTTGAAAACGCGCATGCCGTCGAGCGCCGCGCCTTTGCGCTGCGTTCCGAATGACACTTCCCAGCCCTGTTCGAGCAGGTACCGCCCAAAAACACCGAACTGCGCCGGAAAGTTGTCGTGGAGAAATAAGATGTGCACGGCGTCGATAGCTAGTCTTCACGCATCGAACGCGCAAGTGAATCGGTCAATGGCTTGAGAAAATAGCTGATGGCTGGCCTCGAGCCCGTGCGAATAAACGTTTCCACCGGCATGCCGGGAACCAGCGGCGCGCCTTTCAGGAGCTTGTTGAGCTCTTCACCCTGCGGAATGTCGACTAGAACAAGGTAGTAGGAAACGCCCGTCACCTTGTCGACGAGACTGTCTGCTGAGATAATTCTGACGACGCCTTCGGCCTCCGGCGTTGCGCGACCGCCAAAAGCTGAAAACCGCACCAGCGTCTCCTGACCCGTCTTCAGCTTGTCCACATCTCGCGGCGACACATGCGCGGATATTTGGAGGCGATCGTTTTTCGGCACGATTTCCATCAACACAGCGCCCGGTGCGATAACACCGCCGACCGTATGCACGGTCAGCCCGATGACCCGCCCGGCCTGCGGCGCTCTTATTTCTGTGCGCTGTAAAATCTCTGCTGTGGCGACACGCTTTTCTTCGCGTTCTGCGATCGAGAGTTCAACGTCGCGAAGTTCGGTGATGGCGTCCTCGCGATCCGTTTCGCGCAAGCGTTCAATCTCGAGTTGCGCTTCAGCGATAATGCTGGTCGCCTCCGCCACGCTTGCGCGCAAGGCGCCGCGTTCACCCACCAGCCGGCTCGACTCTCGCTCAAGCGCGCGCACCCGCGTCAATGGCGCGAATCCCTGCTCATTCAGCTCGCGAACGCCTTTGAGCTCGTCCTCAATCAACGAGCGCTGGCGGATCGACGACCGGATTTGCGCCTCCAGACCGGTGATGCGCTCTTGTTGTTGAACAACACGCTCCTCAAGCAAGCGCAGCTGAGTCAGCTTTGTCTGCCGGCGCGCGTCGAACAGTTGCTTTTGTCCGTCACGCTTTTCGGCAGATTGCTGCGTGCTGAGAACGCCTGCTTCTCCCCGCGAATCGGCCAACACTTCAAGGCCGTCGCGCTCCGCCTCCAGACGCGCGCGGCGCGCATAAAGCTCTGTCAGCTGACCGTCGATAAGCGCCAGATTCGCAGCAGCGGCTGTGTCGTCGAGCCGCGCCAGCAAATCGCCTTCCGCAACTTCGTCACCTTCGCGCACATAGATGTCTTCAACCAGACCGCCGTCGAGATGCTGCACGGCCTTTCGATTCGATTCAACGCTCACCAGACCGGGCGCGATAACGGCGGCGCTGATGGGCGCGATCACCGACCACAGCAAAACGCCGCCGAAAAGCACCGCCACGGCGCCGAACCCAAGACGCATGAAGTAATCAGCGCTGGCCGGGCGCTCTTGTTGGGTCTCATTCATCGCCGGAAACTTTCTTCTGACGCGCGCGCGCATCTGCATCGAACGATGCGACCTGACGCGGAGCGATCTTTTGCAAAATCTCATCGCGCGGGCCAAAAGCGCGAACTTCGCCATCGGCAAGAAGCAACAGCTTGTCCACATAAGCGATCGCGCTCGGCCGGTGCGCGACAATAATCGCCGTCGCGCCGCGCTTTTTGAGGCCCTGCACGGCATGGGTCAGCGCCGCATCGCCCTCCGCGTCGAGATTGGCGTTCGGCTCATCGAGCACAACCAGCTTCGGCTCGCCATAGAGCGCGCGCGCAAGACCCAAACGCTGGCGTTGGCCAGCAGAGAGATGGCGTCCGCTTTCGCCGATCTGCGTTTCGTATCCATCAGGCAGGGCGAGAATCATTTCGTGTGCGCCAGCCGCTTTCGCTGCAGCGACAACGGCGGCGTCGTCCGGCGTTTCGGAGAGACGTGCGATGTTCTGGGCGGCCGTGCCGGCAAAGAGCTCTACCTCCTGCGGCAGGAAGCCGAGGAATGCGCCCAGCGCTTCTGCATCCCAGTGTGTGATATTGGCGTCGTCAATTCGGACTTCGCCGGCGACCGCTTCTTCAACGCCCACAAGGGCGCGCGCCAAAGTCGATTTGCCGGCCGCACTGGGCCCAATGATGCCCAGCGTTTCGCCCGCCGGAATTTCAAAGCTCACGCCTTTCAACACCGGATTCTTGGCGGCGCCCGGGCGGCAATAAAGTTTCTCAACCGATACCGCGCCGAGAGGGTCTGGAAGCGCGGTTCTGGGCGCGCGATCTTTCGCAAGCTTCAAGACATCCCGCAGCCTGCGGAAGGCCACGCCCGCCGAAGCGAACTGCCGCCACTGCCCGGTGACGATTTCTACCGGCGCCAGCGCACGCCCGGCGATAATCGACGCAGCGATCATCACGCCCGGGGTCACTTCACCCCGGATCGCCAACAACGCCCCGGCGCCGAGAATCGCTGACTGCAGGAACAAACGGACGGCCTTGGATACAGCCGTCAATCCGCCAATGCGGTCAGTGGCCGACATGGTGAAATCATTCGCTGAGCGGCTGTCCTGCAACCACTTCTGCTTCATGCGCGCGCGCATGCCCATGGCGTCGACCGCGGCCGCGTTGCGCAAAGATGACAGCGCAGTCTTGTCGGCGTTCATTGAGATGTTGCTTGCGGATGCGCTCGCGGTCCTCGACACGCGCTCATTCACAAACGCCAATATCAAGAGAACGAACATGCCAAGCAGCGCCGTCAAGCCGAGCGCCCAGTGCATCAGGAAAATCAACCCGATAAACAGCGGCGCCCAGGGCGCATCAAAAACAGCAGTGAGCGCTGGACCGCTGACAAACTGCCGAAGCTGGCGCAAATCCTTGAGCGGTTGATCAGACGATGGAACACCAGCACGTCCCGCATCCATGGACAACTCAAACACCGTGTCCTGCAGTTCGCCTTCGAAGGCGTCCGCTCCGCGCGCCAGGAGCGACGTGCGCGCGAAATCAAGCACCGCCAATCCAGCGAACAATGCAAACGTCAAAAAGG
>CAZAOB010000005.1:0-15107 GCA_964486635.1 uncultured Caulobacterales bacterium | reverse complement strand
ATCATAGACCTGCAGCATGTAGAGCGGGCCGGTCAGCATCAGCAGGTTGACGAAAAAGCTGAGGCCCGCTGCAGCCACAAGCGGCCGCCGCGCAGCTTTCAGCGCCGACGCCAATTTTGGCTCAATTTTGGCCGCCTGAGCAGCAAACATGCCCGTCCCCCAACCGTAAAATCCCTGAATCCGCAGATTGGCGGCAGGGATCATCCACTAAAAGCAAATCCTAGACCAGCGGGCTGCGAACCGCAAAAGGGGGCGCAGATGGTTAATTCGGCCGGATATCTTGAAAAAATCGCCTATCCGAAGAGGAAATCATCCTGATGGAGGTCGGCGACGACGACATCGTTGAGGGTGATCGCCGACGCCCCAAGGGTGATTGTTGTGTGCGTTCCGTCATCAACGGCGTTGGCGAGGATGTCGGCGAAACTATCGAACGCCGCGCCAAAGCCGGAGATGACGATCACGTCTTCGCTGCCCGCGCCTGCGACGAAGCCGTAAATGATGTCAGAACCATCTCCCATGTCGTATTCGAAACGGTCATCGCCGCCGCCGCCATTCAGCGTATCATCGCCGCCGCCGCCAACCAGCGTATCATTTCCGATATCGCCAAGTAACTGATCGCCCTCCGCGTTGCCGGACAGAAAGTCATCCCCGGCGCCGCCATTCAAAACATCAAAATCGCCGCCGCCGTAAAGCTGATCATTGCCGGCATTGCCAAACAGCAAGTCGCCTGACAATCCGCCATTCAGCGTGTCATCACCGTCACCGCCATAGAGGGAGTCGAGGCCTGCTTCTCCGTTCAGAATATCGTCGCCGGCGGCGCCGGCCAGCAGATCGTTTCCCGTGCCGCCATTGAGCGTGTCGTTGTTGAGTCCGCCGTAAAGTTCGTCATTGTCGGCACCGCCATACAGCAAATCGTTGCCGTCGCCGCCGAGCACCGTGTCATTGCCGTCATTGCCGAGCACGGTGTCATTGCCGAGCGTGCCGGCGACGAGATCGTCGCCAAGTTCACCGCTCACATAGTCGTTGTCATTGCCGCCAGCGGCGGTGTCGTTTCCATCACCGCCATAGACGAAGTCAAAACCGCGCGTGCCCGAAATGTTGTCGTTTCCTTCACCACCGCGAACCGTATCATTATCATCGCCGCCAAAGACTGTGTCATCGCCGGCGCCGCCATCGACGGTGTCATTGCCCGCATTGCCCGTAAGCAAGTCGTTGGCCGCACCGCCATCCATGCTGTCTGCGCCAGCGCCGCCATAAAGCTCATCCATGCCGAGGCCGCCCATCAGCGTATCATCGCCATCGCCGCCGGCCAGCGTGTCATTGTCTTCGCCGCCATCAAGAATGTCGTTGTCTGCGCCGCCGAACAACTGATCGGCTCCGAACTCGCCGTTCATCTCGTCAGCGCCCGATCCGCCGTTCAACGTGTCATTGCCAGCCGACCCGATCAGCGTGTCATTGCCCGCCGCGCCGATGAGACTGTTGCCGTCGAAATCTTCGTTGGACGCGCCGGATATGTCTCCGTAGATGAGGTCGTCACCATTGCCGCCATGAAGCGTGTCGCTGCCGAAATCGCCTTCCAGCGTATCATCGCCGTCGCCGCCGAGAATAGAGTCGTTGCCGGCCCGTCCGTCGATGGAGTCGGCGCCGCCGCCGCCATGCAAGACATTCGCGCCAGCCGTACCGGTAATCTCGTCATCACCGCTGCCGGTGTACACATTTTCGATATTGAGGACCGTTTCAATGGTCGGATCAGAATCGAATGTGACGATTTCATCACCTAAATTCACAATGCTCTTGCCAGTAAAAAACCTATAGTCGGCCGTGTCGACGCCATCGCCGCCGTCCAGGGTGTCAAAACCAAACCCGCCGTCGAGCCAGTCATTGCCTTCATTGCCCATCAACAGGTCGTTGCCGCTGCCGCCCAACAGCGTGTCTGTTCCGTCATCGCCATAAAGCGAGTCGTCTCCGGCGCCGCCATCGAGGACGTCGCCATCGTCAACTGCTCCGCCTCCGTCAGTAAAAATATTAGCGCGCAAGTCATCATTGCCGGCTCCGCCATTCAGCGTGTCGTCGCCGTCGGTCCCGAGCAATGTGTCATTTCCCTCGTCGCCGTTGACGACATCATTGCCGCCATCGCCTTCGAGGTAATCATCGCCGGCCCCGCCGTTTAGCGTATCGTCGCCATCGCCAGTGCGAATATCATCGCCAAATGCCGAGCCTATGAACAAATCCCCACCGGACAAAATGGGCGAACCGACACTAATGAATGAATGCTGCAGCGCGCTGCTCAGAGGCGTGGAAAATCCAGAGAGCACAACGTCAGCAGGGCCGCCATTGTTGTTGAGATCAATTTCGATCGAAGTGACCGTGCCGCCAGTTGGCACTCCGCCGCTGAAAGTAATGCCCGTGCCAAACGCTTGTACGTCATGATTACCGTTGATCCACGAATAAGCGTTTGAGCTGTTCACGCCATCGGGATCTTCGGTAATCGTTGCGCCTATAAAGTCAAACCAATATAGCGCTTGCGTTGCGTTTGACGCGTCTATGGTAGTCATGTTCATCTCTCCCCTCGGCGCACTCGGCGCAGTCGGCCGGAAGCGACTTCGCGGCCTCAGAATTCATGGCGTTATTCAGGGCAAGCAACGCCAGCCTTGGATATCGTTCCTTGAACGTGGATCCGTAAGCGCTGGTCCCGTCGCCGCAATCCCCCTGACAGCTGCGCTGCAATACGCGGCCCCAGACTATGCCTTAATGGCGCCTGAGTCACGACAATAGAGCCAGCAACCGACCGCCGCTTGGGCGTTGCGGCTCCAGACCACGCCGATCAGGCAAACAGCCCGCGCACCGCCGCTCCGGCTAGCCCGTGCAGGTAAACTCAAACGTGTGCGGAAGAGCCTCTACCCGAACAGGAAGTCGTCCTGGTGGAGGTCAGCGACGAGGACGTTGGTGAGGGTGATGGAGCCGCCCCCCAGAGTGATGCTGGTGCTGGTTCCGTCATCGGAGGCGTTGGCGAGGATGTCGGCGAACTCGTCAAACGCCGCGCCAAAACCCGAGATAAAGATTACGTCCTCGCTCGCGGCGCCCGCTGTGAAGCCGTTTATCACATCAGATCCGTCACCCACATAGAACTCGAACCTGTCATTGCCGTCGCCGCCGTTCATTGTATCGCCGCCGCCGCCGCCGATCAGCGTGTCATCGCCGACATCGCCGAGCAATGTGTCGCCGCCGCCGGCGCCGAGTAAATGATCGTTATCGGCGCCGCCATTCAACAAGTCGGAGTTTTCGCCGCCGCGGAGCAGATCATTTCCGTCATTTCCGTAGAGTTCATTGACGCCGTCGCCCCCCTCTACAATGTCAGCACCGGCGCCGCCAAACAACGTATCGTCGCCGAGACCACCCATCAAAGAGTCAACACCATCAGCGCCGGCCAGCAAATCATTGCCGTCGCCGCCATCGAGCGTGTCCATGCCGACGCCGCCATAGAGGTCGTCATCATCTGCGCCACCAAATAGCTGATCGTCCCCATCGCCGCCGAGCACAGTATCGTTTCCGGCCTCGCCCAAAACCGTGTCTTGTCCAAGCGTGCCAGCGACGAGATCGTCGCCATCTTGACCATAGATAATATCGTCATCATCGCCGCCGGCGACCGTGTCGTTTCCGGAGCCGCCATAAACCCGGTCGTTGCCCCGCGTTCCAGAAATCAAATCGTTGTCTTCATCACCATAAATTCGGTCATCGCCATCGCCGCCGTAGAGCGAGTCGGCGCCCGGCCCTCCCCAAAGCCAATCATTGCCGCTGTTCCCGGTCATCAAGTCATCGCCCTGATAACCGCTCAGCGAATCTCCGCCATTGCCGCCGTAAACGGCGTCATCGCCCTCATATCCAATCAGATTGTCGTTTCCGTCCCCACCTGCAATCGTGTCATTTCCGGCGCGCCCGTGGATTTGATCTGTGTCGGCGCCGCCAAACATCAAATCGTCGCCTTCGCCACCATCAAGCGAGTCGACTCCTGCACCGCCGGAAAGCGTGTCATTCCCGTCGGAGGCATTCAGCGTATCATTCCCAGGGCCGCCAGTCAGATAATTTGCAAACTCATTCCCTGTAAGCGTGTCGTTCCCGGAACCGCCAGTCGCATTCTCGATCACCACGCCGGCCGCAATGGTCAATCCGCTCGCCGCGGCGAACACGCGCGAAACGAAGCCGCCCGCGCCTTCGTCAAATCCTAAGGTCGCGGCACGCAAATCAATGGAGACATTGGATGAACCCGCATACTGAATAAGATCGACTCCACCCGTGTCCCAAATGGAAGCGAAGAAGCTTCCCGGCTGTGCGCCGCCGGTCAGCGTGTAGATATTGTCTCCGCTGTTGTACGAAGTGTTGGCGCCGTATTTCTGTTGCAAGAGCGCTATATCAAGCGCCATCGGTCCGAACTGATTGCCATAACCGCTCGAAACCGCGGCGCGGCTCGGAAACCCCCAATTATAGGACATGTTCGTGTACACGCCCTGATTGAGATTGAATTCCCCGAACCGGTCATAATCGTCAGTGACGCCTTGCCAGACTTCGGAATTGCCGCCATTGTCATGGGGGTGCGCAAGGCCCAACCCGTGCAGCACTTCGTGCATCACCAGAGCGGCTCCGGATGCACCGCTTGCGAACCCGCCTCGCCAATCGGAAGAGTTGGAATTGAAAATCCCGACACCGGCATTGCCCGTTCCAGGCGGCCCCATGCTTCCCGAATAGTCGAGTGACGGATCAGCACTCCTTACGAGTCTGAACTCCGCGCCTGCGGCTGAGTGCACATGATTAAAAACTAAGTTTGCAACATTGGAAATTGTCGAAAGGATATTCATGACGGTCGAAATTTCACCACTCGACCAACCGCTCGATTGCTGACCGCCGGCGCTTTGACCGGACGGTACGAAAAACACATCCACGACGTTGGACGAGAGCTTAGTTCCCCAATCGATCGCATCAAGCGGGTTTTGCGGCGGCGCTATAGCGGCCGACAAAGTATAGTCTCCCGCCGTCGGAGACTGATTTTCATCCTCGTAAGAACGCGCCACCAGATAGTAGACGCCCGTCACGGGTGCGGTGAATTTCATACTGGGATTGAGGCCCGGACCTGCATCATCGTCTTGCGACAGTAGAGATCCGTCAGATGACCGGATTTCGAGAAATGGGTCGAAGAGGGGATTGCCGCCGGTTCCGTTCAACGTAAACTGATAGGACTGACCTGCGACCAGTTCCACCCTGATCCAATCCCGATCACCCGCAACTTCCAGCGTTCCGTTAAACGATCCACCAACCGCGATGGTCGCCGTTGTGGAACTGTTTCCTGGAATATCCATGCATCTCCCCCGCTGTGCGCGCCCAGACTACCTAATCGCTGGCGGACGGTCCAACCTTCAATCCCTATCGCTATGTCAATCGCCTAACCGAACAGGAAATCGTCCTGGTGGAGATCGGCGACGAGGACTCCGACCAGGGTCAGCGTGGCGCCGCCACCGAGATCGATGGTCGTATCGGCGCCATTGTCCGACGCCGCCGCGGCAATGTCAGAAAACTCGTCAAAGGCAGCGCCGAACCCGGATATGAAGATTACGTCTTCGCTGGCGGCGCCGGCTGCAAACCCGTCAATAACGTCCGATCCATCGCCCATAACGTATTCGATGCGATCATCGCCATCACCGCCGGTGACCGTGTCGTTGCCGAGCCCGCCGACCAAGGTGTCATTGCCTTCGTCACCCACAAGAATGTCTGCGCCGGAACCGCCAAACAACTGGTCATCGCTCTCGCCGCCATAGAGTCTGTCGTCTCCATCATCGCCTTGCAACGTATCCAAACCATTCTGCCCGTAGAGATCGTCAGCGCCCAAGCCGCCAGCAAGGTAATCCAGCCCTTCGCCGCCCGAAATCACGTCGACGCCGTCGCCGCCAAGCAGACTGTCATCTCCATCGAAACCGAAAATATCATCATCACCAGCGCCGCCATCGATCGTATCGGCGCCGGCGTATCCCGCTAGGGAGTCGTTGCCTGCGCCGCCGTCTATGGAATCATCGCCGCCGCCGCCATCGACGACATCGTCTCCGTCATAGCAAATGACAACATCGGCGCCGCCGCCCGAAACGATATAGGAAGACGTCGCGTCCGCCTCTATTAGTTCAGCGTTGGCGGTTCCGACGAGCAACCTAAACGTCGCGTCGGCTGTTTCGATGAACTCAAAGCCGAACGTATCAACCTCGGTCGCATCGACGATAATGTATACGGTCGGCGCATCTCCGCCAAACTCATACGAGAACGCTGTAGCCGTCGCTTCTTCGATCGCCAGCGTGTCATTGCCGACGCCGCCGTCAACGATGTCGCCGAGGTCGGTGAAGACGATGCGGTCATCGCCATCGCCGCCAAGCATGGTGTCATTGCCGACGCCGCCGATCAGCGTGTCGTTGCCGAGCGTGCCGAGCAGGCTGTCGTCACCGTCGCCGCCGCGCAGTTCGTCATCGCCGTCACCGCCGTGCAAAGTATCGTTGCCGACATCGCCCATCAAAAGGTCATTGTCTCCGGCCCCCGCGAGATAGTCATCGCCGCTGCCGCCATTCAACGTGTCGGCGCCGCTACCGCCATTGAGCTGGTCGGCGTCAGCATTTCCGAACAACTCGTCATTACCCGCACCGCCGTTGACCGTATCAAAGCCGTTCCCGCCGAACAGCGTATCCGCGCCGTCCTCTCCATTGAGGAAGTCGTCATCATTGGCGCCAGCGAGCAGATCGTTCCCTGCTCCGCCCAGCATCGTGTCCTTTCCGGCGCCGCCATAAAGCTCGTCATCATCATCGCCGCCGGAAAGAGAGTCATCTCCGTCGCCGCCAAGAACGGTATCAAAACCCGCATCACCAAAGACTGAATCATTACCGAGCGTGCCTGCGATCAAGTCATTCCCTTGGTCACCATGCACGATGTCATGATCATTGCCGCCGACGGCGGTATCGTCGCCAGCACCGCCAGAAACGAAGTCATTTCCACGTGTGCCGGAAATATTGTCGTTGCCGTCGAAACCCTGAACGGTGTCCCTGCCGTCACCGCCATAGACTGTGTCATCGCCAAGACCGCCATTGACCACGTCGTCGCCGGCGTTTCCGGTCAACAGATCGTTTTCGTTGTAGCCGTACAACTCGTCATCGCCAGCGCCGCCATACATCTCGTCAGCACCATCGCCGCCAGAAAGGGTGTCGTTGCCATCACCGCCTGCGAGCGTGTCTTCTCCGGGCTCTCCAAAAAGCTGATCATCTCCGGCGCCGCCATACAACACGTCGTTGCCAACACCGCCGTACAATCGATCTAGGTCGTCACCGCCGGACAACGTGTCATTTCCAGCCTCGCCTTCAAGGTCATCATTATCGGCGTTGCCGAAGAGCTGATCATCGCCGTCTCCGCCATACAAATTGTCACCGCCATCATGGCCATAAAGCGTATCTCCGCCATCATCGCCGTATACATCGTCGCGCCCGCCCAGCCCGTAAAAGACATCATCGCCGCCGAGCAGGTAAACTGTGTCGTGGCCCCCAATTGGGCCGGACGTTCCTGAATTCTGATCAAAGCCATAAAGCGTGTCTGCCCATTCTGTCGGCGTCAGAATGGGCAGTCCCGAATCCTTCAGCATCAACAATTCGTATTCGGCAAGAAAGAGACGCTGACCAGTCGCCAACGCTTCTCCCATCAGCCTGCCTTCACCGAACACGTGGCTTGGCTCTTCAGCCATCGTCACGCCCCTAGCGCTGGAGGTGCTAGGTCCCTTGAAATAGTAGCGGTGCCCGTCAAAGGTCAGCCACTGATCAAAAGTCGAAATATCCGTTCCGGGTTCTGAGATCAGCGAAAGGAATCCGAGTCCGTGACCGATCTCATGCATAACTATAGTGAACAAGTCATACTGTGTGGCTGGCACATTCGAGTTCGACAAACCGCCGAGAAAAAGCTCGTCAAAGAGAAAAGAGTTCACATTGATGTCGACTTCGATATCCGACGACGCACCGTTCAGATCGACGCCAGTGGCCACCTCTTCTATGGTCACAGCCTGATAAACGTCGACGCCGTTCGACGTGTGGTCGAGGAAAAAGTCAGTGCCGGCTTGTGCGAGCGATGGGTATTCAAGCGCAACGAAGTTAACCACTACATCGAGTGACGCGTTGGCGTGAAAATTAAGATACCGGCCCCAGTAGTTTGCTGCGTCCTGAACGACGGCCATGACTTGATTGACTTGCGACTGGCTGGCGCCGTTATTCGTGCCTACGGTGAATGTCCACATCAGCCGGCGCGCCCCAGGATTGCCATCGACTTACGCATGTCGCTGGCAGCCTAGCATGCCGAAAGCGCCTAGCCGAACAGAAAATCGTCCTGGTGGAGATCGGTGGTGAGGACTCCGACGAGGGTCAGCGTGGCGCCGCCACCGAGATCGATGGTCGTATCGGCGCCATTGTCCGACGCCGCCGCCGCAATATCGGCGAACTCATCAAATGCAGCGCCGAACCCGGATATGAAGATCACGTCTTCGCTGGCGGCGCCGGACGTAAAACCATTGATGACGTCCGACCCGTCGCCCATGGTGTATTCGATGCGATCATCGCCATCACCGCCGGTGACCGTGTCGCTGCCGAGCCCGCCGACCAGGGTGTCATCTCCGATACCGCCTAGCATCTCGTCATTATCCGCGCCGCCGCGGAGCAGGTCAGCGCCATCTCCGCCGTTGAGCGTGTCAGTACCTACATCGCCGAGCAGCACGTCGCCCTCCGCGTTTCCGGCAAGCGAGTCGTCTCCGCCGCCGCCATTCAGAGTATCGGCGCCATCGCCGCCGAATAACTGGTCCGCATCTGCATTGCCGAACAATTCGTCATTGCCCGCGCCGCCGGTGAGCGTATCGGCGCCATTTCCGCCAAACAGCGTGTCAGCACCGTCTTCGCCATTCAGAAAATCACTTTCATTGGCGCCCGCGAGCAGGTCATCGTCCAGACCGCCGAGCAACGTATCCAGACCATTGCCGCCATAGAGCTCGTCATTGTCAACGCCGCCAGAGAGATAATCGTCTCCGTCGCCACCGAGCACCGTGTCGAAGCCTGCATCACCGTACACGGAGTCATTTCCGAGTGTGCCGGCGACCAGATCATCACCATCGTCGCCATGGCCGAGGTCGTTGTCATTGCCGCCAACGGCCGTGTCGTTGCCTGCTCCGCCAGAAACTTGATCAAGGCCGCGCGTACCGGAAATATTGTCGTCGCCAATCCCGCCCATAACGATGTCATTGTCATCGCCGCCGTAAACAGTGTCGGCGCCAAGACCGCCATCGAGAGTGTCAGCGCCGGCATTGCCAGTCATTAGGTCAGCGCTATCGCCGCCAAACAGTGTGTCGGCGCCAGCGCCGCCATAAAGCTCGTCCATGCCGGCGTCGCCGAGCAACGTGTCGTTTCCGTCGCCGCCGGCGAGTGTATCGTTTCCATCGCCGCCTTCGAGAGAATCATTTCCGGTCCCGCCGAAAAGCTGGTCAAGTCCAACGCCCCCAACGAGCCAGTCCGCGCCGGCAGCGCCGTTCAACGTATCGTCGCCGTCAACGCCGATCAATGAATCATTCCCATCCTGGCCGGCTAGCAAGTCGGCGCCGCCCGCGCCATACAAATAGTCCGTGCCGAGACCGCCATAAATTTGATTGTCATTGTCGTCGCCATCGATGCCATCGTTTCCTTGTCCGCCGAAGACGCGCTCGATTTCGCGAAAATCGCCGCTTGGCGACAAAGATATGGTGAGTGCGCTGACCACTGCCGAAAAGTCTAACGTATCAAATCCTGCGCCGCCCCAGATATGATCGGAAGTCCCTTGCAGAATAACAAACGTGTCATCCCCATTGTCGCCGTACATCCAGTCGGCGCCGAGACCGCCATGCAAGGTATCATCGCCATCTCCGCCGTAAATCGTGTCAGATCCCGACAAACCGTAGTAAACGTCATTGCCTGCGAGCAACGAAACAAAATCGTCGCCGCCCACATAGCTTTTGCCAGCGATCACAGTTTCAAAGCCGTACATAACGTCATTGCCAGACGTCGCGGTGCGGACGGGAAGACCCGCATCCTGCAATATTGCGACGTCGAGCGCTGAAACATAAATCCGATCGCCGTTCGCCAGCGAAGGCGACATCAAGTCGGTGAAGGAGTTGTCGGTGTGACTCGGTTCGTCATCGAGATTCACGGCGCCGCCATTGACCGCTACTGCGTTGGCGCCGATGAAAAAATACCCCGATGCGTTGTGAATGACGGACTCGTCATAAACAGCGATGTCTGTCCCCGGCTCGATAATCAGAGAGAGAAAGCCAAGGCCGTGTCCGATTTCGTGCATCAATACGGTAAAAAGATCATATTGCGAGAACGGAACGTTAGGATCTGAAAGGCCGCCATAGAAAAACTCATTGGCGAGAATTGAATCCAGATTAACGTCAATTTCGATATCGGAAGAGCCGCCGTTGAGATCAAAACCGGACGACAATTCTTCAATGGTGACCGCCTGGTAGACGTCGGCGCCGCCAGATGTATGATCCAGGAAGTAATCGGTTCCGGCTTGGGCGAGCGTTGAGCCGCCGAGCGAAATGAAATTCACGACGACGTCCAAGGTCGCGCTGGGGTGGAAGCCGAGATACCGGCCCCAGTAATTCGCCGCATCCTGCACGACGCTCATTACCTGATTGACCTGGAATTGGCTTGCGCCGCTGTTGGTTCCTGTCGTGAAGGTCCACATGGGCGCGCATCTCCTACTCGCTCAATCCGACGTGATTGAGCGGAGCATAGACACTGGCGATGGGATGGGCCAGCGCTTAACGCCAGCGGCCGGTCATTTCCGCCGCCGGCGCGCGCCAGGTGCGCCATTTCGAGACGACGTCTACGCTTTGGCTTTGCCTTGCTGTTCCGAGGTCCAGTAGGAGATGCAAGGAATCTTGGTCTTGTCGCATCTGAACGCGTATTTCTTGGCGATCTCGGTGACTTCTTCGAGCAGCCCCGCCTCGAGCGTGATCGGGTCCAGACCGAGCCCCAGAAGACGCTGGTTCTCAACATTGAGCTCGTTCTCGGCGTCCTCTTTACGCGGATTATTCACATATTCGATCGTCGCGCCGGTCTTCGACTCAATGAGCTTGGCGAGATCTCGCACGCGGTGCGTTTCCGTCATCTGATTGAGGATGCGCACGCGTTCGCCATGCTGCGGCGGCGTTTCAATGGCGAGCTCAATACACTTCACAGTGTCCTGGATGTGGATGAAGGCCCGCGTTTGACCGCCGGTTCCATGCACCGTCATCGGAAAGCCGACGGCCGCTTGCATCAGAAAACGGTTGAGCACTGTGCCGTAGTCGCCGTCATAGTCAAAACGGTTGATCAGGCGCTCATCTTTCTTGGTCTCTTCTGTCTGCGTGCCCCACACGATTCCCTGGTGCAAGTCGGTGACCTTGAGCCCGTCATTCTTGTTGTAGAACGCGAACAGCAGCTGATCTTGAGTCTTGGTCATGTGGTAGATGGAGCCCGGATTAGCCGGGTACAGAATTTCCTGGTGAATTTCCGTGCCGTCGTCGGTCTCGATCTTGATCGGCAGATAGCCTTCCGGAATTTTCATGCCGGCAGTGCCGTATCCGTAAACACCCATGGTGCCGAGATGGACCAGATGCGCGTCAACGCCCGACTCGACAATCGCGGCCAGTACGTTGTTGGTTGCATTGAGGTTGTTATCGACGGTGTACCGCTTGTGATAGGAAGACTTCATCGAATAGGGCGCAGCGCGCTGCTCGGCGAAGTGCACAATAGCGTCCGGCTCGAAATCCTTGATCAGGTTCATCAGGCGGGAATAGTTCTTGGCCGCGTCGATGTTCTCAAAAAGAATGCGGCGTCCGGACACTTCTTCCCAGGCCTTCAGGCGGGTTGAGACCGGCTGGATCGGCGTCAGACTTTCGACCTCAAGCTCGATGTCGATTTTGCGTCGCGACAGGTTGTCCACAATCACCACGTCGTGGCCCACATTGGACAGATGCAGCGCCGTCGGCCAGCCGCAAAACCCATCCCCGCCAATCACCAAGATCTTCATATCGCTTCTCATTCTCCGAACATCAAATACCTCCGGCGCCCGAAAACCGCCGGTTCGCGCCGTCTTAGAGCCACCTCCGCGCCGGGGCAAGGCTTCAGCGGCCCGCAGGCCGCGATCATTGACGCGGCGCAGCATTGGCCGCTAGCCTCGCCCTCAGGCGCCCACGACGCGCCGACAGGCGACAGGACCCATGGCGCAGCTTTCAACACCGCAGATAGATGAGCAAATCCAACGCCTCAACGCGCATTACGAAGGGCGCGGCGCAACGGCGATCATCGATCATGCGGTCCATGAGGCGTTCGCGGGCCGGATCGCTTTTGTGTCTTCCTTCGGCGCGGAATCGGCAGTGCTGCTGCATCTTTTGGCGGTAGTGGACCCATCCGTGCCGGTGCTGTTTCTCGATACCAACAAGCTCTTCGGCGAGACGGTGCGGTATCGCTCCCGGCTGCAACATCAACTTGGCCTTGAAGATGTGCGGGTCATCGGGCCGCGCAAGCGCGACATTGAAAGGGACGATCCCCAGGGCACGCTTTCCATGCATGACCCTGATAAATGTTGCGAGCTGCGCAAAGCCGAGCCGCTGGAACGCGCGCTCAAAGGCTTTGACTGCTGGGTGACCGGACGCAAGCGGCATCAGACCGGGTTCCGAAAAGAGATGGAAATCGTGGAGCATGACGGCGCGAGCTTCAAACTCAATCCGCTCGCCACATGGACCCGCGCCGACATCGCCGAATATTTCTCCGCACACAAATTGCCCGAACACCCGCTCGTCAAGCAGGGTTTTTTCTCCATTGGCTGCATGCCCTGCACATCCAAAGTGGAAGACGATGGAGACGCGCGCTCGGGCCGCTGGGCCGGCCAGGCCAAAACAGAATGCGGCATTCACACCAACAAGAAAAACTGAACGCCGCTCGCGGCGGGGGAATTGTTCATGTCTTTGCTGGAAACGGTGAAAGAACTACTCGACCTTGATCCGCAGCGCGCTGGACCGACAAATATCATCGACGGTGGTTGTCATCACGGCGTATTTGCGCGCAAGGCGCTGGAGATTTTTCCGGAAGCCAACATTATCGGATTCGAACCTGATCCGGAAAGCTGGCGTTCCGCTGTCAATGCACTCGCCAAAAACCCGCAAGTTGAGATCGTCAACGCGGCGCTCGCTGGCGAGCAGGGTAGAGCGGAGTTTTTCCGCGGCGCCAATTCCGCGACCAATTCCCTTTCGCCGCGTCCCGAGGGGAGCGCGAAGCCATATTACCCAAAATCGGCGACCCTTTCGGGCGGCGCCACTGTCGGCGTGACGACCATCGACCAGGAATGCGCCAGGCGATCGATCAAGAATGTCGACTTGTTGAAGCTGGACCTGCAAGGCGGCGAACTGGAAGCGCTGAAGGGCGCGCAGGCGTTGCTGTCGGTGGACCAGTTGCGCGGCGTCGTTACGCAAGAATTGGCGCTTCACCGCGGCAATCTGGAAGGGCGTACCAACTATAAAACAAAGGAAATGCCATGCGCCGGATTATTGTGCGAGCCACGTTCGCGGCCGCACTCGCAACACTCCCCGTCAGCCCGTCCCTCTCCCAGCAGGCACCGCTCAAGATCGGCGTGCTAGCCGACTTCTCGTCAGTGTATTCCGACATCGGCGGCATGGGCAATGTCGAGGCCACCAAGATGGCGATCGAGGACTTCGGCGGGCAGATGTTCGGCAAGCCGATCGAGATGGTCAGTGCCGACGTGCTCAACAAGCCCGACGTCGCTTCCACCATCGCCCGCAAATGGTGGGAGACCGAGGGCGTCGACATGATCATCGACCTGCCGACCTCCGCGACCGCGCTCGCGGTGCTGGAATTGTCGACGCAGTACGAGAAGATCATGATCGTGACGGACGCGGCGAGCTCCGACATCACTGGAAAATCCTGTTCGCCTTATACCGCCCATTGGACCTACGACACCTATTCCAACGCCCACACCGTCGGCAGCGCCATCGTCAAGAACGGCGGCGACAGCTGGTTCTTCCTGACCGCCGACTACGTGTTCGGGCATTCGATCGAGCGCGATACGGGCGACGTCGTCAAGGCCGCCGGCGGCAAGGTGCTCGGCAGCGTCAAGCATCCTCTCAACACCGCGGACTTCTCCTCGTTCCTGCTCCAGGCCCAGGCGTCCAAGGCCAAGATCATCGGCCTCGCCAATGGCGGCGGCGACACCATCAATACGATCAAGCAGGCCGGCGAGTTCGGCATCGTCGCCGGGGGGCAGAACCTCGCTGCGATCGTCATGTTCATCTCCGACGTCCACAGCCTCGGCCTCAAGCAGGCGCAAGGGCTGATCGTCACCGAGGCCTATTATTGGGACCTCAACGACAAGACCCGCGCTTTCGGCAAGCGCTTCATGGAACGCGTCAAGCGCATGCCGACCATGAACCAGGCCGCGACCTACAGCGCGACGCTACATTACCTGAAGGCGGTGCAGGCTGCCGGCACCAGGGACACCAAGACGGTGATGGCGAAGATGCGCGAGCTGCCGGTGCGAGACGCCTTCACCGATAACGGCGTGCTGCGCGAGGACGGCCGCATGGTCCACAGCATGTTCCTGTTCCAGGTCAAGAAGCCCGAGGAATCGAAGGGACCGTGGGATTACTACAAGCTGCTCGCTGAAGTGCCCGGCGACCAGGCGTTCCGGCCGTTGAAGGACGGCGGCTGTCCGCTGGTGAAGTGAGAGGGAGCGGATTAGCCGACGACTATCCGTCTCAGAGAATGTCGCTCGTCCGCTCGATCAAACAGGGCGGACGAGTGATGACGGGATGCGCAGGCCCAAATGCAGGCAGCCCCCCGGGCCAGCGTCTGATCTGCATCAAGTTGCGGTGCAAAATTCCCTGCAATGTTGAGCCGCCCTTTCCGCGTGATCCACGGCCGGGCGTTTGTATCTCAACAGTGGGCGCCGCCGCACGGCGTTATCGACAAATGAACTTCACACCGGGGCGCGTCGTCGCCGTACTCGCCGTCCTGCTCGCGGGC
>CAZAOB010000004.1:0-84871 GCA_964486635.1 uncultured Caulobacterales bacterium | reverse complement strand
CGTGGCCATGGCCAACGTGGTGGCGGCGTGCTAATAATAATTATCGCTCCCGCCCGAGACAGTGAAGGGCTCAAAATCACTGCTTCCAAGAACAAGGCGACTTCTATCCCAGAGATATCATCCAGGCACTGGTTTTAACCCAGAGATAATCGCCCTATGTTTGGAAGCCGGGTGACCTCGTTGGCGAAGGCTACGGCCCGAGCTTCAAGGAGCTGATGGAAACCACGGACTGGGACTCCTATGGCACCGGCAAATATGAGAAATGCTCGAACTGCATGGCTCATTGCGGCTATGAGCCGACGGCGGCCATGGACGCGGTGAAAAACCCCTTCAAAATGTTCCGCATTCCGAACATGTTCAAGATCGCCACCGAAGGCCCGATGGCGCCTGAGATCGACCTTTCGAAGGCCCGCCCGGCGGAAGACGTGCACGAAAAGCTCGTCGCCGTTGAAATGAACAAGATTGAGGCCGAAAAGAAGGCCAAGAAAGAACGGGCGGAAGTCGCGGCCTAATTCGACCTTCCCGCGCGCTCTAAAGAGTGGTTGAATGCTCCCCGTCTGAAACGGGGAGACATTCTCATGAACCGCTTACTTCTTGCAGCTATCGCCGCTCTTGCGATCGCGCCTGCCTGCTTTGCCGCGCCGGCGCCGGACAATACCATTACGCGTACGCGGGATGCGGTGCGCGACTTTATAAGGCCGCAGATGACGGAACAGGCGACAGCCGGCGACTTCAAGGTACCGCCGACAAAAGCGCCAGGCGGCTGGATCGAACTCTGCATTACCGAGCTGCGCTATGTCGGTTTCACCGACGCATATCGTCACTCAGGGTTCGGGAAGACGCCCGGTAACGAGGACTATTTCTTCGCAGTGCTTCCGGATGGGGTGATCCTGTCGCCCTCCTCCCAGCCTGCGCCCGCGATTGGCGAATTCGTCGCGCCAGCCACACCGGACCTTTGGGGCTTTCTGCGCGAAGCGGCCGAGGGCGGAAAGTGGGTTCAGTTTTACGCCTGGGCGCCCGACGAGAACGGTGTTCAACGCGTAACGCAAGTGCGACGCCAATATCCCGGCGCTGGGTCCGGGACTTGCTCCGACAACTAGTTTTCCAGCGCCCGTTCGGCAGCTGCAAATAGCGCGGGCAAATCGCGGCGAAGCGTCTTCGTCGCGATTGCAGAATCTTTTCCGAGCTGTACGAGAGCTGAAAGCTGTCCCCGCGACTTCACGGCGCGAAGCAGAGTCAAGATGACGCGCGTCGAACCGTCGGGCGCGACCGCATTGAGTGCGGCAGGCGGCAATGCGCGATCCGCCGGATCGGCAATGGTGCGGATCGCCGCAAACGGAACGCCGAAACGCGCAGCAGCACGTGCGGCGCCGTGACTTTCCATATCAACTGCAACCGCTGCGTGCCTCCGAAACAGAACACCCTTCCTGGACGTGTCCGCGATAATCTGATCCGAACCGAACAATCGTGCTCGCCGTGATGACGGCAACTTCACCGCCACCAACGCGCGCATCAAGATCAAACTGGCCGAATAAACGCCGCTCTCTACATTGACAGCTTCACCTATCACCAAATCGCCAGGCTCGAGCTCCGGATCGAGCCCACCAGAAATGCCGACCGACAAAATCGCCCTCGCACCCTGTTCGCAAAATTCCTGAGCGAGTTGCTCGGCTCTTTGCGCGTTCGCGCCGGAAATACCGATTCGAAATTTCGACCTGTCGATCCCCGACGTCCTGACGGCGCGCGCTTCGGATTTCAAGCCGCAAATGACGCCGATGAAGCCTGCGCGTGTCACCGAACAATCGCTCCTGTGAATGAGGTTGGCGATTCCCGCATTAGCAGGCGAGCATGGCTGATCTCAAACATCATGACAGTCTGCGCAACGCGGTAATCGCGAGATCCGCCGCCCGGTCTCCTGACCTGATCGAGCCTTCAATCGTTGCGGGAACACCAGTGTCCGTGTGATCGCCAGCTAAGAACAGGTTTCGCCACTTTGTCTCTGGCTTGAGGCGTTTGCGCGCGCCCTCCGGTGTTTGATCCGGCGTAGCGCGCTTCTCACGAATGACGCGCACGCGTTCATATTCCACGTCGCCTAATCCAAGCGCCACCTGCGTGTCGCGCCAGATTTTCGCGACCACATCGTCATTTGGGCGGTCATCCGTGCCGATCGCGTGCGAAGCCGACGTCGTCAGGCTGATCACATCATCGCGTACAAACGCCCACTGGCCCTCGCTGCCAATCATGCCGATAAATGGGCCCTCGCCCAACGCTTTTGCCGGAACCTTGGAGCCGAGCCGGTAGTGAATGTTCAAGATGCTGGCGTCGTCATCAGGCGGATCTACATCGGGCAACAGATCCTTCAGCCGCGACGGCGGCACAGCAAAGATCACCTGATCGCCCTCCTCTAACGTCACGGTCTCATCAGTGAAGTTTAAGCTGGTGACCTCGCCGCCTTCCATCCAGACGTTTCTGAGCCGAGCATTGAGACGCACCACACCGCCATATTGCTCAATGAAGTTTATTGCCGGGTCGATAAAGGCGTAGCCGAGCCCGGTTTTCGCGGTGAGCGGAATGCTGGCCTGCCCGCCTAACAGGAATGTCTCCCGAATTACGCGCCAAAGCAGCTTCGCCTGCCCCTTGTCCGGCGTTGTGTTCAGCACCGCGAGCGTCAACGGTTCCCAGAACCGCTCGAACAAAACGCTCTTTTCGTCGACCACGTCAGCAACGGTTTTGTCGTCGCCGGCAAGCGCAATAGCACCCGCCCTCACATAGTCCATGACGCCTGTATCCGGCACGCGCCATTGATTGTCGAAGACCCAGAATGGGATGAAGCCTTCATTGATGCGCACTGTCCAGCGATTGCCAGTTCTGACATCGACGAACGGATAGGTCGCAAAAGGCGGTCCTGTGAGTGAATCCTCCGAACCGATCCGCTTCAAATATGACAATGCCGATTTATTGCCAGACATTATCAGGTGATTGCCGTTATCGATTTCGCGTTCGAGATGTTTGTCGAAAAACGTTCGACAACGTCCGCCCGCATGCCCCGCGCCTTCATATACGGTCACCGGCACATCACGCTCGATTAGCCGCACAGCGGCGGCGAGGCCAGACAATCCGGCGCCGATAATATGAACGCGGCTCATCGGGTTCTTAGACCGCTATGGAGTGTTCTCGCGGCGCAGCGTTGACGCGCGGACTCCCTGAAACCGTCGCCCAAGAAACGAGGGCATAACGAATACCCGATGTTACTGGTCGGGCCGCATGCAGATAACGACCGTCAGACGGAAACGCCATCAACAAGCCTCTCTGGGGCTGCAGCTTGAGACCAAAGTTCGGGAAATCGATTTCTCCTCCTTCATAGCCCTCATTGAGATAGAGGAGAATTGAAATGTCGCGATCCACGACTCGCTTCCATGTTTGTTCCTCAGCTGACCAGCTGTCGGCGTCAGCATGCGGCTGGTATTCACCACCTTCCCGATACCGCAGAATTTCAGGAAGTTCGAAGCGGTCAATTTTCGCGCCAAATTGCGGGCCCACCACATTGGCAAAAATGTGCCTGACGAGCTTTACCGCATCGAAATTCATGGTGCGCGTGTCGATGAATTCTGACGAACGGGAAGCCGATTCTCGCGGCTTGTTTGCAAGATCGCTATCGGCGATCGTATGCCGCTCTCCCTCTTTTGTCTCACACTCCCGGACGATGTTGTCGCAAATCTCCGGCGCGAGAAAATGTTGCGCAATGAAAAAGCCCGGCGGCACGCTGTTTGAGGTAACGATCAATCCAGCTGGCATATCGGGAATAACCGTTTTCCACTGGTCCGGCCGAATGGGACGGTTCGCAATATAACCCTGTGGATCAAACATGTGTCTTTTTCCTGTCGTTTCTAGTTGTTGTTCAGTTTCGGCGCCAAAAGCCAGCGAACGGCGATCAGCCCCTTTTCAGTCTTTGTCAGTGTGACGCGCTCTTGCGCATTCGCCCAGCCGCGCGCCGTCATCTTGTCGAGATAGCGCTCATAGACACCCATCATCAAGAGCGCCGGGCGAAGCATGCGCCAGTCCAGCGACTTCAGCGCCTCGCGTGCACCAGAAAACTTTTTGCGCGCATGCTCAGCCAATTCAGCCCTGACGGCAGGAAGCCCTGGCGCCGTTGCGATCTGTTCCGGCGTCAAGGGACATCCATGGCGCTCCAGCAACTCACGAGGGAGATAAAGGCGGCCCTCGCCTGCGTCCTGCTCCACATCGCGCAAAATGTTGGTCAACTGTAGCGCGTCGCCCAGCGAGATCGCGAACACGTCTGACGCCTCGCTCTTTGGCGCACCGAAAACCGGCATGGAAAGCTGGCCCGCCGCACCCGCGACCCGGCGCGTATAGGCGGAAAGTTCAGACAAGGTCGGCGCAACGATGGGGCCGGCCGCATCCATCTCCATGCCTTCGATCATCAGCAAAAATTCCTGGCGCGGCAGGTTGAATTCCCGAACCGCAGCCAGCAAGGCGACCCCTGTCGGAAATTGCGGGCGGCAATCGAATATCCGGTCAATCTCCGCGCGCCATTCTGCCAGCGCAGCCAGTTTTTCTTCGCGGGTTCCGCCTTCGTCAGCGATATCGTCGACCTCGCGGCAAAATGCGTACACCGCGTACATGGCCTGACGTCGCGCGCGAGAGAGAATTCGCATTCCCGGTCCGAAAGATGTCTTGGACCGCTTGACGGTTTCTTCGGCATGACGACGCGCGTCTTCGATAGTGATCGTTGCGGCAGACATTATTGCGCGCCTTTTCCCGCATCGAAAAATCCGGAGACGGCGCCACGCAGGCCGGCCGAAACGAAGTCGAGCTTGGAAAGAGCGACTCGCGTCGCCAAGGGGTCGCCATTGCGCAGCAACGTAATCAGTCGGTCGGCGAGCCGCACGATGATCGCGGACTCCATCGCCAGATGTTTCGAATTCAATGCCGCCGGCAGCTGGCGGGCGTCGACCATCAGCGCTTCGCACCCATCCAGCATTCGGTTCATGACCGCACGCAAACCTTCGCTCGTCGCCGCCTTATCGATGTCATCGATTTCGCCGTTTTCTTCCGCCAGCCAATCGGACAAAACGTACACACGGTCGAGTTCACGTTTGTCGTCGGCGCAGTCCTGCAGGTGGTTGACGATTTGCAGCACCGTGCACAGCGCATCCGAATAACGATAGCCGGAATTATCTTCGCCATGCAGGTCAAGCAGGTAACGTCCTACGGGATTGGCGGATAGCGCGCAGTAACCGAGCAGCTCGTTCCAGTTTGCGTACCGGTTCTTCTGCGCATCCTGTACGAACGCCGCCACGAGATCCGAGCCGTGCTGCGTGGTGACCTCTGTTTCGATCAGTGACGCGCGCAAATCATGCGCCTTTTGGTATTCCGGGCCAAAACCGGCCTCGCCGCGGAGCGCTGCATCAAAGCCTTTCAGCCGCCGAATCTTGTCATCCGCCGGCAGGTCCGGATTGTCGGCCACATCATCAATCGCGCGCGCAAAAGCGTAAAAGGTCGCCACATGCGGCCGCAAATGCTTGGGCAGCAAGAACGATCCTACGGGAAAGTTCTCGTCTTTGGCGCCTTTGCCGGAGGGCGTCTCTGCAGACGCGGGCGCAGCTGGGTGAACGGCTTCGGACATGGCCCGCACCATACGGATTTTCACCCTATTTCCAAGGCTGGTTTGAGGCGATACTGGCGGGCGACCAGCGCCCGCTTTCGCGTCCTCGTAAAACCCGCTAAGCGGGTCCCATGCTGACCTTGATCGCTTTTTCCGCCTTCGTCGCCTGGGGCTGGCTCACGCTGCTTCAGGGAGGATTTTGGCGTGCGTCGGAACGGTTGCAGGACGCGCCCGATCCACCCGCCTGGCCTGAAATTGTCGCCATCATTCCGGCGCGCGACGAGGGTGAAACCATTGGTGATATTGTGCGCGCCCATTTAGCGTCCGACTACCCGGGCGCATGCCGGATCATTGTATGCGATGACGGCTCGACGGACGGCACCGCGGACATCGCCCGGGCCGCCTCAGCCGGCCATGACGGTATTCTCGAGGTCTTCAGCGTTCCGCCATTGCCCGACGGATGGACCGGAAAGCTGTGGGCGGTTGAATGCGGCCTGCAACAGGCAAAGCGCATCGCGCCGAGCGCGACGTATGTTTTGCTCACAGACGCCGACATAGCACTCGCGCCAGACACGTTGCGCCAGCTCGTGGCAAAGTCGGAAGCGGACAATCTGGCGCTGACGTCGTTGATGGCGAAACTCGACTCGCGCGGGCCATGGGCGTCGTTCTTGATACCGGCCTTCATTTATTTCTTTCAAAAGCTCTATCCGTTCCCGCGCGCAAATGACGTTGACGATAACCTAGCCGCCGCTGCGGGCGGCTGCATGCTGGTGCGGCGCGATGCAATTGATGCGATGGGCGGAATGAGCAAGATCAAGGGCGCGCTTATCGACGATTGCGCCCTCGCCAAAGCGATAAAGAATTTGTCCCCGTCCACCAAAATCTGGATCGGCCTCGCCAGTGATGAGGCTGTGAGCCTGCGCGATAATCGCGAGCTATCCTCGATTTGGTCAATGGTTGCGCGGACAGCCTTTGCTCAACTGGGATATTCGCCCTTGCTGCTCGCGGGCGCTGTTGCGGGAATGCTCCTCACCTATCTCGCCGCGCCGCTCATCATCCTCACTATCATCTGGCACTGGAACATCGCGGCAGCCTTCTATTCGCTAATTGCGATGTCGCTGATGGCGTACACTTACTGGCCGACATTACGGCTATACAATCGCGCGCCATGGGAAGCTGCACTGTTGCCGGCCGCCGCCGCCCTTTATACAGCCATGACGGTTTCTTCCGCGAACCGGCATTGGCGCGGCGAAGGCGGCCGATGGAAAGGACGCACCTACTAACTCTTCAACGTGCCGGCGAACGCCTTTGTCACTAGAAAAACCGCGCACGGAGATTCCCGAATTAGCTCCATCGACGGGCTTCCCTGAAACAAGGAACTCCAAAATCTGCGCTGGTGCGAACCGGTGACAATCAGATCTGCGCCTTGCTTCTTCGCATAATGCGAGACTGCATCAGCCGCATCGCCGTCAAGAATAACGGCCGCTGCTGACGGTGCGAGTGTTGACGCCAGCGCCTCCAATTGCCGTTTGCTGTCCGCGCGCCCTTCTTTGTGTTGCTCCATAAGAGCTTCCGTTACGATCGCAGATGAAGCGCCCATCTCCGGCGAAAAACCAGGAGATGCAGAAGACAATGTCGGCCAGACGCTGACGATCTGCAATTTGGCGGCGTCTTTGGTCGCCAAACTCTCGGCCGCACGAACCACGCCTTCTGCAAGATCATCGTCGAGGTCGATAGCGGCGATAATGGACTTGAACTGCATGGCAAGCTCCTTCGTGTCCGTTATCCACAATATGTAAGTAGTGATCGCGGCTTTTTGAGTGGGGCGGAACGTCGCAAAAAATTAAATGCCACTAAGACTTTGTTTCAAACAGGCGTTTTGGGTGCCGGCCGTCCACATATCCCATGAAGGGTGAATGGATAGAGTAACCAAGCAATTCCTGCGCGCGCAGGGGCAAGTTTCTTGCGACCGCCGGCGGCACCGCGAGCGACATGTTTTCCAGCGTACGCGTCCATCCCGGGCAGTATTGCGGCGTAATGATGAGCCGGTCTTCATCAGACAGATTTGCTCCGCCGCGGTGCCAAAGCGTTCCTTTTGCTATCATCAGCGAGCCGGCGGGCATAACCGCTTTCATGGCGTCAAGCCGTGCGCCCGGATCGCCCTCACGCCGGGCGGTTCTGGAAAAGTCCGCGTCGGCAATAGCGCCCTCGATCTGATCGTCCGTCCAAAGATGGCTTCCGGGCAGAATTTCCGTGGCGCCGTTCGTTTCGGTTGTGGCGGTTATGCTCCAGAATGTCGACACGCCCAACGAAGGCCGAGGTCTCGGCCATTGATAATGGCTGTCGTCAAAATGCCATGGCTGCGCGGTTTCTCCGGGATGCAGATTGATGGCCAGACAAGCCGATAGCAGACATTCGATCCCCAGGTCCGCTTCGACGAACGCCATGGCGAGCGGATGTGTAACAAGGTCGGCGAAAACCGGCGACTTCGCCAGCATCGCATATACGCGGTTCGACTCCCTGCCCTCAAATTCGTTGCGGCCCTTGATATCGGCGCCGAGGTAAGGCGCGAGTGCGGCCTTGATGTCTGTCAGTTCTTTCACGGTCAGCACGTTTTCAAAAATCAAATAGCCGTCGCGATCAAACTGCGCGCGCCACTCGTCGAACTTTCGCCCGGCGAGCCATTGCGAAATACTTGTCTCTGATGCTTCAACCGTCGCGCTCATACGTGTCCTCGCACGCGAATGATGACGCGTTTTCAGCGCACATTAAACTGCTTTTAGCAGTCCCTTTTCCTGCGCCCATTCCATCATGGCAATGAGTGCAGGCTCGACCGGGCCCGCTTGCCAGCCAAGTTCCCTTGCGGCTTTCCCGGATGAGAAAGACACCTGGCGACCAGCAAGACGCACGCCCGTGAGCGGGGCTTTGGGCGGCTTGCCGGTGACTGCGGACACAATATTCGTGTCGACCGCGCCAGCGAAAAGCGCGACCCAATACGGCATTCTTGTTTGCGGCGCAGGACGCCCGGTGTTCCTCGCAATCATCGCCAGAAGCCGTGTCATGGGAATGTTTTCTCCGCCAAGCAGATAACGCTGTCCGCGCCTGCCGCGTTCGCGCACGGCAATCAGGCCCTCGGCAAGACTGTCCACCGGCACGAAATTCAAAATGCAGTCGATATAGGCGGGCGTTTTTCCATCCGCAAAATCGAGGATCATTTGGGTCGGCGGCGTGATCGATTCATCCCCCGGCCCGAGCGGTTCGGTCGGCATGGCGATCACTGCATCCAACCCATCGCGCACAGCTCGCTCGATGGCGTGTTCCGCCCGGAGCTTTGAACGCGGATAGGCGCCGAGCATTTGCGCCGGTTCAAACCGTGTTTCTTCGTCGGCCTTCGAGGCCCCGATTGGGGTGTTGCGGCCGACCAGCGTGGTGAGACTCGAACAATGAACCATACGGGCGCCTGCGGCTTTCGCAGCTCGCGCTACGATCCGAGTTCCCTCGTAGTTCACCCGGTCAAAAGCGGAAACATCGCGCGCCCAGAGCTGCGCATTTCCCGCCAGATGAAAAACATCTGTAACGCCGTCCATGGCGGCGGTCACATGGGCAAGCTCCGTGATTGAGCCTTGCACGTCATCGACATGAGCCGGTGCCGCCAGGTCAAAACTGCGTGTTTTTTCGCCGCGCGCACGAAGCAGCGACACCAGTGTCTTGCCGACAAAGCCGGCGCCGCCCGTCACCAGCGTGACGCCGCTCATTCCCCGGCCTGACACACAAGAAGACCGTCATCGATGACCGAGCCCGCGACAAGTCCGTTGGGCGTTTCAACCGCAACCGTCGCCGCGCTGAAAAGCGATGCATCGACGTCATCGAACAGCACCGAAACGTCGCCGGTCTGTGCATTCGCCTTGACGATGCGCGACGAAGATTTCCCAAAGCCCATTTTGCGAGCTGCGGCGAGCTTCATCATCGACGGATGCAGGGCGGCGACAATTCCGCCGTCTTCCGACACAGAGAGATTATCCGGTCGCCCCGACACCTTGATGCGACTGCGCTCTGCAAGCCCGCCTTCAGTCGAGTGCAGGAGCAAAATGGCGCTTTCACGCGTTGCCGCCACCGCGATGTCGCCTGACGGCATTTCCGCAATTCCGTTAGCGAATGCCGCTTTTGAAAAGACCGGGCCAGCCTCGTTGGCGACACCGCTGCGCTTTAGCCGAAACACATTTTCCAAAGCGCCGCCAAAACCGCATGATGCATGATCGAAGCTTGAAAGGAGCCCTGTCGCGGTGGCGGTCAGATCGTTGGCCGCACAATGCGCCGGCGCAGCGGCGCCGACAAAGACTTCGCCATTCGCGCCCACGCGCTGCAAACGCGGTATCATCCGCCACTTTTTCCCGGTCCTTTCGTAGGTCCGGTTCACAAAGACGACCTCTTCATTCACTTCGTCATAATCGATGCCGTGGGGGTGCAACCCGCCAGCAAAATCCGTTGGCGCGGCCAAGGAAACAACGCGCAACTCATTCACTTTCTTGTTGAACAGCGTATCAAGAGCAATTGCGTAAACGCCGCCTTGCGGCAAAACCTCTTGCCTTCGTTTCGCGGCCTTCTCTACGGCGCGACGGTCATAGGCGGAAACAAAAAGGCGACCCCGTTCGCGGTCCAGCGCCAGGTCTTCAGCGCCTCGAACAATCTCCCCCGTAGCGGAATTCACCAGAGCGACGCGCCGGCACTGTTCAACGCCATATTTGGACGGACCTGTCGCTTCGCGCGCGCAACTCCAGGCGCTGACAGCGAGGCCCAAACAAAGCGCGGCCTTAAGCGGCGTTTTCCCCATGGCGGCCTTCTCCCCCTGAACCTGCGGCCAAAGACCCCGGCCGTGCATATCCCCATTTTTCAATAAACGATCCAAGTCGCGCCTCGACTTTGGCGGCGGCTTCATCAGAATAGTCAAACTTGTTTTTCGTGAATGTCGAGATTGACGCCAGATAACTCTCGAATTTCGGTTTGGCGTCTTCAAAGCCTGGCAGCGAAAGCTGTTCATATATCCGGGAAATCGAACCAATCGGATCGGAGTCGAGCGCATCGTAACGAAGTTCGATCAGCCGGTCCGCCGGCATACCCTGCGCGTCACGCTCATAAGCCGTCATCATTCTTTCGTAGACGCTCAACACCGTTTCATCAATATCGACGTGATCATATCCCTGCAGCGCAAACTCCTTGAGAAGTTTCTGGTAGAAATTCCGCATCGAGACAAAAACCTCATACGGGTTGCGGTGAATGTGGATGAACTTCGCGTTCGGAAACATCTCTTTCAACATAGCAAATCGCGCTGTGTAGACAGGGTTCTTGATAAGCAGCGGCTTCTCACCCTGATGCAGATAGAGTTTTCGTAGGAAGTAAGTGAATTGTTTGCGCCAGCTGCGAATGTCGTTTGTCGAGCATCCATCAAAAAACAATCCGCGCCGCACATTCTCCGCAAAGGCGCGGGGAAAATAAATGCCGTGATAAAACGATGCTTCCGACATATTGGCGATAGCGATTTCGTCTTCTTGCGGACTGGTCGGCGTTACAGGAATTTTGTCAATGTAGCGATGCTCCGGCAATGCGCGCTCAAGCAGGGGATTGAACACCTTCGCGATGCCGAACAAATCCCATGGCAGCCCGGTCGCGACCGGCGGCACATAGCCCCACTCACCACTTTCGCACATGATGTTGTAGAGATGCGTCGTGCCGGATCGCCAATGGCCGAGAATGAAAACCGGCGCCGGCATCTCTTCGAGCTTCGGCAGCCGGGATTCCATCACCAGTTTTTCAGCGGTTGAGAACGGCCAGCGGCCGAGCGCAGCAAGACCGACGAGCGCCCCGGCGCCGACATGGCTCGGCAGACCCGACCGCGCCACAACCGCCGCCAGTGTGCCCAAATTTGCTCCGCTCAATGGATGCGCCATGAACCCCTTCGCCCTCGCCTTTTTGATCCGATTAAGGGGCATAGCGCGTTCTGGCCCCGGTCGCCACAATGGCCCGGTCAGAATTTTGCCGCAAAGCGGCTTAAAATCTGGGTTTGCGGCTGGGATTCGTCGGCGGAAACACCATTTCTCAGCATATGGTTAACCATGGCGTGACAGGGTTCGGCGAAACCCTGCATGGAGTGTGGGATCGGGCCCAAGGCCCGCCCGACGGAAGGCGTCTGTTGAACGAGCTCGTGTTGTGTAATCCGCCGCGTGGACCCTGGCGTCTGTGGCTGCTTTGCGGCGTCACAGCGCTTGCTTTCGCTGGCCCGCCATCCGCTGGCGTCGCGCCCGCACTGGCGCAACAGAATGCCTCGTCGCCGCGATATTCTTCGTCGATCACCGGCGCTCCCGGAGACCTGGGCGAGAAGCTCGCCCTGGTTTCAGAACTGGCGAAGGGAAAGCGCGACTATCCGACGGCCGCGGCCTTGAGGCGCGCCGCGCGACGCGACGTCGAGGTATTCGAGAAAGCGATGCAGTCTGCGGGCTACTACGCCGCCAGCGTTGATTTCACTTTCACCCCGGCAACCGATGTATCCGGCGCGCGAGTTGTCTTCGTCATCACGCCCGGCGCCGAGTTTCGCACCGTCGCCTATCGCATCATCTATCAGGACGATGCTCCCGGCAGACCGGAGACGCTCGAATCCGCGCAAGTCAACATCAACAACCGGGCAGACGGCGCCAGCCTGCGTGCCGCCCAAGAAAGCTTCGTCAGCCACCTTTGGAACAATGGCTTTCCTTCGGCCCAGATCGTGAGCCGAAGAACCATCGCTGATTTCGAGAAAAGCGAAGCCGAGGCCGTATTCGTTTTCACCAGCGGGCCCAAGGCGCGTTTCGGCAATCCACAAATTTCAGGCGTAGAAAAGACCGATCCCCAATTCATCACCAGAATGCAGACTTGGGAGGTTGGCGAAGAGTTTGAGCGCGCCAAGCTGACCGCCTACACCGAAAAGCTTCGCAAGACGGGCCTGTTCTCAACGGTTGACGTCAAGCCCGGTCCGACCGGGGAAGATGGCGTTTCACCCATTTTGGTTCAGCTCGAGGAACGCAAACAACGCACGATCGGCGCAGGTGTTTCATTTTCCACGACGGAAGGTCCGGGCGGACGTCTGTTTTTTGAGCACAGGAACATATTCGGGCACGGCGAGATCATGCGCGCGGAGATGCGCGGCTCTGAAGTAGAGCAGTCCGCTACGCTGTCCGTCTCGCGTCCCATGCCTCGCATTGGCGGCGAAGCGTTTGCTGCTGCTGCGTTCCAGAACGAAACCACCGACGCTTTCAACGCTCGCACCTTCGAGATGTCGGCTGGCCTCTCAAAAAAGTGGATGAATGAAAAGCTGGAAACGCGAGGCGCCATCGCGCTTGAAACGTCAAACGTACGCAACGACACCGGCGAAGAGCGAAATTACTTCGTATCTGCGCCGCTGTCTGTAATCTGGAATTCAGAAGACGACCTGCTGGATCCGCGCAATGGTTTCCGTGCGTCCTGGACAGTGACGCCGTATGCGGGCTCTGATTACTTCACACAGTCGGACATAGCTGCGCGTGGCCGCGTGCATGTCGGCGAGAATGATGTGGTGACGCTTGCAGCCCGAGCCGCTGTCAGCAGCACTTTCGGCAGTTCGTTTGCGAACTTGCCTCTCAACAAACGATACTACGCCGGTGGTGGCGGCTCCGTGCGCGGTTTTGGTTATCAGGAAGCCGGCCCGCTTGACGCGGACAACAACCCCGTCGGCGGTCGATCCCGCATTGAAGGCGCCTTCGAGGCGCGGGTGAAGGTCATCAAGAACCTCCAATTCGCCGCCTTCGTCGACGCCGGTTCGGTTTCGAGCAAGTCGCTGCCCGATTTCACAGACGACTATTTTGTCGGCTACGGAGCCGGCGTGCGTTACCTGACGCCGATCGGCCCGATCCGCGCCGATATCGCCTTCCCACTCGAAAAGCGACCGACCGACAGCAGTTTCCAACTCTACATTGCGTTGGGACAACCCTTCTGATGCGGCGGTTTGCAATCATATGCGCTTGCGGCTTCAGCGGCCTGCTCGCAATCCTGGCGATTGCGTGGGCGGCGCTGTTCTATTCTCCGCCGGGACGCGCATTGCTTGAGGAAATCGTTGAAAGCCAGTTGAGCGGCGCACTGAACAGCCGCGCAGATATCGCCAGCCTCCGGGGCGCATTGCCGCGACATGTCATCGTTGAAGGCGTCACGCTGGAAGATGAAGCAGGGCCTTGGCTGACATCAGAACGTATCGAAATGCGGTGGCGGCCTTTCGCGCTGTTCAGCAAGCACATCGTGATCGACAATGCATCGATCACCAACACACGCATTCTCCGCGCGCCGCCAAAGTCAGACACGCCCGTTGATGAAACACGCAGGCTGAAGATTCTGGACAACCTTCCCCGGATCGAAGTCGGCCGGCTGGATATCATAAACCTCGAAGCCGACGTTAACGGCAAGACACAGCGCATCGACGCGTCGAGTTCCGTTCATCTGGACGGGCCGGAGATCGAGTTTGCGCTGAAGGTCGCAAGCGTGAGCGGCGCTGATGAAGCCGATATCTTGTTCGCAAAATCGCCGCGGTCGGGCCGGTATACGCTAAATGCGCTGATAAATGCCGAAGCCGGCGGCGCGATCGCCTCTATTCTGGACCTTCGCGGCCCCACGCGCCTGCGGGCAAAAGCCGATAGCACGGTCGGTGAAGCGGAAACAGAAATTGTCGGCACAATTGGTTATTACGGCGATATTGAAGCCGTCATCAAAAGCGATTTCTCGAACTTCACCGGTGCGGACATCGCGGCGACGTTGTCGCCGGGAACACGCTTTGACGGAATCGAAGAACTCTCCGCGCCAATCGTGCTGGACATTGCCTATGCAGTACAGGATCGCGGCGGATCTCTCGACATTTCAAAATTCGACTCGGCCATCGGAACAATAAGCGGGAAAGTTGACTGGCGCGCGCCTCGCGGTTTCGTTCAACAACTGAATGCTGCATTGGACCTAAAGCTTGAGCCGGCTTACCAGCCGACATTGCAGCGCCTGGCCGGCGATCAAGTCGCGCTTACCGCAAGGCTCGACCTGCGAAAGGACGACTACGCCCTGCAGACGAATATGACCGGCCCACTCGCGACATTGACCATCGCCAGGGGTGCAACCGATCTCAGACAAAATCTATCCGGCGACATAACGCTGTCGGCGGCGGCGCGCCCGAACGCCGACGTTTGGCTGACCAATGGATTAGAGCTAACCGGTAAGCTTGACGCAGATTTGCAAAACGACATTGCGATCAGCGGCGCGCAGGCGACAACGCTAGACGGATCGCGTTTTTCCGGCGACGGCGCCTACAGTTTGCCCGATAAATCGCTGCGGGCCAAAGGCGATGTTTCACTGACGCCGGGCTTCGCGCAACTGTTCTTCAGCGACGCCGAACTTGGCGGCGCTATTACGGGCGATCTGGATCTGTCGGGACCGCTTGACCGCTTCTCCCTTGAAACGGCGCTCGAAACCCCCGCTATCCGCAGCAACGGAGGATCGCTGCCGCCAATGCGGATTCAAACGGCGCTCGCGGGACTACCTCGCCTTCCCAACGGGGATGTCTCCGCGCGCGCCAGCAACGGCGCACCGCGCCGTCTCGATGCGCAACTGCGGACCTCCGCAGACGGGATTATTCGCGTACCAACGCTGGACTATGCGGGGAAAGGCTTTGCCTTGAATGGTTCTGCGCAGATCGATCCGGACCGGCAAACGCTTAATCTAAATCTCGCCTATGAAGGCGACGGCGCTGCAGAGCCCTGGCCCGGAATTTTCGTCGCGGGAGATGCATCGGCAAACGGCGCCCTCTCCCGCGAAGGCGCACTCAATCGTATGAGCGCCAGCGCCGGATCGCTTCGGGTCAACGACATTGAGGTTGCAGGAATGAACCTGACCGCCGAGGGGCCGCCGGGCGCAATCAGAATAAAGCTTTCGAGCGATAGCGTGCTTTTACCGCAGGCCGGTGAAATCAGAGAGCTGAACACCAGTGGGCAAGTGGATGCTCGTGCGGCGCCGAAGCTGAGCCTCAACGTCTTTAGCGCCCTCATTCGCGACAACCTCGCCCAACTCCAGGAGCCTGCGCAGTTCAACTTCTCGGAAGGAGTCGTAATCCGCAACTTGCGCCTTGGATATGGTGCCGCTGGCGCGATTGCGATGGACGGCGCCTTTTCGCAGGCGCGCTGGCAAGCAGAGCTTGCTTTGACAAAAGTGAACATTCCTGACGCCGACGGGCAGATCACAGCGGCGATCTCTCTCGACACCGATGCGCAAACTCCGGCGAGGGGCGACTTCACGTTGCGCTCATTGCTATTGAGTGAAGAAGACATTGCGACAATTCGCGGTCGAGCAGTCTGGAACGGCGAGACAGTGCGCCTTATGGATCGTAAAGAAGATCCTGCGCTCGATATGGATATTTCTATCCCCGCAAAGCTTTTGAAATCGCCAACGCTGCGGATCGATACCGGCGGCGCACTTTCCGGACAGGCAAAATACAAGGGCAACGTGCAGGCGCTCGCAGCTTATATGCCGCCTGTGCTGCAGAGCCTCGAAGGCGATCTCACCGCCAATTTCAGACTCGCGGGCACGCTGGCAAAACCCGACTTCTCCGGCGGCGCCGCAATCACCGACGGCGCCTATACCGAAATTGAAAGCGGGTTTTCGCTCGCCGGACTTCACGCAGAAGCGGAAGCCGTGTTCGGCGGCGCCAACAGTACGTTGTCCATCAAGGGCGGCGCCCGGGGCGCAAAACAAACACGTGAGGATACGCTGACGTTCTTGGGCGACGTGACATTGGGAGAAGCATCCAATGTCAACTTCACCGCCACGCTCAATCAGGCCGAGTTCTCCGCCCACCCGATCAATCAGGTGCGCGCGAGCGGCGAGCTCACCGTCACAGGCCCTTTGAATAAACTTGTCGCCAAAGGCGATATCGCCATCGCGGAACTCGATGCTGAAATTGTGACGCCGGAAAGCACGGGCCTTGTGGAAATCGACGTTATTGCCTTGAACGATGCAACCGATACGCCTGAAGCGCTCGTCGCATCAAAGCAGTCCGGCCTCGACTTTTCAGTTCGTCTTCATGCGGACAGCCGAGTTTTCATTCGCGGACGAGGTCTGGACAGCGAGTGGGCGGCGGACGTCACGGCAGTGGACGGCCGCGAAGAACCTCTCGTGCTGGGGTCGATGTCGATCAGACGCGGTTGGCTCGACTTTTCTGGACGGCGGTTTGATCTGACGCGCGGCTCTATCAGCTTTGACAGGGTGGAAGAAAACAATCCTCGGCTCGATATTCGCGCCGAGCATGAGACCAGCGACGGCGTGACAGCGATCATTTCGATTACGGGGCGCGCCCTGGAGCCCAAGGTGGAACTGCTTTCCACGCCGTCGCTTCCGTCGGAAGACGTGATGTCGCTCATTCTTTTCGGCAAGCCTGCGCAAAACCTGTCGCCGTTTGAATCGTTGCAGACCGCCGAAGCGCTGGCTTCGCTCTCCGGCGTTGGTCCTTTCGGCGGCGAAGGCGTGACGGGACGATTGCGCCGCACGGTCGGGCTCGACTTGCTCAATGTCGACATCGATCCGGAAAATGGCGGCGGTTCGCTCACTATCGGCAAATATGTTTCGAAGGACGTATTTGTTTCCGCCACACAGGATGCGCAAGGCCGAAGCGGCGCGGTTCGCGTCAAGTACGAGATCACTAACAACATCACGGTGGAGACGGAACTCGAACAGGAAGGCGACCAGACTGTGTCAGCCAACTGGAAGAAAGATTTTTAGAGGGCCCAAAAACCCAAACGCCGCCCCGTTATATTCGGGGCGGCGCTTGAGGGAAACTTGTTTCGTGGGAGGACTGTATAATCGCTCGCCACGGCGATTCCCGCAAATTAACGATCGGAAAAGGTCGCCGCAGAAGATTACAATCTCGAAAGCGGCGACCCCGGTATTCCTAGCGTTTGGAGAACTGGAAGCTTCTACGGGCTTTCTTGCGACCGTACTTCTTCCGTTCAACCGTCCGCGAATCGCGGGTCAGGAAGCCGCCCTTCTTGAGCACAGACCGGAGGGTCGGCTCGTAATAGGTCAGCGCCTTGGCGATGCCGTGACGGACGGCGCCGGCCTGTCCGGACGGGCCTGAACCGGCGACCGTGCAGACCACGTCGTACTGATTGTTGCGATCAGCGGCGACCAGCGGTTGCTTGATGATCATCTGCAGAACGGCGCGACCGAAATAGTCTTTCTGGTCCTTGCCATTAACGGTGATCTTGCCGGAGCCCGGCTTGATCCATACCCGCGCGACTGCGGTCTTGCGTTTTCCGGTGGCGTAAGAGCGACCTTGAGCGTCGATCTTCGGCTCAGCCAGCGTGGCTTCGGCCGGCGCTTCTGCGATGACGCCAGCTTCTGCGGCGGCTTCTTTCAGACCTTCAAAGGATGTGCTGCTCATGGCTTATGCGTCTTTCGTATTCTTGGGGTTCATCGCTGCGACGTCGAGCTTGACCGGGGTCTGCGCCTCATGCGGATGGTCCGCTCCGGCGTAAACGCGCAGGTTCGACATCTGGGTGCGAGCAAGCGGAGAATCCTTCGGCATCATGCGCTCGACAGCCTTGGTCAACACGCGCTCGGGATGCGCGCCGCCCATCAGCTTTTCCATGGTGCGTTCTTTGATGCCGCCCGGATATCCGGTGTGCCAGTAAAACTTCTTTTTCGTCATTTTATTGCCGGTCAAAACGACCTTGTCGGCGTTGACGACGATGACGTTGTCGCCGCAATCGACATGCGGCGTGTAAGCTGGCTTGTGTTTGCCGCGCAGGCGCATGGCGATGATCGAAGCAAGCCGGCCAACCACGAGGCCCTCGCCGTCGATCAGGATCCACTTCTTCTGCGCGTCCGCTTCCGCCGGTTTCATGGCGTAGGTTTTCATGGGACTATTCCTGAGTTCTAGTGGCGGAGGCAGCCCGAATGACCGCATCCGCAATGCGAAGCGGCGCTCTTACGAGCCCTCATCAAACGGGTCAACAGCTTTCCGAGAAATACTTTGAAAACAGTCTATTATTTATGGGGTACTATAATACCCCATAAATGCCGGATCACTCCCTAAGCGGATGTCCGGGTACCGGGAGCCTTTTTTCTGACGGCGACGCCCATGCCGGCCAAACCCGCCAGAAACAACGGGATAGCCCCTGGTATCGGCACTTCGCTCACCAACTCAAACTGAGCGATAACGAACCCGGCCCCCGGCGTCACCGCCCGGAATTCGAATGTCGTTCCGGTGAGCACATCCGTCAGCAAGTCCACGGCAGTCATGGTGGCGACGAACATGCCGTCGATCCAAAGGTCGAAGTCGCCGCAGGCCCCCTCAGTGGCGGGCCCGGAACAATCCTGGTCGTCGCCAGCGTTGAACTCGATATTGGAGATGGACACCGCCGTCCCAAACACGAACTCGACCGATTCGAGCGAGTTGAACTGCGTCTGGTCGTTATTGAAGTCATTTTCCGAGAATGCGCCGAGACCTGAGTTTTCAGGCGTGATGTCCTGGATCAGCAAGGTCGCGTCGCGCGACGCATAGGTATTGTCCGCATATTGATACGCCCACGCCGTAAAGCTCACCCCGTCTTTTGAGTACGTGAACCCGAGCGAGTCGTCTGCGGTGCACAGATCCACGCCGACTGTGCCGCAATCATTGGCGACATTGCCGGTTGGCGTATCCATAAACGCGCCGCCAGATTTGAAAATGAAAGTGGTGGCCTGCGCTGGTCCTGCCAGAAAACCCGTTGCCGCCGCCGCTGCCGCGAATAGCCGAAAATTGAACATCACTGATCCCCATTCAATTACACGCACCGCCAGAACACGGCCGCTGCGGTGTCGCTAGACAATGTCCAGCGGTCGCTGCTGACGGGAACGTCCTTGCAGGCAATCGTCATCTTCGTGGGGTAGCTGCTCGACCACGAGTAGTACGTTCCGGCAAGCTTGGGGAATATCTTGCGATTCGCGACCTGTTGAAAATGAATTCGTCGCTTCCGAAACGACACTGTCCCAGCCGTCAATTGACCGATCAAATCGAAAGCCGCAGTATTCAGCGGGGCGCATGAAAACACTTAGAATTCAAGGAGCCAGTCATGCGTTTATCGAGCACCATAGTTGTTTTGATCGCCGTCGCCGGATTGGCGGTCACACCCGGCCGCACGGCGGATGCGCCGACGACCGCCGCAGGCCAAACCGAAGCAACGGCATCCGACAGCAAGCCCGTTCCTCAATGGTATTTGGATGACATCGAGTTTCTCACGCGGGACGGCGGGCGTTGGGTCACATCCAACGCGGACTATCAAAGCGAAAACGAACCCATGGAAGCGTACGTCCTCGAATGGAAAAAGGGATATGCGAATTCCATGACAGGACGCCTGTATGGCGTGATCAATGGCGAGCCGACTGGCGACTTTTGGCATTTCCGGCAGTTCTGGCATCCAGGACTTGAAGCAGCTCAACTGCAACAGTTTGGCGCCGGCGGGGCGTTGGGCGTCGGATCGCTCTGGATGGAAGGCGCTGTGACCAAAACCCGGCAGACATTCTTCGCACCGGATGGGGGTGTAACAGAACAAGGACACGAAGCGCGAAACCCCGATGCCGACACCCACGTCACAACGAGCTTTGACATTTCCGGCGATGAATGGAAAACCCGCCGCACTTATACGTGGAAGCGCGACAAAACTGCGCCCACGCCTTAGCCGCCTCTCAGCGTGGTATCATACGGAGTCTCAAATGCGCGTTTCCGCTCTGGTCCTGATCTGCCTTGCCGCCATCGCATGCGAGCGCAATGACGCGGTCACAACCCCTGCCGATGGACAAGCAGCTTCAGAGCAGAGCGTATTCGAGGCGCCGGTGAGCGACGAACTCCCCGGTCTGCCTGCACCGGCTACAGGTATCGCGTTCTGGGACCACCCTACCCTGTCCTTCAACAGCACCATGATCGTCGCCACATCGAACGGCGTCATTGCCTACAGCATGGAGGACGGCAACGAAGTCTCCCGTATTGACGGCTTCGAGGCTTCCGGCGTCGCGACCGGCTATTTGGGCTACGGCGCCGCAGCGGCGGGCTTCGTGGCCTTCCTCGATGCGGAAGAGAACGCATTCAAGTTTTACGGCATCGACAACGCATCCCGCGCGTTTCTGCCGCTCGCTCCCGGTCCCGCCATTCGCAGGCCGGTGAGAAGTTTCTGCCTGGGCCGAAGTGCGAGCGCCTCGGCGCCTTCACTTTATGTGATCCAAAGGGGCGGCGTGCAGGCCTTCAATCTCGCCGCGGCGACAGACGGCGTGCGCGTCGAAAACGAAACGTTCATCGAGACGCCGGGCAATTTGGTAAGCTGCGCGGTCGGCGGCGGCGGAGAACTTTTTGTCGGAGACGACAGCGGCGATATTTTTAAGCTGGCCGGCGATAACGCCTTCAAGACGCCATTCGCCCGCACCAATGCTCTCAACAATTCGCTAAACTATTTGTCCGCCCGCCGTGACGAAACAGCTTCCGACTTCGAAAACCAGGTTGTTGTCGCTGACCTTTCAAATGGCGTGGCGCACTTCCTGAACGAGACCACGGGCGCTGCTCTTGGTTCGGTGAAAATCGTCGCAACAGATGATCTGCCGGGCGTCGATAGTGCTGAAACCTTCTCCCTGACCGGCGGCAATCTTGGCGGCCTCTATCGCAACGGCGTCGCAGCGTTCGGCGTCGCGGCGGGTTCAGACGGCCCGGTCATCAGAATTGCGCCCGTCAGCGGTTTGAAGAACGCGCTCTCGCTGAATGTGGGCGAGCCCGTGTCTCCGCGCGGCGAAAATCCCGGCGATAGAGGGGACACACTGATTATTCCAATCGAGATCCAAACGGAACGCGAGTGAAGCACTAAATGCGGGCGCTATAGGCGGCGTAGAGCGCGGCGGCGAACACCACGAGAGCGCCGGCTTGATGGGCGAGCCCCAATGCGATGGGCGTCGCGGCGAGAATCGTCCAGATCCCGAGGACGATCTGCAAACCAATCGCCGCCAGGACCAGGCGCGCCTGACGCTGAAGGTTGTGTTTGCGCGCCATCAGGTAAAACCACACTGCCCCCGCGGCGAGCAAATACGCCCCAACACGATGATTGAATTGCACCGCCGCCATGGTTTCAAACAGGTCATTGAAACTGGCGCCTCCGTGAAAGTATCCGTCCGGAAAAAATTTGCCGTCCATTAGCGGCCAGGTATTAAAGGTGCGCCCCGCACGCAGCCCCGCAACAAAGGCGCCGAGGATCATCTGCGCAAACACGCCGCCGGCAAGCGCAATCGCAGCGAGACGCAAAGGTCGCGGAGCCTGATTGCGCGGTGCGCCCAAGAGCTCAAGCGCAAACCAGAACATTGCGCCGAACAGCAGCACGGCCAACCCCAGATGCGCCGCCAAACGATACTGACTGACGTCGACACGGTCAGCCAATCCCGATGACACCATCCACCAGCCGAGCGCTCCTTGCATGCCGCCAAGCACAAACAAGCCGCCAAGCTTTAGCCCCAGCCGTTTGTCCAATTGTTTGGTTGCGGCGAAAAACAAAAGCGGAAGCAAGAACGCAAAGCCAATGGCGCGGCCCAGCAACCGGTGCCCCCACTCCCACCAATAGATTTGCTTGAACTCGGCGAGGCTCATGCCGAAATTTACTTCGGCATATTCGGGGATCGTTTTGTATTTTTCGAACTCGGAAAGCCAGTCGGCTTCACTGAGCGGCGGAATGGCGCCGGTCACCGGGCGCCATTCGGTGATGGAGAGGCCGGAATCCGTCAGCCGTGTCGCACCGCCGACAATCACCATGGCGGCGATCAGACCGCACATCACAAAGAGCCAGACCGCTATCGGACGAGCTGAGCGCGGCGGGCGAGCGGTTGGTGTCGGCTTGATCGAACTCATGCCCGTCCTTTAGGGTATTTGGATCGCTTCCGCCCGCGACCCCGCGTCGCGCCTACACGGACTGACGCCAATATGCGCCCTCGCCTGAAGAAACTGATCGGGTTCGCCGCCTTCTTGCCGCTGCTGATGATCTATTTCTTTGCGGCAGCGGCCCTCGGCGAACTGGTGCCGAACAATCAGTTGCTCAAAGCCGGCTACTTCCTCGTCGCCGGGATCGCGTGGGCCTTTCCCGCACGATACGCCATGGTCTGGATGGAGGCTGAACCCAAGCAAAAGCCCAACGCAGAAGGTTAACGCGCTGAAAAGCTTAATCTGGCAAGGCCATTGCAAGTCTCGTTTCGATCCAGCCGTTCACGGCCGGCGTGGCAAAATGAGACTTCGATGAGCGCATTCGACAGCAAACAACGGACCTACCGCCACCGCAACGAGATTAACGTGTTGCTGACGCTCTCCTCCGGCCAGGCGCCTGTTGCAGCGACGGTGTTCGCCAGCCTGGGCGAACGCGCATCGGATCTCATGAACGATTGCCGCGCTTTCATTCCAGTGCGGCTGCAATCGGGTGAAACGATGATCGTCGCCAAAACGCAGATCGCCTCCATCATCGAAGCTCAGTCCGCGCAATCTGGCGCGGGCCGTTCAAAAATCCACGGCGAAAACTTCTCCACGGAAGAAAAGCTGGAGGATAAATCTGCGAGCGCGTTCGACGCCTACGCCATGCTTCGCATCAAACCGACAGCAACGAACGATGAAATTCGCGCAGCCTACAAGGCGCGGATGAAAGCCGTTCACCCGGACACTTTTGCTTCGCTGGGCCTGGATGAAGAAATTTCAAAGGCCGCCGTCCTTGCGACACAGAAAGTGAATTTCGCCTATCAGAAGATCATGCGTGAACGCGGCGCCCAGGCTCATCCGGACAACTGCAAAGCCTGAAGACACCAAGTCCCAACGGCATCTAAAGCGACCGACTGTGCAGCCGCTCTAGTCTGGAATGCAGTTAAACTGGTTCCAGTCCGGCTGTTGCGAGCAATAGGGTTGTGGCTCCTGATTTTGAGACGCCACGTAAACGCCAAGCGCCGCCAGCAAAAAGCCGATTGCAATCAGGATCAGCATTGGCGCTGGCAGGTGCGGTCCGTGCAGCAAAGCCCGCTCGTTCTTTTTTCCATCCTCGTCGTCATCTTCTTCGTCGTCATCGACTTCGACGATCACGCGAGAAAATTTTGGCAGCAGCGCCCCTTCGCCTGGAAATGGAGCGCGCCCTGTCTCCGGTGTCGCCGGCAGTGACTCGCCGTTCTCTTGCAGTTCTTCGGAAAACTTCGGCGTCGCCGTATTGGTGGCCGAAAAGACGATACGAGAAGGCGTGATCGGAGGCGTTTGGTTGCCGCCCGGATCGCGAGCGTCATTTTCCGCGCGAAAGCTTGCGGTGGCGCCCTTTCGAAAGATTCTCGAATTGTCTGACGGAACCCCGTCCGGAAGACTTCCCTTAGTCACCACGCTACCCCACCGCTAACGCCCAAAGCTTAACACGCCTTCGCCGGGTTCGCCTACCGCGCAGCAATGAGATCAAGAAGCACTTGAAATTTCGAGTGATTTCGGTCCTGTCTTCAGGAAGCAGCTAGGCGAAATACCGCGTCACTGCTTCCGGACACATCAAAACCGTCAATACCACACCCGCAACGGCGCCGGCGAGATGGGCTTCATGAGCGGTGCGGCCGCCAAATCTGCCGATCATATTGGCGGACACCAATATAAACACGACCCCGAAAAGCACGGCGGGGATGGGAACCGGCACAAACATGAAATACATCATGCTTAACGGATAGAACGTGCAGTAGGACAGCAAAACGCCGGATACGCCGTCGGAGGCGCCGAGCGACGTGTAATCCAGATTTTTGCGGTTGACGTAAAAGGACACGATACCGCTGGCCAGCACCGCGCCGAAATACACAACAAGAAACCCGTCCGTACCCAGAATGCGCTCTACGCTCGGACCGAAGTAGAACAACGTCATCATATTAAAAAGCAGGTGGAAGTAGTCGCCATGCAGGAAGGAAGAAGTGAACACCCGATAGTGTTGCTTGTGTCTGACGAGCGCGCCGACATTGAAAGCGTACCCGCCGACGAACCCTCGGTCGAATGACAGGCCGTAAACGCTGGCGATCAGATTGGCGATGATCAGTGCGTAGGTCGCCGGAGCGCCAGGGATTTCCATTCAGCGGGGTTCCTTGAAAATGATCAATTGGGGCTTTGGCCCGCCTGCGACGCCGCTTCGCCTGGCGTCAAAGTTTTCATCGCCAAGGCATGAACAGGACCGGCGAGTTCATCGCGGAGAATATCGTTAACCATGCGCTGGCGGGCGACACGCGTCAGTCCGTCAAACGCCGCCGCAACGATAAACAGTCGAAAATGCGATTCGCCTCCCTCGCGGGCGCCAGCATGGCCTGCATGGAGGTGTGACTCGTCGATAACTTCGAGCCTTTCCGGCGTCATTGCTTTCGACAGTTTTTGATGGATCAATTCTGAAACCCGCATGGGCCCAGACATGCCATAACAGCCACATTCGTCAAGATTGTGTCAAGCGGCAACCGCCCTCATATTAGGGCCATGGTAGAGAAAAATTACAAACCGCGCCTCGGCTTCGACATTCGCGTGAAGCCGCCGGGCCGGCAAACGAAAAAAACAGCGGTTTGGGCCGATCCGGGCGATCAGACCTGCGCAGCTCCTGACTGCGACGGCAAGGCCGCGTGCAGCCTGCCCAAAAGCCCGCGCGAGCCCCGCGAGCGAATTTGGCTCTGCCTTGAACATGCGCGTGAGCACAACAAAAGCTGGAACTATTTCGACGGCCTTTCTGAAGAGGAAGCGCAAAGGGTTCGCCAGCAAAGCCAGTATGGCGACCGTCCAACATGGTCCATGGGCAAGAACGATCGCGCTCGCGCGGCGGCCAATGCGCGCGGTCCCGCCGATATGGAGGACGCGTTCGGGCTGGTGGCCAAGGACGCCAAGATCCAGACGGAAACGCGCGGGACTTACCGCGGCGGAAAGCGTCTCACCAAGCTGCAGATCAACGCATTCGACACCATGGCGCTGCCCTATGAAGCGCCGTCGGGCGACATTCGCCGCCGCTATGCGGAGCTGGTGCGTCGCTTCCATCCGGATTCAAATGGCGGCGACCGTAGCGCCGAGCAACAGCTTAGTGACGTGGTGAAAGCCCATTCGATCATGAAAAAGGGCGGGTTCGTCTAGAGCTCGACCTCCTATCAAAGCGAGGCCACGTCCTCCCCCAGCAATGGGCGTGAAGTCCGGGACGGCCCGGCTCTTTTAACGGAGGGCCCGACTGTGGCTTGGATTATTCTAATTATCGCCGGATTGCTCGAAGTGGTCTGGGCTTATGCCATGAAGCAGTCGATGGGTTTCACCCGACCGGGGCCTACGCTGGTCATGACTGTGGCCATGTTCGCAAGCTTTGGCCTTTTGTCTTACTCCATGAAAACTCTGCCCCTCGGCACCGCCTACACGGTCTGGACCGGTATAGGCGCGCTGGGGGCGTTTATCGTCGGCATTGTTTTGCTTGGCGAACAGGCGACCATCGGACGCCTGCTGGCGGCGGCGCTGATCGTTTCCGGCCTTGTTCTCATGAAGCTTTTCACCCCCGCTTCATGAGCGCCCCTGCACAATCAGCAAGCAGCTGTGACAAATCCCGGCGCCATAAACTCTTGTCATGGCGGGCCTTTCGCGCGAGGGTCGCGCCGACCGCAGCGCAGCACAAAAAGAGCGTTTTTTAGATTATGGCCGTGATTTCCGACGATACGTTCCTGGACAAGCCCGACAAGACAGTGGACGCCAAAAAGGTGTTCGGCGTGTCGCTGGATATCGAGGTTCCGGCGTTCTCCAAGCCGAACTCCTATGTCCCTCCAGTCGACCCCGCCTACCGGTTCGATCCTGAAACGACGTTGGCCATCCTCGCGGGCTTTGCACGAAATCGCCGCGTCATGGTTCAGGGCTATCACGGCACCGGCAAGTCCACCCATATCGAACAGGTGGCTGCGCGCCTCAATTGGCCCTGCATCCGCGTCAATCTCGACAGCCATGTCAGCCGGATCGATTTGATCGGCAAAGACGCCATCGTCGTCGAGAATGGCGTCCAGGTAACCGCCTTCAAAGAAGGCATGTTGCCCTGGGCGTTTCAAAAGCCTGTGGCGCTTGTCTTCGACGAATATGATGCGGGGCGACCGGATGTGATGTTCGTCATTCAGCGCGTGCTGGAAGCTGAAGGCCGCCTCACACTGCTCGATCAGAACAAGGTCCTGACGCCGAACCCGTATTTCCGACTGTTCTCGACCACAAACACGATTGGCCTCGGCGACACGACTGGCCTCTATCACGGCACGCAACAGATCAACCAGGGACAGATGGATCGCTGGTCGATTGTCACCACGCTCAACTATCTCGCCCATGACGAGGAAACAGCGATCGTTATCGCCAAATGTCCGCTCTACGATTCTAAAGATGGTCGTCAGGCTATTGACGCCATGGTTCGTGTGGCGGACATGACGCGCAATGCATTCATCGCCGGCGACATCTCAACAGTGATGAGCCCGCGGACCGTGATCACCTGGGCGCAGAACGCAGAGATTTTCCAGAATATCGGCTATGCTTTCCGCGTGACGTTCCTCAACAAATGCGACGAGCTTGAACGCCCGACGGTCGCTGAATTCTACCAGCGCGCATTCGGCGAAGACCTTCCCGAAGCTGCTCCGCAGGTCAGCGTCGCATAGGCAGAGACTTCCGCCGTTATCTTCATTCCGGAATGGGCTCGGTGTTCCAGAAGTCCTGAACTTCATCATCGAGTCCGGTCATTTCCCAGCGGATCAGCGCAATCGGCAAGCGTCCCGCCGCCATGAACGCATCGTGGAACTCTTTAAGCTGGAACTCTTCTCCGAGCTGATTTGAGCGATCCGCCAGCAATTCACGCATCTGAAGCGCGCCAATCGTATACCCCACGCCGTAGCCCGGCGGGCGCCGCAAATAGATTTCTGCATCGACCCGCGCCACATTTTCGTCGAGCCAAGGCGTCTTGGCCCGCATGAAATCGACCGCCTGCTGCACCGTCATCTCATTGCGTTGCATGCCGACGTCAGCGGGAACTCGCGCCGCACGGAATATGCCGAACAGATAAATCAGCTCATCAACGCGCGGATAATCCTTCAGCAGCCCCGCCTGCATCATCGCCTCTTCGAGATAAACGCCCCACCCTTCCGCGCGAACGCCATTGCTGATCCGCCCGCGAACCGGGTGAGAATTATTGTCTTCAACCAGTCCGTCAAAGCGGTGTCCGGGGATAACCGCATGCAGGTGGTCGGGATGCGGATCGCGAAACTGCACGGCTTCCCAAAAGTTGAGGCCGCTGGAGCGCTCGATGAAAGGCGCATTTGTATCGAGCTCTCCCACATATGCGGGAATGGTGATGATCTCCTCGCGCTCCAAAAATCTTCGGATGTTCTTGTCCACGCCGGCAATGCGCTTTTGATACTCTTTCGCCGACGTCGCCGGCTCTAACTCAGGAAGTTTGCGGTTTCGATTCCGGGACAGCGTATAAAACGAAAAAAGGCGATCCCATTCCTGATCGCCAAGCAAGACCAATTCATCGCCCGTGTAGGGAAGCAGTTTTGCGTGCTTCAGATACCAGTCATACTGCGCGGCGCCGACGCCTGCGGCGCCCGTAAATGACTCCATATTCGAGGTTAACCAGTCGTGATAATCAACGGCCGCATTACGCGCCGCCTCAACCGCCGGAACGAGCTCTGGTTGCGTCGCGCGCGCCCGAGCGAGCAGATCTTCATACCAACCGATCACGCCGGCGGGCGGCGTAGCGCGATAAGGATGACCGTGACCGACGCCATCCGAAGTGGTCAAATTATGCAACGCAAGTTTCGCGTAATCCGTCGCGACGCCATCGAGGTTCTGCTTCGCAGCGGCCGTGATCATCGGAACGGCGGCAAGCTGTCGCTCAAAAAGCGCTCGTTTGTCACCTTCGACCGGCAGCCCGGTAAAAGCGAAGCGCAGCAATTGGTCCGCATAAAATCCGGGATCTCTTGCCCAAGGTTTCGAGACCTTGAGCCGGAATTCTTGCGCATCAAATTCGGATCGGATGGCGAGATATTCAGCCTGCTGCGCAACCGTCCATGCGGCGACGTTCAAATCATCAAGACGCGCGCGCAACTCTTTCAGGTCACGCTCGCGCTTGTCGATCGCGGGCTTCGAGTAATCAATCAGACCGTGGTCGGGCGCATCAGGGTTATTGAAGTTCGCATTCCAGGCTGACGGCGCCTTGTAGGCGAGAAATTCCTCGAACACGTCCACCATGTCCTGGTAACTGCCTGCACCTTGAGGAGGCCCGCCAGCTGCAGCGGGCGTCAAGGCGACGCATACAAGTGCGCACAGCGACAGAATGGATTTCATGAATTTCCCCTTCCTCGATCGAGCCTGGCGACTCTGCAAGTATTTCGCAGCGTACGCAAATTCAATTGCTCCGCATATCTCACGCATAAGCCAAGAGTGACTATCTCGTCCGCGCATTGTGTGGCAACCTCGGAGCCGAACATGACAAGCGAGGACAAAATGAAATCATTCCTACTCTTGAGCGCGATTGCTGCGGCGCACATGCTGACGCCGGCAGCGGCGGATGACGCGGAGGTGCTGGCGGGAATCGACGCCCGTTACGACGAAACCGCCTCCGTCGCGCGACAAATCTGGGAGTGGGCCGAGGTCGGATATCAGGAGGAAAACGCAAGCGGATTGCTGCAATCGAAACTAAGCGATGAAGGTTTCACAATCAAAAAAGGCGTCGCTGGAATCCCGACTGCATTTACGGCTGAGTATGGAACCGGCGGACCTGTCATTGCGATTCTTGCTGAATTCGACGCCCTGCCCGGCATCAATCAAGGAGACAGCGCAACGCGAGCGCCGATCGACGGCAAAGGCGCGGGGCACGCCTGCGGTCACAATCTGTTCGGTGCTGGCTCAATGACCGCGGCGATCGCGGTAAAGGATTGGCTTGAAAAAACCGGAACGCCAGGACGCATTCGCCTTTACGGAACGCCTGCCGAAGAAGGCGGCAGCGGCAAAGTTTACATGGTCCGCGCCGGACTGTTCAAAGATGTGGACATCGCGCTGCACTGGCATGCTGACGATGAGAATTCCGCTGCCGCCCGCACGAGCCTCGCCAATCGGTCTGCAAAGTTCCGGTTCCGTGGCGTTTCCGCCCATGCAGCGGGCGCACCTGATCGTGCGCGCTCTGCGCTCGACGGTGTTGAAGCCTTCAACATGATGATCAACATGATGCGCGAGCATGTGCCGCAGGAATCGCGCATCCATTACGTGATCACCGAAGGCGGCTCGGCTCCCAACGTTGTCCCGGACTACGCGGAAGTCTTTTACTACGTGCGTCACCCCACCGCGAAAGGCGTCGAGGACATCTGGACGCGCATCGAGGATGCGGCGCGCGGCGCAGCGCTTGGCACCGGCACCAAAGTCGAGTGGGAAGTTATCCACGGCAACAATCCGCTGCTGGTGAATGAAACACTGGCGAAGGTGATGGACGCCAAACTGCGTGAAGTGGGCGGCGTACAGTACACCGCCGAAGAACGGAAATTCGCGGAGAAAATTCGCGAGAGTTTTGACGAGCCGCGATCAACTCTGGAAAGCGCCGCAGAAATACAGCCCTATTCGCGATCGCTAGGTTATGGCTCGACCGATGTGGGCGATGTTTCCTATGCAACGCCAACCGTTGGCGTTCGCACGGCCACCTGGGCGCCCGGCACCTCCAGCCACTCGTGGCAAGCGGTTGCAGCCAGCGGCATGTCGATCGGCTTTAAGGGCGCGCAAGTCGCCGCGAAAGCCATGACGCTCAGTGCAATTGAGCTTTTTGAGAACCCTGACTTGCGTGAGCAAGCCCGCGTGGAATTCGAAAAGTCTCGAGGCAAAGATTACAAATACTATTCGCTTCTCGGAGATCGCGATCCTCCGCTCGACTATCGCAAGTAGGCGTGAACAATAACAAAGGGCGCGTTCGCTGTGCTGCGAACGCGCCCTTCTCATTTATCCCTAGCCAGCTAACCAGACTTGCATGCTGCTGAGTTTGTTCTGTTGCGTGGTCCGGGACTCATGATCCGTATTCAGGTTTGCGTCAGTGAATAAGCTCCCATTTGCGTTGCACCCGAAGATTGTCGGTACAGAGAATGTTTTAGTACCTACAAGGATTATCGAACGTCAAAAACGGGTTTCCGTCAACGGAAATCGTTGTTAACCATTATCACGATTTTAACTTATTGTTAAGATTTGAAGGTGGCGCAAAGACCGTTCCGGAGGTGAAACGGCCGCATTTGCTGCGCCGCAATCAAGCGTTGTCGCCGCCCACGCGCTGGGCCAGCGCCGCGCTCATGAAGACGTCTATATCGCCGCCCAGCACCGCATCGGGGTCGGTATGCTCAACCGCAGTCCGCGTGTCCTTGACCAGCTGGTACGGCTGCAGGACGTAGGACCGAATTTGATGACCCCAACCGATATCGGTTTTTGACGCGGCCGATGCGGCGGCGGCCTCTTCGCGCTTTTGCAGCTCGAGCTCGTAAAGCCGCGCGCGCAACATGTTCCATGCTGTCGCCCGGTTCTTGTGTTGCGAACGTTCGTTCTGGCACTGCACGACGATGCCGGTCGGGTTGTGCGTAATGCGAACGGCGCTGTCTGTCGTGTTCACATGCTGGCCACCCGCGCCAGAAGCGCGGAACGTGTCGACGCGGCAATCGCTCTCATTGATCTCAATGTCGATTTTGTCATCGACAACGGGATACACCCAAACCGACGCAAAAGACGTATGACGGCGCGCATTGGAATCGTAGGGCGATATGCGCACCAGCCGGTGAACACCCGATTCTGTCTTTAGCCAGCCATAGGCGTTGTGGCCCTTGACCTGAATGGTTGCCGACTTGATGCCGGCTTCTTCACCGGGCTGCTCTTCGATTACATCGACCTTGTAGCCAGATTGCCCCGCCCAGCGCACATACATGCGCAGCAGCATCGACGCCCAGTCATTGGATTCCGTTCCGCCTGCGCCCGGATGAATTTCAACGAAGCAATCATTGCCGTCTGCCTCGCCTGACAACAGCGCCTCGATTTCAGCTTTGCCAGCGCGATCCCGCAATGCCGCGAACATGCCTTGAGCCTCATCGAGGCTCGCATCGTCATCTTCCTCCCAGGCCATTTGCGCAAGGCCGGTCAGATCGTCGAGTTCAGATTGCATGGCGCCGACGGCGTTCATCTGCGTCTCAAGCGCCGTGCGTTTCTGCATCAGCGCCTGCGCTTCTTCTGGCTTGTCCCAGAGATGCGGGTCTTCGGCTTTCGCGTTTAGCTCAGCGAGCTCTTTTTCTGACTTATCCCAGTCAAAGACGCCTCCTCAGCAGTTCCAGCGACTGCTTGATTTCTGCGGTCAGCGCTTCGATTTCGGCGCGCATGCTTCTCTCCTGAGGAATCCGGCGAAAGATACGGAGCGGCGCAGCGCGCCGGCCTGCCTATATGATGAGCCTCGCGGCGTTAGTAAAGGCCGTTGATGACTTCGTCGTTTTCTTCGCTTGAGGGCGCAGCACTCAAAGGATCGAGCGTGTAGTCGTCATCAAGGACGCGGCTGGCGTTGGGGTCATCTTCCGCTTTGAACGCTTCCAGAATGACATTTGTATCGCCGGCGCCGGCTGGTTTCCCGGTGCGCGCATTTACGCGAACGAGTCTCACGCCGGAAGGAACACGAAACGGAATGCCGGCCTTGTCCTTCAGCGCCTCGTTCATGAACGCGGCGAAAATCGGCGCGGCGACCGTGCCGCCCGCTTCGCCCTGCCCCAGGGTTTGCGGCATGTCGAAGCCAACATAAACGCCGGCGGCGATGTCCGGCGAGAAGCCGACGAACCACGCGTCCTTATAGTCGTTGGTGGTTCCGGTTTTGCCCGCCAGAGGTTTGTCTGTTGTTCCGCCAACCGTGCGGGCGGCCGTTCCCCTGATCACCACGCCTTCCAAAATTGAAGTAATTTGATAGGCGGTGCGCGGATCCATCACCTGCTCACGCGTGTCAGGCAATTGCGGCTCGCTTTGTTCAGACCAGAACTCCGCGTTGCATGTAACGCATGCGCGCGTGTCACGTTTGTAAATCGTCTTACCGGTGCGGTCTTGAATTCGGTCGATCAGCAATGGCTCTACACCTTTGCCGCCATTCACAAACACAGAATACGCGGCGGTGATGCGCATCAACGTGGTCTCGCCGGAACCAAGCGAGATCGCCAATTCACGAGGCAGCCGGTCCGAAAGTTTGAAACGCGCCACATAGTCGACGATCCTGCCGATGCCGAGGTCCTGCGCAAGGCGCGCCGTCATCGTGTTTCGCGATTGTTCAATACCGAGCCGAAGCGTCGACGGGCCGTAGTGGCGACCTTCGATATAATTGCCCGGCTTGTACCAGCTATCGAGACTGGGCGCCACGAACGGCGCGTCCAGAACGATCGACGAAGGCGTGTAGCCACTGTCGAGCGCAACCGAGTAAACGAACGGCTTGAATGTCGAACCTGGCTGGCGTTCAGCCTGAATAGCGCGGTTGAACTCCGACATCTGGAAGGAAAATCCGCCAACCATCGCGAGAACGCGGCCCGTGTGCGGATCGATTGCGATCAGGCCGCCATTGACGGCAGGCGCCTGACGCAGAGCGTATGAATTTTCGGGCGTCGGTTTTGCAGCCGCCTCTTCCGGGGCGCCTTCCTTTTTCGGCAATGTCGGGCTGTCATATTTTTCGACATAAACAACGTCACCGGCCGATAAAACCGCGGCTGCAGATGTAACTTCAGGTCCGAGATCATTGGCGGAGATATACGGCCGGGCCCAGTACAGGAGTTCTCGGGGAATGCTGGCCCGCTCGCCATCCGGAAATCCGATTTCGGCAAAGCCTTCCTGCGACGCCAACACAAGCGCAGGCCGCCACGGCGCCATATCGTCCGAAAGCTTGCGCGCGTTTTTGAGTTCGTCGACTTTCGCATTCAGCCGTTCGGCCCAATCTTCGCCGAGTTCCATTGTCGAAATGGCGCCGCGCCATCCATGACGCTGATCATAGGTGACCAGCCATTGACGCAAAACTTCTCCGGCCTTGGCCTGAAGGTGCGGATCGACTGACGTTCTCACGGCCAGCCCGCCGTCATACAGCGCTTCCACGCCGTAAAGATCAACGATCTGTTTGCGGACCTCCTCGGCGAAATATTCCATCGTCCAGTCGCGCGCGCCGAGCGGCGGTGCAATCTTTGCCCCAAGTGGTTGAGCGCGCGCCTCCGCCGCTTCCTCCGCCGTAATGACTCCATCTTCCGCGAGGCGGCCGATCACATAATTGCGCCGGTCGACTGCGCGCGCTTCGTGATCGATCGGATGATAGTTGCTCGGGCCTTTTGTGATTGCCGCCAGGTAAGACGCCTCGGCGACGGTCAACTCATCTAGCGACTTGTCGAAGTAATTGAGCGCCGCTGCAGCCACGCCGTAAGAGCGATTGCCGAGGTAAATTTCGTTCAGATAGAGTTCGAGAATATGATCCTTTGTGAACGTGCGTTCCATTTTCCTCGCGATCAGCATTTCCCGCAATTTGCGCTCAACTTTCTGTTCGCTGGTCAACAGAAAATTCTTGGCGACCTGCTGCGTGATCGTCGATCCGCCCTCAAGACGCCGGCCCCGCAAAACGTTGCCGACGTTTGAAACCTGCGCACGAACGAGTCCCCGGAAGTCGATACCGGAGTGCTGATAGAATGATTGGTCCTCTGCGGACACAAAGGCGTACTTCACATGATCGGGAATGGATTCGATCGGCACAAAGAGGCGCCGTTCGCGCGCAAATTCGGCGACAAGCGAGCCATCGCCGCCATATACCCGAGTGGTGACTGGCGGAGCGTATTCCGCCAATTGCTCATAGGCGGGCAAATCCTTATTCAGTTCGTTCAAATACCAGGCCGTAAAGCCAGCAGCGCCAATCACACCGATGGCGCCCGCCGCAAAGGCCATGCCTGCAAACTTCAACATAGAACTTACCCATCCACCGCCATTTCCAGCGGGCGCACGATCAGGAGAAGGTGAAGGCTCCTCTCGCCGCACTGGCGCCGCCAGGGGCGCAGCGGGTTCGACTTCAGCCTCGTCGTCCTCGCCAAGCAGAACCTCATCGCTGTCATGCTCAATTTCAACATCCGCATCCGAATGAGACATTTCTGAGTCACGATCGCGCTGTGACCGACCGCTTTCGTCAAGGAACGTTTCATCGTCCTCGAGACTGCCTTCCCCCTCGGACGCATGATCAAACATGTCATGCTCGATCGGTTCTTCGTCATCGCGCGGCGCAGCGGACATATCCGTATCGTTATCTTCGGGCGCATCGCCGAATACCAGGCGTCCGTCGTTGGCCGGCGTCTTGTCGTCGTCGCGTTCGTCGTCTCGGTGGTCGCTCATTCGTCTTTACGCTTGCTTTTTGGGCGCGCTGATATGGTGAAACCCCGTCTCACCTTGGCGTGCGCGCGCGCTCTTAAAACCCTTCCCAAAGCGCGCCGCAGCGCACCAATCCCCTGACCTTCTACCGCATAATTTGGACAGCAGCGAGGCGCAAGAGCCGCGAAAACCCCTAAATTTTGTAAGGTTTTGCCGGAAAGCGGACCGGCTAATTCCCAGCTGCAGGAGACAACCGCGCCTGTCGCTGCTGGCCTTCTGTCTCAAAGTAGCTGTCGATGGAATCGGCCACCGCGCCCATGGCGCGTTTGCGCCAGACCGGTGAAATCAGATTCGCCTCATCCTTGGCGTTCGAAATAAACGCCATTTCGAGCAACACGGCCGGAACGTCGGCCGCCAGCAGCACACGCAAATCCCCCTGGCGGTGAGAACGATTGAGCATCGGCGTCTTGCCGGAAAGATTGCTGATCAGCAATTCAGCGAATTTAGACGAATTGGTCAGCGTCATCTTTTGCGCTTGATCGAGCAGAATATCTCCGACAACGCCCTCATAGTCTTTCAAATCGAGATTGTAGACCTGGTAATTGCCTTCGGATTTCGCGAGGTTTGCGGAGCGTTCCGTACCCTTGTCGGAAAGGGTGTAAACCGATGCGCCGCGCACTTCCTTTTGGGCGATGGCGTCAGCGTGAAGCGAAATGAACAGATCCGCCTTAGCCGCACGCGCCAGCGATTCCCGGCGCGCCAGCTCTTCTCGTTGGTCGCGCAAGATTCGCTTGTCGTCATCTGACTCGCGAGTCAGCACGACGTTGTATCTTCCCGTCTTCTTCAAGACATCGGCGAGTTCCAGCGCCGCAGCCATAGTGACGGTTTTTTCCAGCGTTCCGCTTTGTCCCTGAGAGCCCGGATCTCGCCCCCCATGCCCTGCGTCGATGACAATCCTTTTCACGTCCGGGCGAGCCGTCTGCTCGTCCTTGCGAGATGGCGCGGCAGGGATGGTCACGCTGGCCATTTGAGGCGGCGTCGCGCCTTGTGGCGCCGGCTGAGGATCGCTGATGACCTGCTCGATCACTGCGGTCAGGTCGCCGTACTGGCTCGGCAGGCTGGCCAGAAACGCCGCCTTGTCCGCCGTCACCAGATCGACCACCAATCGGTGCTTCGCGACGCCGGATGACGGCTCGAGCACGAAAACTTCTTTAATCTTTGCTGTCTTTTTGAACGTGACCTCAGCCCGGACGCCAATCTTGCCATTCTTCTGGAAATTGACCGCCGCCACATGTCCAGCCCCGGACTTTGCAGGCAGAGCGCCGCCCAAGCTGGAAAAATCTATAAAAAGGCGGCCCGCCCCCAAATCGTCTCCCGATACCTGAAAGTCCGGCGCTCCATCGATATCGAAGACAATGCGGGTTTTGTCCGCGGCTGGGCCAAAGCGAACGTCGAGCAAGTCGGCCGCGTTGAGCGCGCTCGGCAGAACCAGGCCAAGAGCGACAAACAGCAACCTAAGCCATTGCTTTATCATGCAAAATTCGGCCATCTCTGCCCATCCATACGCCGGCGAAAAACGCGGTTGTCATCCCGCTCGCCCTAAGATCCCACCATTCGCCCCGAAAGCTCCGATCATGCCGCCTCCGCGCCCGGAGTCCGGGTTTCTTACGCGCCGCATTGTGGATTCGCTAGCCTTAACGCCGCGTTAATCATTGAGTTCAGCTTGGATCGAATACTGAGTCGGCATTAACCACGGGTTTTCTTTTTCCCCGCATTCATGCATGGTCAAAAACTGCTTGCGCAACACTGAGGCTTCAGTCAAACCGCAAGCTGTTGATGTCACGGCGCGAATGCCCAAATTAAGGATGGGCGCAGGGAGACCAAAAGCCTCGCGCATCACAAAGAATTTTTCGGGACGGCGCTAAAAACATTAGCCTTTCCAGAAACTTACAGCCGGCAGCTCCGATCGCCGGCCCGCGATTCCCGGAATTCCGGCGGCGCGAGGAGCAAAGACTTGGCGCGATAGCGCCGTACAAGACCGGCGCCTGGCGCCACGAAATAAGAACCGCCGGACTAAACCGGCAAGGAAAACAGCTTTCGCTGATGACGGTGACCGCCCAAATAACATCCGAAGACGCTGGACAGTTCGTCTGTCTCGCGCGCGGATCTGTGCGCACGGTCTCCTTCGAGCGATCCAACACAGCCAATGCGCCGGCGCAGCCGCCGCATTGCGGAGCCTTACACAATGACAAAAAAGATGCTGATCGACGCGGCCCACCCGGAAGAGGTGCGCGTCGCGGTGCTCGACAACGGCAAAGTCGAGGACTTCGACTTCGAATCCGCCACCCGCAAACCGCTTAGAGGCAATATTTATTTGGCGCGCGTGACGCGCGTCGAACCTTCGCTTCAGGCAGCCTTCGTTGAATATGGCGGCAACCGCCACGGGTTTCTCGCGTTCAGCGAAATTCACCCCGACTACTACCAGATCCCCGTTTCGGACCGCAGAGCGCTCCAGGATGCGGAACTCGAGGTTGCGGAGCTCGCTGAACAACTCGAGCTTTCGCAGCGCGGTGACGACGATCACGACGACGACCACGATGCGGACGGCGACCATCACCTCCACGACGATGACGAGGAAAAGCCGCGCACTTCGCGCCGTCGCAAACGCAAGTCTGCAAACCGCGAGCAAGCCGAAACCGTCAGCGCCGAATCCGATGACAGCGACGACGACGAGCATGCAAAGTCTTTAGCCGCGGGCATGGACGAAGACGGTAACGACGACGCCGAGTCCGATGACTCGGACGACGAGGATGATTCCGATCCGCTCGCCGAAATTGACGGCGACCCGATTGATGACGAAGAAGAGGAAGAGGAAGAAGACGGCGAAGAAGAAGACAGCGCTGCTTCCGCCAAGTCAAAGCTCGAGACTGATGACGATGAAACGGCCGTAGATGCGTCGGCCGACACTGAGTCAGAGACGCGCGATGAAGATCAGGAAGGCGAAAACGACGCGGAGACGGAAACGCGGGAAATCGAGGCCAGTGACGCCGACGAAGAACACGACGCCAGTGAGTCCGATGAAGACGCCGACGGCGACGAGGAAGAAGGTCTCGCTCCTTCGCGCAAACGCCCGAACGGCAAAGAACGCGAAGCATTGTTCGAACGCTACAAGGATGCGAAGCGCCGCCGTTCCAATCTGCTGCGCAATTACAAAATTCAGGAAGTCATCAAACGCCGCCAGATCCTGTTGATCCAGGTCGTCAAGGAAGAACGCGGAAACAAGGGCGCCGCACTGACGACATACATGTCGCTTGCAGGCCGCTATTGCGTGCTGATGCCCAACACTGCGCGCGGCGGCGGCATTTCTCGTAAAATTCCGCATTCAACCGACCGCAAGCGGCTCCGCCGCGTTGTCGACAGCCTGGAAGTGCCGCAGGGCATGGGGCTCATCATTCGCACGGCGGGGGCCAAGCGCACCAAAGTCGAGATCAAACGCGATTATGATTATCTGCTTCGCCTCTGGGAAAATATTCGTAGTCTGACGCTGAAATCGATCGCGCCTTGCCTGATCTACGAAGAGGCGAGTCTGATCAAGCGCGCGATCCGCGACTTGTACGACAAAGACATTGGCGAGGTTCAGGTCGAGGGCGACGGCGGCTACCGCGAAGCCAAAGACTTCATGAAAATGCTCATGCCGAGCCATGCGAAGTTTGTGCAGCCCTACAAAGGGAATGCGCCGATCTTCTTGAAGCATGGCGTTGAGGCGCAGCTGGATGGCATGTACCAGCCGACTGTGCGCCTCAAATCCGGCGGCTACATCGTTATTCACCAAACCGAAGCGCTCGTGGCCATCGACGTCAACTCCGGGCGGGCGACGCGCGAGAGAAACATCGAACAAACGGCGCTCAAGACGAATATCGAGGCTGCTTACGAAGCTGCCCGGCAATTCCGTTTACGCGACCTCGCCGGTCTGATCGTGCTCGACTTCATCGACATGGAAGAGATGAAGAACAACCGCAAGGTTGAGAAAGCGCTCAAGGATGCGATCAAGCACGATCGCGCCCGCATTCAGCTTGGCCGCATATCCAACTTTGGCCTGCTTGAAATGTCACGTCAGCGCCGGCGCTCCGGCATTGTCGACGGCACGACCCAAGCTTGTCCGACGTGCTCCGGCGCAGGCGTCATCCGTTCAGCAGAGATGGCGGCGCTTCGAATTTTGCGCGCTGTCGAAGGCGAAGCCGTATCCGGCCGCGCCGGTATTTTCTCCATCCATGCGTCATTGGATGTGACCGTGTATGTGCTCAATCACCATCGCGATTGGTTGAAGCGCATTGAAGACGCAAATGGCGTCACCATCCAGCTGATACCTGACACCGAAAAAACCGGTGACGAGTACACGCTTGAAAAGGCGGGCGTTCCCAAAGAACGTGTAGAAACCGCGCAGATCATCCAGGCGGATCAAACTGAACTCGTGGAGCTGGAAGACGCTCCTGAAGAGATCAACGTATCCGACGAAACAGACTCTGAAAACCGCGACGGCGATCGCAAGAAGCGCCGCCGCCGGCGGAGACGCAAAGATGGCGCACGCGGGCAATCTGCGGATGCTGGCGGCGAAAAACCGGTTTCGACTGGCGACGATCAAGACAATGACGACGAACAACGTCGAACCGAGTCAGAATCAGGCGGCGAAGCGGGTGATGAAGATCAGTCTCGCAAACGTCGTCGGCGCGGCCGCCGCGGCGGCCGCCGCAATCGGCGCAATCGTGACGACGGCGCCGAGGATCAAGCGGCAGACGCCTCGCGCCAGGACGAAGAACATCAGTCAGCGCCCAACGTGTCAGGTGCTGACGCGGACGGTGCGTCATCGCCGTCCTCCGACGGCGAAACTGAACCTGCAGCCGAAGCACACGATCATGCGTCCAACGGCGCCAGCCAAGCTGCCGAGAGCGCCGAATATGTGGAGGAGCCTCCGCTGGCAGTGAGCGAGTCCGAAGCAGAAACGCCGGAATCGGCGAATGCGCACGAGGATTTGAGCCAGTCACCTCAACCAGTGGTGGAAAAGCCGCGCAAAAAGGGCTGGTGGAGCCGCGGCAGCAATGCTTAAGCGCTAAATATCCTTGGTGGCTTCCTAAGCGCATTTTCACTCACATTTGCGGCGCCGACACGGCGCCGCACCTCGAAATTGCCGCAAAGCATGCCTAAAATGATACCGCTCGCCTCGTTCGTTCCAACGGTGGGCGGAGGAAGGTGTAATGAGGGCCGGCTGGTTCATTGCGAGTGTCAGGAAATCGGTGGTCGCGCTTACTGCGGCGGCGGTCGCGATTGCCCCGATCAGCGCCAGCGCGCAGAGCATTTCATTGCTTCGCGACGCTGAGATCGAAGCGTTTCTCGATGACTATTCCCGGCCGATTTTCGCCGCCGCGGGATTGAATCCAAAATCCATTCAAATTCTGGTTGTGAACGATCCGACGTTCAACGCCTTTGCGGGCGGACGCTATATGGGCGTTAACTCCGGTCTGTTCACATTCGCCAAAACGCCCAATGAAATTGAAGGCGTGATTGCGCACGAGGCCGGCCACCTTGCGGGAAATCACTCGGCGCGCACAGCCGAAGCGATGGCGAATGCCGGAAGACCGATGATTCTCGGCCTACTGCTTGCCGCTGGTGCAATCGCTGCGGGCGCTCCTGAAGCCGGTATCGGCTTGCTCGGCCTCGGCCAGAATGTCGCGATTAAAGATTTCCTCGTTTACAGCCGTAGTCAGGAAGCGACCGCCGACCAGTCTTCGATCACCTATCTCGATCGCCTCGGCCATTCCACCAAGGGCGCGATGGATATCTGGAGCCGCATGCGCAACTACCAGATCATTACCGGCCAACGCGCAAATCCCTACTTGCAGTCCCACCCGCTAGCGAATGAGCGCTTTTCCGCGCTGCAAGAGCGAGCAATGTCTTCGCCCTATTTCGAACGCCAGGACAGCCCCGAGGAAATGCGCCGGCTTCACCTCATTCAGGCGAAGATCAAAGGTTTTCTCCATGACCCGCATGAAACGCTTCGCGATTATCCGCTGACGGACCAATCGGATCAGGCGCACTACGCGCGCGCGGTCGCGTATTTCAGAAACGCAGAAGTGGACAGAGCGCTAAAGGAAGTCAGAGTTTTAACTGAAGCGCATCCGGAATACCCCTACTTTCACGAGCTAGAGGGACAAATACTGTTTGAGTATGGAAAGGCGCGAGAGGCGATCGCGCCGAACCGCAAATCTGTTGATCTCCTGCCAAACAACGCACTGATGAGGCTTGCGCTTGCCCGCTCATTGCTCGCAACGGGCGAGCCTTCACTAGTCAAAGAAGCTGAGGGAGAGCTGCGGAGGGCGACGCTGATCGAGCCAGACAACAGTTTTGCCTGGTATGAACTGGCGCGCGCCTATTCCGAGCAGGGTGATGAGGCCAAAGCCAACCTGGCAACCGCCGAATCCCGATTCCACAGCGGGGCCATGCCGGACGCCAACCAGTTTGCCCGTAGAGCCCTCCCCGGGCTTGAACGCGGTACGTCGGAGTGGCGCAAGGCGATGGATATCATTCTGGCGACGCAACCTGCCGAAGGCGCCCCGCCATTGCCTTCAGCGCAGCCAGAAACCAAAGCGCCGCAGCCCGCCCCACAGGAGAAGAAGAGACCAGACGTACCCGATCCCGTCGTTTCGGATCCGGTCGTTATTGACGGCGGCGCAAACTAACTTGACACTTGAACCAGTAACGCGCGGAGAACCCCGCGCGATCAACAGGAGACGATGAGCATGCTGAACAATAAATTCGCCATGGGCGGCGCCCTCGCCGGCGCTTTGGCGCTCGGCGCGTTGGCTGTCAGCTACTCAAACGCGCAGCAGGACACACCTGAAATCCGCTCGGTCGCCCCACAGGAAAAACCGAACACGTCGTTTTCCGAGCTGCAAGAAGATGAAATAGGCATGATCGTGCGCGCCTATTTGATGGATAATCCGGAAGTGATCATCGAAGCGGTGAACGCATACAGCCTCAAACAGCGCATGGCGGAAGTGGAACGCGCAAGAACAGAGGCTGCCGCAAACTTGCCGATGCTGCTTGACGCCAGCACCAGCTTTGTTGCGGGCAAGAGCCCCGATCGCGCGACTGTCGCCGTCATCGAGATGTATGACTATCATTGCGGCTATTGCAAAAGAGCCGGCGGCCTCGTGAAAGACATGGTCAAGAAAGACGGCGACGTTAAAGTTGTGTTCCGCGAGTTGCCGATCCTGAAAGAGGAGTCGGGATACGCGGCGGAAATGGCGCTGGCCTCCCGGGATCAGGGCAAGTTTTTGGAAATGCACTTCGACATGCTTGAATCATCGGGCGTCCTCACCAAAGACCGCGTCGATGCCCTGGCCCGCAAACACGGACTGGACGTAGCGAAAATGAACGCAGAAATTGAGTCCGGCTCGATTCCGAACATGATTGAAGCAAATCATCGTCTTGCGGCGCAAATGGGTATTGACGGCACGCCGGCGTTTATTATCGCCTCGACAAACGGCGCGTATATCGATGTTGTCACCGGCTTCGATCCCGATGCAATCTCCGCCAAGATCAAGGAAGCAAAAGCGGCGCGTTAATGCCGCTCTGCTGCTTCTTTTGACTCCGCTTTCGTTGCGTTTTTGAGCGCAACAACGCGCCAGATGATCAGCCCGGCAACGGCGATAATCGACACTGCGTAAGACGAAAAAATATATGGAGCATGGGCGCCAAAGTTCATGATGCATCCTTTACGGGAGCTGAAGGCCGGCTAGGCTGCCTGGCGGATCGCCCTTCGAGACGTTGGCGCGACAACAGCGTGCGCATCCCGGCTATGACAAGCCATACGAACAACGCGGTGTAGGCGAAGATCATCGCAAAGAGCGGCGTGAGCATGCTCCCATCGATGGTCGGTCCGTCGGCGCGCAGAATACTTGCCGGCTGATGAAGCGAATTCCACCATTCAACAGAAAACTTGATGATCGGGATATTGATGAACCCAACCAACGCCAATATCCGGGCGAACCGCGCCGCACGCGCGGCTTCGGGCACTGCCTGCCACACCGCCATATATCCAAAGTAGATAAAGAGCAGGATCAACATGGACGTGAGGCGCGCATCCCATACCCACCACGCCCCCCAGGTGGGCTTGCCCCATACGGCGCCAGTGAATAACGCGAGTGCTGTGAACACCGCACCGGGAAGCGCTGCAGATCGGGCGGCGAAATCGGCGAGCGAATGCCGCCAGACAAACGCGACAAGGCTCATCATCGCGATGAAGGAATAAGCGGCGAGCGCCATCCATGCGGCGGGCACATGCACATACATGATGCGCACGGAATCGCCCTGCTGATAGTCGGCCGGCGAATTAAGCAAGCCCGTAAAGAGGCCGTACGCCGCACTCACCGCAAACAGACCGAAAGCAAACGGGGAGACAGTGCGTCCCAGCGATTCAAACTTGGCCGGATTTGAAAATCGACTCCACATGTATCGACAGTCGCTTTCTATTCGAGGCTGACCCGAAGGGCGGCAATAACAAAAGGAGGGGTCACCACCGCCATAAACAGGCTTAGCGCACCCAAAATCAAGAGTTCGGGGGTAACCAACAGATTGCTCGACAAATATGCCTTCGCGGCCCGTACGCCGAATACGAGCACAGGCGCAGCAAATGGCGCCGCGAGAATGCTGGCCAACAAGCCGCTCGCACGAAGGCCGGCGCCAAGCGCCGACGTCAGCACCGCCACAAATACCAGCGCAGGAACACCAACCAGCAGGACAAGCGAAACACCGGCGCCAGCGATAAGCGGCACGCCAAGCATGGTCAGGAAGAACGGCGCCGCAGCGACGAGCGGCAGCGCCGAGACCACCGATAGAGCCAGCACTTTGGCCACCCAATAGGCAAGCAAACTTTGATGTTCAGCGGCGATTACACGCAATGAACCGTCCGAAAAATCAGCCTCAAAGAGGTCTGCCGCTGCAAATTGAATTGCGAGCGCTGTCGCCAGCCAGATCGCCGCCGGCGCTGCAACCGCAAGCGCAGATAGCGCCGGGCCAAACGCTATCGCCGCAAGCGCAGTGAAAACTGCAAAGAAAAACACCGCATAAAACCAGCCGCCGCCGGACCGAAATGCGATGGTTATCTCCCGCTGCAGCAATGCTCTGACAATTTTCATCGCGTCAGTTCCAGCCGCTTGAAACCGTCGCCCAGGTCATCGTGGGTCGCTACGACAGCAATGCCGCCTCGCCCCAAATGTTCGTTGATCAGTGAACGAACGAGCACAACCCCGTCGCGATCGAGCGCTGCAGTGGGTTCATCCAGCAGCCAGACCTCTCGTCGCCCAAGCACAGCGCGCGCGAGATCGGCGCGGCGACGCTGTCCGGCGGAAAGTTTGCCCGCTCGCAGATGGGCAAACGAAGTCGCGCCAAGCTTCTCCAGCGCCAGATCGACATCACCGCCCCCGTATACGTCCGACCAGAATTTCAAATTCTCGAGGGTCGTGAGCGCGGGCTTGACGCTTGCCTCATGCCCGAGGAAGAAAATGCTGTTGTCTGGCGGCTGAGGCGACTCTGCGTCATCGCAATACCAAAGCACCTCCCCTTCCACCGGACGGATCAGCCCCGCAAACATCGATAGCAGGCTGGACTTGCCCGAACCGTTGGGCCCGAATAGCTGCAGCCCGTCGCCGGGCGCCAAGGAGAACGACACGCCGCGCACGATGGCCGCCCCGGCGCGATCGCACCCGGCGTTCTCGGCTGTCAGACGGATGGCGCGCCGGTATTGATCCATGGGCCAGTATTTACGGTAGTTTGCCTTGCCTTGGATAGGCTGCAGCCCCAGCGCGACAATCGGCCCGGAGCGATCTCGTTTGTCCGCGCCTCGCGGCCGCGCTAAAGAGGTCTTATGAAACCGATCCATCGCAACCGGCGTTTGACCCTGATCGCTGCTGGCGGCATTTTGCTGGCCGGCGCTGCATGGCTCGTCTTCAGCGCGCTTGAACGCAATATCTCCTATTTCTACACCCCAAGCGAAGCGCAGGAAGCGCAGATCGCGCCGGACACACGCATCCGGCTTGGAGGCCTTGTGGAAACAGGAAGCCTAAATCACGGCGACGGTCTTTCTATTCAGTTTCGTGTGACCGATGGAAGCGCAACTCTGCCGGTTGCCTATTCCGGTATTCTGCCGGACTTGTTTCGCGAAGGTCAGGGTGTAATCGCCCAGGGCGCGTTCGATCATGACGGCGTGTTTATCGCCGATACAATTCTCGCAAAGCATGATGAAAATTACATTCCGAAAGAGCTGCAGGGCATCTCGCACGAATTGAAGGAACCCCCGCTGACGAACTAGCCCTTGGTGCCATATATTCGGTCACCGGCGTCGCCAAGCCCGGGCAAAATGTACCCGACCTCATTGAGTTCGCGATCCAGCGCCGCGGTGATGATCGGAATGTCGGGATGCGCTTTTGAAAAGCGCTCGACGCCTTCCGGCGCAGCGACCAAACACAAATACTTTAGCGTTCGCGCGCCCGCTTCTTTCAGCTCTTCTGCGGCGGCGATCGCGGTATTTCCCGTCGCCAGCATAGGATCGACCATGATCACCAAGCGCTCACCCAGCTTGTCCGGGGTTTTGAAATAGTATTTGTGCGCCTCGAGCGTTTCGTGATCGCGATACATGCCCACATGCCCGACTCGAGCTGATGGAATAAGGTCAAGAAGCCCGTCCAACAGCCCATTGCCGGCGCGCAGGATCGAAACGAAGCACAATTTTTTGCCTTCCAGATACGGAGCCCTCACCTTTTCCAATGGCGTTTCAATCTGGATGTCGCCGAGCGCCAGGTCCTTTGTCGCTTCGCAGCCGAGCACAAAGGCCACCTCTCTCAGCACTTGGCGAAACTGCGCCGTAGACGTGCGTTTGTCGCGCAGGATCGTCAGCTTATGCTGGATCAAAGGGTGATCAACGATGGTCAGGGACTTCGACATGACGCCTCTGTTGTCTGTTCGGTCGCGCGCCTTTATCAATCAACAATCCGCACTTGTCCATCAGGAGACACCGCGATGCTAAATGAGTGGGACCGCCAATTCGCCGAGCGCGCCTATCTGGAAGCAAAAAAGAGCTACGACGCGGGCGGATTGCCTATTGGATCTGTACTGGCGCGCGGCAGCGAACTGATCGCCGCCGGCCACAATCAGCGCGTCCAACAGGGCGACCCGATTGCGCACGGTGAAATGGATTGTCTGCGGAAGGCGGGCCGTCAAAAGACGTACCGGGACCTGACGCTCTATACGTCGCTCTCGCCATGCATGATGTGTTCTGGAACAATCGTTCAGTTCAAGATTCCGCGCGTCGTCGTCAACGATACACAGAATTTTGGCGGCAATGAAGAGTTTCTACGTTCACACGGCATCGAGGTGATTAACGTTGCCCACCCTGCATCGCTTGAATTGATGGCGCGGTTTATCAGGGAAAAGCCCGAATTGTGGAACGAAGACATTATGGAGTGAGGGCGCGCTCTGATGGCCGCGAATGAGCGCTCAACGCAACAACTCAATAACAGCGTCTGTAAAGGAGCCGGTGTTGTCCTCACCGCCGATGTCGCTGGTGCCGCGCCCGGCCGCGAGCGCCTTGCTGACCGCGGCTTCAATCGCATCCGCAGCAAGGTTTTCGCTCAGACTATGGCGCAGCAGCATCGCCGCGCTCAAGATCGCGCCAACCGGATTGGCTTTCCCCTGGCCGGCTATATCCGGCGCCGAACCATGGATAGGCTCATAAAGTCCGCGCGCGCCGTCACCGAGTGACGCCGATGGCGCCAAGCCAATTGACCCTGACAGCACTGAGGCTTCGTCACTCAAGATATCACCGAAGAGATTTTCAGTGAGTATTACGTCGAACGCCGCGGGCTGCTGAATGAGCTTCATGGCCATCGCATCGACAAGCACGTGTTCAAGCTCGACATCCCGATACTCGCTGTTATGCAACGCATTCACGGTCGCACGCCACAAACGGCTGGTGGCCAATACATTCGCCTTGTCCACGGATGCGACGCGCGCACTCCGGCTGCGCGCGGTCTCAAAAGCAATGCGCGCAACACGCACCACTTCTTCTCGAGTATAAAGACATTCGTCCGTGGCGCGGGCATCACCTTCTTCGCGCGCGCCAAAATACATGCCGCCTGTCAGCTCGCGCACAATCAGCATATCAACGCCCTTGGCGCGCTCGGTTCGCAACGGAGATAGATGCTCCAAGCCCGCCGCGATGCTGACGGGGCGCAAATTGGCGTAGACACCCAGCGCCTTGCGCATCTCCAGCAGGCCCGCTTCCGGTCTGCGCTTGGCGCCATCCCACTTCGGCCCGCCAATAGCGCCAAGGAAAATGGCATCCGCAGCGAGACACGCTTGCTTGGTTTCGTCAGGAAACGGATCGCCACATGCATCGATGGCTGCACCGCCAAAAAAGCAGTCCTTGAATTCGAGAGCCAGGTCGAACTTTCGAGCGACGGCTTCCAAAACGCGTTTGGCGGAGTTCGCGACTTCCGGTCCAACGCCATCGCCTGGAAGGTACGCAATCTTTGCTGCCATGATTAGCGACTCTCGAACGCTTCAATGGCGGCGACCTGATTCAACAGATGGCCGAGCGGATCAACGCCATCCAACAGACAGCGCCGGGCGAAAGGCTCCACATCAAACGATGCGGACTGACCCTCTCCAAAGGTCACCGCGTTGGTTTCAAGGTCAATCGACACCTCTACGCCGGGCGCCGCCAGTAAAGCGCGATGGGTCTGCTCATCCACTTCAACCGGCAGAAGCCCGTTCTTGAGTGCGTTACTCTTAAATATGTCAGCGATATCGGAGCTGATCACCGCTCGAAAGCCAAAGCCGGTGAGCGCCCACGGCGCATGCTCGCGAGAAGATCCACAACCGAAATTGGAGCCCGCCACCAAAACTTGGTGCGTATCGGAATCTACGCCGTTGAACACGGATGAGTTCTTCGGGCGACCGTCTTCATCGTAGCGCCAGTCATAAAACGCTGACTTTCCAAGACCCTCTTTCGATGTGGTCGTCAAAAACCGGGCCGGAATGATTTGATCGGTATCAATGTTTTCCTGGGTCAACACGACTGTGCGTGATGTCAGCTTTCTGATGGGTTCGAATGACATTACGCACTCTCCTGCATATGATCCAGGTAAGGACGCGGATCGGCAATGCGCCCCTCAATCGCAGACGCCGCCGCCGTCGCCGGACTGGCGAGCACGGTGCGCACGCCCTTACCTTGTCGGCCGATAAAGTTTCGGTTCGACGTGGAGACAACGAGGTCGCCTGGCGCGCCTGCATCACCATTCATCGCGATGCACATGGAACATCCCGGTTCGCGCCATTGCGCGCCGGCCGCCAAAAATACTTCGTGTAGTTTTTCCGCTTCCGCTGCTCGCTTCACTGCTTCAGACCCCGGCACCACCAGCGCCACGACGCCACTGCTTACCTTGCGTCCGCGCATGACATTCGCCGCTTCGCGCAAGTCAGACAAACGCGAATTTGTGCAGCTGCCAATAAAAACACGATTGACTGACACATCAGAAAACGGACGGCTCGCCGCAAACTTCATGTACTCCGCAGCGTGATGGTCTGCGTCGGACTGCGGCGTTGGCGCCGTTCCATCCACGGGAGCGGCAGCGTCCGGCGAGACGCCAAAGGTGATCATCGGCCGGATAGATGCAGCATCAATCGTCACTTCCTTGTCGAACTGCGCGCCAAGCTCTGTGCGCAGCTCGCTCCAATCGGCGAGCGCCTCGTTCCACGCGAGACCTTTCGGCACGTGGTCACGCCCATTCAACCACGCGAAGGTCGTTTCGTCGGGCGCCACCATTCCCGACCGCGCGCCCGCCTCAATTGACATGTTGCACAACGTCATTCGGCCTTCCATGGAAAGACCTCTAACGGCTTCGCCCGAAAACTCTATCGCATAACCTTGCCCGCCATCAGCCCCGATTTGAGCGATCATTGCGAGCGCCATGTCCTTTGCGCCGACACCACGCGGCAAGGCCCCTTCGAAGTTCACGCGCATCGTCTTTGGCTTGCGTTGGAGGACGCACTGCGTGGCGAGAACATGGCCGACTTCTGTCGTGCCAATGCCAAAAGCAAGCGCTCCAAAAGCGCCATGGGTTGAAGTATGACTATCGCCGCAAACAATGGTCTTGCCGGGCTGGGTCAGCCCCAACTCCGGTCCGATCACATGGACAATGCCGCGGCGCGGATCATCCAGTCCCAGCAACTCGATACCGTGCTTGGCGCAGTTTTCGATCAATGTCTCAACTTGGCGCTTCGCTTCCGGCGTAGCGTAAGGCAGCTCACCATTTTCATTTGCCGGAAGCGTTGGCGTTGAATGATCAAGCGTCGCAATTGTCAGATCCGGGCGCCGGACCTTGATCCCGCGATCGTTAAGTACGGAAAATGCCTGGGGCGATGTCACCTCATGCACAAGGTGCAAATCAATATAGAGAACCGCCGGCGCGTCGGTCGTTTCATCGACAACGACATGCCGCTCCCACAATTTGTCAAACAGCGATTTTGGTTTATTCACTTCTACACTCATGATGCAGCCGCCTCATTTGGAAATGCCACCGTCCCGGTACGAATGGCTGCGGCTTGATTTATCGCAGCGACGAACGCCGCAACAGCCGCATCAGCGATATCGACTTCTTGCGCCTTGCCGGAATAGTGCTTTCCTTCAACATCGACAATGGCCTCAGCCCGGACGACACCCTCTGCGGCGACATGGTGCAAGTCCAGCGTATGAATAAGCCCTGGCACATCAGCGATGGCGCAAACCGCAGCAAACGCGGCATCGATGGGCCCTTCACCATCATGAGTCACTGTCCGTCGTTCGCCATTGTCGTGTTCCATGGTGATACGTGCATGAGGACGCGTGTCGTCTTCAAAATTGACATGCAGTTCGGTCTTTCGCATTCGCCACGGACCAGCACGCCCATCAACCGCGGAATTGCCCGTGACCAACCGTACAAGATCTGCATCGGTGACTTCCTTGCAGGTGTCAGCCAGTCTTTTAAAGTTTGGAAAAATGTCTTCGATTTTCTCTTTCGACACTCTGAAGCCGAGCGCTTCTACGCGCGCCGCCACCGCATGTTTCCCGGAATGCTTTCCAAGCACCAACGCGTTAGACGGCACACCGACTTTTTCCGCATCCATGATTTCATAGGTGCGCTTGTCCGCCAAAACGCCGTGCTGGTGAATGCCGGCTTCATGAGCAAATGCGTTCTTGCCGACAATCGCCTTATTGCGGGGAATAGGATTATGGGTGACCCGCGCCAGCGCCTGGCTCGCTGGAAAGATTTTCGTCGTATCGATTTGGGTGGTCATGTCGAAGAAGTCGCGGCGAGTCGCCAGCGCCATGATAGCTTCTTCTGTCGAACAATTGCCGGCGCGCTCGCCGATACCATTTATGGCGCATTCGATCTGACGCGCGCCTCCGCGCACCGCCGCCAATGAATTTGCAACCGCCATGCCGAGGTCGTCATGGCAATGAACCGAAAAAGTTACGCCGTCGGCGCCTCTCGCGGTTGCTTTCAGGAAAGCGAAGAGGTCCAAAATCTCCTCTGGTGTCGTGTAGCCCACCGTGTCGGGAATGTTGATGGTCGTAGCGCCAGCTTCGATCGCTGCCTCGACCGCTTCGACCAGATAGTCTCGCTCGGTGCGAATGGCGTCCTCAGCCGAGAACTCGATATCGTCGCAGACTGAGCGCGCAAAGGACACGACTTCCGATATCTGACGAAGAATTTCAGCCTTCGACATCTTCAGTTTGGCGTCGCGATGCAACGGGCTCGTGCCAATAAATGTATGAATGCGCTTCTTGCGGGCTGTTTCGAGTGCTCTAGCTGAGGCTTCAATGTCGCCAATATTGAGCCGTGACAGAGAGCAAATTGCCGGCCCCTCAATCTCCTCGGCGATAATCCGAATTGATGCTGCATCACCCGGGGAGGCAGCAGCAAATCCCGCCTCGATGATATCCACATTCAATGCCTGCAGAGCGCGCGCAACAATCAGCTTCGCGTCCGTAGACATGGAAAAGCCGGGAGCCTGTTCACCATCGCGCAGCGTCGTGTCAAATATCTTGACGTGATTGCCGTCCGTGGCGGCTACGTCAGTTTCTTCCTTCGTCATCGATTCATTCCTTTAATTCTGTTCCTTTCGTCAGCCATTTCTTGCGCGCGGTGATTTCACCGCGCGGGGCTAAGGAGCAGGGTCAATAGGCTGCGCAATCGAAGAGAAAGTATCATGGGTTCAGTCCTTTTCCGCGCCGCGCCGAATTGACAGAACCCCGGTGCGGGAGACCTCTGAAAGTCCGAGCGGTTTCATCAGATCGATAAAGGCATGAATTTTTTCGCGTGTTCCAGTGATCTCGAACACAAAAGACGTATGCGTGGTGTCGAGAGCACGCGCGCGAAAAATATCCGCTAACCGCATCGCCTCAAGTCGATGTTCGCCTTCATTGACCACCTTGATCAACGCTAACTCACGCTCGAGCGCATCTTTTTCGCTGGTGACGTCTATGACGCGGCGCACCGGCACCAGGCGGCCCAACTGTGCCTTGATCTGTTCGATCTTGGCTGGCGTTCCGCGCGTGACGACTGTAATGCGTGAGGTGTGTTTCTCGACATCGGTTTCGGCGACAGTCAGGCTCTCAATGTTGTAGCCGCGAGCGGAAATCAGGCCGACAACCCGCGACAGAACGCCAGGCTCGTTGTCGACGATGACGGCGAGAATGACTTCGCGAACTTCACCTTCATCGCGAGTGACGGGGTAAACAGATTGCGATGGCGCGTTGGAGGCGGTCATACCAGTGTCTTTCCCTGCTCGCTGACGGAACCTTCGGTAAATTCGCCGAAGAGCATTTCATTGTGCGCCGCGCCGGATGGAATCATCGGAAAAACGTTTTCTTCCTGCGTCACCACACAATCGAACAAAACCGGCTTGTTGACAGAGATCATCTCTTCGATTTTTGCATCAAGCTCATCCGGCGTCGTCGCACGAATGCCGTGGCCGCCATACGCCTCAGCCAGTTTCACAAAGTCCGGCAGACTGTCGGAATAGGAATGAGAATAGCGCCCGCCATGCAACAACTCCTGCCACTGGCGCACCATGCCGAGATAGGCGTTATTCAAAATGAAAATCTTGATCGGCAAATTGTGCTGCACGGCTGCCGACATTTCCTGCATAGTCATCTGCACAGACGCGTCGCCGGCAATATCAATCACTAGCGCATTCGGATGCGCAGCCTGCACGCCGAGCGCCGCCGGCAAACCATAGCCCATAGTGCCCAGGCCGCCCGAAGTCATCCACCGATTGGGTTCATCGAAATGAAAATGCTGCGCGGCCCACATTTGGTGCTGGCCGACTTCAGTGGAAACATAGACGTCCTTGCCGCGCGTGAGGGCGTAAAGACGTTCAATTGCATATTGCGGCTTGATCGCAGTTTTAGACTTTGCGTATTGGAACGACTTGCGGGCACGCCAGCCGTCAAGCTGATTGAGCCATCCTTCAATTCGCTCCTTGTCATGAGATTCATCGCGCTCACGGCGCTCCCACTCCTCAAGCATCGCCTGCATAATAGCGCCGGCGTCCCCGACAAGAGCAATATCAACCGGAACGTTTTTGTTAATTGACGACGGATCGATATCCACGTGAATTTTCCGCGAATTGGGCGAGAACGCATCGAGCCTGCCGGTGATGCGGTCGTCAAAACGGGCGCCAATGGCGATCATCAGATCGCAATCATGCATGGCGTTGTTGGCTTCAAAACTGCCATGCATACCGAGCATACCCAACCACTTCGGATCGGACGCCGGGAATGCGCCCAACCCCATCAGGGTAGACGTCACCGGAAATCCTGTCACTGCCGCGAGCTTGCGCAAGGTCTGCGACGCATCCGGCCCCGCATTGATCACACCGCCGCCGGTATAGAATACCGGCCGGCGCGCATATCGCATCAAGTCAACTGCCTGTTCGATCTGATTGCGATTGATCTCCGGCGTAACGATGCAATTGCGATTTCTTGCATCGGCGCGCGCGGTGTATTGGGCTTTCTCGAATTGAATATCCTTTGGTATATCTATCAACACCGGACCCGGGCGTCCGTTCCTCGCGATATGAAAGGCTTCATGCACCGTGCTGGACAGAGATTGCGCGCACTCTGCCAGATAATTGTGCTTGGTGCATGACCGAGTGATGCCCGTGGTGTCGCATTCCTGGAACGCATCCGTACCGATCAGCGCCCGGGCGACCTGCCCTGTGATGCACACAACCGGAATTGAATCCAGCAAGGCGTCAGCAAGTCCAGTGACCGCGTTGGTGGCGCCAGGACCAGACGTCACCAGCGCAACACCAACTTTGCCCGTCGAGCGCGCATATCCCTCCGCCGCATGCAAGGCGCCTTGCTCATGCCGCACGAGAATATGACGGATGGACTCACGATTATGCAGCGCGTCGTAAATCGGCAGGACGGCGCCGCCCGGATAGCCAAAAATCACTTCCACACCCTGCTCCTCCAGCGCATCAAGGAGAAGTTCGGCGCCTGACTTGGTGATAGTCGCCGTCTTGGTCGCTTGCTTTGCCTGAGAAGCAGTCATGATCGCTTAACCTTCTTTTGTATTGGCGCCGGGTTTCAACCAGGACATGCGCGCACGCAGCTCCTTGCCGGTCTTTTCGATTGGGTGTTCCAGATCCGCATGCAGCATCTGATTGAAGCGCGGTTTGCCGGCCTGATTCTCCAAAATCCAGTCGCGCGCGAAGGAACCGTTCTGAATATCCTTCAGGACTTCTCTCATGCGTTGTTTGGTTTCCGCATTGATGACCCGGGGGCCTGAAACAAAATCGCCATACATGGCTGTCTCGGAAATAAACTTGTGCATGCCCGCGATGCCGCCCTCATAGAAGAGATCGACGATCAGCTTCAGTTCGTGCATGCACTCGTAATAGGCGATTTCCGGCTGGTAACCGGCTTCCACCAGTGTTTCAAAGCCAGCGATGACGAGCTCGGAAGCGCCGCCGCACAAGACAGCCTGCTCGCCAAACAAATCGGTTTCCGTTTCTTCGCGGAAGGTCGTTTCGATTGCGCCGGCTGTCGCTCCGCCGATCAAGCTGCAATAGGCAAGCGCTTTTTCCTTCGCCTGCCCGGTCGCATCCTGGTGCACGGCGAACAGACAGGGCACGCCGCGGCCGCGTTCGTATTCACTACGCACCAATCCGCCCGGACCTTTCGGCGCCACCATGATGACGTCGACATTCGCAGGCGGGTTAACGCGTCCATAAAGCACGGTGAAACCGTGTGCGAACAACAGCGCATCGCCATCGCTCAGATTGGGCGCAACGTCTTCCTTGAAAATCTTTTCGTGCGTCATGTCCGGCGTCAAAATGGCGATGAGTTTCGCCTGTTTCGTCGCGCTGGCGACAGTCGCCACTTCGAGACCGTCCTCTTCGGCGCGTTTGGCGCCCGGGCCGTCCGGGCGCACGCCGACAATCACCTTGCATCCGGAGTTTTTCAGATTGAGCGCATGAGCGCGACCTTGGCTGCCATAGCCGATGACCGCGACGGTCGCTGACTTTACCGCCGCCGGATTTGCATCGTCTTCTGTGTAGACTCTCATCTCGAAAAATCCCTCTGCCTTACTCGTTGATGGGTTGAATTGTGACAGCGCCTTTGGACGCCGAAGCCACTAGTCGTGCATATTTGTCAAAAACGCCGCCCATGCGGTTCGGCGGTTTGGGTTTGAAAGCGGCCCGCCGCGCCGCCCAATCGACATCCGCGTCTATGCGGCGCGCTTCGGCGTCAATACGAATTGTGTCGCCTTCTTGCAGCAGTCCGATCGGTCCGCCCAACGCCGCTTCTGGCGCCACGTGGCCGATTACAAAACCATGCGACGCGCCGGAAAACCGGCCGTCAGTAATCATCGCGACTTTGCCTGCGAGGTCCTGCCCTGCAACCGCAGCAGTCGTCGCCAGCATTTCACGCATGCCGGGGCCGCCCTTCGGGCCTTCGTAGCGGATGACAATCACGTCGCCTTCATTGATGTCGCGCGCGGTTACTGCCGCGAAGGCCGCTTCTTCGCCGTCAAAAATCCGCGCCTTGCCGACAAAGGCGCCGTCAGCGTATCCGGCGGTTTTCAGCACCGCGCCTTCTGGCGCCACATCACCGTAGAGGATGCGTAGGCCGCCCGTTTTCTTGAACGGGTCATCGACAGCGTGAACAACTTTCTGACCGGGCGTTTCTTTGGCGCCGGAGAATTCTTCAAACAGCGACCGGCCGGAAACGGTTGGGGCATCCTTCAACTTTCCGCCGGCAACAAGCTTTTGTCCGAACAAACTCACTCCGCCGGCAGCATACAGGTCTTTCGCCAAATACTGCCCGCCCGGCTTCAAATTGGAGATGACTGGCGTCGAACGGGACAGCTCATCAAACAGGTCGATAGAAAAAGGAACGCCGGCTTCGGCGGCAATCGCAGCGAGATGCAAAACCGCATTTGTCGAACCACCGGACGCGACGACAGACACAGCCGCGTTGCGCAAGGAAGTTTCCGTAATGAAATGCCTGGCTGTTTTGCCCTCACGAACCAATTGCGCAGCGAGCTTCCCGCAGCGAACGCCCTGAGCTGCTTTTTCATCCGAAATAGCAGGCGGATCACCGGCACCGACCGGGGCAAGCCCCAAAAAAGCCAGGGCCATCGCCATGGTGTTGGCGGTAAACTGACCACCGCAGGCGCCGGCCCCCGGGCACGCAGCGCGTTCAATGGTATCTAGCTCAGCGTCATCGATCTTGCCCATGGCGTGCGCGCCGACCGCCTCGAACACATCTTGAATTGAAAGATCTTTGTCTTCCCCTGCAATTTTGCAGTGGCCCGGCATGATCGTTCCGCCGTAAAAAATCACGCCCGGAATGTCCATACGCGCCAGCGCCATCGCCGCAGCTGGCAATGTCTTGTCGCAGCCAACCAGAATGACAGCGGCGTCAAGCGAATGACCGCGCACGGCCAGCTCAATCGAGTCGGCGATAACTTCTCGCGAGATCAGCGATGCGCGCATTCCCTCGCCGCCCATGGTGATCCCGTCAGAAACGACGATGGTGTTGAAATCGACCGGCGTGGCGCCGCCGGCGCGCAACCCTTCGCGAACAGGTTCGGCCAGTTTATCGAGGTGCATGTTGCATGGCGTTACCGTCGACCAGGTGTTGACCACCGCAATCATCGGCTGTGCGAGATCCTTATCGTCATACCCTGCGGCGCGCAGCATGGCGCGCGCCGGCGCCTTGGCCGGTCCTTTGGTGATTGCGTCTGATCTTTTCGCCGTCATTCGTCCGTTCAATCTTTCCTGAACGAACCCGCAGACATTAAAAAACCCGCTTCCTTTCGGGAGCGGGTGTCTGAAGGTCCGTGCTGCTGCGTTAGCGCGCGGGCTCCATGGCCGCTCCCCGAATGGGGCTAATAAGGAGTACCACCACCAGAAGAAGGAGGCTGATAGACATAAGCACAGGGTCCACGACTGCCGCCGCGCCCTCTCCCTTGAAACCGATATCCGCCAAAACCCGCATCGTTCACCACATCGCGCCATTTTGCGGCGCAATATCGCCTTACAACACGCCCCCGTTAACAAACAAGCAAAAAACGCCGATTCTCGGCATCTTTTTCGTTAACGACACTCAGACTGACATGCTGTTTAGCAGATTATGTCAACCGCGCATTGAGGGTCTATTGGCGATTGGGATTAAAGTGACCAAATGCCTCCACCATCAAATGAAATAATACATTGAATATGTTATGATTTTCGAGGGTTTTGCGGATTGCCCTTCGCAGGCGCCGAGAACCTCCCGAGAGCGGCGCGCCAGACCATGTGGGTCAATTGTGGCGCACCGCTGAGAAGAGAGTCTGCGAGTCTTAGTACTGGCCGCCGTCGATGGCGATCATCGCTGGCGCCATCGGCAAGCGCGGCTCGAAAGGGTTTTCGATATTGGCGGTTTTCTTGGAGATTTCGAACTCCGCGGACGACATCGCGGCCAAATTCAGCTTGGCGCCGGTGTCGGCGGAAGCGGCCGTGAAATCGAAATCCTGGGGCTCGGCGACTGGCTCGAAGACATTGTCAATTTTGGCAAGACGGGCCTGAACGCCAGCGTCGGCGCGATCCAGAACCGCCAGAGTGAATTTCTCGCTTTGCTGGTCAAGGTCGGCACGGATGGTCTGCATCAGCGAAGCGCTGTCGAAGGAAGCGTTCTGGGCGTTGGCGAAGCCGGTCATTGCGACGGCGGCGGCAAAGGCGAATGCGCTGATTTTAAAGGTCCGGTTGGTCATCTTCTCTCTCCTCAGTTGAGTCAGGGCGTTGCGTCCTGTTGTGTTAACCATAGAGGAGGCTGAAAAAGCTGCTGTGTCTGGCGTCACAGGTCGATACGAATTGATGAACGAACGATGTTTCGCCGGTTCGCGAGGCTAGGGTCGTACTTGCCCTCTCCCGCGCACGATATTTTTGTACGTCGTCAGTTCTTCGACGCCTGCAGGGCCGCGCGCATGCAGCCGGCCTGTAGCAATTCCAATCTCAGCACCGAGTCCAAATTCGCCGCCATCAGCAAATTGTGTTGAGGCGTTGTGCATGACGATCGCGCTGTCAACTTCAGCAAGAAACCGTCGCGCTGTTTCATCATTCTCTGTTACAATGGATTCCGTGTGCGACGAGGAGAATTTCGCAATGTGTGCTATGGCGCCTTCAACCCCATCAACAACAGCCACAGATAGTATCGGCGCCAGATACTCAGTTTGAAAATCTTCTTCGGTCGCAGGCGCTACGTCGGGGTCGAGGACGCGCAACGCCTCATCGCCTCGCAGTTCACAGTTTAACTTTCGCAGCGCAACGGCAATTGGCGGCCAGATCTGTTCAACGACGGCCCGGTCAATCAGCAAAGTCTCCATGGCGCCGCATACTCCGGTTCGGCGCATCTTCGAGTTGACTGCAATGTCCACCGCTTTTTTAACGTCCGCATCCCCGTCAATGTAGACATGACAGACGCCGTCGAGATGCGAAAGCACTGGAACGCGCGCTTCGGTCTGGACCCGCGCGACCAGGGACTTTCCTCCGCGAGGAATAACCAGATCAATCCGCCCGCTTAATCCTGTCAGCAGGGCGCCGACGGCGTCTCGATCCGTAGTATTCACGAATTGGGCTGCATCGACCGGAAGAGCTTTACCAGCCAATGCTTGTTGAAAACATTCGAACAGCGCTTTGGATGTCTCGAAGCATTCCGACCCACCGCGAAGGATCACTGCGTTCCCGGCCTTAACCGCAATCGCCGCGGCGTCCACCGTGACGTTGGGGCGGCTCTCGTAAATGATCGCAATAACTCCGATCGGCGTCCGAACCCTTTCGATGTCCAAGCCGTTCGGCCGCACCCATCTCTTTATCGACGCGCCGACAGGATCATCGAGTTTGGCTATTTCCTCCAAAGCTGTGGCGATCGATTCGATGCGTTCAGCATTGAGCGTCATTCGGTCGATAAACGCCGCATCTTTTCCACGTGCTCTTGCTTCGGCGCATTCGCGAGCGTTTATCGTCAAAATCCGGTCGTTGCGTTCGCGCACAAGTGCGGCAGCGTTGATGATAGCTCGATTTTTTTCATCCGCAGTCGCGGTCGCCATTTTGCGCGCCGCGACGCGCGCCCTCATAGCGAGACGCGCCATGCCCTCAATGTCGAACGCGCCGCTCATGTCTCAGACCTCAAAATAAGGTCATCCTTCTCCACCAGCGCTGGCCGCCGTCGATAACCGAGCAGCAGTTCAATCTGTTCAGACCTTGCGCCCGCCACCTTGACTGCTTCAGCAGCATCATAGGCGCTGAGCCCCTGACCAATTACTTTTCCGTCGAGCGAAAGGATTTCAACAGCGTCGCCGCGCGTGAATTCCCCTGAAACAGATCTCACGCCGGCGGGAAGCAGGCTCGCACCGTCAATCAGTGCTTTGACTGCACCGTCATCAATCGTGACTTGACCCAACGGTTTCAGGCGACCCGCAATCCATCGACGTCTTGCGCCCTCTCGGGTCGCCGAAGGTGCAAACAAAGTGGCCTTTCCTCCCTGCAAAATTGTCCGCAAAGGATGCTCGACCACACCCGACGCGACGATCGCCGCGCAACCGGAATTTCCAGCAATCTTGGCCGCAGCAATTTTCGAAGCCATGCCGCCCGATCCAACCCCCGCCTGCTTGTTTACGCCGCCGGCCGCACGCTCAATCTCCGGTGAGATCGAAGAAACATACGGTACGTGCGCAGCGTTCGGATCTGTTCGAGGGTCCGCCGTGTACAGTCCATCTATATCGGAAAGCATGATCAGCAGGTCGCTTTCCACCAATTGCGCCGCATGAGCAGCAAGCCGGTCATTATCGCCGTACCGAATTTCACTGGTGGCGATCGTATCGTTTTCGTTGACCAGCGGCAGCGCTCCCAGATCAAGCAGCGTCCGAAACGTTGCGCGCGCATTGAGGTACCGCCGACGATTTTCCGTGTCGTCCAACGTCAGCAGGATTTGCGCGATCGCAATTTCGTGCGGCTCAAACGCACTTTGCCAGCTTTGCGCCAACGCTGCCTGGCCTGCAGCTGACGCCGCCTGCTTCTCATCGAGCCTGAGCGCGCCGGCGAGCCCCAGACGTTTGCGGCCTATGGCGATTGCGCCCGAGGTAACGACAACAACCTGACAACCCTTTTTGCGCAGTTGCGCGATATCTTCGGCAAGCGAGCGGAGCCATGCTTCCCGCACCGCTCCGTCAGCGCCGCACAGGATTGCCGAACCCACCTTGACGACAAGACGCGTTGATGCGCGCGCGGCCACAGCCGCGGCGCCCAGCGCCCCGTCATTTCGATCCAGCAAGGTCATGTTCGTATCTTAACTGAATGTCGTTATGCGGCGCGCGCTATTTTCATCCGCAGCCGGCGGGGTTCGCGCAATTTTTTCCAGTTCGGAAAATATGCTGTCCACCGTTGGACCGCGGCCTGCGCCCTTACCCTTGCAGGTAAACTCGCCGCCATTCGTATTGGTGACACGAAGCGCATTCCCTTCGCCCTCGACCTGAGAGAACAAAGAATCGTCATCGACGCGTTCAAACCGGACGCGCGCAGACACGCCGCCATCCGCCGCTCGCTTGATAACTGACATCTGTTTCCAGACACCTCCGAGCTTGATAAACTCGGCAGCGCGATCGGCAGTCAGTGGCTCCACACGTATCGAACTCTGCGGGAACTCCCGGCCAAACGCTTCATAAGTCAGAATGGAGATTTTTGCTCGGGCGTCTTCGCCTGAAAGATCCGCCGTCGGATCGGGTTCGGCAAAGCCCGCCGCCTGCGCAGCGCTAACGGCCTTGTCGAACGACGCGCCTTTTTTCATAGCGGACAAAATGTAGTTGACCGTTCCATTCAAGATCGCCGCGATCACACGCGCATCGCCATGTTCGCGCGCACGCCGCATGGTTTCAACCATCGGCGCACCACCGCCCACCGAAGGAGAATACGCAAACGCCGCCTTGTTCCGTCGCGCCAGTTCGTGCAGAGGGGCGAGCGCACCGGCCACGGCTTGCTTGTTGGCAGTGACGACGCTTACGCCGCGAGACAGCGCAGTTTCGATCAATCGCCGTCCAGCTTCTCCAGATGGCAAGGCGTCGACAATCACATCAGGCTGCTCAACCAAGAACACATCCGGATCGGAATAGGTGCGTATGTTTGTAAGGCTAGCGTCGCGCTCTTTCGACGGGTCATTCACCAGCGCCGCGCAGAGCGCATAAGGTTCATTCGGTGAAGCAAGACGCAAGGCCGCGCCCTCTCCGATCACGCCGAGCCCCGCCACCGAAACACGCAACCGGCGAGACTGGCCTTGATGCACAACGCCGCTGAAATTCACTTTCTCATCTGCTTCTAGGCACATTTGCTCGCCGCCCCATTCGCCAAATACGCTACATTTCCTGCGCTCTTGCCGCTTGCAAGCTCGAGCGCTGTCTCAATATCTCGCACAAGATCATCCACGTGCTCAAGCCCAATCGAAAAGCGAACAAGCCGCTCGCTAATGCCGGCCGTCGCGCGCGCTTCAGGTGTCATTGCCGCATGCGTCATTGCTGCAGGCGTGCAAACCAGACTTTCAAAGCCGCCAAGCGATTCCGCTATGGTAAATACACGCAATTGGCGCAGCAATTCGATCACATCCACACTGTCTGCGAACTCGATGGAAAACATCGAACCAAATCCGAGCTGTTGAGACTTGGCGATCTCGTGACCGGCATGCGACTTCAAGCCAGGATAATAGATCTTTCCAATACTTTCATGGCCCGCCAAACGCTCGACCACTTCCTCGGCCGTCGCTTGCTGGCGCTCAATGCGTGGGAAAAGGGTGCGCAACCCGCGTAAGGTGAGAAACGAGTCAAAGGGCGCGCCTGTAACGCCGGTGCAATTCGCCCACCACGCAAGTTCATCGCCAAGCGCCTTGTCTTTAGCCAGCACGGCGCCGCCAACCACATCGGAATGGCCGTTGATAAACTTCGTGGTCGAATGCACCACGATATCGCAACCAAGGTCGAGCGGCCGCTGGAGCACCGGCGACAAAAAGGTGTTGTCAGCGACGACAATCGCCCCCACCGCCTTCGCGAGTGAAACAACTGCCCGAATGTTCGTAATTCGCAGCAATGGGTTTGAAGGTGTCTCGATCAGCACCAGTTTCGGCTTACGCTCGAATGCTGCAGCGAGCTCGACCGGATCTGTCTGGTTCGCGTAAACAAGTTCAAACTGCCCCCGCTTTGCACGCGCTGTAAGAAGTCGGTGCGTGCCGCCATAGCAATCGTGGGGTGCGAGGACGACATCGCCTGGATCAACAAGATTCAAAACAAGATCAAGCGCAGCCATTCCCGAAGACACCACCACGCCGCGCGCCGCGCCCTCAAGCTGCGCGATCGCCTCTTCCAGTTGTGTTCGCGTGGGATTGCCGGAGCGCGCATAGTCGTATTGCGGCTTTTCCAGCGGATCATTCCACGCGTAATTTGCCGACAAGTGCAGCGGCGGCGATACAGCGTTAAATGCCGGATCAGCGGCGACACCTGCAGAAGCAATCAGTGTTTCTGGACGGTAAGACTTGCTCATGAGAGTTGCTCCTTCAGGAATTTCTGTATGTGCGGTCCGATGACATCGCACTCTTTCAAAAATGCGTCGTGGCCATAAAGCGAATCGATTTCGGTGATCCGGGCGTTGCGGATATCCAATGCCAAACGTTGCAGATCGGCCAGCGGCGCCAAGCGATCCGAAGCGACAGCCAAGATAAGTGTCTTCGCATCGATGCCGCCCGCATCAACATTGTGACGGTCGATGGAATCTGAAAGCGTCAAATAGCGCTGCGCATCCATGTCATACGCGTTGCCGCGCGAAATGAGGTATTCGCACACGTCATAGGCGTCGCCAGCGGCTTCTCCTGCGGCGCTGCTGAAACGGGCGCCGAATTCTTCCGGCGTACGGTACGTCACCATGGCGAGCTGACGCGCAAGAGCGACGCCCTGCTTGGCGTCACCGCTTTTTAGGGCGAACTTCACAATCCGGCGTTGAATGCCGCGCAATGCAGTCGCAGCCGGATGCGGCCGATCAGGCGCGGAGATGGCGCAGAGCCTGTCGACACGCGCTGGAAATTCATGGGCGAAGGCCAGTCCTATCATGCCGCCATAAGACGCACCGACGAATGCATGGACTTTTTCAACACCGATCACATCGAGGGCGTCGGCCAGCGCACGCGCATGATCGCGTGTTGTAATTGTGCGAGCGGTCTCGCCTTCGTTCGGCAGATAATCGAATCCGATCACGCAGTGGAGGTTAAGGTCAAGCGAGCCGCCTGGGGCCACGATGTCCCGCCACCAACCCTTACCATCTTTGCAATCGGCGACGGCGCGGCCTGCTGAAACTCCGCCGGACACAACTACAGCGGGGTTTTCAAGATCGCCGTATACGCGCACCTTTAATTCAGGCCGACTTAGTTTCTCTCCACTCTCAAGCGTAAAATCAGCAGGCAAAAACACGCTCACATCACAGAAAGGTTGTGATTTCTCGGCCTTCGCCCCGGTTGTTGCTTTTTGCGCTACGCTCATTGCCGGCCTCTCTGCGTTCCTCGTCGTCTCAACAGGAAATTCGCAAGAGACCAAATCGGAGAATGTTCGCGCCTCGGCGCAGTTCTTCGTCCGACCCATCTCTCGAGAGGCAAAACCTCCCGCAGGAATTGGCACCTTTCCGAAAAAGCCGGTCAGACTTTTTGGCGGTTGCCCCAGCGTCAAAGGGCCTATCCCTCGGCTGGTCTTGATGAGTTGAAACGTCATTTACTTCGCAGTTGCGAAGCCGTCAACAGGATATTTCAAACCAAATGGACTTTTGGCAGAAACATCTAGTTTAGAGTTATATTATGTCGCGCAGGTCTCAACGCTTCGGCGATTTCCAATCTGCAGGCGGCACCTTGCGCCGGCTCAGACGCACCGCCAGCCCCAGAATAACACCGACGCTGATCGCGACGGTCAGATCGACGACAACGGTCAGAACAAAGGTAATCAAAAGGATGGCTCTGTCCTCAGGTGGAGAGCGCATGTATTCACGCCACTTATGAGGCTCGGACATGTTCCACGCGGTCAATATCAACAGCGCAGCAAGCGCCGGCATAGCGAGATAGCCAGCGAGAGGCGCAGCGAAACACATGACCACAAAAATAGTCAGTGCATGAACTAAACCGGCAACAGGCGTCTTGCCCCCTGCCCTGACATTCATCGCCGTTCGTGCGATCGCGCCTGTCGCCGGCAGTCCGCCCATGAGCGAAGACCCGATATTCGCCGCCCCTTGCGCCAGCACTTCTGCATTTGGTCGATGGCTACCCCCCGTCATTCTGTCGGCGACCATCGCCGAAAGAAGCGACTCTACTCCTGCCAGAAACGCTATGACGAGCGCGGACGGAAACACCTCGATAATTCGAGCAAGCGACACGTCAGGAACTGAAGGCTGCGGAAGGCCCCGCGGCAAGTCGCCGAATCGAGAGGCTATTGTGTCCACAGGCAAGAACAACAGCACCGCAGCGGCAGATGTGACAGCCACGGCGAGAATAAGTCCAGGCGCCTTCGGCGCTACCCGACGCAACAATACGATTAGCCCGAGGGTTGCAAGGCCGATCGCAACTGCTTCAATGCTGATGCTCGCTCTTGCATCCCAGAGTACCGGAATTTTCTCGAGAAACTCCGCGGGCAATATGGGGATAGATAGCCCGAAAAGGTCCTTGATCTGACTTGTCGCAATGATCAATGCGATGCCCAGCGTGAATCCGTTCACAACGGCTTCCGGAATAAAGCTGATCAAGCTGCCGGCACGGAACAATCCGGCGACAAGCAGGATAATTCCTGCCAGCAAGGTTGCGAGCACCAACCCATCGTAGCCGTGCTCGGCAATAACGCTGAAGACAACAACTATAAAAGCGCCGGTCGGACCACCGATCTGCACCCGGCTCCCGCCGAGTAGCGAAATGAGAAAGCCGCCAACGATTGCTGTGACCACGCCCTTTGCAGGATCAGCGCCTGAGGCAATGGCGATGGCGATACTAAGCGGAAGCGCCACCATGGCAACGCTCATTCCTGCGAACAGATCCCCTAAAAACAAGGACCAGGAATAGTCTTTGATGGTGGTGAGGATCTTGGACTTCATGTTATGGTGGAGCGCTTAACCGACCAGACTAAAGGGCGAGCGGTGTGAGATCTTGAGTCTTTCTTCAAGGGTCATGCGAACGAGAAATTTCGGGCCCTTGATGAAGTCCTGCGGCGTGTGACCGTTGAACTGCTTAAATTCCCGAATGAAGTGCGCTTGATCGTAGTAAGCGGCGCGCGCCGCCTCTCGCCAGTCAGTCAGATTGTACCAGGTCAGCCGGTTGGCAGCGTGTAGAGCGCGGAATTTTCGATGAAGTTTCTTCGGCCCGCTACCAAAGTAAGCCTTACATAAGCGCTCTACTTGTCGATGCGAAAACTCCACGCGCTCCAGCAAGTGTTCGATTTCGTTAGGTTCCGGGTCAACAATCCATTTAGTTGCATTGTGAATAAAATCGTCGTGAATGCGCCGGCCATCGGAGACCATGGACAAAAACAGCGCGTCTGCGGCTTCCACGATCTCCTTGTTGTTTTTCGCAGCATGCAGTTTTTCGATTAACGGCTGCGAGCCAGCTGGAACAACATCTTGAAACGGAACGTTCAAGTCCGCCGCGTCTTCTGCATTGAACCCAAACAGCTTTCGCCATCCCAGCGGCGTGATGGATGCTCCGAATATTCGCGAATTCGCCAGAAACTTGACATGGCTCCACTTGTAAGTGGGGCCGCACAGCAAGGAATCGCCAGCGCTGAAATGTTCTTCGGCGCCCGACAAATCAGAGACGGCTCCGCCATCCAGAACGAATCGCACATTGGCGATTTCAGCGCGCATGATATCTGAGAGTTCAAAAGGCAGAGACACGAAGTAGTAGCTGCCAACCAACTCTTGCAACGCCGGGCTGGGTTCGAAGTATGCAAACTCCACGGAAGGTTCTCAGTGCTGATTGTCCTGAAATACCTTTCGCAAATTTCGCGCCGCCTGTCGAATGCGTTGCTGGTTCTCGACAAGCCCTATTCGCACAAAACCTTCCCCATACTCGCCAAAACCGAGACCGGGCGCCACAGCGACATCGGCCCGTTCCATCAGTAGTTTGGCGAATTCGACGGAGCCGAGCGACTTAAACCTTTCCGGAATTTCCGCCCATGCAAACATGGATGCGTCGGGGCGCGGTATGGACCAGCCCGCCATGGCAAAGTGCTCGATCAAGACGTCCCGCCTCGCCCGGTAGGTTTCCCGAATTTTCTCGACGCACTCCCACGGACCATCGAGGGCGGCGACGGCCGCGACCTGAATGGGAGTGAACGCACCGTAATCGAGATACGACTTTACGCGCGCCAGCGCGGTTATGAGGCGTTCGTTTCCGACCGCCATACCCACCCGCCAACCCGCCATAGCAAACGTTTTAGATAAGGAATTGATTTCAACAGCGATGTCCTTTGCGCCGTCAACTTCAAGGATCGAAGGCGGCGCGTCATCGCCAAAGTAAATTTCCCCGTAGGCAAGATCGGACAAGATTAGAATTTCATGCTTTTTCGCAAGCGCGACTGCGTCCTTGTAGAAATCAAGGCAGACTGTTTGAGACGTCGGATTTGAAGGGTAGTTCAGCACCATGGCTCGCGGCTTGACATGCGAGACCTTAATCGCTTCCGACAAGCCTGACAGATACGCCTCAGGCGTCGGCGCAGGAACCGGTGCTATCACACCGCCGGCGATGATGAAGCCGAATGCGTGAATTGGATAGGCCGGGTTCGGAGCGAGAATCACATCCCCTGGACCCGTCATCGCCTGCGCCAGATTGGCAAAACCTTCCTTTGAACCAATAGTGGCGACAATCTCGGTCTCAGGGTTGAGTTTCACGTTAAAGCGCCGCTCGTAATAGCGCGCCATAGCCCGGCGCAACCCGATTACGCCCCGTGACACTGAATAACGGTGCGACTTCGGATTTTTTACGGTTTCGATCAGCTTGTCGACAATATGCTGCGGCGTGGGCATATCCGGGTTGCCCATGCCGAGATCGATGATGTCGCGCTTTTGGGCGCGCAACTTCGCCTTGAGCTTGTTTACTTCCTCAAAAACATAAGGCGGAAGTTGCTTGATGCGATAGAATTCTTCGTGACTGGACATGTTGGACTTCTTGACTGACTAGGCCAATGACAACGTGCGCTGACGTCATGCTGATTTGGCGGCGTGTGCAATCTGATTTTCACGCGCCAAGAGCTCGAGCGGCTCAACGACCCAAATTTTCGTACGAGCGTTCGCCCAGTCGTCAAGCACATCGCGGGCGCGCGCCGATCTGGTTTCGCGCCAGTGTCGCTCAATAAGCGTGCGGCACTCCATGTCGTCTTCGCCATCTAAAAATGCGCGCAGCCGCACGCTTTCCGGGTTGACCGCGGCCTCGAAGTCGCCCGCCTCGTCAAAGACATAGGCGCGCCCTCCCGTCATGCCGGCGGCGAAGTTGGCGCCGACCGACCCGAGGATGATGGCGACGCCGCCGGTCATATACTCGCAACCGTTTGCGGAGCAGCCCTCAATGACTGTAATCGCCCCCGAATTGCGAACCGCAAAGCGCCCGCCTGCGCGACCCGCGGCGAAAAGTGCGCCCGAAGTGGCGCCGTAAAGACACGTATTGCCAATGATCGCATCGTCCGACGCCATCGCCGTATCGGCAGGTCGGACAACCAATGTCGCCCCAGACAACCCCTTTCCGACATAGTCGTTTGCATCGCCGTCCACGATCACTTTCAACCCAAAGGCGGCGAAAGCGCCTAAGGACTGACCCGCCGACCCTTTCAGTCGCAACGTCACATGGTCTTCTGTCAGCTGCTCGCGATCGAAATTGCGAACAATGAACGAAGATGTGCGAGCGCCGATGGCGCGGTCAGTATTCTTGACGGGATATGAGAGCTGAACTTTCTCGCGACGCTGAAAAAACGGGTCGAGGTCCTTGGCTATTCTTTGATCCAGCGTATCGACAACTTCCTTCCGTCCGGTCCGCGTCGATCGCTTTGGACGTTCGCCCGCATCCACCAGGGTCAGGATCGGATTGAGATCAAGGTCATCAAGATGCGCGGCGCCGCGACTGACCTGGTCGAGCAAATCGGCGCGCCCGATGATGTCCTCCAGCGAATTCGCGCCCAGGCTGGCAAGGATCGCTCTCGTTTCTTCAGCGATAAATGTCATCAAGTGAACAACGTGCTCCGGAAGCCCTTGGAAGCGCGCGCGCAGTGAGTCGTCTTGGGTGCAAACACCCACCGGACAGGTGTTTGAATGGCACTGGCGCACCATGAGACAACCCAGCGCCAGCAGCGACACGGTCCCGACTCCATACTCTTCTGCGCCAAGCATCGCAGCAATAACAACGTCACGACCGGTGCGGATGCCGCCGTCAGTGCGCAGCGTTACTTTCTCGCGCAAATTGTTCATGGTCAGGACTTGATGCGCTTCAGCGAGCCCCAGCTCCCACGGCGCACCGGCAAATTTGATAGATGTTTGCGGGCTGGCTCCCGTTCCGCCGACATTGCCGGAAATGAGGATCACATCGGCATTCGCCTTTGCAACGCCGGCAGCAATGGCGCCGATCCCGGACGCCGAAACCAGTTTGACACACACGCGCGCGTCCGGATTGATCTGCTTCAAGTCATAAATGAGCTGAGCCAAATCCTCGATCGAGTAGATATCGTGATGCGGCGGCGGAGAGATGAGTGTGACGCCCGGCGTCGAGTGCCTCATGCGCGCGATAAACTCAGTGACTTTGAATCCCGGAAGCTGTCCGCCTTCGCCCGGCTTGGCGCCTTGCGCGACTTTGATCTCCAGCTCTCTGGCCTGATTGAGATATTCGGCAGTGACGCCAAAACGGCCCGATGCAACCTGCTTGATAGCGGAGTTGGCGTTGTCTCCATTCGGCAGTGGTTTGTAACGCTCGGGTACTTCGCCGCCTTCGCCCGATACTGACTTCGCACCGATGCGATTCATGGCGATGTTCAATGCGCCATGTGCTTCTGGCGACAGCGCGCCAAGTGACATGCCCGGCGTTACGAAGCGGCGACGAATATCATTGGCCGTTTCCACTTTATCGATGCCGATTGGCTCAGCGAGAGGCCGGGCGCGCAACAAATCACGGATTTGCGCCGGCGGCTGGCTTCCCAGCGCCTCCGAGTAGCGAGCATACGCGCTTGCGTCATCTGTACGCACAGCGCTCTGCAGATCGGCGACCAATCCGGCTTCAAAGATGTGGCGTTCGCCCCTGCGCCGCTGACGGTAGAACCCACCGACCGGCAGTCTGGTCGCCTGACTGCCCCAGGCGTTTGCGTGGATTTCTGCGGACTTCAGTTCCAATCCCGCAAGTCCAATCCCGGAGATCCGGCTTGTCATTCCCGGGAAGAACTCTTGCACCAATGTGCGCGAAAGGCCGAGCGCTTCAAAATTGCAGCCCCCGCGATACGCCGAAATAACCGAAATGCCCATCTTCGAAATGATTTTCAGCAGGCCGGCTTCCAGCGCTTTCTTGTAATTGAAAACGCATTGACCGAGTGAAAATCGATCAAACCGCCCGCGAGCATGCGCTTGTGCGACTGAATCAAATGCAAGGTATGGATTGACGACAGTCGCCCCCACGCCGACGAGCACCGCAGCGTAGTGGGCATCCAGACACTCCGCGGAACGCACGATGATCGAACAGTAGGAACGCAGCCCTGCATTGGTCAGATGCGCATGGACCCCGCCTGCGGCAAGGATCATGGGGACGGCAAGTTTACCCGGCCCTTGGTGCTCGTCGGTCAACACAACGCTGCCCGCTCCGTCCTTCACGGCGGCGTGCGCTTCAGCACGAATTCTGTTCAGCGCCTTTTGCAGCGCTTCGCCATTGTTCTTCACGCTGGCGATTGGATAGGTGCAATCGATCTCTACGATCTTTGTGTCCAGATAGTCCCAAAGTCGCGTAAACATGCCGTTGGACAATATCGGGCTTTCCAGCACAAACACGTCGGTCTGCGTTTTGTCGGTCACCAGAATGTTGCCGAGGTTTTTGAACCGCGTTTTCAGACTCATCACGCCGTCTTCGCGCAGCGGATCGATTGGCGGGTTGGTGACCTGACTGAAGTTTTGCCTGAAGAAATGAGAAAGCGGACGATAGCTTTCCGAAAGCACTGCAATCGGAGAGTCGTCGCCCATCGACCCCAATGCTTCCTTCGCGTCCTCCACCATCGGTCGCAAAATGAGCTCGAGAGATTCAAGGTCGTATGCCGCTGCACCTTGCCGGCGCAGTAATTCATCTCCCTGATACAAGCGTTCTTCCGGGCCAGGGCCGATCTTTGGCTCAAGCTCCACAATATTACCGAGCCAATCCGTGTAAGGATGCTTGTCAGCGAGAAGATCGAGAATTTCGTCTGAATTGTAGAATACTGCATTCTGCATATCGACCGCGATCATTCGACCCGGCTCGATTGCACCGCGTTTCTTTACAGTCTTGCCTTCCAACGGACACATGCCCGTTTCCGACCCGACTGCCAGAATTCCGTCTTCAGTAATTGCATAGCGCATCGGCCGCAGACCATTGCGATCGAGCCCGGCCACCGCCCACTGCCCGTCATAGGCTGCAATTGCGGCGGGACCGTCCCATGGCTCCATGACGGCGTTGCAATATTCGTACAGGGCGCGCCACTTTGCCGGCATGACGGACAAACGCTTCGACCACGCTTCCGGTATAAGAAGCGTTTTCGCCATCGGCGCGGATCTACCAGCACGCACCAGAAGTTCGAACACCTGATCCAGCGTTCCAGAGTCCGACGAACCCGGTTGGATCACCGGCTTAATGTCATCTTTGTCCTCGTTGAATATTTCCGACGCCATGGGAATTTCATGGCTCTTCATCCAGTTCACGTTGCCCTTTAGCGTGTTGATTTCGCCATTGTGAGCAAGCATTCGAAATGGCTGCGCCAGCCGCCACTCTGGAAACGTGTTTGTAGAATAGCGCTGATGAAAAATTGCGACCCGGCTGATGAATCGCGAATCTTGCAGGTCTGGGTAAAAATTATCGATTTCCTGGGCAAGGAACATGCCCTTGTAGACCACGTCTTGCGACGACAACGAGCAAACATAGAGCTCATGCAACCCTTGAAGACGCGCGCGCTTTTCAATGCGCCGCCGAACCACGTAAAGAATCCGGTCGAGCTCTTCCTGGCTGCGCCCCTTTGGATCGCAAAATAGTATTTGCTCAATATCGGGTCGAGTGATGTTGGCTTTGGTTCCCAGAACGCGTGCCTGAACCGGGACCTGTCGCCACCCATAGATGTAGAATCCGCGATGTAGAATCTCCGACTCGACGATCGCTCGGGCTGAGTCTTGGGCGCCGAGATTCGTGCGCGGCAAAAATAGCATGCCCACACAAATGTCGTGTTCGCTCGCTTTGTGGCCGGTCCGTTCAACAAAGGAACGAAAGAGCTCCTGTGGAACGTTCAGTCGAATACCCGCCCCGTCGCCAGTCTTTCCATCCGCATCAACCGCACCACGATGCCAAACGGCTTTCAGGGCCGCCAGCGCCATATCCACGATTTCCCGTCGCGGCTCGGCGTCCAATGCAGCCACCAGCCCGACGCCGCAAGCGTCACGCTCCGATGCAGCGTCGTAGGCGCCCGCCTCTGTCAGCCGTGAGCGTCGGCGCAAATAAGTTGATACGCAATCGTTCATCGAATTCTTCTTTGTTACTCAGCAGCGACGATCGGCGCCGGCGCGGCCAACAATTGCTTTGCGATCCCGGTCGCCGCTTTACGGCCATCCACGATGGCCCAAACGACAAGAGACGCGCCGCGAACAATATCGCCAGCTGCGAATACCCCGGGAACGCTGGTTTCCATTGAAACCGGATTCACGCGTAGTGTGCCATACGCCGTCGTTTTTAGGCCCGGTGCCCCGAACAGAGCGGGCACGTCCTCGGGTTCAAACCCCAGCGCCTTAATCACCATATCAGCATCGAGATCAAACTCAGCGCCGTCGATCTCGACTGGAGCACGACGGCCGGACGCGTCGGGCGCTCCAAGTTCCATTCGTGCTACACGGATGCCATTGGCCCGCGCGACATCGCCGCGCACCGCCTTTGGCGCCGCCAGCCATTCAAAAATAACGCCTTCTTCTTCCGCATTCGTCGTCTCTCTCGCCGAACCCGGCATGTTCTTGCGATCGCGCCGATATAAACAAATCACAGATTTGGCGCCTTGCCTTACGGCTGTGCGAACACAATCCATCGCAGTGTCGCCGCCGCCGATGACAACCACATTCTTTCCGTCCGCATTCAGGGCGCCGAGATCATAAGCTTCAAGTTTATCGCCCAAACCAACTCGGTTTGACGCAGTGAGATAATCCAGCGCCGCGACAACCCCCCGATTGCCGGCGCCAGGGCAAACCAGATCGCGCGCTTTGTAGACACCTGTAGCGACCAAAACAGCGTCATGATCGTTTTGCAGTTGGGAAAACGGCGCATCGCGCCCGACTTCGAAGTTTCGCACGAACTCGACACCGCTACGTTCAAGGTGTTGCGTGCGCCGCGCCACTACCGATTTTTCAAGTTTGAAATTTGGAATCCCGTAAACCAACAACCCCCCGACACGGTCGTATCGGTCATAAATCTTCACCTGAAAACCATCGCGGCGCAATTCCTCCGCAGCGGCGAGACCAGCCGGCCCCGCCCCGATCACTCCAACGGATTGCTTGCGTTCCTGTGCGGGCTTGACTGGCTTGATCCAACCCTTTTCCCACGCAGTTTCAGTTATATATTGCTCAACCGCGCCGATGGTCACTGTGCCGTGACCCGACTGTTCGATCACGCACGCCCCTTCACACAACCGGTCTTGCGGACAAATGCGGCCGCATATCTCCGGCATGTTGTTGGTGGCTGATGAGACTTCGTAGGCTTCCTCAAGGCGGCCTTCAGCCACAAGCTTCAGCCAATCAGGAATATCATTTCCTAAGGGGCAATGATTTTGGCAGAACGGTACGCCGCACTGGCTACAGCGCGCTGCTTGATCAGCCGCACGGTCCGCAGCAAAGCGCGCGTAAATTTCGTCAAAATCCCGGCGCCGCGCACCGGGATTTCGCTTGTCTGGAGTTTCGCGATCGCGCGAAACAAATTTCAACATACGCTCTGAAATGAGAGCCTCCTGATGCCGAAATCAACCTTTGGAGAATTCAGGGTAAGCTTCGAGTCCAAGCTCGACTTTGTCCAGACCCAATCGTTCATCCTCTTCACTGGCGCGAATGCCGATAGTGAATTTCATGGCCAGCCAGCAGATTAAACTAAACACGAACACGAATGCGCCAATGGACACGACGCCCAGCAATTGCGTTCCGATGTTCGCGTCAGCGTTTGAAAGCGGAACGACCAGCGTTCCCCAAATCCCGCAAAACAAGTGTGCGGGAATTGCACCGACCACGTCGTCGATCTTGAACTTGTCGAGCACCGGCACGGCGAAAGTGACAATCAAACCGCCAACGGCGCCGATGAGAATCGACTGCCAGATTGCGGGCGCAAGGGGCTCGGCAGTGATTGAAACGAGCCCGCCAATTGCGCCGTTAAGGACGATCGTCAGGTCGACCTTTTTGTAGACAAGTTGCGTCGCAATCATGGCCGTGACAACGCCCGCACAAGCCGCCGAATTTGTATTCACGAATATTTTCGCGACTGAAATGGCGTCGCTGATAGTTCCCAGCGCCAACTGCGAGCCGCCGTTAAATCCGAACCAGCCGAGCCAGAGAATGAACGTGCCCAATGTCGCCAACGGAAGAGAAGAACCCGGAATGGGGGCGACTTTTCCATTCAGATACTTTCCGGCGCGGGGGCCGAGCACAATCGCGCCCGCAAGCGCCGCCCATCCCCCGGTCGAATGAACGAGCGTCGAGCCGGCGAAATCGGCAAAGCCTAGCGCGTCCAACCAACCTTTTCCCCATTCCCACGAAGCCTGGATCGGGTAAATGAACCCGGTAAGGATCGCCGTGAACAGCAAGAAGGGCCACAGCTTAATACGCTCAGCCAGCGTCCCCGACACAATCGACGCCGCAGTCGCCACAAATACCATTTGAAAGTACCAATCGGAATTGGCGGCGTAGCCTGTGTCCAGTGGAGTACTGTCGTCGGCGCCCCAAATCGCGAACTTTGCGAGCACGCCGCCCGGCTCCACTCCGTATATGAAGTTGTAGCCGCAAATATAGACCATGAGCCCGGCGACCGAGTAGAGCGCTACATTTTTCAAGCAGATGGTCGCTGCGTTCTTCGAACGGACCAAGCCCGCTTCAAGCATGCAGAACCCGGCCGCCATAAACATGACGACCATGCCAGTCACAAGAAACAGCAATGTGTTAAAAACGAATACAGATGCATCTGAGGCTGCAGGCAGTTCAGTTGGCGCAGCGCTTTGTCCGGCTTCCTGAGCAAGAGCGGATGATATCGTGCACAAAATCGTCGCGGCCGCCGCGCTTGAGATAATTTTCTTGTTCATAAGTTTAATTCCTGCCCGAGGTTAAAGCGCAGCCGCGCCGCTTTCGCCTGTGCGCACGCGCACTGCTTCTTCAAGATCGAGAACGAAAATCTTCCCGTCGCCAATTCGGTCTGTCTTTGCCGAATCGCGAATGGTCTCCACAACCTTTGCCACCTGGCTCGCTTCAATAGCGATCTCCAGTTTAACCTTAGGAACGAAGTCAACTCTGTATTCTGCCCCCCGGTAAACTTCGCTGTGCCCTTTCTGCCGACCAAAACCTTTCACATCAGAAACGGTCATTCCTTCCACGCCGATGGATGTCAGCGCCGTTCGGATTTCATCCAGTCGATGCGGTTTGACGACCGCAATTATGTATTTCATTCGACAGCCCCTTTGCCTGCATGACGATGTTGCGCCGATAGCCTAACGAGCGCGACCACGTCGATTCGCATTCAACGCTACAATTCACGATTTCGCAGCGCAACCAAAAATTGCTGCATTTGCGAAGTTTGCCAACCATCAGTCGCCGTTTATGCTATTTTAGCGCACTAATCATCTTTCTATGTGCTTATTGTGTGCTTTTTTGGCTTACTATGCCCAGTCCGGACATTTTCTGATTGTGCGTCGCAGCATACGCCGACATGCTCATGACACGGATGAATTTCGATACTCCGTACACATCGCTATCAGAATCAGGAGGGGTCCCATGATGCGCTCGCTCGCTTGCGCGCTCGCGCTTTCTGCCGCCATGCCGGCAGCTGCCGAAACACTTGAAGTATCCACAACTGTCGCCTTTGAATCCAAGTATCTTTTCCGCGGGGTCGAGTTCGCAGGCACAAGTTTTCAACCCGCAATTAATCTAAGCTACGGAAATTTCTATTTGAATGCGTGGCTCAATTTGCCAATTGGCGACAACGACGGTCCGCCACTTCAACCGTTTGGCGACGAACTCGATTTGATTGGCGGATACAGCTTTCCATTGAGTGAAGTGGTCTCCGTAGATCTGGGCTTCACATATTATATGTTCCCGGACGCCACGAGCGGGTTCTTCGATGTGTGGAACGAAGATAAAGGGGACACTAGTGGGAACACCTTCGAACCTTACATCGGAATTTCGTTCGACATTCCGCTATCGCCGTCGGTTTACGTTTATCATGACGTGTTTATCGACACGACGACAATTCAGGGCAACGCATCCTATTCTATTCCATTGTCGGAAAAGACGAGCTTCGACCTAGGCGGCTATGTCGGATACGTAATCGACGACGCTGGCGGGACCGACTACTTATACGGTACGGCGTCAGCCAATCTCAGCTACGCCCTGACCGAAAGCGGATCCATTTATGGCGGCGTGCGCTACGGTGGCTCTGACATCGCCGGCGGCTCAGTCATCGACGACTACGTCGCCGGGACCTTCAAGGCGAGCGGCGTATGGCTGGGAGTGGGCTTCACTTCTTCATTCTAGGCGGGCGCGGAGCCGACCAGACATCGGATTTCGCAAACATTGCATACCAAAGCGGCCTGACTGGATTTTACCCAGTCAGGCCGCCCTGAATTTGCGCCTTCACGAAAGCGCCGTTCACACCATTCGGGTGGTCGTTAGATCACGCCGAACAGGAAGTCGCCTTCGTGAAGTTCTGCGACCAGCACGCCAGTGATGGTCAGCGATGCGCCTCCCCCAAGATCGATAGTCGTATCGACGCCGTTATCGGTGGCGGCCGCAAGCACATCTGCGAAATCGTCAAACGAACTTCCGAACCCGATGAGCTGGACGGCGTCTTCCGCAGCAGCGCCCGCCACGAAGCCGTTGATGACATCGTTGCCATCGCCGAGCGTATAGACGAAAAGGTCGTCCCCGGCGCCACCGTCGAGCGTGTCATCGCCTGCGCCGCCGATCATCGTATCCTCACCGATGTCGCCGAACATCAAGTCATTGCCAGCGCCGCCCTTGACTTCATCATCGCCGCCGCTGCCGTTCAGCGTGTCGTTGCCGACATCGCCGAGCAACATGTCGTCATCGGCGCCGCCATTGACGAGGTCATCGCCGCCGCCGCCGTTGAGGGTGTCAAATCCGCCGCCGCCAAACAGGACATCGTTATCCGCGTTGCCGAACAACTGATCATCGCCAGCGCCGCCAGTCAGCGTGTCAGCGCCATTTCCGCCGAATAGCGAGTCGTTGCCGTCTTCACCGTTCAAGACGTCGGCGCCGTCTGCGCCCGCTAACAGGTCATTGCCGGTTCCGCCCCATAACGAGTCGTTGTTGAGGCCGCCATACAGTTCGTCGTTGTCTGTGCCGCCATAGAGCAAGTCATCGCCGTCGCCGCCGACGACAGTATCGTTTCCGGCGCCGCCGGACACGGTGTCGTTGCCAAGGCCACCGCCAGCGGTGTCGTGACCGTCATCTCCGTAGACCGCGTCATTTCCGTCACCGCCAACAACGACGTCACTTCCCTGATTCCCGTGAACGGTGTCGTTTCCTTTCGTTCCGGACATCTGGTCGTTTCCGTCGCCGCCATTGACGACGTCGTCGTTGTCACCGCCGATCACCGTATCATTACCAAGCCCGCCCTGGAGCGTGTCGTTGCCGGCGTTACCAGTCATGATGTCAGCGCCATCGCCGCCATCCATCGAGTCCTGGCCGGCGCCGCCGTACATCGCATCGAGGCCTGCGCCCCCAGTGAGGATGTCATCACCATCCCCCCCTGCGACGACGTCGTTGTCGTCCCCGCCGGAAAGCATGTCGTTGCCCACGCCACCGAACAGCTGATCATCGCCGAAGCCGCCAATTACGGTATCATTACCGGCGCCCCCGCTCAGGAAATCACTTCCGGCATTGCCTTGAAGGGAGTCGTTCCCGCCAGCGCCATTCAGCACGTCGGCGCCCGAGCCGCCTGTAATGGTGTTTGCAAGGCCGTTGGCCGTCACCGCAAGCGCCGCCTGGGAAGCGGAACCGTCAAAGTTAACTTGCGCGCCGCTAAACACCATCGATGTCAGACCACCCGACACCGCGGATGTTGCGTTGTCAACGTCCGAAACCGCTGTGTTGGTTATGCTCATGCCATTGATCTGAACATCCGGACCAAGGTTGTTCTTCCCAGGTTCCCCAACACGGAACCCGGTTGAAGTGCCGTCAATGGAGCCTCCATTGAAAACGACCGCTCCCGTTACAGATGCCGGAGCACCGCTGTAAGACGGTGCGTCGTCACGCGTCTTTACACCAATGGCGGCGCCAAACGCGCCGAATCCGGCGCCTCCGTCCTGATTGGAATAGCCGGAGTTCGTGATGATCGTATTGTTGAAGACGATGCCCGAGTAGTTTTCATACTTGAGATTGATGTCGATCGCTTGCCCGAACTCGCCTTGCGTCCCGCCGAAAGGCGGTGAAATGCGGCCGAAGTTGCCAACATCATCGAACATGTTGTCGTCGATCGTCGCGTTGGAGATTTGCTCCAGATACATGCCCTTTTCGGACAGTGCGGAGAAAGTGTTTCCGTCCATGTCGACGCCATCAAACGCGCCGGAGCCGTCTGGAGCGGCGTAAATAGTCATCCCGTGAACGCCTTGTGAGAAGGAGTTGTTGGAAATTTCGATATTGGTGACGTTTTGCGCAGTGCCTTTGCGCATGCCAGTGACGTTGTCGATGAACTCGTTATCTGTGATCGACACGCCATCCGAGGTTGCGATTTCCATCGCAATGGAGAAGCCCGTCACCGTGAAGCCGGAGAACGAAACATTATCCGCAGTGATGGTCACGCCTTCCGATGCCGAATAGGCTGGATTGTTCGCCTCAAAATAGTCGTTCAAAGGCATGCCGTCCGGTACACCCAGATCGTCGAGCAGCGTTCCTTCGATGATCGTCTGTCCAGCGCCGGCGCCGACGATGTCAATCTCTTTGTCGATCGTCAGGACTTCATTGAAAGTTCCCGCGCCGACTCGAACCGTCTGGCCATCGACAGCTGCGTCAATCGCTTCTTGGATCGTATCGAAGGTCGCGACAAGTATATCCGATGCGTCGAACAGCTGGACCGGCTGCGACAGATCGAAGACCTTTCCATCTCCCTCGAATGACAGCGTTTCAACAGATGAGAGCACGTCGCTGCCTTCGTCGCCATCTCCCGCGAAGTTATCAATAACCGACGTGAAGCTGGTGGCTACGCCGGCGCTGTTGGTCGCGTAGGAGACCGAGAACTGCGTGCTATTGCCCTGATAGACCGCAGTGTCATCGCCCGAACCGCCAGCCAGCGTGTCATTGCCTGTACCGCCGATCAGAATATCGTCGCCGCCTAGGCCAGAGACAAAGTCGTCGCCACCATAATCAATGCCGGATTCTGCGTAGTCATTAAGCAAGTCGTCGCCATTGGTGCCGGTGATTGCATCATCGGCGTCCGTGCCGCGAATTCGGCTATCAACCCCAAGCACACCCGTTGATCCGGAGTTTATGGTGACGCCTGACAAATCGAGGGTGCTGGAGCCGCCCGTCAAAGCGAAGTTTCCGGGATAGCCAGGGATTCCTTCACCATCCGCGCCCGTGCTGCCGATTGGATCGACAAACAGCAGATCGCCCCAGGATGTGCCTCCCGAAAGATCAACATCCGTCATCGACAATCCGTTGAAATCGGTGAAGCCCTGAATCATGAACTGCGGCTTGTGGTACCAGCCGTTGACCGAAACATTGTTGATGACAATGTCACCAATAGGCTCGCTCACATCGTAAGTGGAAGGATCGAATCCGGCGATCTGAATTGCGTTGTCTCCGCGCGCACTCATCGCTGTACCCTGTGTCGCGCTGGAGGTGATGGTGAGGTCTGTCAGCGACGCATCGCCATGGAAGTTGAACAGAATAATGTCGCCGGAACCGTTTGCGCCGCCCTGACCATTGTTCGTGAAGGCGGAGTTGTGAATCGAAATTGATCCCAGGCCGCTTGCACCTGAGCCGGATCCCACGCCATGCGTTCCATTGCTCGTGAACGCACTGTCACTAATCTCCAGGCTGGACAGAATCGCGCTGTTGGAAATATGCAGCCCGACACCCGTCGCCCCACCAATATGAAAACCGCTTACAGAAACCGAGGCTGATCCGCCATTGTCAATGTCGCCCGTGACGGTGATTCCATTGGATCCAGTGGCGTTCAGTACGACATCGGGGATACCGTCGCCGCCGACATCTTCGCCTTCCAGCGTCAACGCTTTTCCGATGGTGAGGCTTTCGTTATACGTGCCGTCTGCAACGAGCACGCGCCCGCCAACCGCCGAAGCGTCAATCGCGGCCTGAATGGACATTCCGTCGGCCACATAGAAGAATGCATCGTCGAGACCGGTCGTCTGGATCTTCAATGTCGCGCCACTTATGTCGCCATTGTCGATCGCGGCAGTTGCATCTTCTGCAGTCGCATAGGTTCCGAGAATCGTCGAACCGCTGAACACCTGCACCGGGTTTTCACTCTCGGTCAACAGTTGAGCGCTATCGACCGCAATGCCTCCAGCAACATCGATATTGGTGAACCAGCCATAGCGATTACCGCCAAACTCATCGGAATAGCCGTTATTCGGATCGTTTAGAACTTGCGTAAAGATCACAGAGCCGCTTGCATCTCTTACCGTCATCGCGACGCCGAGCGTGTCGTCGCCGAAATCGTAGAACGTGTGTTCGAATGTGTACCAGCCGGCTTCGGTAACTTCGCTGTGGTTGATCGTTTCGAGATCTTCGCGCGGATCAAAATTGGTGTTGTTGCTGACGCCGATCAACATATCGCCGGACGACGTGTCTTGCGTGACATGGAAGATGAAATCCTGCATGTGACCGCCGGCCTGATTGTTGGCTGCAACCGAGTAGTCGAAGCCTTCGCCTGCCGACCAGGCGGTGGGGTCCAGATAGATTTTGATCTGAGTGGTGACGCCCTGATCTTCAGCGAGACTGCGGTATCCGTCGAAGCGCGTGAATGGTCCGGTCAGTCCCCCGTCGGCGTCTGATTGTTCGAATATTGAGTAGGAATCTCCGTCGGCTGCGTCGATTCCGTTGGTTCCTGATGCGACCTCGGTCGTAACGCCCGACCAGCCATTGGTTTCATCCGAGAAGCCGATTGAATCTTCCTCAAAGCCTTGATCAAAGCGAATATAAGTATTTGGCATGTGCCCCACTCCTGATGATGGGCAGTCGGCCGCCATCCAGACATCAGCAGTCAGCGTTGTTCTCCACAGAACAGTTCAAACTGAACTTGAGCACAGTGCAATTGCTGGATTTGGATGTCGGCTTCTGCTTCCCCTGATTCCCCAATGTTCTTGGTCCGAACATTACTCAAAGGTTAGTTTGAGGCGCGCATCGAGTGAATACACCAATTGGTGTAATTTCACTCTATTGGCGAAACCAGTTCTGTAATGCAATCAACAGTTCAGCACGATGACTGGAAGAAAGCTTTGCCCCCAACGCTTTTATCTGGGTTTGCACAGTCGCCTTGGATACCGACCGGTAGCTCGCGATATCCGATGTCGTTTGCCCGCGGACCAGCATCTTTCCTATTTCAACTTCAGACGCGGTCAACTTCGGGCGTTCAATGTTGTGCAGTGGAGTACCGTTCGGTTCGTCCAACAACAACACAAGGCACGCCCCCCCAAAAACCAAACTTTCATCAGGGTAAAGCGGCGCCACCGCAAGAAGCTTCGAACGACCGTCACTCGACGTCACACTCATCTGCGCACAGGTTTGCCGATTGCCAGACGCGTTGCTCGACGCGGATGCGACCGCACGTTGAAACTTGCGCTGCTGGCTTGCATCAACGAGATGCAATTTTCCGCTTTTCGCTGTCAGAAACTCACAACTGGACAGCGCCTGTTCGCCCTGCTCCGACGTCGAAACGACACGCAAATAAGAATCACAAATAATCGATGTGACGCCCGCGTGCGAATGACTGCTTGCGACTATATTGATGGCTCTCGTGTCGAGCGCGCGTTGTAACGCCAAAGACTCTTTGAGGCCAGGAAGCAGGCGATATAGAACGCGCATGTCTTGCTCGCTCGCAGGCCCTTGATTCAGTGATCGCAAGACTGTCACGCATGTAGAATCTTTTGGCGTTTCGAAAAGTTTTCCAAACAAGCTGTAGGGCGCATTAATTCGCGCGAGGAAATCTTGATAGAATTCACTGCGCCGCCACTCATCCGGCGATGTGAAATCAGCCTCGCTGCGAACGTGCATCAAAGGAGTTTCGTAAATTGCTGCAGCTCGCTGATTGACCGAAGGCGCCGTCCCGTGCCGCTGCGAAAATTCCCGGATGGCTTCCGGATCGATTCCACCCGTGCGGCTGGACAACACGCCAAGATCCGGCGCCATAGTGTTGAGATGGCAGCCCCAGCCGCCCGTTAGCAGCGCAACTTCTTCGAGCGCAGATGCCCATTCGCCAGTGACGGGCGCGAGCGCAATTGCATTTTCAGCCACCCGAATACGGGTGCGGCTAACCGCCCCTTGTTGCGGCATTATTGTTCTCAGAGCAGCCCTGCCGAGCCGCTCTCCCCTATTCATACCCTTAACAAATCTCGCACGAAGGCCGAAGGGTGTAAAGAACAGGGCTAGTAAAGCTAAACAACTGAAATAATAGAGTTTTGCCTAAATTATCGGTTCGCATGTGTCCTAAACGCAGAACGTCGGCGCATGATTGGACACGCGCCGACCTTCTGCGATGCAACAGGTCCAAACTCCTTCCTACAGGAAGAGGAAATCATCCTGATGGAGGTCAGCGACGAGGACGTTGGTGAGGGTGATGGAGCCGGCCCCCAGGGTGATGGTGGTGTTGGTTCCGTCATCGGAGGCGTTGGCGAGAATATCGGAGAAATCGTCAAAGGCCGCGCCGAAGCCGGAAATCGTGATCGTGTCTTCTGTGCTTGCACCGGCCACAAAACCATTAATGACGTCGGCGCCATTGCCAATTTCGTAAAAGATTGAGTCATTTCCGGCGCCGCCAGTGATGGTGTCGTTACCGGTGTCGCCGATCAGCGTGTCGTCGCCCACGTCGCCCAGCAGAACGTCGTTGTCGCCGCCGCCGAAAATCAAATCATTGCCGCCGCCGCCGTTCAACGTGTCATTGCCCGTGTCGCCATACATCTGGTCGTTATCGGCGTTGCCAAACAGCTGGTCCGCGCCGCCGCCGCCAGACATAGTGTCGACGCCATTGCCCCCGAACAACGAATCGTCGCCGAAGCTGCCGAACAGACTGTCGGCGCCGTCAGCGCCCGCGAGCAGGTCATTGTCATCTCCACCGTCAAGCGTATCGTCGTTCAGTCCGCCATACAGTTCGTCATCGCCGGCGCCGCCCCGCAGCGAGTCATCGCCATTGCCGCCCACCACCGTGTCATTTCCGGCATCGCCATGGACCGTATCATTGCCGAGCGTGCCGCCCACGACATCATCGCCGGAATCGCCGTGCACGAGATCATTGCCATCGCCGCCAGCGACTGTGTCGCCCTCATCGCCGCCGCTGACTGTGTCATTGCCTTTTGTGCCCGAAAGTTGATCGACGCCAGCGCCGCCATTCACGACGTCGTCGTCATCGCCGCCGAGCATAGTGTCGTTGCCGAGACCGCCATCGAGGCTGTCATTGCCGGCGTTTCCGGTCATCAGGTCATTGTCGGCGCCGCCGTTCAGGGTGTCCGCGCCGGCGCCGCCATAGAGCGCGTCCTGACCCGCATCGCCATTGAGAACGTCGTTGCCGTCGCCGCCAGCTAGCGTGTCGGCGCCGTCGCCGCCAGACAGCACATCGCCGTCACCGCCGCCGTACAACTCGTCATTGCCCGCTTCGCCTTCGAGCGTATCGAGCCCCGCGCCGCCAGACAACAAATCGTTCCCGTTCGCGCCGCGCATGGAATCGTTGCCAACGCCACCAAGCAACGTGTCATTACCCGCCGATCCGCGAAGAGTATCGTCACCGTCGCCGCCGTCGAGAAGGTTGTCGAAATTGTCCGCGTTCGACGCGCCAATAATGTCCGCATACAGCGCATCATTGCCAGCACCGCCACGCAACGTGTCAGCGCCGTAATTGCCCTGGAGATTATCGTCGCCGTTTCCACCGATCAGAGAGTCTGCTTGAGTTCCGCCGATCACGAAGTCGTTGCCGTCACCACCATTGAGCACGCCGCTGACATTCGACCCGAAAATCGTATCGTTGCCGATGCCGGTGACCACGTTTTCGATATTGAGCACCGTCTCGCCATTTTGAACGCCGTCAAAGCTAACAACGCCGGAGTTCAGATTAACACTGATCGCACCAGTGAAAGCCGTATAATCGGCCGTGTCGATTCCGGCGCCGCCGTTCAGCGTGTCGGCGCCTTCGCCGCCGTCGAGCGTGTCGTTGCCCTCACCGCCATCAAGGCTGTCGTCGCCGGCAAGACCGTTGAGCGTGTCATTTCCCGCCAGGCCGTTTAGCGTGTCCGCGCCAGACGTACCGTTCAGCAGATCGTTTCCGGTGGTTCCATTGATGGTCGGCATGACAACTCCTTTACTGGGCAACATTTCCGGTGACGAAACAGGCCCGAATATCTAGGCGGAAAGAATGTGCCGCAAGGGCGAAAAGCAACTGTAAACCGTTATTAATCCGCGCCGTTGTGCTTATTTCACGCAAAAGGCGCAATTCGGGACGCGCGCTCCCGTTTCACGGAATGATTTCCGCCAGCGGCCACGGCTGACACCGCCCCTGCACCCGCTCGACGGACGCTTGCTCGCGACGAGAACAACCGCCTGGCACTTCAAGTTTCCGCGGGTTTTTCCTCTTTCTTTTGGCAGGGTTCGCATTATGTTCACGCCATGCCAGCCAATTCAGATTCTCCGAACACAGGCGCAACAAGCAAACATCGGGCCGGTTACGACCCGAAAGCCAAACGCCCGAAAGCGCAGCCGACGACGGCGGCGAGCGAGATCACGCCCGGCGGATTCTCGGAGGCGATGGCCGCCTATCACGACAAGGTGCAGCTGTCGGAATGGGTCCCGCACCGCCCGGAGCGCCCGGCGAAGTCGGGCAAGTCGCGGCCGCTGCGCGTGGTTTCGGATTACGAACCGGCGGGCGATCAGGTCACGGCGATCCCGGAGCTGACCGGAGGCGTCCGCGACGGCGAATGGGATCAGGTGCTGCTCGGCGCCACCGGCACCGGCAAGACCTTCACCATGGCGAAGATCATCGAGGCGGCGCAGCGCCCGGCCCTCATCCTCGCGCCAAACAAGACGCTGGCGGCGCAGCTCTTTAATGAGTTCAAGGCATTCTTCCCGGACAACGCGGTCGAATATTTCGTTTCCTATTACGACTATTATCAGCCCGAAGCCTACGTTCCGCGCACCGACACTTACATCGAAAAAGAATCCTCCGTGAACGAACAGATCGACCGCATGCGCCACGCCGCGACGCGGGCGCTGCTCGAGCGCGAGGATGTGATCATCGTCGCGTCGGTTTCGTGCATTTACGGCATCGGCTCGGTCGAGACCTCCACCGCGATGACGTTTACGCTGAAGCTCGGCCAGACCCTGGAGCGCAAGAAGCTCCTTGCCGACCTTGTCGCCCTGCAATACAAGCGCAATGACAACGCATTCGCCCGCGGAAATTTCCGCGCCCGCGGCGACACTATTGAAATCTTTCCGGCGCACTATGAGGACCGCGCCTGGCGCGTTTCCATGTTCGGCGACGAAATCGAGAGCATTGCCGA
>CAZAOB010000003.1:116038-125964 GCA_964486635.1 uncultured Caulobacterales bacterium | reverse complement strand
ACTAAAGCGACGAGGGTGTTTCACGTCCCGCGCTTCTCTCAATTGTATGCGTTCGGGCTTTTGCGAGCCGCGGCGGCCTATCTTCGCGCCCGGATTTTCGCACCGTCATCAATTTTGATGATGTGGCGGGTGGCGGACTTCCTATCCTGACCACAGTTTCCGGCGCTCTCGGAGGGAGAGGCCTTATGCGCCCGCATTGGCCTTGGCGCCGGGAACACCAGTTTTGCGTTGCTACCGAAGGAAGGGGAAATCTGATGCAAAAAACTCTCGCACTCGCGCTTGGCGCCGCCGTTGCGCTCGCTGGGGCCGCCCACGCCGATGATGACGTCATGCTGACCCAGCCGATGAAGCTCGGCGATCAGGCCATGAGCTGCACGTCGATCATCGACGAAGTCGGGCATATGGAAGCGCTGCTTGGCGGCAGCCCGTCGGCTGGCCTGATGGACGGCGAACAGATGGCCAATATCGGCACAGGCCTCGCGCAGCGCGCAGCGCTGCAGGCGGGCGTCGGCGGTCAGGCCTTCGGCGCCATCGGCCAGGTCGGCGGTCTGCTCGGCCGGTCGTCGAAAAAGAAAAAGGAGCAGGAAGCGCTCCAGCAAGCCGTCGCTGAAAAGCGCTGGCTCTATATGGTCGGACTGTATCAGGGCAAGTCATGTGATTCGCAGCTTGCAGCACAAGCGGTCCAGCCGGCGGACGCCGACACGAGCGAGTAGACTCCACCTCTCTTCGTGTCAGTCCGTTGGCCGGTCTGAAGCAGAAAGCGCATTGCCGAATCCGGCGGTGCGCTTTCTTGCGTCGGTTGAAAAGGCCGCGCCGCACATTGCGGTGTTGAAACGGCGCGCCGCAACGCCGTACAAATGGTTCACGGGTTGAGTTCGAACGAGGCGACAACATGAAGAACGACATCATTGACCGCATTTACGAGGCGTCTTTCGTGCCCGATTTGTGGCCGGCGGTGTTGAGCGATGTGGCGGACCTCACGGCTTCGAAGGGCGGGCTCTTGCTCTCCACGCGCGAGAAGACGCTGAGCTGGACCGCGAGCGACAGCGTTTACGGCGCGTTTGACGAGTACCTCAAAGGCGGGTGGTTCAAGCGCTGCGGCCGGCGCGTATGCCTGCTCGAAAAGGCGCACTCGGCTTTTTTAACTGAGCTCGACTACTGGACAGAAGAAGAGCTCGAAAGCAACGACATCTACCGCGATTTTTTTTATCCGCGCGAACTTGGCTGGTCCGCGGGCACGGGGCTCGTCATGCCGACGGGCGATCATATCGTCATCAGCGTCGAGCGAAATCACGAGCATGGCCCGATTGAAAGCGCACATATCGAAACCCTGAACGCGCTGAGGCCGCATATTGCGCGCGCATCGATGATCGCTGCCCGCATGGGGCTGCAAACCGCGACGACAACGAAGGATGCGTTTGCAAAACTCTCGATACCGACATTCCTGCTCGATCTTGACGGCGCCGGAATCGAATGCAGCGATGAGGTCGAAAATCTGTCGGGCGCAATCATGTGGGGCGCCAATGATCGGCTTGTCCTGACGGATGGCGACGCCAACGAATTACTGCAAAAGGCGCTGGCGACGCTCGACCAGCGCTCCGCCGTGCAGTCTTTCGCCATCAAGGATGCTGACGGCCGGCCGACCCATGTGGCGCATCTCGTTCCGGTCAGCGGCTCGGCGCATGATGTTTTTGCAAAAGGCTATGCGGTGCTTGCGCTCAATCCCATCGATCAGAAAACGGCGCCGTCGCTCGATCTGCTGCGGTCGCTTTTCGATCTTACGGCGGCGGAGGCGGCGGTGGCGCGCGAACTGGGGGCCGGCGTTTCCGCTGAGGCGATTGCCGAAAAGGGCGGCGTTTCCATCAATACGGTGCGCACACAGATCCGCAAGATCATGGAAAAGACCGGCAGTCAGCGCATGCCGGAAGTGGTGTCGCTAATATCGAACCTTGTGTTGCCACACTAAAGGCGCGCCGGACGCGGGCCGTGCAAATATCCCTTGGCGGCGCATTTGCGGCGTAATACACCATCGCTTGCATTTTTCATGGGGAGGGACCGGTGACCCTATCGCTGCCGAAGAAGACTCGCGAAATTGACAACAACCATATGGACTCGACCGTATGGAACGAGTTCAACTTTCGCCCCGACGATATTATTATCGCGACCTACGCAAAATCGGGCACGACCTGGACCCAGCAAATTGTCAGCCAGTTGATTTTCGGCGGAGCAGAGGACGTGAATGTCGCGGAAATTTCTCCGTGGCTCGATCTGCGCATTATCCCGCGCGAGGTGAAGCTGCCTTTGCTCGAAGCGCAGACCCATCGCCGCATCGTCAAAACGCACCTTCCCCTCGATGCATTCGTTTTCCGGCCTGATGTGAAGCACATCTATATCGGCAGGGATGGGCGTGATGTGATGTGGAGCATGCACAATCATCACATCAATTTCACGCCGGAAATCATGCAGGAGTTTCACGCCTCTCCGGCGCGGGAAGGGCCGCCGCTGAAAGAGGCCAATCCTGATCCGCGCGCGTATTTTCTGGAGTGGCTTGAGGATCGCGGTTTTCCAGTGTGGTCGCTTTGGGAAAATGTTCGGACCTGGCGCGCAGCGCGTCATTTACCTAATGTGAAGGTGTTGCACTTCAATGATTTGAAGACTGATCCGGAAGGGGAGATTCGCGCCATTGCGGATTTTCTGGAGATCGACGTTGCGCCTGACGCCTGGCCGGCGATCTTCGAGCATTGCAGCTTCGAATACATGAAACGCAACGCCGCGAAAGTTGCGCCGCTCGGCGGGGATATTTTCAAAGGCGGCGGCGAGACGTTTATCAATAAAGGCATGAACGGCCGCTGGCGCGATGTTCTGACAGAGGAAGACTGCGCGCGCTACGAAGCGCGGGCGATTGCGGAACTTGGCGAAGCTGAGGCGGCGTGGCTCAAATACGGAAAAGCTGGCGCGCCTGCGGCCGCTTAGCCGGCGGCGATGGTTTGCATCAGCAAGCCGCTCAACCACGCGCCGTAAGTGCCCAGCACATATCCGAGCACGGCCAGCAAGACGCCGACTGGCGCGAGGGCCGGATGAAACGCCGCCGCGAGCACTGGCGCCGAGGCGGCTCCGCCGATATTGGCCTTGCTGCCGATCGCGAGGAAGAAATACGGTGCACGAATGATGAAAGCCACGGCGATCAAAATCGCCACGTGGATCAGCATCCAGATGCCGCCGACCATGAACAGACCCGGATATTGCGCCAGCGCCTTGATATCCATTTTCATGCCGATGGTGGCGACCAGCACGAAGATGAACAGCGTGCCAATTTTAGATGCACCCGCGCCCTCATAGGTGCGCAGCTTGGTGAAGGAAAGAATGACGCCGATGGTTGTCGAGATCACGATCAGCCAGAAGAATCCGGAAGTCAGGCTGAACCGGTTCAGTCCCGGCGCGTTCTCGGCGATGAACGGAGCGATGGTGTCAGCAAGCACATGGGATAGCGCCGTCGCGCCGAAAGCGACGCCAAGGATGACCATGAGATCCGTTGTCGTTGGAATGCGGGCGATGGAAAGACTAAAGGTCTCCATCTTGTCGCGAAGGTGATCAACTGCGCTGCTGTCGGCCCGGAAGAATTTGTTGATCGCGCCTTGCTTTCCAATGCCGATGAGAAGAAACGCCATCCAGATTTCTGCGACGATCACGTCCACAGTAATCATGACGGAGTAGAGTGAGTCAGAAGGCTTGAAAATTTCATACATCGCCGCCTGATTGGCGCCGCCGCCAATCCAACTGCCGGCGATCGTCGTCATGCCGCGCCAGACGGCGTCCGGGCCGGCGCCGCCGACAAGGTCAGGCGCAAATAGCGATGTGATGAGGATCGCGAGCGGTCCGCCAATGATGACGCCGACGGTTCCCGCGAGAAACATCGCCACCGGCTTCCACCCCAGCCGCGCGATCTCGCGCAGATCGACGCTTAGCGTCAGCAAGACGAGGCAGGCGGGCAGGAGGTAGCGTGAGGCGACAAAATAAAGTTGCGAATGCTCGCCGTCGACGATGTTGAACGTGGTCAGCAATGACGGGAGAAAGTAACACAAGAGCAGCATTGGCACGATTCCGAAGAACCGCTTCAGGGCCGGATGCTCGCTGCTGGAGGCTTTGAACACAGCCGCCAGAATAAGGAGCAAGAGCCCCAGCACGACAGCGTCGTTCGTAAAAAGCGCTTGTGATTCGTTCATGACGGCGTTCCCTCATTTTTCAGCAGAGTTTATGAGGGTATTTCGCCGGGAGGTAAATGCGGGGCGGAAAGATCAGTCCGCAAATCAATCGTCAAGCCTGTCGCTGCGCCTTCACGGCGCTGTCCGCCAGCGCCAGAAAATCGTCCGGGGTTTTGACCTTCTCAACGTCCCGCGCGGAGATTTTTACGCCCCAGTTCTTTGCAATCGCTTCATATCGGGGCGCGCGCCAGTCAATCAGCTCGGCGAACGCCCATCGAATAAACGCGTCCGGGTCGACTTTGCGCTCGCCAAGGCCGGATTCGTCCAAATACCGAGACCAGACACCGCGCAAGAAATCTTCATTGTAGTACATCGGCTTCGGCGCCTTGTCGAAGCGCGCCTTCAACGCGTCCTTGTGCGCTTCGTCGCCTTCGATATAGACGATCAGGCAATGCTCGCTGAGCGCCGTGAGCACGGGATCAGACTTGTCGGCCGGGTCGACAACTTCGCAAATCGAGCCGCTGGTGTCACAGATGAATTTGTCATAACCGTAAATGGTGCGCGCCTTGTCAATGAACAACGACGTATCGAGCATTGCGCGAATTTCCGCGTCGCGATGTTCGCGCTGGCGGCGCACATATTCGTCAAAGGGAATGCCCCCCTTCGCGGGATCGCCAGGTTTGCCCAGATAAGTCGACAGCGGCGACAGGTTGTCAAAGGTGATGTTGGACGAAATATAGATCGAGTCCGACAAGAGCAATTCGCGTAGCAACGGCGCTTTCATCGCCTCGCGTTTGAAGTTGTCTTCGATCGCTTCGTCCATGTAACGCGTGCCGATGCGGTAATCGACGGAGTAGTGAAACCAGCGTTCTTCGGCGCGCAGCATCGAGGCGATCCGGGTCTTGCCGACGCCGGACATGCCGAGAACTGCTATGGGATTGCCGCGCTTGTAGGTGTTCATTTGGCGTCGCTGTCTGTACTCGTTCTCTGCATAGCCGGAATTGATCCGCTGGCCAATCGCCCTAAGGCGCCGGTGTCGACCGGCAAGACACCCGCTCCGATCTTCGTTTCCGGAATCTTGAAATTCAAAGATACTCTCCAAATATATTTAGCCATGGAAAGGGTTAGGGGCGGGTTTACTGGTGAATATTTCTGCCGAATGCGACGGCGTACTCAACCAATAGTAAAAATCGATGGAAACCTTCGCGCGTGGCTTGCTCATCCGGCGCCTCGGCCGCATGATCCCGCTGACCGGGCGCGTCGATTCGGGCCATCAATCCAACCAGGGAAAAGGGGTTAGTTATGGCGTCAGACGAAAATCTCACCAACCGGTTCGAAGCGGTTCGTGCGCGTCTTCGGGAAACACAGGGAGAGACGGCCGAGAAAGCTCGGCGCCGGGACAGCCAGGTCAGCCTCGCCGGAAACAAAGAGACCGTTTCGGAGGCGTCGACATCAATCGAGGAAACCGAAGCGTTCAAGATTTTGACGGACGCCTCGCTCGACCCGCAGCAGAAAATCGAAAAGCTGACGGCCTTGCTGACTTTCGACGAAAACGATCTTGAGGGCAACGTCCAGCGTCTTAATGAAAACCGCGCCATCGTTGCGGCGTTGCTGGCGGATTTCACGCGCCATAACAAGGAAAGCATCGAGCTGGTTCGCGACAATCCGCTGTCACACCTTAGAACCGGAATCAAGGAAGTGTTTGAAGAGTATCACGCGCTCGTAGGCGACCGCGCTGATCTGAAAACCAAACTTGAGCTTATTGATCAGTTGATAGAGCAAAAAGGCGGCCCGCAGGGTCTCATCGACGCTATGCTTGCTGCGCGCGACAAGGAAATTGAAAAGAATGCGCTCGAGAAAGCGCTGAACGATGCGACGGCGACGGTTGAACAACTCAACAGCGACATTGGCGGCCTTAACGCGGACGTCAAGGCTTTGGCGCGCGCCATCGAGACCGATGAAAAGGACATGTTTCTTTTCTTCAAAGGCGAGAAGAAAAAGCTGCTGACCCGTCGGCGAGAATCCCGCACGACCAAAGAAGCGTCGATTGAGAAGAAAACCGTTGAACTCTCGGACGCCAACACGTCGCTAACCGAACGCGCCGGCGTTTATCAAGCGTTCATCGACACCGACGATTGGCGTATCAATGAAAAGATTCTGGAAATTCTCGACATTGGCAATGAAGAATTCATCGAGCGCGTCAAGGCGCTGTCGGATCTGACGCTTTCCTATATCGACAACACCGAGGAAACGCTGAACGGCGTGCGCGACCAGCTAGAATCCCTGCTGCAGCGCGTGACCGGTGTCCACACGTTGACCCACAACACCAAAGAGAACGTCACCGTTATGCTCGACGCACAGCGCGGGGCGCAGGAGCACAATGCGCGGGCGCTGAAGGCGTTCGAGGGTGAAACCGAAGCGAGCGGCCTTGACGCGCTCACGCGCGAAAAGAAAAAGCGCGCACTCAATCAGCATGTGTCGGCCATCGACAAAACCATTCAGTCTACAGCGGCGGTTTCTGGCGAACTCGGAAAAATTGAATCGAGTCTCACCAATTTCAAGGACCAGATGGAAGAAGGACTGGCCGACGCCATCGAGCAGCAGATGCTGGCCGTGGGCAGCGCGGCCGTCAGCGGCAACAATACGCTGATGCGCGTTGAGGGCCTGGCGACTTTCGTCCAGTCGGTCATTACCAAGGGGCAATACACCAAGGAATCCGAAGAAGCGCTGGGCGAACTCGCCAAGGAGATGGAGCGCGCGCTGATGGGCCGGATGGCGAAGAATGCTTCAATCAAGGATCTCAACGCTGCACTGAAAGAAATGGCCGACGCCATCGACGTGAAAAACGATGTCGTTCTCGAAATTGCTGAGGAGCGCAAGGCGCTGATCGACAAGCTTATCGCTCAGTCGGAAAACCTTGCGCGCGCCAACGAGGAAGCGCTCGCGATTGAAGCCACGGTCAACAAGAAGCTCTACGCAGAGGATTCGGAGTAAGTTCGGCGGCCTTAACGGCGATGTAAAAGCGAGCGGGTATGGAAAACAAGCTGCTGATCGATCTTGAAGACTATGTCGCCCAGGTCGAGCCCGATTTCAATTTTGTCGGCGACGGCGATATTGAAAAGATCTCCAGCATTCTTGGGCAGAATCAATATTCCAACCTGATCTATGTAGGCCGGTCCGGTGTCGGCAAGACTGCGAACCTCTATGGAATAATCCAGAAAAAAAAGCGGACCATTGAGGGCGCCGTCGGGCCGGAAGAGAAGCGCCTGCCGCTGCATATGATCGACCGACGGTTTCTCCTGCTGGACACCAACACGCTTTTCGACAGCAACGATCCGCAGCGTATCGAGCAGAGCATCAAGCTGGTCTTCGCCGAACTCGACAAGCCCGGCGATCATGTTTTGGTTGTCGAGGACGGCAATGATCTATTGAAAGGCATTGAAGACAATCAATGTCAGGGACTGATTTCCATACTCGTGCGAGAGCTTAAGAAGCGCGCTTTTCAGTGCATCTTAATGGTGCGCGACGAGCCGGGCATGAACAAACTCGGCGCAGTAATGAACGCACATTCCGACATCACCGAATTGTTCAGTGTGCTTGAGAAGAAGCCGGCGGCGAAAGACGACGTGTTCGCAATTCTGGAGCAGAGCAAAGCGTCGATTGAGCGACACTACGACAATCTCGTCATCAGCGATGAGGCCAATCGCGAGATCGTCAATCTGACGCTGCAATATCCGAACCTTTCGATTTACATGCGCCAGCAGCCGGCGCGGGCGCTCAGAATGCGCGACCGGATCGCCAGCCAGTTTGTCTCGCGGCGACAGGCGCGCCCGCCCGAACTTGACGCACTTGAAGCGGAACTGGAGGCGCTCGGCGGCTCCGGCTCCGATGTTCGTCGGGCGGATCTTGAATCAAAGATTGCTGCTGTGCGATCGCGCTGGGAGGAACGCGCCCGCGCCTTAGGTGCTGCTTACCTCGAAAAGCGCAAGCACGAACATGACCTTGAGGAAATGCGGGCGGAAAAAGCGCGCCTTGAAAACATGCTGCGCGAAAATCTCAAGGCGACCCTGGGGCGCGATCCCGCCGATCGCGATATCGCGTCGCACAAGACTAGCGAGATCAAGGATGTCGAAAAGTTTCTCCGCGAAACCTCGCGCCTGCTGGAGCAAGCTGATCAAAAAGCGCGCGCAGTACGCAGTCAGCACAATGAAGAGTTGCAGCTAGCCGTCGCTGATGTGCGTGAAATCTTCAGCGAAATGTCCGGCATCCCGACCAAGGACCTGAACGCCGACGAAGCGACTCGCGCGCTCGGTCTTGAAGGACGGCTGAAAGAAAAGATTTTTGGTCAGGACGATGTAGTCGCGGTGATCGCCGACGCTGTGTTGACCGCCAAAGCAGGTCTTAACAATCCGGAAGCCCCCATCGGCTCTTTCATCGCCGTGGGATCGTCCGGCGTCGGCAAGACCTATTCCGCGGAATGTCTGGCGGAAGATCTGTTCGATGACGCGGATGCGCTTACCGTTTTTGACATGTCTGAGTTTATGGAGAAGCACACCGTCGCGCGTTTGATCGGCGCGCCGCCGGGATATGCCGGTTACGGCGAGGGCGGGATGCTGACCAACGCTGTGCGCCGTCGCCCCTATCAGGTGATCCTGCTTGACGAGGTCGAAAAGGCGCACCCGGACGTCTTCAAGATCCTGCTGCAGTTGCTCGACAAGGGCCGTCTTAGCGATGAGCTCGGTACTGTCGATTTCAAGAACACGCTGTTTATCATGACCACCAATCTGGGGCAGCAGTTGAGTTTCGACGAGACCCGGACGTCAGAGAATTCGGGCGAGGACATCAAGGCCGAAATCCGCAAAATCTTCCCGCAGGAGCTGATCAATCGCGTCGATGCGTTCCTGCTGTTCAAAGCGTTGAAATCTTCAGATATTGAACGCATTCTTAAGCGCCTGGTTGCAAAGAAGAACGACAATCTCGAACGTCAAAAAAAGGCGATCCGCATCGAGTTGCCAGACGCCGACATCGCCGAGATCGTCGCGCGCAAATACAGACAAGAAGAAGGCGCGCGTCAGGTTCAGAAATTCGTCCAGAACAATCTCATCAACCAGGCCGCGAAAATTGTGCTGTCTCATTCCGGCGATGTGAACAAGGGCGAGGGCGGCGTTATTAAAGCGGCGTTCGATCCTGAAAAAGACTCTTTCGAATGGCGGTTTGAACCGGCGTCCGGCGATGGCGCGGCGATGAAGGCGGCTGAATGAACGACGCCCGCGATCCGTCCTTGAAGGCCGCGCTTGACGCGTTGAAAAAATCCTCGCGCAGCGAAAACACTGAGGCGCCGCCAAGGGGCGCGGAAGCGGACCGCAAGAAATCCGGCGGCGCATCGCCGGTTTTCGCCTTCGCATATCTCGCGGCGCTCTGGGACAAGCTAATGCGCCTGGCCGACGCGGTCTGGAATGGCTGGTTGCGCCCCGTGACGCGCTTTCTGACGCCGATCACCAAACGCGTTGTCGGTTTTTACCGCTGGACCTTCCGAATTTTCGCTTACACGGGGCCGAAAAACGCGCGCGACTTCTCGCGCCAGCGCGCGGGCGTTACTGTGGCGGCGCTCGCCGCGTTCACTATCGTCGCGCCGTTCGTTCTGGTGCAGCATGTCATCCCGGCGACGTCGCGTGCGATCTATGACGCGGGAATGCTCGCCACCATGAAGGAAGATCATCTCTA
>CAZAOB010000003.1:109833-116028 GCA_964486635.1 uncultured Caulobacterales bacterium | reverse complement strand
CATCTCTATCTCGGCCGCGCCGAACTCATCAATCCGGATCGCCAGCTTTATCAGGTGATGGGCTGCCGGGACATTTCCGGCTGCGATGGCGGTGACAACACGACCTATTATCGCCTGCGCGACAACATCATTCTCGATGTCAAATACTGGACAACGCGGTTCGAACCCTACGATCCGGCAGAGATCGCCGGCGCCATGGTCAGCGAGCTCAACGACTGCAAAATTCGCTATTACGGCCGGCGGTCAAAGGCGCTCGGGTGGTACCCGTATATCGTCAGCGCTTCCTGCACGCCGGTTTTGGGGCCGAAAAGCGGATGAACGCGTAAATTCCATCGCGAACAAAGTATTGGGAGCAAATTAGGGAGTGGCGCCAGGGGCGGATTTGAACCACCGACATGCGGATTTTCAATCCTCAAGATTGATATCCCAATTTGCACCGGAAATATCTAAGCGATTAAGAATTCGCTTGTTGAACGTAATCGAACTTCCCGTAATGACTCGTCCATTTTAATGAGTGCCGTTCACGTTGGTGCCAATCGGGTGCCAAACCCAATGCGCTACCCGAACAGGAAATCATCCTGATGGAGGTCGGCGACGAGGACATTGCTGAGGGTGATGGAGCCCGCGCCCACGGTGATGGTGGTGTCGGTCCCGTCGTCGGATGCGTTGGCGAGGATGTCAGCGAACTCATCGAACGCCGCGCCGAAGCCCGAGATGAAGATGACATCGTCGCTGGTTGCGCCGGCGGTGAAGCCGTTGATCACGTCCACGCCGTCGCCCATGGCGTACTCGAACCGGTCATCGCCGCCGCCGCCATTGATCACATCATCGCCGGTTCCGCCGATCAGCGTGTCGTGGCCGACATCGCCGAGCAGCACATCATTGTCCGCGCCGCCATCTAGCAAATCATCGCCGCCGCCGCCATTCAGCGTGTCGTTTCCGGCGTCGCCATAGAGTTCGTCATTGTCCACATTGCCAAACAGCTGGTCGGCGCCGTCACCGCCACTCAACGTGTCGAGGCCGGCTCCGCCGAACAGCGTGTCGGCGCCGTCTTCGCCGTTCAACACATCATTGCCATTGGCCCCGGCGAGGAGATCGTCGCCGGTTCCGCCATTCAGCGTATCGGTTCCATTGCCGCCATAGAGTTCGTCATTTTCGGTTCCGCCGAACAGCAGGTCATTGCCGTCGCCGCCGAGCACCGTGTCATTGCCGGCGTCGCCATGGACCGTGTCGTTGCCGAGCGTGCCGGCGACGAGATCATTTCCGTCGTCGCCATGGACGAGATCATCGTCATTGCCGCCTACGGCGGTGTCGTCGCCAAGCCCGCCATAGACCGTATCGAAGCCGCGCGTGCCCGAAATATTGTCATTGCCGTCGCCGCCCATGACCACATCGCCGTCGTCGCCGCCATAAACCGTGTCGTCTCCGTCGCCGCCATCAAGCGTGTCATCGCCCGCATTGCCGGTCATCAGATCATTGTCGCCGCCGCCAGTCATCGTATCGGCGCCATTGCCGCCGTAAAGCTCATCGGCGCCCGCATTGCCATCCATCGTGTCGTCGCCGCCGCCGCCGGCAAGCGTGTCGTTACCATCACCGCCAGACAGCAAATCGCCCCCATCGCCGCCGAACAATTCATCTTCGCCAGCATCGCCCTGCAGAGTATCCAACCCCGCGCCACCCGATAGAAAGTCATTTCCATTGGCGCCGCGAAGTGAGTCATTGCCGGTTCCGCCAGACACTTTGTTGGCGCCATTATCGCCAATCAGTACGTCCGCAAAATTGGAGCCTACCAGATTTTCTATGCTGACAAGAACGTCGCCTTGAGAGAAACCGCCAAATGCTGTTCCATTGAGTAGGTCAACAGTGACGCCAGCAGTCGATGCCACATATGATGCTGTGTCTAAACCGCTACCACCGTTTAATGTGTCCGCAAAAGAGCCGCTTCGTAAGTAGTCGGACCCATCTCCTCCCCACAGCATGCAGGGCACGAATGCAGCGTAAATTACATCGTCGAAGTTTGTGCCGATGACACCGTCTACGCCGACAAAAATGTCGCCGGCGGCAGCGCCTTTGTTGTAGGCGTTAAGATCTAAACGGATTTCTGCCCCAATGGACGATTTGCTATAATCTATAACGTCAAAACCATAGCCACCCCAAAAAACATCCACGCCTTCGCTGGCGATCATGGTGTCGTCACCCAACCCGCCGTCCATCGTGTCGCGGCCAGGACCGCCTTCAAAGAGGTCATCGCCGCCGCCGCCGACAAAAAGGAAGGGCGTGCCAGAGTTGTCGCCATATAGCGTGTCGCTGAATTCCGTGCCGTGTATTTCTTCGATCGAAGTAAGCAGGTCGCCGAGCGCTGAGCCCATGGCGAGTCCCGTCGCCAAATTTATTTCAAACGGGCTAGCTTCATTAGAGTACGAGGCGATGTCGCGTCCCGCGCCCCCAACGATGGTGTCGGCGCCGAGCCCCCCCTCAAAGAACACAGCGTTGAGTCCATCTCCACTCAGCGAATCATCGCCTGCGCCACCAAACAGCGAGTCCATGCCCGAGGCGGATGATCCCGCGCCGATCAACGTGTCATTGCCATCGCCGCCATAGAGCTGATTTCGAGAGGCATTCCCCAAAATGAGATCGCCATGCGACGACCCAATAATTTCTTCGATGCTAATAATTACATCGCCAGCTGCGCCGCCGCCAGCTGAACCGCTCGCTAAATTTATACTGATCCCAGATGTGGCGCTGGCGTAGGTGACAAGGTCAAACCCGGCGCCTCCATCCAGCGTATCACTGCCGCTGCCGCCGTCCAGAGTATCGTTTCCGCCTTTGCCAGCTATGGCATCAGCGCCATCTCCACCAATGATGATGTTGGCCGAATCATTTCCGAAAAGTACGTCATCAAACCCGGTGCCAATCAAATTTTCGATTGAGAAAAGTTTGTCACCGGCGGCCGCTCCCGAAGCCGTCGATAACGCCAGGTCTATACTGACGCCAGATGTTTCATCTGCATAAGTTACCAAATCGACACCGAGACCTCCGTCTAGCGTGTCGGAGCCGGGGCCGCCGATCAGGGTGTCGTCACCCCTCCCGCCGACGAGGCTGTCTGAGCCTTCAAGCCCCTCAATAAATTCGTTTGCACTCGTGCCAATTAAAGTGTCATCGCCTGAAGTCGGAACGAGCGGCGCGACATAACCTAAAGTGGCGGACCCATAAATCACATAGGCCAGCTTTGCTCCGGGCGCGCTGACGAGCAGGTCGTCAAATCCATCGCCATTCACGTCACCAGCCGCATCGACTGAATACCCGACCGCAGCGCCCGGATTCACACCGGCGATAATGAAGCCATCAGGGTATTCGAGTTGAGTGAGGTCAATCGAAGCCGAAAAGCCGCCAGCCTTTCCAAAGATGACATAGGCCTGTCCAACTGTGTATTGGCCACTAATTGCTGCGTGCTTGGCGCCGATAATAATATCATCGAAGCCATCGCCATTTACATCGCCAGCCGATGAAACCGAGTATCCGCTGCGTCGGCTGCCCATCGGATTAATTTCGGCATGGAGCACAAAACCGTTTGACCCGTCCAAGCTCGCGAGATCAACTGTGGAAGAAAATCCTGCATCTGAACCAAGCACGACATAAATCTTGCTCTGATAAGCGTAATCAGACGGACCGTCACCCACCGCCGCAATTATCACATCCGAAAAACCGTCGCCGTTTACGTCGGCTGCATCAACGAACTTACCCGTCAAATCCAATGCTTCGTCACCGACAAGGCGAAATCCGTTTGTGCCGTCTAGGTCCGCTAGGTCAAATTCTGCCGGCGAACTCCCTATCTGACCGAAGATAACATATACCTCGCCAACGCTGGCTTCGGTTGCAGAGTCGGCATGAAACGCGCCAATGACTAAATCGTCTACACCGTCACCATTTACATCTCCCGCGAATGCGACGGATCGCCCCGCGGAGTCGCCCAAATCGATTCCCTTTATGACCAGGCCGTTGTCGCCATCCAAATCCGAGACGCCAATGTCTTGGGGAAACGCTGACGTACTCCCAAACACGATGTAAACGGCGCCCGTGTTAAAGGCTCGTGTTGAGCCGATCGCTAGGTCGTCAATGCCATCGCCGTTGAAATCCCCGCCGGATGCAACTGAAGTTCCGCTAAATTCTTCGAAACTAGCACCACTAAACGCGAATCCATTTGATCCGTTTAGAGACGATAGCTCAAAGCTGGTTGGAAATGACGCAGCGCCGCCAAAAACCACAAATGTCTGCCCAACCCGCGATCCGTCAAGCGGTCCAGGGTTTGCCTCCGGCGCGCCAATGACTATGTCATCAAATCCATCACCGTTCAGGTCGCCGGAAATGGAAACTACAAATCCACTGTCATCTCCACGATCAACACCGTTGAGTATGAATCCGTTGGAGCCGTTCAGCTCTTCTAAGGAGAAAGACTCATCGAATACGTCTGCGCCGCCGTAAATTAAGTAGCTGCGTCCTTCGCCCTGTATCCCGTGATAACCAACACCGATGAGAATGTCATCGAATCCATCGCCATTAACGTCGCCGGCGCCAGCAAGCGACATGCCTTCGTATTCATAACTGGCGATGTTGGTGATGATGAGGCCGCTTGAAGCATCAAGTGTGGACAGTTCAAAATAGGTCGCCATTTCTCTTTGCCCACGCTTACTGAATAATGACTTTTAGCTCGGAGTAGGGGCCTCGCCAAGGGAAACTTCGGTGCGTTTACCCTTTCTTGCCTAACGTCGTCGGAACGGGGCTCTCGTGTCCGGGACTAGGCCGCCAGTATAATGGCTCCCGGAGAGCGCCGGCGCCTACTGTTCAAATGGCTGAAATAGGGTAGGCGCTTTTTTGTTGATTGAATGACTGGAGAGGGTCGAGTTTAGGGGCTTGAAAACCGGTTCGCCGGTACTTGTAAAAAGTGCGGCCTTGGCAAGAATTGCGACTAGAAATCGCAAAACTCTTGTTTTGAGAAGATCTAGTCAGTTAGGAACACATATGGCGAACCGGGGCGGCGAATCTCAACCTCAATCCGAGAAGTTTGCGATCACAACTTCTCGCGGATTCGCGCCGTGGCTCGCCGAGTCTGGAAGCGCGCTGGCAGTGTCTGCATATCAGAGCGGAAAGCTGATATTCATTGGAGCCAGTCAAAAACATGAGCTATCTGTTTTCGAGCGATCAATTGACCGTCCGATGGCGCTTCATGTTCAGGATGACTCATTGTTCGTCTCCACACTTTTTCAACTTTGGAAGTTTGATGATGTAACAAAAGGTGAGCGGTACCAAGAATACGACAGGCTATACTCACCGCGCTCAAGTTGGGTAACCGGCGATCTCGATATTCACGACGTTAAATCCGACCAGAACGGTCGAATAGTTTTTGTCAACACATTGTTTTCCTGCCTTGCGACGACATCGGAGGATAGCAGTTTTGCGCCGCTGTGGCGCCCACCATTTATCACCAAGCTTGTGGCTGAAGACCGCTGTCATTTGAACGGACTCGCCATACGCGACGGTAAGCCCGCGTTTGTCACGGCGGTGGCGGCTACTGACGCGGCAGATGCATGGCGAGAACATCGAGTGGGTGGCGGGGTGATTATCGATGTGGAAAGCGGTGAAGTTGTAGCCAGCGGCCTGTCAATGCCGCACGCGCCGCGCTGTCGCGATGGAAAAATTTGGCTTCAGAATGCGGGAACCGGCGAGTTCGGCTTTGTGGAACCGCAAAGCGGTATCTTCCAGCCCATCGCTTTCTGTCCAGGATTTTTGCGCGGCCTGTGTTTTCTTGACGGCTACGCCATCGCAACTATGTCTCTACCAAGAGCACTCCGAACTTTTGAAGGGCTTCCATTGCAGGATCGGTTGGACCGAGCCAACGCGGCGCCAAGATGCGGAATTGCAGTAATAAGCCTTTCAACGGGCGGTTTGGAACACTGGCTTCGCATCGAAGGCGTCGTTGCGGAGCTGTTTGATGTTGTCGTTTTGCCGGACGTAACTCGGCCAGCTTTGGTTGGCTTTCGTTCGGATGAGGTGCGACGTGTGATTTCCGTCGGAGAAGCGTCTAGTTTGTAGTCTACAAACGCCGCAGGATTCCTTGATTGAGGCACATAACCGTTTTTTGTATTTGGCCGAAAACTGAATATTTTGGCATCAACGCGAATTTCGTACCCTGTTACC
>CAZAOB010000003.1:64957-109823 GCA_964486635.1 uncultured Caulobacterales bacterium | reverse complement strand
AAAACTTTATGACCCGAGAGTCAGGGAATCGGTACGACGTCACAAACAGTTTAGGTCTGATAGTGAGCGCATCGCAATGAATGTACGACCGGAGTTTGGAGGGCTAACTTCTGATTTGTCCTGCGTCGCTTTCATTTCGACGCCTGGTTTGTTTCATTCGGTTACGATGTAATCGTCGTGTTAGAGTTGAAACGGAGCTAGGCTTTCGGCGAACTAATGCCGCGCGTCGCTTCAAAAAACCGAACGGGAACGGACTGCGACCAGGGCGAATACGCAAAAGAGCATCGCTCCCGGTACCAATGAGGTAACAGCTTGGTCTGGTCGGCCATTCGAATTCGGTCGGCTAGCCCAACACTCTGAATTTATGGAGCGAAATGGTGCCCGGGGGCGGATTTGAACCACCGACACGCGGATTTTCAATCCGCTGCTCTACCAACTGAGCTACCCGGGCGCGCTGGATCGGGGCGGGCCCTGTCCGGCGGAGCGCGGCTTATAGGCCAGGCGGGACGGATTTGTCCATGGCCTCACGCCCAAAAAGGCCTCCGGAGTTGGCGAAAATGTCGTCCGTTTTCCGCGCTGTAGAGCCGCTTTGGCGGGGGCGCAGCTGTGCGGGGCGATGGACTCGCCCGCCCAGGCTTTGCGGCGCGCGGCGGGCTCGACTAAGGAAGGGAAAAGGAAACCGTTCATGGCTAGAAAATCCGGAACTCCCCGTTCAGCCGCGGCCAAGCACAAGACCGCGACACTCGGCGCGCTGGAAGCGCTTGATCAGCGTTCCTCCGCGAAACCGCGGGTCAAAGCCCAGCCGGCGTTGAGCCAGCTCGGCAACCCTGTTTCAGCGGCGGCGGATCCGGAGACTGCCCGGCTGGAGACGGCGCCCAATCCGCATTCGGGCGAAATGTATCTGGTGCGCTTCACCGCGCCGGAATTCACTTCGCTCTGTCCGGTGACTGGCCAGCCCGACTTTGCGCATCTCGTAATCGACTACGTGCCGGCGAAACTGATCGTTGAGTCGAAATCGTTGAAATTGTTTTTAACGTCGTTCCGCAATCACGGCGCGTTCCATGAAGATTGTACGATCTATGTAGCCAAACGCATCATCGCCGCGATCAAGCCGAAATGGTTGCGCATTGGCGGCTACTGGTATCCGCGCGGCGGCATTCCAATCGACGTTTTTTACCAGACCGGTGAGCCGCCAAAAGGATTGTGGCTGCCGGAGCCCGGCGTCGCGACTTATCGCGGCCGCGGATAAGGGAGAGCTCGATGTTTCGTTTCTTTTCAGTGTTTGGTCTCGTGCTTGCCACGGCATGTTCGCAACAAACGGCGCCCGAGAGCGAAAGCGCGCAAGAAGCGCTGGCGAACACCGCACAGGAAAATGCCGCGGAAGATGCAAAGCGCGGCCCGGGCCAGATCATCGCGGAATCAACCCCCGAAGACTGGCGAACGCTCAATCCGGAAAACGTCTTGGTGCTTGAGCTTGAACGCGGACGGGTGATCGTCGCGCTGGCGGAGCGGCTGGCGCAAGGTCACACGGCGCAAATCAAAAAGCTCGCCCGCGAGGGATTCTATGACGGCTTGAGTTTCTACCGCGTCATTGACGGGTTCGTGGCGCAAGGGGGCGATGTCTTTGAGAGCCGCGAGGTGAAAACTGCGGCCAAAGCAATCACCGCCGAGTTCGACCAGCCGCTGACGGATTCAATGAAGTTCAGACCTGTCAGTGTTGTCGATGGCTATGCGGCGCGTGTCGGATTTATCAATAGCGCCGCCGTCGGCGTTGATGAGGCGGGCGAAAATGTCTGGCGTCTGCATTGCCCAGGCGCCGTGGCCATGGCGCGCGGCAACGAGCCCGATACGGGCGGCACGGAGTTTTATATCGCACTTCAGCCGCAACGCTATCTTGATCGCAACCTCACCGTGTTCGGACAGGTCGTAGAGGGCATGGAGGTCATTCAAACCCTGCGCCGTGTTTCGCCGCCCGAGTCGCCTGAAGACGATCGCGGCGAAACGATCACCTCCGTTAAGGTCGCTGCTGACCTGCCCGAAGGCGAGCGGCCGGAGCTTGAAATCCTGCGGACGGACACGCCGCTTTTTACCGAGTATGTGGAATCGCGGCGCAACCGTCCTGAGGAATTTTTCTACTTCCGCCCCAATCACGTGGATATCTGCGCGCTACCAATTCCGGTTCGTCCAGTCACAGAAGACTGAGCTGCTGACGGATGGGCAAAGAACGCACTGTCGGTCCTTGGCGCGTGACCCGCGAACGCGCCGCATTTGAAAACCCGTGGATCAAACTTGTCGATCACGCAGTGGTGCATCCGGATGGCGCGCCCGGCGAGTACGGCGTTGTGCAGTTCAAAAATCTCGCAATCGGCGTTTTGCCTTTTGATGATGCGGGCATGGTTACACTGGTCGGGCAACACCGTTTTCCGCACGATAAATATAGCTGGGAGCTGCCCGAAGGCGGCGGTGCGCTCGGCGTCGAACCGCTTGTGTCCGCAAAACGCGAACTCGCCGAAGAAACCGGACTGACCGCGCAACACTGGGCGCCGCTCAGCGCATTTGATGTTTCCAACTCAGTGACGGATGAACGCGCTGTTTGTTTTTTCGCATGGGGACTCAGCAGGGGCGCCGCCGCGCCGGAATCGTCGGAAGAATTAACCTTGAAACAGGTGAGCTACGCAACGCTGTTAGAAATGGTGATGTCGGGCGAAATCACCGACAGTCTCACAATCGTGATGGTGTTAACCGCGCTCGCCAAGGCCTTGCGCGGCGAGGTTCCGGCGCCTATTTCCGACCACATACTTGCGAGCGTTCCGCGAAAATAGGAAACTTGCGACAGCGCAGGAGCTGGGCAATGGCGAAATCATCCACAGAAGCATCCAACGTCGTCTCTTTGGGCAAGGATCAGACATGGTCGCGAATGCGCGTCGAAGCGGCCGCTGCGGCGGCGGCCGAGCCGGTGCTGGCGAGTTTTCTTCATGCGACCATTCTTAACCACTCCTCGTTTGAGGTGGCGCTTTCTTACCGGTTGGCGCAAAAATTTTCCGACGCTGAAATGAACGCGATGTTGTGGCGCGAAGTGTGCGGCGAGGCCTATCGCAGCGAACCGGCGATCGTTGAAGCCGCACTGACCGATTTGCGCGCAGTCTACAATCGCGATCCCGCATGCCACGAATACATGCAGCCGCTGCTCTACTTCAAAGGTTATCTCTCGCTGCAGGCGCAACGCGTCGCCAACTGGCTGTGGCGTCACGACCGTCAATCGCTTGCCCTTTACCTGCAAAGCCGCATGTCTGAACTCTTCGCCGTCGACATTCACCCGGCAGTGACCTTCGGCAAGGGCGTCTTCATCGATCACGCGACCGGAATTGTTATCGGTGAAACCGCGGTGGTCGAGGACGATGTGTCGATCCTGCAGAATGTGACGCTTGGCGGGACGGGCAAGGACGAAGGCGACCGCCATCCTAAAATCCGCCGCGGGGCGCTGATCAGCGTCGGCGCCAAAGTGCTCGGCAATATCGAAGTGGGCGAGGGCGCAAAAGTCGCTGCAGGCAGTGTTGTGTTGAAAGCAGTTGAGCCTCATTGCACCGTCGCCGGCGTGCCGGCGAAACCTGTGGGACAGTGTTCGGAAAGTTCGCCGTCGGAGACGATGGATCAGAATTTCTACTACGACACCTATTCTATCTAGCTCTGCCGAAGCACATGGCCCTGCGCTTCTGGCGGGCTTACACTCATTGTATGATTCCTATTTCACTTCTCGATCTGTGCCCGATCATTGAGGGCGGCGATGCGGCGCTGGCGCTCCGGAACGCACGGGACCTCGCGCAGCTTGCGGAGGGGCTTGGGTATCAGCGCTTCTGGTTGGCCGAGCATCACAATATTCCGGGCGTAGCAAGCGCGGCGACTTCGGTTGTCATCGGCTATGTGGCGGAGGCAACGAAATCCATTCGCATCGGCGCCGGCGGGATCATGCTGCCCAATCATCCGCCGCTGGTGATTGCTGAACAGTTTGGCACTTTGGCATCGCTCTATGCGGGTCGGATCGATCTTGGCCTCGGCCGTGCGCCGGGCGGCGATATGAATTCCATCCGCGCCCTGCGCCGACCCATGCGCGAAAGCGGCGAGGATCGGTTTCCATATGATGTGCGTGAGTTGCAGCATTATTTTGGCCCCGCAGAAACCGGCAAGCTACAGGCGGTTCCCGGCGCCGATACGAATGTGCCGATCTGGATCTTAGGATCGAGCCTTTATGGCGCGCAGCTCGCTGCGCAATTTGGGTTGCCTTACGCCTTTGCGTCGCATTTCGCGCCGGCGGAGCTGGAGAACGCCATCAGAGTCTACCGCAAGAATTTTCAACCATCGGAGCAACTGGCGAAGCCCTATCTGATGCTCGCATCGAATGTGATCGCTGCCGAGATTGATTGTGAGGCGCGACTTCTGGCGACATCGCTCTATCAGGCGTTCGTCAATCTGCGCACGGGCAGGCCCGGAAAACTGCCGCCGCCGAAAGAGGGATATCTTGAAAGCCTCGATCCAATGGCGCAGTCGATGCTGCGCCAGACCCTGTCTTGCTCGTTCATTGGCGGACCGGAAACGGTCAAACGCGAAATGCGGGCTTTTATAGATAGGCATCAGCCCGACGAGCTGATGCTGGCGGGCCAGATATTCGACCACAACGCGCGGCGCCGGTCCTTTGAAATTGCCGCTGAATGTGCTTCACAGCTCTCTTTGGCCTGAAAACGTCGCATGCGTGTTGATCTGTTTGACTTTGAATTGCCGCAGGAGCGGATTGCGCTGTCGCCGGCCAGTCCGCGCGATAGTGCGCGGATGCTTTGCGTTTCGGGCAGCAAGGTCACAGACAAGATCGTGCGCGATTTGCCGGATCTGTTCCGGCCTGGCGACCTGCTCGTCGCAAACGACACCAAAGTCATTCCCGCGCAGCTATTCGGAACGCGCGCGGCGCGCGACAAGAACCAGCAAAGTGAAGCGGTCGCCATCGAGGCGACATTGCATAAGCAGATCTCAGACAATCGCTGGCGCGCTTTCGTGCGCCCGGCGAAACGGCTGCGCGACGGCGATATGGTCGAGTTCAAGGGCGGCCTCAGCGCTGAAGTGAAATCCCGCGATGGCGCCGAAGCGACGCTGGCGTTCGAAACCGGCGGACGGAATTTCTTCGCAGCGCTGGAGGAGGCAGGCGTCATGCCGTTGCCGCCTTACATCGCGCGCAAACGTCCGGCGGGCGATGCAGACAAATCCAGCTATCAGACCATGTTCGCTGATGAAGCGGGCTCAGTCGCCGCACCCACGGCGGGACTGCATTTCACGCCCGCGCTTGTCTCTGCGCTGAAAGCAAAGGGCGTTGAGCAGACCACCATTACCTTGCATGTGGGCGCGGGCACGTTCCTGCCGGTCAGCGTCGACGACACGACCGACCACAAGATGCACAGCGAATGGGGCGAGATCACGGAAGCGCAGGCGGCGCAGATCAATGAGGCGCGGAAGAAAGGCGGGCGCATTATAGCAGTCGGCACGACGTCTCTACGCCTCCTTGAGAGCGCAGCCGATGAAGACGGCGCGATTAAGCCCTTCGCCGCTGAGACCGATATCTTCATTACGCCCGGTTATCGCTTCAAAACCGTCGACATGCTGATGACCAATTTCCATCTGCCGCGCTCGACCTTGTTCATGCTGGTCTGCGCGTTTGCCGGAACCGGCCTGATGAAGGCCGCCTACGCCCACGCCATTGAAAATGAGTACAGGTTTTATTCGTATGGCGACGCCTGCTTGCTGGAGCGCGCGCCATGACGCGAAAGATTGCACTCCTTCGCGGCGTTAATGTGGGCGGCAACAACAAGCTGCCCATGAAGGAGCTGGTGCAACTGCTTGAAGGCATGGGTTGCGAGAATGTGCGTACCTACATTCAAAGCGGCAATGCCGTCTTTGACGGCAAAGCGACGGGACCGGAGATTGCGCAGGCCATCTCAAAGCGGTTCGGATTTGAACCTCATACATTCATACTAACCGCGGCGGCGCTGAAAAAAGCCGCCGCCGCATGCCCGTATCGAAAGCAAGCGGAGACAGAGCCGAAATCCGTTCACCTGTTTTTTCTCGACGGCGCACCCGACAAGGACGCTGAAGCGGCGCTCGCCGAAATAAAGACAGCGCCGGAGAAGTTTACATTCGGCAAGGGCGTTCTCTACCTTCACACCCCAAAAGGGCTGGCGTCCTCGAAAATCGCTGAAAAGGCGGACAGGATTTTGAAAACGAAGATTACGGCGCGCAACTGGAACACGGTTTGCGCGCTGATAGAACTTGCGGGACAATAGTCATGACCGACCTTTCCATTGATGATTTTTTGAAAGTCGACATTCGTGTCGGTACGATCGAGCGCGTCGAACCGTTCGAAAAAGCGCGCAAGCCCGCATGGAAATTGTGGGTCGATTTCGGCCCGGAGATCGGGGTCAAGAAATCTTCGGCCCAGATCACCGTGCATTATAGTCCCGATGATCTGGTGGGGCGGCAGGTGGCGGCGGTGGTGAATTTCCCGCCGCGACAGATCGCCGACTTCATGTCCGAGGTTTTGGTGCTTGGCTTTCCCGACGAGACAGGCGAAGTGGTGCTGATCGGACCTTCGCAGGTTGTGCCCAAGGGCGGGAGACTGTTTTGAGCGCGGAATTTACGTTCACGTTGAATGCGACCGACGGTCCGGCGCGCACGGGCCGCATCGATACGCCGCGCGGCGAGATCCGCACGCCCGCCTTTATGCCGGTCGGCACGGCGGGCACCGTGAAAGCGATGCTGATCGATCATGTGCGCCAGACCGGCGCCGATATCGTGCTCGGCAACACGTATCACTTGATGCTGCGTCCAACCGCGGAACGCGTCGCGTCTCTGGGCGGTTTGCATCACTTCATGAACTGGCCTCGCCCGATCCTCACCGATAGCGGCGGGTTTCAGGTGATGTCGCTGTCGAAATTGCGCAAGCTTACTGAAGACGGCGTCGCATTCCAGTCGCATATTGACGGCTCGCGCCACATGCTGACGCCGGAACGGTCCATCGAGATTCAATGTCTGCTTGGCGCCGACATCCAGATGCAACTCGACGAATGTCCGGCGATCCCCATCGAACATGACAAGGCGCGGGAGTCGATGTTGCTGTCGGCGCGCTGGGCGGAGCGCTCCAAACGCGCGTTTGAAGAAAAATCGAAACCGGGACAGGCCCTGTTCGGCATTGTGCAGGGCGCCAACTATGAAGACCTCCGCCGGGAAAGTCTCGACAAGCTCTTGGAAATCGGGTTCCCGGGTTATTCGATTGGCGGGCTGGCGGTAGGCGAAGGGCGCGAGGAAATGTTCCGCGTCCTCGAGTTCACGACGCCCCATATGGACGCCGCCAAGCCGCGCTACCTCATGGGGGTCGGCAAACCGGCGGACATCGTCGGCGCGGTAGCGCGCGGCGTCGACATGTTCGATTGCGTCGCGCCGACGCGCTCGGGCCGTCACGGTCAGGCCTGGACGAAAGCCGGCGCCGTCAACATCAAGAATGCGCAATTCGCTGACGATCCGACGCCTCTGGACCCGGACAGCGCCTGTCCCGCGAGCCGGGATTATTCCAAGGCCTATCTCCACCATCTGTTCCGCGCCGGGGAGTATCTCGGCCCGATGTTGCTGACCTGGCACAACCTTCATTATTATCAGGAGCTTATGGCGGGCATGCGCGCGGCCATTGCAGCCGGCCGGTTTGCCGATTTTGTCGCGCAATTCCGCGCCGAGACCGGTGAAACGGTTGTTTGAAATTGGCTGAAAAATCAGCCGCCGAATCGGTTGACCGGGCGGTAAGCCGCCCCTATGTTCCGCGCCTTCCAAGGCGGTTGCCGCTTCACGGAGACGTGGGCGGCTTTTCTATGCCGGGTATCGCAAGTGATTGTTTCGCGCTGTCCGTCGCCGTTCGTGGGCCCTTAGCTCAGCCGGTAGAGCAACTGACTTTTAATCAGTAGGTCGATGGTTCGAATCCATCAGGGCTCACCATTTCTCTCTTACGAATATCGACAGACGTAGCGGAACGGATTGCGCTTCCGATTCCAGATATTGCCTAGTGCTTCCCCGACTCGCGCGCCACATAGCCGTCAATGATCCGCTCGAGAACGGTCATCGGCACATTGCCGCCCAGCACCACGGAGTCATTGAACCGGCGGAAGTCAAACTTGTCGCCGAGCGTGGCTTTGGCTTTCTGACGCAGGCGAACAATTGCGGAGTGGCCGACCTTGTAGCCGCATGCCTGGCCCGGCCATGCACAGTAGCGGTCAACTTCACTTTGAACTTCGTCCGGGTTGGAGCCGTTATTGGTGACGAACCAGTCAATCGCTTCCTGTCGTGTCCAGCGCTTTGCATGCAGGCCAGTATCGACAACCAGCCGGCATGCGCGGAATGCGAGCGACTGAAGATAGCCGAGTCTGCCAACGGGGAAGTCGTCATAAACGCCGAGTTCATCGGCGATCTGCTCGGCGTAAAGCGCCCAGCCTTCCGAGTAGGCGTTGAAGGCGAGCAGTGACCGGATCAGCGGCTGTTTGAACGCGTATTCGCCCTGCCAGACATGGCCGGGAATGGCTTCATGATAGGTGAGGTCTGGCAACGAAAACCTGCTGTGCAGATCCGGCGTTCTGAGATTAATCCAGAAATGGCCCGGCTGTTTGCCGTCAATCGAGCCAGCGCCGCCATAAGCGCTGGGCGCACCAGCTTCGACGTCTGGCGGAATGCGCGTCACTTCGAGAAATCCGGGCACAAGCGTTTCGAAGGCTTGCGGTATGCGCGCGCGGATGTCGTTGAGTGTCGTTTCAATCAACTCCATGATCTCCGCGCGGCCTGCATCACCCGGCGAAAACTTGAACCGGGGATCGTCGGCAAGCGCCGTCATGCGCGCGCCAACGCTGCCATCCATGTAGCCGATGGAGCGCAGGATCGGATCCATGCGCGCATGCAGGCTCTCCAATTCGTCACGCCCCATCTGGTGAACTTCGTCGGGCGACATGGTCGTGGTCGTGCCTGCCTTCAGCGCCCAGGCGTAGTATGCGTCGCCCTGGGGTTTCGCCCACATGCCGGCGTCGCTCGTTGCGCGTGAAGCTTGTGCTTCGAGCGCCTCGATCTGACGTGAAATGGCAGGCGCGATTTCGTTCGATGCGATGGCTTTTGCCTTCTCGGTAAAATCACCGCCCAAACTCGCCGCCTTGGTTGCGAACCCTGCAACAATGCCCCAGCTCTCGACGGGCGCTGCGCGAGCCGCGCGCAACTGGCCGAGCGTTTTCGTCATCAGAAAATCAGGCAGTATGACGCCAAGGTCGCCTGCGGCAATTGAGCGTTCCGTCTCGCCATCGAGTTGCGCCGCATAGGCTTGCATTCGCGAAAGATACGCGTCTGCATCATCTGGCGTTTCAATCGTATGGGAGGAATCGAGAAAGGTTGGAATCTCCACAAACGCGCCAGTGTTTTGCGCAATCGCGTAAGGGCTGTTGCGGTAGGACCAGTTGGAGTTGAGCAGCGCCACATCGCCGTAGGGAAAGTCGAATCCTTCCGCAGTGGTCTCGAAAACCGTGCGCACGACATGCACATTCAGCGCGTCGTCCGGGTTCATCGTGCTCGTATCGACTTTTCGCAAGCGCCCCAAAGTTTCGCGAACGTCGCGCTGAATTGCATTTTGCCCGGCCGGCGAACGATCGGTGAGTTTCGCCTTGAGGCCGAGATATTTTCCGGTGTCGATTCCCGCGCTTGAGGCGCTTTCAGGGTACGCGCTCAAAATCTGGTCGGTGATTCCATTCAACAGGCTTGCGGCGTCCGCAGCGCCGGATGATTTTGAACACGCAGACAGCAGGACCGGCATGACCGCCGCAGCGGCGGAAGAACAAAGAAGAGAGCGGCGCGACAGGTGCATGGACAAGTCTCCTGATTCTGGCGTCTGCACACCGTGACGCGATGCAGCCGCCAACGCAACTGAGAGACCAGAGGCGCCCAAGAGAAAAGGCGCCGCCACATATGTGACGGCGCTTGCAAATCTGCCGGGTCGTTCGGAGCAGCTCGCTTAAGCGGCCTTGCCCGCGGCGATGGCATGGACCGAAGCGGCGTTGAGCAATTGCCCGCCGATCGCCCAGTCGCCCTGGTTCACTTCCTGAACGCGGACCCAGGTGTATGGGCGCATATTTTCACCTTCCACGGCGATCATGGCTTCGGTCACGCGGTCGATGAGTTCCGCCTTCTGATCGTTTGTGAAAACATCCTTGATGACGTCGATGGTTACGAGTGGCATTGGTTTCTCCTGTTTTTGGTTGGCCGGGGCGACTTATTTCGCCGCGGCAGATGAGAGCGGTGTAGCGCCGCCAGCGCCGGCAATCCTGAAGGTCATCTGGAGAATTTCGGGAGATTTCGGGAAATTGGGGTATAAGCGCCGCCGATGATTTATGTGTTCGAAGATTTTGAGCTCGATGCAGACCGGGTCGAGCTGCGAAGGGGTGGAAAGGCGATCGCGGTGGAGCCGCAGGTCTTTGCGCTGCTGTTGCTGCTTGTCGGGAACGCCGAGCGGATGGTCTCGAAAGACGAGATCATCGAAAAGATTTGGGATGGGCGCATCGTTTCGGAATCGGCCGTCACCAGCCGTATCAAATCCGCGCGGCAGGCCATCGGCGATGACGGCAAGGCGCAGAAGTACATTCGCACCATTCACGGAAAAGGGTTCAGGTTTGTCGCCAACGCACAGCCCGCAAGCGCACCGACGATCACCGTCGCCGCCGGATCGCGCGACGCGCCGGTGCCGGACAAGGAAAACGCTTCAGCCAAACCGTCCATCGCGGTCTTGCCGTTTCGTCTTGTCGGCGTTGCCGGACCTTATGCGCCTATCGCCGATGCGCTACCCCATGAGTTGATCTCCGAATTGTCCCGTTTGCGCTGGCTGTTCGTGATTGCGCGCGGATCGACATTCCGATTTCGCGGCGGCGATCCGGACATCGCCGAGATTGGCCGCGCGCTCGGTGCGCGATATTGCCTCTCGGGCATGATCGAAATTGCTGGTTCGCGGATCATGGTGACCGTGGAGCTTGGCGATGCGCGCGATGGCGGCGTTGTGTGGGCGGAACGCTATGCGGCGACCATCGATAATATTTACGACATTCGCACGCAGATTGTGTCGAGCATCATCTCCGCGCTTGAAATTCAGATCCCCACGCACGAAGCGCAGCGCGCGCGCCTGATCTCTCCCGAAAACCTCGATGCATGGTCGGCCTACCATTTGGGATTGACGCATCTTCACAGGTTCAACTCGAAGGACAACGACGCCGCGTCGGCTATGTTTGAGCGCGCCTTGTCTCTGGACCCGAGCTTTGCGCGCGCGCACGCGGGCCTGTCGTCTACGAGATTTCAGGACGCCTTTCTTCGGTACAAGCAAGATATTGACGAAGCGCGCCGCGCCGCGCGGCTGCATGCCGAACGGGCAATCGAACTTGATCCGCTGGATCCATACGGCAACTTTGCCTTGGGGCGCGTTCACTGGATCGAAAACAACATCGAAGGCGGGATGGGTTGGCTGGAGCGGTCTGTACAGCTAAGTCCCAACTATGCTCAGGGCGTATATGCGCGCTCGTGGGCTGACGCCGTCATGGGGCGCGCAAATATCAGCCGCGAAAACGTCGATCTGGCGCTGACGTTAAGTCCGCTAGATCCGTTCCGGTATGGCATGCTGGGCGTGCGCGCATTCACTTATCTGACCGATGGCGATACGGCTCAGGCGGCGCACTGGGCCGAGCAGTCAGCGCGAACGCCGGGTGCGCATGTGCTGATCGCGATGATCGCCGTCGCTGCACACGCCCTGAACGGCGATCATGAGAATGCGTCGCGCTGGGCCGCCAATGTTAGAGCGCGACATCCGACCGTTAGTCAGAAGGAATTTTATACTTCCTTCCCGTTCAAGCACGAGGAAACCCGACGCCGCACGTCAGAGGCGCTGGCGCAGTATGGATTTTGACCGGGGTCAACCCATGGATAGATCAAACGACGCCTTGTAGCCATCGCCGTCTTTCTTGACGTCAAGCGTTAGCGCCTTGAGCGCATGCTTGTCGCCCTTCAACACGATGTCCCGGTCGGGGCCGATGGGGTTGGGGCCGCGGGTGGAATAAGGCTCCGTTTCATAAATCGCTTTTTCAAAGCCTCGATCGAAATAGAGCTGTGACGTGTTCGCCGTCCAGGCGAGGTCCGGCATCACGGCGCGAATATGAATGTGCGGGAGTCGCGGCACATACCATCCGGGCACAATGGTGATAAAGCGCGCAACGCCGCGTTCGTCCGTAATCTGACGGCCGCGCAGGAAAGACTCGCTGGTGTAGTCGCCGCCGGGCCCGGTCGGCTGCAGCGAGTGCAAATCGAAATTGATATTTTCAAAGGCTGCATACCGGCCAATAGCGTCGCAATGCCAGATGTCCACGACAATGCCGGGCATCGGCGCGCAGGCGAGCGGTTCGGTGACATTGATGTCGAGCTGCAGGACCGCGCCCTGCAAGCCCTCGCGTATATCCGAGCGCAGAGGATTGTCAGTGGTCAGATACGGACCTGCGGTTTGCTGAACCAACGTCTTGCACGCATCGCTCGGCATAACGAGTTTCTTATCGCTCTTCGCGAGGGCGAACGTTCCCGCCCCTGTCGACAGAATAAGCCCGCCCGCGCCGGCGACGAATTTTCTTCTATGCATGGAAATTCCCCTGTCAGGTTTGGACGTCAATTTACCGTTGAATTCAGGGTTGGAACAGCCGGATTTGATGCTGCATCGCGGTGAAGCGAGCGGCGCGTTTGCAGGCTCCGTGTCCGGACGAAAACGCCCATTCGAGGTCGTGGCGTTTCCATGCGAGAGCTGATAAACAGTCGCCGTTCAACGCTTCGGAGAGGGCCAGGGGGAGGGCGCGGCAATGGGCAAGATCTTGAAATTCGCCATATGGGGTGTCGGCGCCGTCGCTGGGCTTGTGGCGATTTTTCTGGCCGGAGTCTGGATCGTCAGCGGGCAACGGCTCAACCAGAAGTTCGTGGCGCCCGAAGACGCGCTCGCTCATCGTACCGATCCCGAAACACTGGCGGCAGGAGAACATCTCGCCACCATTACCGGTTGCAATGGCTGTCACGGCGCCGCGATGCAAGGCCAAGTGGTCGCCGAAATGCCGGACGGTACGCGTTTCGTCGCGCCGAACATTCCGAAAATTGCATCGACATATTCCGACGCCGATTTAACGCGGGTCATTCGCTATGGCGTGAAACAGGACGGCAAGCCGGTATTGATGATGCCGTCGGAAACTTTCTTTCACCTCAATGACGAAGACTTGATCGCCATCCTTTCCTATGTGCGCGCCGCCTCAGACAGTGTCGGCGATGCAGAAAAGACATCGATCGGTCCGCTGATCCGGTTCCTGCTTGCGAAGGGCGACTTCAAGACAGCGCCGGAAAATATTCCCGACATGAATGTGCGGCCGGAGCATGACCTGACGAGCAGTATCGGGCGCGGACGGTATCTGGCGACTGTAACATGCGCTGAGTGTCACGGACTTGATTTCAAGGGACAAAGTTTTGGCCCTGAATTTGCGCCGCCGGATCTGGTGGTTGCTTCGGCCTATACGCCGGAAGAATTTGCCGTCTTGATGAAAACCGGCGTCGCCAGCGGCGGCCGCAAGCTGGGATTGATGGAGCTCGTCTCGCAAGAGCGGTTTGTGGATTTCACCGATGCGGAAATTTCCGACCTGCATGCGTTCCTGCGCGACCGCGCGATGAATTCGCAGCAAGACAACTAGGCGAACAGATCCATCTGGCCGGACACGGTTTCGGGAACCCTGAAAAGCGACAAATCAAGCTCGCGTCGCGGGCGGTCGAGTCTTAGTCTTGCGCGCGCCGCGCGGTGGCGTTGCGCGATCAGCTGCGCATATGGATTTCGGATTTCGCCGCCGCGAGACCAATGCGGATCGTAGTCCTTGCCGCCGTTCATGTCGCGGATATGGCGCATCACGCGCTTGGCGCGCGCGGGCGCGAATGTCTCCAGCCACTCTTGAAACAAGGGCGACACTTCAAGTGGCAGGCGCAGCATCGTGTAGCCGCTAAAACTGGCGCCAGCCTCAGCGGCGAGTTCAAGGATAGATTCCATCTCATCGTCGTTAAGGCCTGCGATGACCGGTCCCGTCATGACGCCAGTCTCGACGCCAGCGTCCGTCAGCCTTCGGATTGCGTCGATACGCCATTTCGGCGCTGAGGCGCGCGGCTCCATGGAGCGGGCCAACGACTTGTCGAGAGTCGTCACCGACACCATGGCGCGCGTCAGGTTTTTTGCTGCGAGCGGCGCCAGCAGGTCGATATCGCGCGTGATCAATTGAGACTTGGTGAGGACGGTGACGGGATGGTTGAATTTTGAGAATACGCCAAGCACGCCGCGCATAATCTGGTAGCGCCGCTCGATAGGCTGATAAGGGTCGGTGTTCGTTCCAATGGCGACCGCCGCCGGCTTGTAACGAGGATTGGACAATTCTTTTTCCAATAATCTGGGGGCGGAGGGTTTTGCGAAGAGGCGGCTTTCAAAATCGAGCCCCGGCGACAGGCCCATATAGGCGTGCGTGGGCCGCGCAAAACAATAAGTGCAACCATGCTCACAACCGCGATACGGATTGATGGAGCGATCGAACCCGACATAAGGCGAGTTGTTGAAGGTGATGATCTTGCGCGGCTGCTCGCACGTCACCTCGGTTTTCAACGGCGGAAGATCTTCGTCGAGCGCCCATCCGTCATCTGTGGCCTCGCGCTGGTTCGCTTCATAGCGGCCCGATTCATTGGACCGCGCGCCGCGCCCCTTTCCCCTGGCGGTCACTCCCCTCAAGGCGGCGGAGGGGGCAGCTTGCTCCTGGGCGGCGGAGGCATCCGCCCCGTTGTCCCCGTGGCTCCCCCGGGCTGGGGTTTTGGGGCGGCGGTGCTGCGAGTGAAAGGAAAGATGCGCGGCGCGGGCCATGGAGAAAAGCTATCACGCTAAGAGAACAAAGCAAGAACATATTTTCAACAACCTCGCCAAAGACAAGCGTGCTTGACACATCCGGTTCCATCGCATATGTAAAGGGTACTTGTCGTAAAGTAAGCTTGTCATTTCGGGAGAAACACTATGAAAAAGCTGATTGTATCTGTGGCGTGGTTAGGCGTGCTGGCCCTGTGGATCGGGATTGGCCTCTATTACGTTGTCGCCGAACCGTCGCTGAAAGAATGGACGCTGGCTGTCACGGCCGGCGCCATTGGCCTTGAAGTCGCGTTCTGGACCACCGCCGCCGTTCTCGGTCTGAGCCTGCTGGAAAGCCGGAAGGCGGTCTTCCGCTTTCTCGCGAGACCGTTTCGCCGCGGCGCTTAAAGCACCACTACAACAAGGAAAGTATTACCTATGTCGGAGCGCATAAAAAAAGCAAAACGCCGATACACGATCGAACTGTTTGCGGCGATGGCCTTGTATGTGGTCGTGCTGTTTGCCGCATTGTCGGTCGCAAAGCCGCTCGAGCCTGGCCCCGCGCTGACTGCGCTTGCGCTCGCGCCGTTGGCGCCGCTGCTCATCGCCTGTTTTTCGTTCTTCCGCTTTTACCGGCGCATGGACGAGATGCAAAAGCGCGTGAGCGCCGACGCCGCTGCGCTGACGCTGGTCGTCGCTTTCCTTGTCGCCATCACGCTGGGCTTTCTGCGGCGGTTTGGCGTTCTGGATTTTGAAGACGACATGATGCTGTTCGGTCCGTTCATCATCATCGTCTGGGGCGTGATGCGCTTCGTGCTTGGCGGCCGGGAATGCTGAACATGGAAAACCGGTTGAAAGAGTTGCGCGCCGAACGCGGTTGGTCGCAGGCAGATCTCGCGGAAAAGCTCGATGTATCCCGTCAGACGGTGAATTCGCTCGAGCGCGGAAAATACGATCCGTCGCTGCCGCTGGCGTTCAAGATCGCCAGTGTGTTCGTGCTGCCGATTGAGCAAATTTTCATTCCCTAACCGAAAGCAGAAACAATGAACCTCAGATCCAATCAACTTCGTGCAGGCGTTCTGGCCGCGGCGGTCATGTTCGCAATGGCAGTGGCGCTGGATGATAAAAGTGTCGCCTTTACACTTGGCGTTGCCGCGTTTGTCGGCTTTGGCGGTCTGTCGGGCGGTCGCCGCTGCGGCGGATCGGAAGACTAGTTACGGATCGGGAGCAGGGAGTCACCAATGGCCCACATTTATGGATCGTTGATCGCGTGTCTTGCGGCCGCGCTTCTTCCCGGTCTCGCCGGCGCCATTGCCTTCGCCGACGTTGCAACCGGCCTGCAGATCGGCGGCGTTAGCGCGCTCATCATGTTTCTTGCCGCGCGGCCAAAAAGCTGGCGCTTGTCTTAGGCGAGCGCAAGCTCCGGTTCTGATCGCAGTGTGACCTGCCGGAAGGCGACAGAAGGGGCGGGCAGGGCTATAGCTCGCTGCCATGATCTCCGTTGTCATCCCAACACTGAATGCTCAATCGCGACTCGCACAATGTCTTGATGCGCTGGTTGCGCCTGCGCTTGATGGCTTCGTCAAGGAAGTCATTGTCGTTGATGGCGGCTCGACAGATGAAACCCTGAAGGTCGCGGACGGGTTCGGCGCGCAGATCATGACGGCGCCACCGGGGCGGGGCGGGCAGCTGGCGGCTGGCGCGAAGGCCGCGCGTGGCGCCTGGCTTTTGTTTTTGCATGCGGACACAGTGTTGCAGGAGGGTTGGACGCACGAGGCCGCAGAGTTCATTGAGGGAAATCGCCATTCAGCAGCGGTATTCACGCTCGCCTTCGATGCGACAGGCATTGGGCATGGCCTGGTGGCCTGGGGCGCGATGCAGCGCACGCGCTGGCTGAAGGCGCCTTATGGCGATCAGGGCCTGCTGGTTTCGAAGAAAACATATGAAGCAATCGGCGGCTTCGCCGACATGCCGCTGTTTGAAGATGTCGACATTATCCGCCGCCTCCTTGGCGCGAATGGCGCGCGATCATTGAAAATACTAAGCGCAAAGGCCGTGACTTCCGCTGAACGCTACGAGCGCGACGGGTATGCGCGCCGCGTCATCAAGAACCTGGTCTTGCTCATGCGCTACCGGTTGGGCGCCGCCCCGGAAGACCTCGCGCGAGACTATCGCTGATGCGCGGCACGCTTGTCATTATGGTAAAGGCGCCGGTGGCGGGACGGGTGAAGACCCGGCTTGGGCGTGAGATCGGCATGGGCCGTGCGGCCGCTATTTTCCGAGTGCTGACGAAACGGACACTCATGGAAGCGCAAAAAGGAGATTGGCGCACTGTGCTTGCGGTTGATCCACCCGTGGCGGCGCGTGACACAGCGCAATTCTGGCCGCCGGACATTTCGCGCATCGCCCAGGGGAGAGGTGATCTTGGCGCACGAATGTCGCATGTGTTTCGAGAATCGCCGCCGGGGCCGGTGATCATTATTGGCGCCGATGCGCCGGGCCTGCGTGCGCGACATCTGCGCGGAGCGTTCCATTCGCTCAAGGGCGCTGATGCCGTATTCGGTCCGGCCGAGGATGGCGGCTATTGGTTGATTGGGCTTTCACGCAAGCGCGCTGCGCCGGAACTGTTCGATGGCGTCAGGTGGTCGTCGAAGCACGCGCTAAACGACACCTTGAAGTCGCTGCCTGACAATTACTCTACGCGAATGCTGCAATTACTGGGCGACATCGACGAAGCAGCGGATCTGGCCTTGCTTGGCCCGGCTGCGAGCGCGCATTGACGCTCATTCGCGCTCGTGCTGCTCTTGTGCAAAACGGGAGCGCGCAAATGAAATGGATCGGGTTATTGCTGGCGGTGCTGGTCGCCATTGGTCTCTATTTCTTTTATGGCGTGCTGCCGCAACGTTTCGACGCGAAAACAAACGCCGTCTTGGCGCATGAACCTTACGCCGTGAGCGAGGCCGCGCACGCTCTGCACGAATCGATTCCCGTTGCCGACCTCCACGCCGACACATTATTGTGGAAACGCAATCCCGCAAAGCGGCAGAGCCGCGGCCAAACCGATCTTGTACGCTTGCGCGAAGGCGGCGTTGCGCTGCAAGTGTTCACGGCGGTCACCAAGACGCCGAACGACATGAATATCGAAGAAAACAGCGCTGAGGGCGATGCGCTGACATTACTGATGGTCGCGCAGGCCTGGCCGCCGCGCACATGGTTTTCGATCTATGAACGCGCGGCGTATCAGGCGCAACGTCTTGCAAAACTGGAACGCGATGCGCCGGGTGAATTCGTTTTCATCAAAAGTGCCGGCGACCTTCAGCGCGCGCTTAATGAGCAAAAGCTCGCAGGCGTTTATGGCATTGAAGGCGCACATCCGCTCGAAGGAAAGCTGGAAAATCTCGACAAGCTCTATGATCAGGGGCTGCGAGTCATGGGGCTGCAGCATTTCTTCGACAATGAACTCGGCGGCTCGCTGCATGGACAGTCCGGGGACGGTCTTACCGAGTTTGGCAAGCAAGCGGTGGATGCAGCAATCGCCAAAGGCATGATCATCGATGTGGCGCATTCATCCGAAGCGGTGGTGCGAGACGTGCTGGCGCGCACGTCAAAACCAGTGATCGTTTCGCACACGGGTTTCAAGGGTCACTGCGATACGGCGCGCAATATCCCTGACGATCTGATGCAAGAGATCGCGGACCATGGCGGATTGATCGGAGCCGGATATTGGCAAGAAGCGGCGTGTGCGACGACGCCCGCCGGCATCGCTGCGCAAATCATATACGGGATCAGTCTTGTCGGCGCCGAACATGTAGCGCTGGGATCTGATTATGACGGCGCCGTCACGACCGGCTTTGACACATCGGAACTTGCGGCGATCACGCAAGCGCTCATGGATGCGGGACTGGGTGAAGCGTCGATCCGCGCGGTGATGGGCGAAAACGCGGTGAGGTTTTTTCTGGACAATCTGCCCTCCAACTAGAATCTCTGCGGTTTTGACATTTTGCGCAACGTGATAAAGTCGCCGCCGTTTTTCATAATCACAAATGACTCGGGGGCGCGTCATGAATGCAAAGGCACCAAAGCAGCCGAAGAAAAAACCGCCGGCGAAGAAAACGTCTGCCGATGACGTGATCTACGCGGACGGCTTGTGCAAAAATTGTGGAACCGCGCTGAGCGGCGCATATTGCATGATTTGCGGACAACGCGCCGACGAACCGCGTCGGGTCGTCATCGGTCTGGTGCAGGACTTTCTCGTCGATACGCTTGCCATTGACGGCAAGCTGGCGCGGTCTATTGGGTTGCTGCTGTGGCGGCCCGGGCGTCTGGCCCGGCGCTACCTCGAGGGCAAGCGGGTGCGCTACTCGCCGCCTTTCCGGCTTTACCTTTTCGCCAGCGTTTTCTTTTTCCTGTTCGCTTTTTCACTCATCGGCACGCCCAATCTGCAAGGCGATGCGTTGCAGGTGGACGGCGCCGGCAAGGTGACGTTGAATGACGGCGTTATTGAAGACGTCGAAAAGGTTGACCCCGACGCCGCTGAAGAGCTGCGAACCTTAAACGAAGCACTTAAGCAGGACGCTGCGGCCGATGACGATCAGGAAGACAGAAAGCAGAACGTTCCATACTCCGAACGCAAATGGGACGAGGACGGTTACAGCGGTCCCGCATGGCTTGAGCCGCATTTAAAGCGGATGTTCGAAGCCTCGCAGCGTGCGGTCGACGATCCGCGACTGTTCTTTGCGCAATCGAAAGAAAACCTGCCGCGCGTGATGCTGCTGGCGCCGGTGGTCTACGCGCTGATCTTGATGCTGCTCTATGTCTATCGCCGCAAATTCTACGTCTATGACCATTTCGTCGTCAGCCTCTATATGCACGCTGCACTGTACGCCTATCTGCTGATGGCGATGCTGTTGAGCAGGATCCCGGTAATTGGCGGATTGCTTGCGGCGGTCCCGCTGATCTGGGGTTGGCTGCAGCCTTTCGCCGTCTTCCGCCAAGCCTATGGGTCCAACTGGGTTTCTGTGACGTTGAAGTGGATCATCTCCGCGACAATTTATTTCGCCCTGCTGGCGCTGATTATCACGCTCGGCTTTTCGGTCAGCCTATATCAAAGCTGAAGGAGCTACGCCCTGAAACGAAAACGGACCGGCTGCGTTTCCGCGCCGGTCCGAAAGTTTTGCATTGAGAGGAGGGGTTACTCTTCTGGCTACAGTCGACTACTGGGGTCAGCTTATTGAGCTGCGACCTGGGCTGCAGCGCTACAAGCAGAATAGCATTCCTCAAACAGGCTGGCGTCGCCAGTCGCGAGGGCGGCAGGCACCGCGACAGCAATCGCGACCGCGCCAATGGCGACATACAACACGGCCTGAGCGGCCTTGGGGCTGAGCTTGATTACGGGGGAGGCAAAGTCCGCAGGGTTCGTCATGATCGCCATAACACTAACTCCACTGGGCCGGGGTTTATGTGGCTGAATTGCCTTTTGTTTTACGGCCCGTCATAAAACTGTCATCATACTTGCGCACTCAATGCGCAAAGTCAAGCGGAAAGCGCAAATTCTGCGCTTTTGACACAAAAGTGTAATGTTGCGGTAGGGCAAAACCCCAGTGTTTAAGCCATTTTTTCGATTTCGATCGGAGTTTTGTGACAGTTTGAATGCATTTTGTCACAAACCAGAACCACCCGCCTTGAGGTGAAAACGGGAGCGGGCGGAGGTCAGCCTTTCTTTCGAGACGGCTTCTTCAGGGGCGGCTGGGGCCGGGTGAAAACCCACAGATCGCTCGAAGACTGGTCCGGCCGGAACGCGTATCCCTCCACGTCGAACCTTTTCAGATCTTCCGCTCGTTCCACCCGGTTTTGCGATGCCCAGCGCGCCATCATGCCCCGGGCCCTTTTGGCGAAGAACTGGAGCTGGCGGAGCTCGCCGTCTTTTTCTTCCCGGAACACCGGCGTCACCACTGGCGCCTTCAATGACTTCAAATCAACCGCGCCGAAATACTCGTTCGAAGCGAGATTGACGACCGTGGGATCGGCGTGACCGGCTAACGCTTTGTCCAGCTCGCCGGCGATTTTCCCGCCCCAGAACTCATAGAGGTTCTTGCCGCGCGGGTTTTTCAGCCTCGATCCCATCTCCAGTCGATATGGCTGGATGGCGTCGAGCGGACGCAATAATCCGTAGAGGCCGGACAAAATGCGCACCTGTCCTTGCGCGAAAGCAAGTTCCTCGGCGTCGAGGCTTGCCGCTTCGAAACCGAGATAAACATCGCCGTTAAACGCCAGCGCCGCCTGTTTCAGGCTGTTGGATTTGCCGCCTGCGCGAAATGCCTGAAATCGTTCATGGTTCAGCGCCGCCAGCTTGTCCGAGATTTTCATCAGCGATTTGATCTTCGGCTTGGTCAGCTTCGCGGTTGTCAGCGAGAGTTCATCAGCATCTTTCAAGAACAACGGCTTGGTCGCTCTCGGCGCGTGGGGCGCCGGATCGAAATTCATGTTCTTTGCGGGCGAGAGAAGGATGAGCATCGAGGACCGATCTGGGTTTCAGGCGTATGGACGGCGGAGCGCTGACAGCAAAACAGCGACTCGCAAGCGCAGATCAAGCGCATCGGTGCGCTCGCTCTCGCGGAATTTCACTTCGCGGCGCACAGCATTTTCTTCCGCCCGGAAAACTTCTCCGCCGTTGTTGCAAATGATTATTAAAAACGCTAATGCCACATGCAAATCATTCGCAATATCAGTTGAAGGAGTATGGCGTGAGGGGTTTCATCAAGGGGGGCGGCGTGTCGCTCATCGCGATTGCAGTCGTTGGGCTCAATGGTGCGGCGGCCGCACAATCGATCCGGCAAGACGAGGAAATCGTGGTGCGGGCGACGCGGACATCGCTGCCTGAATCGGCGTTGCCGAACACGATTCAGATTATCGACGACATCGAGCTTTCCATGCAGTCGCAACTTACCGGCTCGGCGGTGGATGTAGTCTCTACGCTGATCCCGTCATTCGCCCCGACCCGCGAAAAATTATCGGGCGCCGGTGAATCGCTGCGAGGCAGGAGCCCGCTGTTCCTGATTGACGGCGTGCCGCAGTCAAACCCGCTGCGCGACGGCAGCCGTGACGGCTACACCATCGACCCTTTCTTTATCGAACGGGTTGAAGTGATCTTCGGTTCAAACGCCATTCAGGGCATCGGCGCCACCGGCGGCGTGGTCAACTATGTCACCACACCGGCGCCGGCTGAGGGCGATGGATGGACCGGCAAGGTTATGGCGCAAGTTTCCGCCGCCAATGAATTTCAGAGTGATGGCTGGGGCTATCGCGCGGGCGCCGTTGCAGGCCGCGATTTCGGCGCGTTTGATCTGACGCTCGGCGGCGCATTGCAAAAACGCGGCGCGTTTTACAGCGGCGACGCGCGCCGCATCGGTGTTGACGGCACACAGGGCGAAGCGCAAGACTCGTTCAGCTTTTCCTTTTTCGGCAAGGCCGGACTTGATCTCGGCAGTGCGCGCCGCCTTGAGTTGATGGCGCAGCGCTTCGAGCTTGAAGGCGATGGCGATTATGTTCAGGTCGCCGGATCGCGCGCGCTCAACATGCCGTCGACTTCCGTTTATGGAACGACGCCTGGCATCATTCCGACCAATGAAGTGTTGACCTTGTCGCTCACCTATACCGACGACGATTTCTTCGGCGGCAAGCTGATCGGCCAGATGTACTATCAGGACTTTGAATCGGTGTTTGGAGGCGGCACATTCGGCACGTTCCAGGACCCCGCGATTGATCCGACGCTGACGCTGTTCGACCAGTCGTCAAACAATTCCGACAAGAAGGGCGCGCGTTTTTCTTATGAGCGCGAAGTTCCGGCGATTCCCGGATTTCGTTTTACCGCAGGCTTCGATGCGCTTCAGGATGAGACTTATCAGGAACTTGTGCTAACGGGCCGCAACTGGGTGCCGGAAACGAAGTTCACCTCGTTCGCGCCGTTCCTGCAAGTCAATCAGTCGCTGTTTGATGGCCGCGTCCACATCGCCGGCGGCGTCCGTCAGGAGTTTGCGACATTCAAGGTCGACGACTACACGACGTTGTATAATTACGGGCCGCAAAACGTGGCGGGCGGCAAGCCGGACTTTTCGGAAACGCTCTGGAACATCGGCGGCACTGTTGAGCTGGTCGAAGGCCTGACGGCGTATGCGTCTTTTGCTGAAGGCTTCACCATGCCGGATATCGGCCGCATCTTGCGCGCCGTAAGCATTCCGAACCAGGACATTGACGACTTCATCGATGTGGAGCCGGTTGTGTCGGGCAATACTGAGGTTGGCCTTGAGTGGCGTGGCGGACCGTTCTCTGCGTCGGCTGCATATTTCTGGTCGAACTCAGATCGCGGTGCGCTGCTTGTATTGCGCGGCGATGTCTATGAGGTCGAACGTCAGCCAACGGAAATTGACGGCCTTGAACTGTCGGCGAGCTGGGACACGCCTGTCGAAGGGCTTCGTTTCTCCGGCGCCTACGCGATGCTGAACGGCCGCACGGATACCGATGGCGATCTTGTAATCGACGCGGATCTCGACGGCGCCAATATCAGCCCGGACCGCATCAACGCGGCGGTCGACTATGAAACCGGACCGTTCGCCTTCCGCCTGCAAAGCCGGTTCTATCTCGAGCGTGACTTTGATTTCTCGCCGGCCGTTTCGTTTGACGGCTATGCGCTTGCCGATGCGTTCATTCGCTACGCGGCGCCATTTGGCGACATCACGCTTTCGGCGGCGAACCTGTTCGACAATCAATATGTCACCTACAACAGCCAGACCGTTCAGCCGACCAGCGACACACGCTTCTTTGCCGGTCGCGGGCGCGTCCTGTCGCTCAACTATGAACGGCGCTTTTAAATGATGCGGTTGCTGAGAACGGCGCATGCCTGGGCGGGCGCCGTTCTTTGCACGCTGATCGCCGTTCTCGGCGTTTCAGGCGCGCTGCTTGTGCTCAAGGAGGATTATCTGCGGCTCACCGTGCCGCAAGCGCGCGCTGGCGTCTTATTAACGCCGGAAGAGCTGGGCCCCGTGCTCAACACCATTGCGTCGCAAGTTGAAGGCGAGGGGTTGCGCTACATTTCCGTTGGCGACGGCGACTTCGGGTTGCACAAGGCTGTGTTCACCGATGGCGGCGGCGCCTATTTCGATGCAGATGGCGCGCTGGTGACGCGCTGGGTAAAGAACGGCCGTCTTGAAGAATGGCTGTTCGATTTGCACCACTACTTGCTTGCGGGAAATACCGGAAAGCTTGTGGCGGGCGTTGCGGGGATCGCAGCGTTTCTGCTCGCGATCACAGGACTGTCTATTGCCTGGCCGTCCTTGAGAAGATTTGAATGGCGTCTGGCGCCAAAGTCCGGCGCCCGCCGCGATCTGGTCGCATATCATCGTGACATCGGCGTCATGTTCGCCGCACCGGTTATCCTCATCGCGTTTACGGGCGTCGCGATGATTTATTCCGGCCCGGTGAAATCGATGTTGCATGCAATCACGCTTTCATCGCCGTCGCCCGCCACGGAACGCCCGGTTGCGCGAGATGGCGAAATTGATTGGACGCGCGCGCTTGTTGCGGCGGAAGACTTGTATCCGGGCGCCGCGCCGCGCATTGCGAGCTTTCCTGCAAAGCCCGGCGCGGCGGCGTCCTTGCGTCTGCGACAGCCATCGGAGTGGCACCAGAACGGCCGCACGTATGTGTTGACCGACCCTGCGAACGGCGAAGTCTTGTCTGTGTCGAACGGCAATAGGCTCAGTCGCGGCGACCGCGTGTTCAACGCACTTTATCCGCTGCACTCTTCGGGCGTCGGCGGAAGGTTGTACGATCTCGTCTCGTTCCTGACTGGCGTCGTGCTTGCGATTCTCGGCGGCGTTGGCGCGTGGACGTTTGTCGTGCGCCAGTCACGTCCGCACCGGATGCGCGCGGCGAAAGCTAAAGCATCTTTCCAGGGTTCATAATTCCTTTTGGATCGAGCGCGCGTTTTATGGCGCGCATCATCTCCAGCTCGACCGCGCTTTTCCGTTTTGCGATGGAGTCGCGGCGATGGCGCCCCACGCCATGCTCGGCGGAAATCGAACCGGAGAATTCATCAATGACGTCATAAACGGCGTTTTCGATGTCGCTGCGTTTCGCTTCAAGCGCATGCTTGTCGGCGCCTTCGGGGCCAACGACGTCATAGTGAACATTGCCGTCGCCAATATGGCCAAAGGCGACAATGCGCGCGCCCGGCGAGACGCGCTCCACTTGCTTTGCGGCCTTCGCAATGAAAGCTGGAATATCGCTTGTCGCCACCGACACGTCGTGACGAACGCCGACGCTTTCGCCATTGATCGCTTCGGAAATCGAGTGACGCAGTTTCCAGAAATCGTGAGCGTGGGTTTCATTTTCAGCAATGACGGCGTTGGCGATCAGGTTTTGTTCGAGCGCTGTTTCAAGCATTTTCTCCACAAGCGGCCGCAGACCGGCTTTCGCGCCGGATGAAAACTCCGCCAGCACATACCACGGATAGGGATCCGCAAAGGGATCGCGCGTTTGCGGAATGTGTTTCAAGACGAGATCCACCGCCAACCGGCCCATCAGTTCAAGACTCGACGCCATGCCGCCTGTTGCGTTCTGCGCAAGAGAGAGCAGGGCGACCGCGTCTTGCGGGTCATTCACGCCAGCGCAAATCGTGACTTTCTCAGCCGGCAGAGGAAACAGTTTCAATACTGCGCCGGTGACAATGCCGAGCGTGCCTTCGCCGCCGATCAACAGCTGCTTCAAATCGTAGCCGGTATTATCCTTGCGCAGACGTTTCAGTCCGCGCCAGATTTCGCCGTCGGGCGTCACAGCCTCCAGCCCCAGCACCAGATCGCGCGTGTTGCCGTAACGCAAAACATTGACGCCGCCCGCATTGGTGGAGATGACGCCGCCGATCTGGCAGCTTCCTTCCGAGCCGATGGAAAGCGGAAACAAACGCCCGGAGTCGCTCGCGGCCTGCTGCGCTTCGGCGAGGGTGACGCCGGCGTCCACCGTCATGGTGTTGTTCAAAGGTTCGATCGCGCGAATACGGCGCATGCGTTTCAGCGACAACAAGATTTCGTCGCCCTGCGGGATTTGTCCGCCCACCAGTCCGGTGTTTCCCCCTTGCGGGGTGATGGCGATATTGTGCTCGGCGCAAAGTTTGACAATGGCGGCGACCTCTTCGGTCGAGGCCGGCGCGACAATCAGCGCTGCCTTGCCGGGCCAGCGGCCGCGCCATTCGGACAGCATCGGCGCCGCATCCTCTCCCTCGATCACGCCTTTGGGCCCGACGATGGCGCGGAGCGCGTCAAGAGCGGTGGCGGATGGGGCGGGGCGGGTCATGGCGAGATCCAGTCAGGTGCTTGCCCCGGTGTAGGGACTGGCGTGGGGGCGTTCAAGGCGCGGGCATTTCACGCTTCGACTTTTGCCTTCGCGCCCAAAGGAGATTATCAAGGCGCTTCGGGAACTGAAAGAATTCGTTCCGGCCGTCTGGGAGAGAGATTGCATGCCGATGAGTTTGGTGAGGCGCGCATTATGTGCTGGCGCGTTGGTTCTTCTTGCATCCTGCGGTGCGGAGAAGGCGGACCCCGCGAATGCATTGGCTGCGGCCGGAGACGATCCGGCGGCGCGCGCGGCGGCGGTGCTGTCCAGTCCGTCGCGTCCGAGCGCCGATCATGCGGACGATCAGCTGCGCAAACCGGCCAATGTTCTTGCCTTCATGGACATCCAACCCGGCATGAAGGTTTTCGAGATCGAAGCCGGCGCCGGATACTATACAGAACTCCTTTCACCGCTCGCCGGCCCCAGCGGCGAAGTTGTGATGCAAAATCCTGAAGGCTTCGATGCGTTTCTCGGTGATGCGGTGCCGAACCGCGTCAATGGCCGCCTCAACAATGTGCGGATATCGAAGTCCAACTTTGATGAGCTCGATGCGCCCGACGGCGCCATGGATCTCGTCACGTGGTTTCTTGGACCGCACGATCTCTATTATCGCGCGCCCGGCGGCGAAACCCTTGGCGATGACGCAGGGTCATTTGAGGAGATCAAACGCATTTTGAAACCTGGCGGCGTTCTGATCGTGCTCGATCACGCTGCGGCAGCCGGCTCACCGAACACGACGGGCGATACCTTGCATCGCATTGATCCTGCGCTGGTGATGGAACTTGCGCAGAATGCGGGATTTGTTTTTGCGGGGGAGAGCGATGTGCTTCGTCATCCTGACGATAATTTCAACGCCAATGTATTCGATCCGACCGTTCGGCGCATGACCGATCGCTTCCTGTTTAAGTTTGCGAAACCGGAATGACCACAAAGAGCGCCGCCAACATTCTCGTTGTCGGCGCCGGGCCAACGGGTCTGGCATGTGCTCTGGAACTTGCGCGGCGAGGGTTTTCACCGCGAATCATCGACAAGGGCGCTGATTTTACGCCTGTGGAGCAGTCGCGCGCGCTTGGCGTGAACAACCGCACCTTGCAACTGCTCGCGCCATCCGGGGTGGCGGACAGACTTCTGGCTGAAGGCGCGCGCGCCACGCGCTTGCGAGTGAGAAATGAGCGCGGCCGCGACGTCATTCGCGCGACCTTCGCTCATCCGGGCGCGCTCTTTCCATTCATACTGGTTGTTTCGCAAGGGCGGACTGAGCGCCTTCTGGCTGAAGCGTTGGCGGCGCACGGCGTGATGATCGAATGGAACACACAAGTCACCGGCGGCAATGGCGATGCGGAACGCCCGGAGGTTCAGATCACCGGGCCCGGCGGCGATGAAAATATTCGCGCCGACATTGTAATCGGCGCGGACGGCGCCGGATCGCAAGTCAGAAAAACATTTGGATTTTCGTTCGAGGGAACCAGCCTCGCGACGGAATTCGGCCTCGCCGATCTCGATCTCGCCGAGCCATTCGAGTCAGATGAAATGTTTGTCCAGTTTTCGAGGGACGACATTCTAGCGCGCATTCCCATGGGCGGCAAAACCGTGCGCTATATTTCACCGCGCGCCGACATTTCAAAAGCGTTGCCTGCGGACTTAAAGATTGAGCGCATGGTCTGGCGCTCGTCGTTTCATATCAACTTCCGCCATGTGGAGCGTATGTCGCGCGGTGCGGTGTTCCTCGCCGGCGACGCAGCTCATGTGCATTCGCCCGTGGGCGCTCGCGGCATGAATCTCGGCATTGAAGACGCGTGCTGGCTCGCATGGGCGATCGCGTCAGACCGGGCAGGCGAATACTCTGATCTGCGGATGCCGGTTGTCCGCATGGTGGTCGAGCAAACCAAGACGCAGACCAAGGCGCTGCTCGGATTTAACTGGTTGACGCGGTTCCTGCGCGATCACGTGGCGAACAAATTGATCGCCATCCCTGCATTTCGCGCGGCGGCGTTCAAACGCATCACCGGCCTCGACAGCCGCGATCCGCCCTGGCTTTAGGCTGCTTAACTGCAACCCAGCGCGTCGCATGGATTGGCGCATTCAAAATGCTTCTCTTTGCGCTTGGGCGATAAACGACCGCGCGATCAGGAAGCAGGAGAGTTCAGCGAGAGAACGCATTCCGCTTACCCGCGGTTATTCACCTGGGCCGACGTTACTATGATGCTGACCGCACTCTAAAGGTTCTCAGCCAGGAATCTCTCGATAGTTTCAACTACCAGAATTTGAGTCTCCAGACTCCAGCCGCGGTGTCCTTCAAATTCCAGTTCAAGATACTCAACGTCGCGCCCGGCGTCAGTGAGGGCCTTGTGCATGCGTTGCGACTGCTTGACGTTTTCGATCGTATCGTCCTCGCCATGTATCAAAAGCACCGGAGCCCTGATCTGCTCGACCAGATTGATCGGCGACTTTTGTGTAAGCTTGACCTCATCAGCTTTCGGGTCGCCAATTGACTTGAGCCAATAATCATATGTCTCGGAGTCGCCGCCATACTGCCGTTTTGACTCACTGAGGCTGGCGACCAGATCGGATGCGCCGGAAATTCCCGCAGCGCATTTGTAAAGATCGGGCGTTGCGGCGGCGCCATATAAAGCGACATAGGCGCCATAGCTGAACCCGACGATGCAGGTTTGTTCCGGTTTGGCGCGACCCGATTGCTGCAAGCTCAGGACAGCGTCGGTCACATCGTTTTGCATCAAGCCGCCCCATTCTCCGTAACCGGCTTCGGCGAATTCCTTGCCGTAGCCGGACGATCCGCGGAAGTTCACCTGAAGCACCTGATACCCACGAACAGCAAAATATTGTGAATAAGCGTCAAAGTCGTAGTAGTCGCGGACTTCGGGTCCGCCATGGGGCATGACGATCAGCGGCGGGGGATTTTGCGCGTCGTAATTCGGCGGCACTGTAAGATACCCGGTAATCGACTTTCCGTCGCGCGTGTTGATATTCAGGATTTCCGCACGTCCGAATTGCGTTTTTGAGAGTTGCTCTCGTCGTGTCATGATTGGCGCCACGCGCGCATTCTTGATGTCGTAGATGTAATAGGCGCCGGGATTGTTGGGTGATGACACATAAACGACGGCCTTGTCGCCGGCCGAGTCAAACCCAAGAAACCTCACATTTTCCTTGTTATCAAAAAACGCGTTGAGACCACGGAAATGCGCCTGGGCGCGACTGTCCAGAAACACCTGTTCCAAACGGTCAGCAATGTACCATGCGCCCGCATACTCTCCGGTCTTTACGTCCAGCAACGCGCCGCCCACGTCATATACATCGTGCTCGAACACCGTTTCGACGTATTCTTTCGACTTTATGTCGAATATTTTTATGGCGCGCCGTGCATCGTTTTCCTCGTGGGAGACGACATAGATCTGCCCCGGCTTTTCGGCATCCGTGACCGGTTCAAAGTCAAAGCCTTCCTCGTCGTTCAGGTTTTTAAGTTTGAACGTCTTGAAGTGTTCCCAGTTATTTTTCTCGTCGGACCAGGCGTAGACAGAAATTTTCGTGCCGTAGAGATTTGAGTCGAATCTGAAGATCGGCTTGCCGTCACGATTTGTGAACCATCGAAACGTTCCCAGATTGCCCGTAGCGATCCGTTCGTATTTGCCGTCTTGAATATTAACCTTCCAGAGATCGAGGTCATTGCCCATATAGGCAGGCACAATCACGTGGTCAGGATCGCTCCGGAGCAGATTGGTTACCGTTGAGATATCAAAATTGGCTCGCGATTTTGCTCTTGAATCTTCGAAGAGTGTAATAAATTCGCCCTGGCCGTTCGGAATTGAGATAATTCGCGATCCGCCAATGGTCGCTTTGGTGCCGCGAAGATTGGTGGTCGTCCGCCGCGCAATGGCGGCGAGCAGGCGATCATCATTCGCCCATTCGAGCCATTGAACGTAGATGTCTTCGGGCATCGGCAAAACCGATACGGTTTCGCTCGCATTCACGTCGTAAATGACAATCTGGTAGTTGGCGCGATAGCGGGCGTTTCGTTCGCCGCATTTTGTCGTGTAGGCGCTGACCTGGCCTGTCGAGTTCACGCACTTTTTTTCGGTCGTCGCGTGAACCATCGCAATGAATGAACCGCTGGGCGAAAGCACGGTCTGCGAATAGGTCGGCGCTGAAAAGAATTCGAAAGCACTGGGCGGTGTTTGCGCCGACGCGCTAGCTAACCACAATATTGTGCAGGCAAAGATCGCCCCTATACGCGCCACAACTTCCATTTGCCCCGCCTTTTTTGCAGCCCTGTTTCAGTTTAATTTGCTGTAGGGTGGAGAAGTTGTAAAGCTTATTTCGGCGTGGCGGCGCGGGCGAGGCGGTCATTAATGGCTTCGCCCAGCCCTTCCATGGGGACGGGCGCGCAAGCAATCACTTTGAGATTGGCTTCGCCCGCCATGCGGTCCAGAGCGCGCAGATGGGCGAACAGATTGGCGGCGGCTTCTGTGACGTCGCCCTTCACGCTGAGGTTTAAAGCGGCGCGGCCTTCGCCGTTCACATCACCAAAGCCTAAGAAAGCTTCGCCGTCTTTCTGGTCGCGCGCATTAAGGCGCATTGACGCGTCAGGCGCGTAATGGCTCGCCATCATGCCCGGCGCTTCAATGCCGCCGCCCGCATTTTCGAGTTTGGCGCCAATAACGCGCTCAATGTCGGCGCGCGCGACGCCCCCGGGGCGCAGCACGACGACACGGTCATCGGCAACTTTCACAATCGTCGATTCAACACCAACCGGCGACGCGCCGCCGTCGAGGATCAGATCGACTTTGTCGCCGAGCGAGTCTTTGACGTGTTCGGCGTGCGTCGGACTGATGGTTCCGGAACGATTGGCGCTCGGCGCCGCGAGCGGTCGGTCCACTGCCGTGATCAGCGCCTGCGCTAGCGGATGATTGGGCATGCGAACGCCAAGCGTATCCAGACCGGCGGAGACGAGCAGCGAGACACCGCCGTCTTTCCGGCGCGGCAGCACCAGCGTCAGCGGTCCGGGCCAGAACGCAGCCATCAGCTTTTCAGCAAGCGGCGAGAGATCGACATAACGTTTCGCCATATCGGTGCCGGCGACGTGGATGATCAGGGGATTGAATTGCGGCCGGCCCTTGGCGTCGAAAATGCGCGCAACGGCCACGTCATTCGTCGCGTCAGCCGCAAGGCCGTAGACCGTTTCCGTCGGCATGGCGACGAGCCCGCCCTCGCGAATGATCCGCGCGGCGTTTTCTATGTTGGTATGGTCAGGCATCGTCATCGGGCCGCTATAGCAGCGGCGCATGTGCGCGTCGCCAGAAAATTATCATTGGCGAATTGAAAACGGGCGCAATGACGTCGCCATTGCGCCCGCAGAAGCGTCGGAAAGTTAGAATTTGCGCGTCAGGACGAGATTGACGCTGTGCGAGTCATATTCGGTTTCGATCGTGCCAACCGCATCGGACAGCGTTGCGCGGCCCGCGTCGAGGTAGCGATATTCAAGGCCGGCGGTGATGTTCGAACTGATATCTCGGCTGACGCCGCCAAAGGCCTGGTAGGCGAAAACAAGATCATGATCGCCTTCACCGCCAATGCGGGCGGCGCCGGCGCCGGCGCCCACATAAGGCGTAAAGCCTGATGCGCTTGGCGCTTTGAGGATCGCGTTGCCCATAAAACTGAGCGCGGTCAGATTGCCGTCGCCATCGAATGGAACGCCCGCGACAACGCCGCTTTCGACATTGTTGGAACGGTAGGCGATCTCGCCCTCAAGGCTGAGGAAGTTCGATGCGTTGACGCCATAGGCGCCGCCGACAACATAGCCGGTGTCGGTGTCGAACTCGCCCGCGCCGGTCCCAACGCCGGGGATGGTCGCGTTGATGTCATGGTCGCCGCCATAAACGGCGCCGCCAAAGATTTTGCCGTAGGTTTCCGCATGAACGGAGGTCGCCGCAGTAGCGCCGATCATGGCGGCTGCGATCATTATCTTACGCATATAGGTTTCTCTGGTTTTCTGAGCGGACCATTCCGCCCGGGAGCGCGGAGGTGAATATGCTCCCCGCTCTATTCAATCCCGGATGCGCCGAAATGAGCGCCGCTCGCGCCGATTTGAAAATCCTGAATGCGCGACAAGTCAAAGCTGCATTTCTTCCTACGAAAAGTTCATCAAATGCGCCATAAGGGTCGCATCCAGGGAGCCTGAAATGACCTTTAGAACGCCTATCCGCGACATGCGCTTTATTCTCGATCATTCCGCCGGTTTCGCCGCGCTGGAGCAGTCGGGAACATTTCCCGAACTCAGCGACGATCTCGTCGCGGCGATCTTGGAAGAAATGGGCAAGTTCTGCGACGGGGTCATTGCGCCGCTGAACGAGGAAAGCGACCGCAATGGCGCGCGGCTTGAAAACGGCGTTGTTCGCACCACGCCGGGTTTCAAGGAAGCCTATGCGCAATATGTGGAGGGCGGCTGGTCGTCGCTCGCTTTTCCCGAGGAGGCGAGCGGGCAGGGCTTGCCATCGACCTTGGCGATTGCGCTGGTGGATGGGCTTAACGGCGCCTGCATGTCGTTTGCGATCGGCACGACTCTAACCACAGGCGCTGTCAAGGCGCTTATTCATGCGGGCACGGACGAACAAAAGAAACTGTACCTTGAAAAGATGGTGTCCGGCGCCTGGACCGGAACCATGAACCTCACTGAACCGCAGGCGGGGTCCGACTTGTCGGCGATCCGCACCAAGGCGGAGCCGACAGGCGATGGCCGGTATAAAATTTCAGGCCAGAAGATTTTCATCACCTATGGCGATCATGATCTGACCGACAATGTGGTGCATCTGGTGCTGGCGCGATTGCCCGATGCGCCGGAGGGCACGGCCGGGATTTCGATGTTCCTCGTGCCGAAATTTCATGTGAATGAAGACGGCTCGCTGGGCGCGCGCAATGACGCGCAATGCATCAAGCTTGAAGAAAAAATGGGCCTTCACGGTTCGCCCACTTGCGTCATGGCCTTCGGCGATAAAGGCGAGTGCTACGGCACGCTGCTTGGCGAAGAGAACAAAGGCCTTCGCAACATGTTCGTAATGATGAACGCGGCGCGCCTCGATGTGGGCGTGCAGGGCGTGGGCGTTGCCGAACGCGCTTTCCAGCGCGCGCTGGCCTATGCGCAGGACCGCAAGCAGGGCCGCGCGCCGGGCGTTAAATCCGGCGATATGGTCGCGATCTACGAACACGCCGATGTGCGCCGCATGCTGTATTCGATGAAGGCGCTCACCGACGCCTCGCGCGCTATCTGTTACGCCAATGCGGTGGCTTATGATCTCGCGCACCATTCAACCGACGACGAAACACGCCGCGAGGCGAAAGCGCTCGAAGAATTGCTGACGCCGATCTCCAAGGGATGGTCCACCGATCGCGCCAATGACGTGGCCTCTCTCGGTGTGCAGGTCCATGGCGGCATGGGCTACATCGAGGAAACCGGCGCCGCGCAGCATCTGCGCGATGCGCGCATCGCCGCGATCTATGAAGGCACGAACGGCATTCAGGCCATGGACCTTGTGGGGCGCAAATTACAGGGCGATGGCGGCGCAGCGGCGAAAGCGTTTATCGGCGAAGTCGATTCCGAGGCGGGCGTGCTGAAGGCGGCGAAACGCGACGATCTGAAACACATCGGCGAAAAGCTTGAGGCAGCAGCAGACGCGCTTCGTCAGTCTACGGAATGGCTGCTGGAGGCGGCGAAGGCTGATCAGGAAAGCGTGCTTGCCGGCGCGACGCCCTATCTCAAACAGTTCGGCAATGTTGCGGGCGGCTATTATCTCGCCAAAGGCGCGCTCGCCGCGGCGCTTGCGATCAATGAAGGCGTCGACAAGGCCTATCATGAAAGCCGCATCGCCATCGCCGCGTTCTTTGCGGACAATTACCTCACCGAAGCGGCAGCGCTCACCGGCGCAGTGACGGCGGGCGCGAAATCCGTGGCGAAAATCGATCCGGAATTGTTAAGCGCTTAGCCTTGCGGATAAACAAATTTGAATTGGAATCGAAGCACTTCCTGATCGCCGGACCGGCATACAGTTTCGTCTTCGACAACGGTTTCAGCGTCGCCGGAGACGAACATGAGCGAATATTGCGGATTGTAAAAGTGTCCGGCGCCCGGCTTGAGCTTGAATGAATACTCGTAGGTTGAGGCGTCACTGGAAATCACTTTTTCTGGATCTCCAAAATCTACCGGCTGACTGCTGGTGTTTGTGCAGGTGATCACTTCGTCGTCGCTGGCGTCGATATAATCGAATTCATAGCCGTACCAGGTGCAGCGTTGTTTTACGCCGTTGTAAACGCATTCCCCCTGACCTGTGATATGGATCGTGTTGTCGGTAAAACAGATCCACCCTGTCTTGGGATTTTCCGCATCGACTTCCTGATTGGCGAAACAATTCAGGCCGGCTTTAAAGTTTTGAATCTCGATGGCGCCCGCCGGCGTCGTGAACGCGCATCCGCACAGCATCAAGATAGCGAGCCAGTCAATAAGCTTCATGTGCAGAGCCCCGCAATTGAATGTCACTCACAAATGTCGAAGCAAACTCTAAGGTGAATCGCCCCGGAAGGTGATGCCGGAACGGCTTTCGACTCTATTTTATTGGATTGATGGTCGGAGTGAGAGGATTCGAACCTCCGGCCCCTGCCTCCCGAAGACAGTGCTCTACCAGGCTGAGCTACACTCCGATCCGGTTCCGGCGCGCCTTGAAAAAAAACGAGTAGGCCAGCCAGCGGGAGCGCCTCTATAGCGATGGATAATTGCGTGTGCAATGTGGATTCGGCGTGCGCGGCGGAGGGCGGCCGGCCGGGGCGCCGCAGCGTTTTCCCGGAATTCGCCGGGCGCCTCCTTTAAGAGATGATTTTGCCGGAGATTTTCGGCCGGGCGCCCATTGCAAGCGGAGAGGGAAAGCGCTATCTCGCCCGCTCCCTGCCTCATGCGGGCCGGGACGTTGGGGCGTCGCCAAGTGGTAAGGCATCGGTTTTTGGTACCGCCATTCCCAGGTTCGAATCCTGGCGCCCCAGCCACTCCATTCTGATAGATCGACGCTATTTTTGCCGGCGCCTTTATGGCCGGAAGAAAATAATTTGTGCGCCTTCCGCAGCGCTCGCTTCGCGCGCGGCGCCTCTCGTCGGCGTGCGCCGCCGCGGGGCGGATTGGTTAACCGAATGTAAGACTGGCGAGAAATCGTTGTGAAAACGGCGCTTTGCGCGCGCTCGCGGCGATTGGCGAAGGGGCGCCTATATATAAAGTAAGCGCCCCGAAGCTCACAATTGTCCAAATCTGTCAATCCCTGAGCCGCGCCACAATCGCGTGAGCGCGCATTCTATAAGGACATTTTGACCATTTCCGGTGATTGCCACCGCGCCGAACAGTTGTTACAAACTAACGGGGGAAGAGGCGGGCGCTGTGGGGCGGCGAGAGAATCGAAATTGTTCCACGGAATCCGTTTTATCGGACAGGGTGACACGAATCTTGCAGTAATCGGTCAAGGTTGGAGCGAATGAGCATGCGTTTGATTCGAAATCAAAACGCCGTTGCAATTTCGCTGCAAATATACGATTGCTTAGTTTCTGAGTGGGGAACAGGGGACGTTCTGGGTGAAGAGTATCTTTCACAGATTTTTCGAAACGCGCCAAAGCGTTTCAATTCGGCGCCAAAGCGCGCCACAGGTCCGCGGCGATGACGCCGTATCCATCAGCCGCAACAATCCGTTAGGTGAGGCATTTATGAAGAGAACAGCGATTTTGGGTTCAGCGGCGGCAGTGCTTGCTGTCATGAGTGCGCCGGCCCAGGCGCAATTCCGGTCCGCTTTGCAAGAAAGCGAAGCGACGGCGACGGAGACTGCCACTGCGCAGCGTCAGATCGATCAGCTCGACGACCAGACGGCGTCGCTGTTGAACGACTACCGCGCCAACCTGAAGCAGCTTGAAGCTGCGCGCCGTTACAATGCGTCGCTGACCCGGAACATCGAAGCGCAAACGCGTCAGATCACCCGCCTCCAGGAAGACATCGTCAACGTTGAAGGTCTTCAGCGCGCCATGCAGCCGTTGATGGAAGACATGGTCGCCACTTTTGGCCAGCTTGTCGCCGCCGACCTTCCGTTCCTGCCGACGGAACGCGCTGACCGCGCCGCCCGTCTCGAAGGCATTCTCGGCGATCCGGAAATGTCTGCCGCTCAACGCTACCGCTTGATCGTCGAGGCGTACCAGATCGAAGGCGAGTATGGCCGTACGATCCGCCAGTACGAAGGCACTGTGAATTTCGACGGTCAGGAACTGGCTGGCGAATTCCTCGGCATCGGCCGCCTCGCGCTGATGTTCAAAACGCCGGATGACTCCACGCTGCTGATTTATGATCAGTCGGCAGGCGATTGGACCCGTCTCGACAAGGGCAAGTATCTCGCTGACGTGAAATACGCTCTGCGCATGGCCAAAGAACAAACCGCGCCGGACATTTTCTTCGCACCGGTCAAGCCGCCGGTTCAGGCACAGTAACGGCGAACCCGGTAAAAAGGATTTACAAGTCATGAAACTGTTCAAACTTGCTTCTCTGTCCCTGATCGCCGGCGCTGTCGCGGTGAGCATGGATTTCTCGACGGCGGGCTTCTCTTCCGCCAGCGCGCAGGTCACGCTTGACCAGGTGCTGAATGCGGTGCGTACGGAGCGTCGCGAAGTCAGCCAGGAAAACCGTGAGCGCATCCAGCGCTTCCAGTCCCAGCGCAACCAGCAGCAGGCCTTGCTGACGCAGGTCCGCAACCAGGTCGCCGCTGAAAATGCTCGCTCGACGCAGCTCGAAGCGACCATGGAAGAAAACAAAGCCGCGATCGCTGAACTCGATCAGGAGCTCGCTTCCAAGCAAGGCGAATTCCAGGAACTGTTCGGCGCGGCTCGTTCCGCCGCTGCTGATCTCAACGCTCAGGTCGAGCGTTCGCTGATCTCTGCGCAATTCCCCGGCCGCGGCCAGGGCCTGAACGAACTGGCGCGTACGGAAAAACTGCCGACCGAAGAGCAGCTTCGCGATCTCTGGGAAGTCATGATCCAGCAGATGGCCGAGCAGGGCAAAACGGTCACTTTCGACTCGCGCATTGTTCAAGCTAACGGCGAAGCGTCCGAAGCATCGATCACCCGCATCGGCCCGTTCGTTGCGTTCTCCAACGGCAAGTACCTGACCTACAAAGAAGGCCGCTTGCAGTTCCTCGCACGTCAGCCGAACTCCGCCATCACCGGCGCAGCATCAGCTGTCGGCCGCGCTTCTGGCGACGGTTTCGTGCGCGGCGCCATCGACCCGTCGCTGGGCACGCTGCTCGGCCTCGTTGTTGAAGCGCCGACCCTGAGCGAACGCGTCGCGCAAGGCCGTCAGGTTGGTTACACGATCATCATCGTGTCCTTCCTCGCCATGCTGCTCGGCGCCTACAAGTGGTTCACGTTGACCATGACCGCCGGCGCAGTGCGCAGCCAGGTCCGCCGCAAGAAAGCGTCCAAAGCGAACCCGCTCGGCCGCGTCATGCTGGCTTACGAAAATACCGCGTCCAACGATGTTGAGACTGTTGCGCTCAAGCTCGACGACGCAATCTTGAAAGAAGTGCCGAAACTCGAGGGCGGTTTGAACCTCGTGAAGGTTGTTGCTGCGGTTGCGCCGCTGCTCGGCCTGCTCGGTACGGTTATCGGCATGATCAACACCTTCCAGGCGATCACGCTTTACGGCACCGGCGACCCGCAGATCATGGCGTCCGGTATCTCCGAAGCGCTCGTCACCACGGTGTTGGGTCTTGTCGCGGCAATCCCGCTCCTTCTTCTCCACTCGTTTGCATCCGGTGCCTCCAAGCGCGTGACGCAAATCCTGGAAGAGCAGGCTGCAGGCATTATCGCTGAACATGCAGAAGGCGGCCGGGCTTAATCGCCCGGCTACCAAGCCCACTATTCGCCCGTATTAGGGAAAGGGTCTTAAAACATGCTCGCGCTATTGAATCCGCAAAACGCTTTCAATGCGATTCTCGACTTTCTCAGCGCCGGCGGCAATGTGCTTGTCGCCATCATGGTGGTCACCTTCTTCATGTGGGCGCTCATCATCGAACGGCTCATGTACTGGTCCGGCGCTCATGCCGGCGTCGCAAAACAGGCGCAGCGCGCTTGGGGCGCCCGCAACGATCACAAGTCGTGGTACGCACACGCGGTTCGCGACAAGCTGATTTCGGAAACCATTCAGGAAGCGTCCAAGTTCAACAATGTCATTCGCGCGCTTGTCGCAGTGACGCCGCTGCTTGGCCTTCTCGGCACGGTGACCGGCATGGTTCAGGTCTTTGATGTGATGGCCGTGACCGGTTCGTCCAACGCCCGCCTGATGGCGGAAGGCATCTCCAGAGCGACGATCCCGACCATGGCTGGTCTCGTTGCTTCGCTTTCCGGTCTCATCTTCATCAACGCTTTCGACAACAACGTCGCCAAAGCGTCCCATAAAATCGCAGACGAATTGTTGATCGAGTAGGTACGATGCGGAAAAAATCGACACATGCTGGCGAAGAGGCGGATGTCAACGTAACGCCGTTGCTCGACATCGTCTTTATCATGCTGATCTTCTTCATCGTGACGGCGACGTTCCTGCGCGAAAAAGGTCTCGACGTCCGGACGCCGGAAGATACGCCGCCGGATGAACGGACTGTGCCGCCGCCGGCGCTGCTGCTCGCGGTGCAGGAAGATGGCTTCGTGCGGGTCAACAACGTTCGCGTCATTGATCCGGGCTCGGTGAAGCCGGTTGTTCAGGAATTTTATGCGCGCGAACCGCGTGGCGTGGTGCTGGTCTCTGCGGCGCCGGAATCCGAAGCGGGCGCTGTGGTTGAAGTCATGGATCAGGCCCAGGACGGCTGTAACAGTGCGTGTCCTGTGTCCGTGGCGTTGCAGAAAGAAGTTCAATAACCAGCGCGCGTTCGCGCGGCTGTTGGTGAAATTGATTTGTAGGCGGAAAAGTTATGGCGAGACGCAGTTTTTCATCTGAATCCGGCAACGCTGACGAGGACGTCAACGTAACGCCGCTGCTCGACATCGTCTTTATCATGCTGATCTTCTTCATCGTGACGTCGACTTTCGTCAAAGAGCCGGGGATTGAAATCGATCGTCCGGAAGCTGCCACTGCTTCGGAGCGCCGTCTCGCTTCTATTATCGTCGGCATCTCCGAAAACGATGAGATCTGGATCAATAAAGAGCGCGTTGAATTGAACGAAGTGAAAGCCGTTGTCGAACAGCTTCGCCGTGAAAATCCAAAAGGCACGGCTGTGGTTCAGGCGGACGCCAAGTCAAAGACACGTTTGCTGGTCGAAGTCGTGACACAAATTCGCGCGACCGGCGTCGAAGACGTCGCCGTTTCGACTGAGAATAAATAAGGAGCGCGATCATGGGATCGATGGTTCGTTTGATTGTCGGCATTCCGGTTTCGGTCATCGTCACCGGCGCGCTGTTTTTGCTGATGGCTTCGCTCATCAAGCAGGAGCTGCGCCTCGACGACGCGAAGGACGCCGTGAATATCAAGATCACGCAGCAGATTGACGATACGGACCTGAGCAACGCCAATCGCGAGATCAAGCGCCCGACGCTCGATGCGCCGCCGCCGCCGCCGCCGGCCGTGAACGACCCGTCCAACCGCCCGGCGTTGAACGGCGTCGCCGCGCAGATCCCGACGATTAATGCGAACCTGTCGATTGGTTCTGGCTTCAACCCGGACCGCGACGCGCAGCCGCTTGTGCGCATTCCGCCTCAGTACCCTGAGCGCTGCATGTCGCGCGCGAAGGCGCAGGAATCGGTTTTGGTTCAGTTCGACGTGACGCCGGACGGCCAGACAACGAATATTCAAACGATTGAAAGCTCCAACAGCTGTCTCAACCGCGCAGCGGAGCGTTCGGTCGAGCGTTGGAAGTATCAGCCGAAGATCGTCGACAACCAGGCGGAATGGCGCCGTGGCGTGCAGACGGTCGTGAGATTTGAACTGTCGGATGGGTAATCGCCACGGCTCCTTTCGAGGGGCAGGCGTCACAGGAATAAGACTGCTGTAAACAGGGGTCGAGACCGCAGGATGATGAAAATGCGTGGGAACTTTCGTAAGCTTGGATTTTCGGTCGCTGTTTCTGCAGCTGCGTTGATGGTGTTTGCGGCGCCGACTACGGCGGTCGCCCAGAATGCGCAATGCGACGCCGAAGAGGGCGGGCCTTCTAAAACGCTCGATCCGCGCAACGGCGCCGAAATCTCCAAATTGTACGAGTTGATGCAGACCGATCAGTGGCAGGCGGCGCTGGCGGGATTCAACAATTTGCTCGCCAGCCGCGGCGACTCCATGAAGCCCTACGACAAGTCGACGCTTTACGAATTGCGCGCCAACGTCAAAATCAATCTGGAAGACTATCGCGGCGCTCTTGCCGACCTGCAGGCGGCGCTCAACGCAAATGGTCTGCCGGCCGCGCGGAATAACCAGCTTCGCTACTATATCGCTCAGCTGAATTTCCAGACCGAGCAGTATCAGACTGCGATCAATGGCCTTAATCAGTGGATCCAACTCGCGCGTACTTGCGGCGTGACGGTTGATCCGAATGCGTACTATCTGCTGGCTGCCGCCTACACGCAGATTTCTCCGCCGAATTACCGCGCGGCGCTCAGCCCCGCTGAACAAGCTGTCGCCAATATGGGCGCCGAGCCGCGCAAGGGATATTTCGATCTCTTGAACCTCGTTTATTCCGAGCTTGGCGACAACGCCAAGCGCGCGCCATTGCTTGAGCGCATGGTTAATTACTGGCCGAACGAAAAAGGCTACTGGACGCAGCTTTCCGGCGCCTATTCGGTGATGAACAAGGACAAGGAAGCATTTTCGGTTCTCGAAGTCGCTTATCGGGCCGGCCTGATCAATTCTGAAAACGAAGTGCTGACGCTCGTGCAGTACTACTCGTTCTTCGACAACCCTTATCGCGGCGCCGTCCTGCTCGAGCGGGAAATGAATGCTGGCAACGTCAAGCGCGTTCAGAAAAACCTGATCTTGCTCTCGCAGCTGTGGAGTCAGGCGCGCGAGCACAAGAAGTCCATTCCGATCCTGCGTGAAGCTGCTCAGGGCTCAACAAACGGCGAACTCTTTTACCGTCTCGGCATGGTGCTGCTCGCGGACGAACAATACGCGGCATCGCAATCGGCGCTCGAGAGCGCGCTTAATCGCGGCGGCATGGATCGCGATGATACCGGCGATGCGTGGCTGTTGCTCGGCACGGCGCGGTTCAGCCAGGCAGGTCCCGCCAGCACGGCGATTTGGGCAAGTGCGCGTCAGGCCTTTGTGCGCGCACAAGCATACGACAATGCGCGCCGCCGCGCCTCCGACTGGATTACTTATATCGACGCGGTCGTGAACACCTATTGGGAAGGTCTCGGCCTCGAATACGATCAAAAGATGGAAGCGTGCGAAGATGATCGTAATCGCTTCGAGCAGCAGGACCGTATCGACGAGCTGCAGAACCGCACGCCTGATCCGGCTGACATCGCCCGTCGTCAGGCGCGTCTTGACGAATGTGCGGCGCTCGAAGCTGCGGGCCGTCCAAGCCGGACGAACCCAGATGCTGCGTCATCGACTGAAACCGATTCAGCGCCGGCGGCGACTGAAGAGGATGAAACGGCAACCAACCAGTAAGCGAGAATTCGCGACAACAAAAAAGGCGCTCCGCGAGAGCGCCTTTTTTTATTGCTCGATGCCCGCCGGTTTGGCGGCGGCGCCTGTCGCGCGCCGTTAAGCTTTTGTCAATATTCGTTGCGCTCGCCGAGAATGCGGCCGCCGTCTTTCGCTTCCGGCGTGGTGTTGGAGCACTCGAGATAGCCCTGACGCCAGCCGGCGCGATAGGCGTCGTCATTTTCAAACGCATAGGCGTCGCGGCTCTTCCGGGTGGAAAAGCTCTTGTCCTCTTCCGATGCGGTGGAGCATCCGTCGCCATAGCCTGCGGCGAATCCCGGCTGCTCTCGCAGGGCCGCGAAATCGGCATTTGTGGCGCAGCCGACTGTCGCGCCCATGGCTGCGGCGATCAGGGCGGCCGCCGCCAGGCGGGTCAGGTTCGGGCTGGTCTTCTCAGAGGATCGGATCACGACAAATTCCTTACAGCTTCTGGCCTTAACCCTATCACCGGCATGCGCCGAGGTCTTGGAAAACCGGCGCCAAAAGTGAAATCCCCCGTTAACGGTGTTCCGGTTACAACGGTTTCGCGAAATACGGGTTTCGCGAGGAAAGGCGAATTACGCGCTCATGACTGATTTTGACGCCGCAGGCGAGAGCCGGACGGGCGCCCCCAAGGGGCCGAGGCCGGATGCCGAGACGATGTTGACTCCGCTCACACCGTCCGGGCCGAGCGTGCGTGCGCTGATGGTCAGAAAGCTCACCGACATCGTAGTCCTGCCGAACGGCAAGATTTCGTCGAACGAACGCGCGCTGGTCGCTGATATCTTGCTGCACGTGCTCGACAAGGTTGAAGAGTCGATCCGGATCGAAGTCGCGCAGCGCGTGTGCCGGGTCTCTGAATGCCCGCCTGCGCTGGTGCGCATGCTCATTCTTGACGAGGCCGCGGTCGCGGAAAAGATTCTCACCGGCGCCGACAACTTGCCTGAAGCGTTGCTCATCGAAGCGGCGCGCGACGGAACCACCGCCCACCGGATGAAAATTGCGCGCCGCCTCGATTTGTCGACGGCGGTGGCGGATGCGTGTCTCGCTTATGACGAGATGGATGTGTGCAAACTCGTGCTGAAGCGCGAGGAATGCACGCTCTCGCCCAACGCGGTGAACAAGCTTGTGGCGCTCAGCTCCGCCAACAAGGAGTTGCAGTCGCTTTTGCTGCGCCGACCTGAACTCGAACCCGCGCATGGGTTCATTATGTTCTGGTGGGTGGACGGCGAACGCCGCCGCCGCATTCTCACGCGCTTTTCCCTCGATCGCAGCATCATTCAGGACGCGCTGCAGGATCTTTATGCGCGGGTGTTCCGGGGCGGCGACAACGACACCATCGTCAAGGATATTCTGGTGCTCTCCGAGCGCCGCCACCGCCCTCGCGGCGTCAACGGCGAACCGGTGTCCATGGATGTGGTCAAGCGCACGCTGGCCGCCGCCTGCAAATATCCGACGCAGGAAATTATCGACGCCGTGGCCATGATCGGCGGCGTCAGCCGAGACCTGTCGAGCCGCATTCTTCGCGATGCCGGCGGCGAGCCTTACGCAGTCTTGTGCAAGAGCCTCGGCGTGCCGCGCGATGATTTTTATAAATTCCTGTGCGACATCGCGGAAACGGACGAAGCGCGCGAACGCGCAGAGCGCCTGCTCGGCGTCTTTGACTCCATGGCGCGCGACTTTTCCCGCGCCGTTCTGCGCTACTGGGATTGGGACACCAATCCGCGCATTGCGCACATTACTCGCATGATGGCTGTCCTGGTTTCGGACATTAACATCAACGATATGGGCGAAATCTCCGCTTATTCCTAAGCGCGCGGCTTTCGGATTGCTGCGAACCAACCGGCGAAAAATTTCCCGGTCGTGCTTAAGCCTCATTTAAGGGGTTTACCTTATACGGGGTCTTGCTGGCGGCGGCCTTGCGTATCTAGGTTGTCGCCGGCATTTTTTCAGCCATTAAGCTGAATGTCTCTCCGCCAATTTGAAGTAAATTAGCATCGCCGTTCATGCGCTGCGTTAATGCGTGTTGTGTCAATGTTTCCGGGCGTCATGTTGTGTGACTGATCTGGAGGGCGCATGCTGTCATCGATGCGTGTTATAGTTTTCGCATCGCAAAAGGGCGGTTCGGGCAAGACGACCTTGTCGGGGCACATTGCGGTGGAGGCTGAACGTCAGGGAGCGGGGCCCGTCGCGTTGATCGACACCGATCCGCAAGGCTCGCTCGCGAAATGGTGGAACGTGCGCAAGGATCCTGCGCCGGCTTTCATCCAGTCCGTGTTTTCAAATCTTTTCTACGATCTCGACAGCGCTCGCGAAGAGGGGTTCCGGCTGGTTGTCATCGACACGCCGCCGGCGGTGACGCGCGCCATCTCCGAGGTTGTAAGCTTCGCAGACATCGTCGTCGCGCCGACCCGGCCAAGCCCGCACGATCTTCGCGCAGTAGGCCCGACCGTGGACATCGCCGAAGCGCGCGGAAAGCCGCTGATATTCGTGGTCAACGGCGCGACACAGCGCGCGCGCATCACATCCGAAGCGGCTGTCGCGCTGTCGCAGCACGGCACCGTGGCGCCAACTACCATCCATCATCGCGTAGACTTCGCTGCGTCCATGATCGATGGCCGGACCGTGATGGAGATCGATCCGTTCTGTCAGTCCGCCCAGGAAATTTCGACCTTGTGGACTTATCTGCATGAACGTCTGCAGGGTTTTTAAGTTCAATTACACCTAAAGGTAGCCCATTTACAAAAACCAAAACATCAGGTCTTCTCAATCTTTGATCACCTTGAATTTCAAACTGATTTACTACCAACCAATCG
>CAZAOB010000003.1:0-64947 GCA_964486635.1 uncultured Caulobacterales bacterium | reverse complement strand
GAACGTCTGCAGCGCGCCGATGGCGGATACCGCGCCGGAGACGACGCCATGCACAACACGCAAAATCGCGTCTTTGGACGGCGGGCGGCGCAATGAACGCATATGCACCAAACGCTTCGCCGTCGGAAAACGGCTACGCTTCGCTTACCTCGAGCTTGCTCGCGCGCAAGGGCGAAGCTTTGCCCGCTGTCGATTCAGTTGCGCATGAAGGCGTCGATATCGACATGCGCCCGTTGAAGCCGGCGAACAGCCCCGGTGCGCCGCGATCGATCAAGCAAGAAACGATCGAAAAAATGTATGCCGACAATCCGCGTCCGCATCCTGCGGCGGGCCGTCCGGACATGCGCCTCGTACACTCAAGCGGCGTGCGCCGCCGCTCGCGCAACGAAGCGCCAAAAAGCTGGACCATTCCGCCGCGACCTTCCCGGTCGTCATCCGAACAGGCCGGGACGCCCGGTGGCGTCCTCGCCCGAAAAGCGGTCGTGACGTTGCGGATGCCAGCGCGCGATTTGGTGCGTTTGCGCCTTGCCGCGCGCGATCTGGAAATGTCGTGCCAGGCGATCATTCTCGAAGCGCTGGAATGCTATCTCGACGCCAATGACGTGCCCTCGGCGTCGGACAATGATGCGATCATGCGCGAAGTTGAACGGCTGATGGCGAACGCGAAGGCCAAGCGGAAGAATTAGGCGACAGGCTTTCCGCTGCTGATTTTTGCCGCGATCATAGCGTGGAATTCATCGAATTGCGCCCGCGAGTCGAAGCACCTTGCTGGAAAAATGTGAATGGCCGCCCAGTGCTTTTTCAACACTATGTACTTCTTGGATTTCCAGAGGCGGTCAAACGACTTCCATTTTGACAGCTCTTCGTTGATGTCCGTGGATTCTCGCAATCCTTCATCTTCCAGCCGATAGTGGTGTGCGCCGAGGCCGGTTCGGGGAGAGGCCACCGCTATGTTGATCGACAAACACAGTGAGAAAGCCAGAAACGAGAACACAACGGCGATACTCGCAGTAATGAACACCATTACGCCAAGGTAGGCCGCCGAAAAGCCCTCCATGTTGATGATTGCTACTGCCATGCAGAGTGCGAACAGGACGTACATGTAAATCCAGGTCCACTTGCTTCTCGGCCACAAGAAAAGATTTATCCGAACGAGATCCTTGCGCGTTATGTTCACGTCGACTTGCATCAATGTCGCCTTCAAAAGGTTGCCTTGCGTTCCACGGCGCTTGGCGCGCAGCCGAAGTGTTTGCGGAAGGCTTTGAAGAATGCGGTGCGGTCGGAATAGCCTGTGCGCCCTGCAATCTCCGTGACCGACAATTTTGTTTCTTTGAGCAGGCGCATGGCTGCATCCATCCGCGCCGATGCGAGATAGTGCATTGGCGTGGCGCCGGTCATGGCGCTGAACACGCGAATGAGATGGAAGGGCGAGAGGCACGCCTCGCGGGCGATCTGCTTAAGGGTGAGCCCGGCCTCGCCATAACGTTGCAGGATGCAGGTTTTTGCAAGCCCGGCGCGGCGGGCGAGCTCGGCGCGGGTCGACGGTTTGACGGCGCCCAGTTGCGCCTGCGCCGCTGCGCGTCCGTCTTGCGCATCGATGAGGGCTTCATAGAGCTGCGCGCATTTTTCCGCATACCAGTCGTCGTTGCCGGCGCCGGTGCGGCACCGCGCGGCGATATCATCCATCAATAGTTGCGCCGCCGGGGAGGGGCGCTGCAATCTTGTTTCGAGCTGGCGGCCGCTCACAGTCGTCGCCGGTTCAAGCGGAGAAAATTTAGCGCCGTCGCTAATCCAATGCGGAAAGGAAATCATGTTGGAGCGGAACGGCGTTTCGCCTCTGGCACGGTATGCGTAGCGGGCGCTGCGCGCGAGGGTCAGGACGCCGGCGGATCTCACCGTAAGCCGCGGCTCGCCGACGGCCTCGTATTCTTCCTCCCCGCCCGCCGACCAGGCGACCGCAGCGCAGGACATGCCCTCGTCGAAACTGTCAGCGACATCGAACCGTTCATTGCGGACGGCGCCTGAAAACACCATCCCCTCGCGCGGCGTGCGCTCATACATCACGCCGAGTTCGGTCGCGTCCGCCGGCGCCGACGTCAAGAGCTGCATGGAAGCCAGCCTTCCTTCATCGCTGTTGCAACGGTCAGCCTAGACGATTGAGCCGAGTTTCGAAATCGCCGGCCACCAATGGCGCGGATGAAACTAAGGCGCGCCTGACCGTTTCATCAGGCGCGCCTTATGCCCCGAAGTCTCTCCCAAGGCCCTCGGGACGGCAGGCGGCCAAGGGACTTTGACCGCCATCTGAAATGGCTGTGCGGCGCCCGCTGGCAGGCGGCGTTCCCCCCGAAACACCGCCCGCCGGCGGGTTATGCGCTCCCCACGAAACAGGCCCGCACAGGGCGGGCTTACAAAGGACCGCACATCTCCCCCTATCTGCAGAAAGCGCATTCCGGGCCGAAACCGGGTCATGAAATCGCAGAAAAAAACTTCTTTTTCGGAGAGGCGCCCATTTTGCACGGATTTGTGTTTAATATCAGCAGCGTAGGTATGGAGTGCGGTGCAGCATGACCGAAGAGGAACCGGAGATCATGTCGCTCCTGTCGGCCAGCCGGGCCGGCAATGAGGCGGCGAGCGCGCGTCTCGACGCTGCCGTCTATTCGGAGCTGTCGGCCATCGCCGCGATCCTGCTGCGCCGCGAGGGCAAGCCGGTCTCGCTCGCCACCAGCGATCTGGTGAACGAGGCGGCGGTGCGGCTGCTGCAATCGGCGGAGGCGCCGCCGGCCGAGCGGGCGCATTTCATGGCGCTGTCGGCGCGGATCATGCGCAATGTGCTGGTCGACGCGGCGCGCAAGCGCGGCGCGGAAAAACGTCGCAAGATCACGGTTACGCTGCATACGGATCAAGGTGCGCCGCAGGAAAATCCCATGGAGCTGATCGCGCTTGAAACGGCGCTGATGCGGCTCAAGGCGATCGATCCCGAGCGCGCTGAAATTGTCGTGATGCGATACTACGGCAGCATGACCACGGAAGACATCGCCTTGCATCTCGGCATTTCGGAATCGACGGTAAAACGGTCGTGGCGCGCAGCCTGCGCCTGGCTGAAAGGGGCGATCGAACATGACGAGCTCTGATCTTGAGCTGGAGGCGATTGCGCTTCGCCTGTTCGAGGATGCGTTGGACCAGCCGTCGCCATCGCGTGAGCAGTGGATAATCGAGCAGACGCATGATGACGAAGACCTGCGCGCGCGGGTGATGAAGTTGCTGCGCGCCGATCAGACCGGCCAGTCGCTCGTCACCGGCGGCGCCCTGTCGGAGTTCGAAGCAGAAGAGACGCCGCCGCAATCCATCGGACAGTACAAGATCATCCGCTTGCTCGGGCGCGGCGGCATGGGCGCAGTCTGGCTGGGCGAACGCGCGGCGGGCGACTTCGATCACCGGGTCGCGATTAAAGTCGTGCGCGGCATATCGCGCAGTCCGCGCCTTGCCGAGCGCCTGCGCTATGAACGGCAAACGTTGGCGGCTCTGCAACACCCAAATATCGCGCAACTGTTCGATGGGGGAGAAACGGAGGCCGGCGAGCCTTACTTCATCATGGAGTATGTGGAAGGCGCGCCCATTGGTGATGCGCTCGAGAATGCAATCGATGCGCGGGAGCGTTTGCGCATCTTCCGAGATATCTGCAGTGCGGTGGAATACGCGCATCAGAAACTGATCGTGCATCGCGACCTGTCGCCCGCAAACATTTTGCTTACCGGCGACGGGCGGGTGAAGCTGATTGATTTCGGCATCTCACGTTCTTTTTCCGACCGCGGCGGCGATGGTCCGCAACTGACCATGACCAAAGGCTTCGCCGCGCCGGAACGGGTGAAGGGCGAACCGGCGACAACCTTGAGCGATATCTATTCGCTGGGCCTCATCCTGCGCGAGATGCTGCAAGCGATGCCGGTGATCGTTGATCGCGACCTCGCAGCGATTTCGGAAAAAGCTGCGGCCCATGATCCGGACGACCGCTACCAGTCCGTAACCGCCTTGATCGGCGATCTCGATCGTTATGCTTCGGGCCGCGCCGTCGAAGCGCGCGGCGGCGGGCTTTACACCGTCGGCAAATTTGTGCGCAGGCGGCGCCTGGCGGTCGGCGCCAGCGCGCTCGCCGCATTCGGCGTTGTCGCCGCCCTGATCGTCACCTCGACGCTGTATGCGCGCGCGGAAGCTGAGCGGCGCGAGGCCGACGCGCGTTTTGCGCAAGTGCGCGAACTCGCCAATTTCATGTTGTTCGATCTGTACGATCAACTCGAAGCGATCCCCGGCACCACCAAAGCGCTGTCAGGCATTGCTGACAAGTCGCGCACCTATCTAGATGCGCTGAAGGACAACAAGCGCGCGTCGCAGGCGTTGCGGCTTGAAACGGCGCTCGGTTACAAGCGCCTGGGAGATGTGACCGGCAATCCCATCGGCGCCAATCTCGGCCGCCGCGAAGAAGCCGGGGCGCATTTGACCACAGCCATGGATGCGCTGCGCACCATGCATGACGCGGCGCCGGACGACGCAGATGTCGCTCGCGCGTTGGCGCAAACATCGTACTCAATGGCCGTCTATCAATTCATCGCCATCGACGACAATGAAGCGGCGGCGCAATTTGCGCGCAACGCTGAGGCGCTTTACGCCGGCATCATCGAATCGGGGCAGGGTGACGAGTCCGATGAGATTGCGCGCATTGACGCACTGGCCCAGTCAGGCAAGCCGCTGGTCTGGGACGGCAAGGGCGAAGAGAGCATCGCCATTCTTACGCAAGCTCGCGATGCAGCCGAAGCCTTCGCTGCAAGCCGCCCTGATGACGCAGCAGCGCAAACCCTAAGCGCAACCACCAATGTCTCGCTCGCCGAAGCGACGGGCCGCCATTTCGATCTCGCCGGCGGCGGCGACTACGCGTCCGCCGTGCCGCCCCTCGACCGCGCCATCGAAATCTATCATGCGCTCGACACCGCCAATCCGGACGACATGAATGCGCGGCGCAATCTTGTCAGCGCCCATTTCAAGCGCGCGCTCATCTATTACAGCATGGAGAACGATGCGCAGGTTTTGTCCGATCTACTCGCGGCCGAAGCGATTGCTGACGAGTTCCTCGCCAAGGATCCCGACGATCTCGGCATGAAGCGTATGCGAACGTCCGTGATCGAACAAAAAGCGATGACGCTCGCTTATATGGGTCGTTTTGAAGAAGCGTTCGAAATTGGCGAAGGCAATTTGCAGGTTGAGCGCGCCTTGTTGGCGAGCGAGCCGAACAATCCCGCGCGCGTGCGCGAAGTGGCGAGCACGACATTCATGCTCGGAGAAATGTACCGTCTCGCGGAGAACTCAATCCGCGCCTGTGCGCTATTCACGGAGTCGCAGGCCAATTATCGCAGGCTCGAAACCGACTTCACCCTCTCGGATTACGACCGCGAAACCGGTCTCAATCCGCTTGAGGAATATTTGAGCGAATGCGTTTGACGCGGCGGCGCATCCTGCGGCGGTTTTCCACAGGCTCGCCTGGCTCAAGACATTGATTTCTCCGCAAAATCTGCGAGATTTGGAGGCGATTCCCGTTGCGCTTTTCGCGGCGGCTTCTATTTTCACGCCCAGCGCGTTCGGGTTCTTTTGCGCAAGGCGAATTCACTGGGCCAACTTAACTGGGGCCACATTAACTGGGGTTGGGTTGCACGCGCGCTTGGCGCAACAGCAGCCGGGGTTGCTGAGAGGTTCCTAAGAACAGGCACTGATGGGGCGATTTATCATCCTCGTTGCGGCGCTTGCCGCCCTCTGGCTTCTATTGTCGGGATATTTCGACAAATGGCTTTTGCTTGTGCTCGGCGCGGCGTCGGTCCTGTTTTCAGCATGGCTCGCGCGTCGTGCGAAAGTCCTCGATGACGATAGCGTGCCCATGGGTCTGCTGCCGGGCATAATCGGTTACTGGATTTGGCTCGCCAGCGAAATCGGCAAAGCCAATTTGATGGTGATGCGTCAGGCATTGGCGGTGGAGCCGAAACTGTCGCCGAAGCTCTTCCTTGTGCCCAACCCGCCGAAAAGCGACGTGGGCAAGGCGACTTTCGCCAATTCGATTACGCTGACGCCGGGAACTGTGTCCGTTGATATGCGCGAGGACGGCATTCTTGTGCATGGACTCACCGAAGAGTTGTGCGACGTCGCGGCGATTACCGATATGGGCGAGCGCGTGGCGCGCTGCGAAAGGAAGCGCTGATGTTCGCTGCTGTCATCATCGCCATTCTCGCCGCCATGGTGCTGGCGCTGGTGCGCGCATTTGCGGGTCCGTCGCTTTACGACCGCATCCTTGCGGGCAACTCGTTCGGCACCAAGACCGTCTTGCTGATCGGCCTCATGGGCTTCATTACGGGGCGCCCGGACTTTCTCGACATTGCATTGCTTTATGCGCTGATCAATTTCGCCGCGACGATCGCGATTTTGCGCTTCTTCTCCTATCGCCGCAGTCAGGAGGAAGCGTCATGATCGAATGGTTCGCGCAGTTCTGGCTCGATATCGCGCTGATCCGCGACGTACTCTCCTGGGCGTGTTTCCTCTTTGGCGGGCTTGCGGTGATTTCCGGCGCGCTCGGGATTGTTCGCTTTCCTGACTTTTACACGCGCCTCCACGCCGCCGGCGTCACCGATACGGGCGGCGCGGAAATGATCCTGCTCGGCATGTTGTTGCAGGCGCCTACATGGATTGTCGCTGTGAAACTGCTGTTCATCGGCGTGTTTTTGTTCTTCACCTCTCCGGTGGCGACGCACGCAATCGCGCATTCGGCGTGGATGGTCGGCTTTAAGCCGCTCGAAGGTCCACAATTGCGTTACAAGGAGGGGGGCGAATGAGCGAGTTTCAATCGACCCTGTCGCCGATCGTCTTTATCGATCTGTCTCTCCTCACCATGTTGCTGCTTGTTGCGGTCGCCATGTTGCGTTCACGCCATCTGTTCGCCGTGGTGATGCTCTCCGGCATTTATTCGCTGCTGTCGGCTGCGTTTTTCGTTTCGCTCGATGCGGTCGACGTTGCGTTTACCGAGGCTGCAGTCGGCGCCGGATTTTCCACTGTACTGATGCTTGCCGGCATGTTGCTGACGGCGCGCCGGGAAAAGCCGAAGACGCCGGGCCGGGCGCCGGTGGCGCTGGCGGTGGTGATCGCAGCGGGCGCGGCCATGGTTTATGCAACCATTGACATGCCGGCCTTTGGCGATCCGAATGCGCCGGCGAACTCTTCCATCGGACAGGCGTATGTCGATCGCACGGCGTCGGAAATTCCCATGCCGAATATCGTCACCGCCGTCCTGGCCAGCTATCGCGGCTACGACACCATGGGCGAGACCATGGTGATCTTTACCGCTGGCGTTGCGGTGATGTTGTTGCTGGGCATCGGTTCGGCGCGCGGCGGCCGCGAGGTTTGCGACAAAGACAGCGAGGGGGATGAATAGTGGATCATCTCATTCTCAAAGTGACGACAAAACTTCTTTTCGCGCCGATCATCCTGTTCGCGTTTTACGTACAGTTTCATGGCGACTACGGGCCGGGCGGCGGCTTTCAGGCGGGCGTCATCTTTGCAGTCGCGTTTATTCTGCACGCATTTTGTTATGGCCTTGAAGAAACCAAAAAAGTCCTGCCGCAACGGGTGCTGGTGATCGTCATGGTGATCGGGTTCCTGTTTTATGCGGGAACGGGTTTCGTCACCATGCTGCTCGGCGCCAACTTTCTTGGCTATGACGCGATTGCGCCGAACTCCACCCACCACGCCGGCCAGCATTACGGCATTCTGCTGGTTGAATGGGGGGTCGGCACAGCAGTCGCCTCGACATTGCTGAGTATTTTCTATCAGTTCACCGGACGTGAACCGGACATCGACCAGGAAGATTGGTAGGGCCGGGGATCACACATGGACGATTGGCTTTCATTCATACTCGCCCGGTACAATTACTGGATCGTCATCACGCTGATGATGACGGGGCTCTATATCGTCTTCGCGCGCGGTAACCTTGTGAAGAAGATTGTCGGCCTGAACATCTTTCAGACATCGGTGTTCATCTACTACATCACCATCGGCAAGATCGCCGGCGGCACCGCGCCGATCTATATGGGTGGCGAACTCGATGCAGCAGCCCATCACGAACCCGAAGGCGTGCATGGCTCGGAAGCGGGCGGCGATGCGGTTGGGCATGGCGCCGATGCGGCGCATGACTCCGCCGCAGGCTTGCACGCGAAAATCGACAATTCTGCGCTTGAGCTTGGCAATGAGCTGAAAGACGCGCTGAAGAAGGCGCCGCCGCAAGGCGAGGGCGCGGCGGAATCGCTGCATGCCATGCCCGACGCTGGCGACAAGATTTCCAACAATACGCTGTCGCATCTCGACAAGACGCCGCCCAAGCCTGGTCTTGAACTGACGCCGGACGGCGTGCATGGCGCCCATGACGCCGCGACCAGCGCCGGACATGGCGCAGCCGACGCGGTGCATGGCGCGGTCGAAGCCATCGTCTATTCCAACCCGCTGCCGCACGTCTTGATCCTCACCGCCATTGTCGTCGGCGTGGCGACAACGGCGGTTGGCCTCGCATTGGCGGTCCGCATTCGCGAAGCCTACGGCACCATCGAAGAGGACGAGCTCGAGGCCGCGGACGAAATCGCCGAATTCGGTCATCAGGCTGGCGCGGAAGGGGCGGCCGCATGAGCCTGATCTCGCAACTTCCGGTTTTGCCAGTCGTAGTTCCGATCATTGCAGCGCCGATCACGTTGCTGTTGCCGAAAGGGCGCGCGCCGCATTTGTGGGCGAGCGTCTTTAGCTGGATCACCTTCGGCCTTTGCATCTGGCTGTTCCGCGAAGTCGCTGCGACAGGGCCGCTCTCTTATTTTCTTGGCGACTGGGCGCCGCCCATCGGCATTGAGTACCGCATCGATCTCGCCAACGCGCTGGTGCTGCTGCTCGTTTCCGGCATTGCGGCGCTGACCTTTCCGTTCGCTTATCGCTCCGTTCAACTGGAAATAGACGAGCGCCAAACGCCGCTCTTCTACGGCGCCATGCTGATCTGCATGGTGGGCCTGCTCGGCGTCACCATCACCGGTGACGCGTTCAACGTCTTTGTGTTCTTGGAAATTTCATCGCTCTCCGGTTACGCGTTGATCGCCATGGGCGCGCGCCGCGACCGCCGGGCGCTGACCGCCGCGTTCAATTATCTGGTGATGGGCACGATTGGCGCGACGTTCTTCGTCATCGGGTTGGGGCTTTTGTATCAGGCGACTGGCACACTCAACATGGCGGACCTCGCGCAACGGCTGATCGGCCAGGAAAACCGCATGGTGCAGGCTGGCTTCGCCTTCATTCTCGTCGGCATGGGGCTGAAGCTCGCCATGTTCCCGATGCATCTGTGGCTGCCCAACGCCTACACCTACGCGCCGTCGGCGGTGACCGCGTTCATGGCGGCGACGGCGACAAAGGTCGCGGTATACGTCCTCATTCGTTTCCTGTTTTCGATTTTCAATTTCGACTTCGACTTTATAGGCGCATCGTTCACTTACGTTTTGCTGCCGCTCGGCCTCATCGGCATGTTCGCCGCCTCGCTGGTCGCGGTGTTTCAGGACGACGTGAAGCGGATGCTGGCTTATTCTTCGGTGGCGCAGATCGGCTACATGCTGCTGGGCTTGTCCTTTGCGACGGTCGAAGGGCTGACGGCGACGCTTGTGCACATGTTCAACCATGCGCTGATGAAGGGCGCGCTCTTTATGGCGGTCGCCTGCGTCGTGTTGCGCGCCGGGTCGAGTTCGATCAACGCGTTTGCCGGATTGTCGAAACGCATGCCGGTGACGACCTGGGCGTTCATCATCAGCGGACTGTCGCTGATCGGCGTGCCGCTCACCGTCGGTTTCGTGTCGAAGTGGTACCTGCTTGATGCGGCGTTCTCCGCCGGACACTGGTATGCGGGCTTCCTGATCGTCGCTTCGTCTTTGATTGCACTTCTCTATATTGGCCGCGTCGCCGAACAGATGCTGCTGAAGGAACCGGCCGAGGACGGAAAATATGCCCTGCCGAAGGAAGAGGCGCCGATGTCGATGCTGATTCCGATGTGGGTGCTGATCGCCGCGAATATCTATTTCGGCCTGCGCACGGATTTGACCGGCGACATCGCCACACGCGCGGCTGAAGCGCTGATGCTGATGGCGGGAGGCGCGCCCTGATGCTTCCTGAAATGATCTCTCCCGGTCTCGCCATTCCGCTCGCGCTCGCCGTCCCGCTGGTCGGCTTCATCGCCATCTGGCTGCTCGACAAGCAGCCCAATCTGCGCGAGGCGGCGACGCTGATCTCCGGCGCCGTGTTGCTGACGCTTGCGATCGTCGTCTTTGCGGCGGTGGGCGAGGGGCAGCGTCCCGGTTTTGTCCTGTTCGAAGTGATCGACGGGTTGCCAATTGCGTTTCAGGCCGAGCCGCTGGGAGCCATGTTCGCGGTCATCGCGTCCGGCCTGTGGCTCGTAAACTCGGTTTATTCCATCGGCTATATGCGCGGCGGCAACGAAAAACACCAAACGCGATTTTACATGTCGTTTGCGGTGGCGATTTCGGCGGCCATGGGCGTCGCCTTTGCGGCGAATTTGTTCACGCTGTTCATTTTCTACGAAGTCCTGACGCTGTCGACTTTCCCGCTGGTGACGCATAAGGGCGATGAAAAGGCGCGCAATGGCGGGCGTGTCTATCTCGGCGTGCTCATGGCCACATCCATCGGCCTGCTGCTGCCGGCGATTGTCTGGACCTACGCCATGACGGGCTCGGGTGATTTTGTTGATGGCGGCATTATGTCGGCTCATGCCGCTGCGGTGGGTCCCATCGCCGGCGTTCTGCTCGGGCTTTACGTATTTGGCGTCGGCAAGGCCGCGCTGATGCCGGTTCATCCCTGGCTTCCAAACGCCATGGTCGCGCCGACGCCTGTCTCGGCCTTTCTCCATGCGGTTGCGGTGGTGAAGGCCGGCGTGTTTTCGGTCCTCAAGATCGCTGTTTACATTTTTGGCGTCGATTTCCTGCGCGACACGGGCGCAAGCGTTCCGTTCATGTGGATTGCGGCGGGCTCGATCCTGCTCGCTTCCGCCATCGCCATGCACAAGGACAATTTGAAAGCGCGGCTCGCCTATTCGACGGTCTCACAGCTTTCATATGTGACGCTCGGCGCCATGCTCGCAACGCAGATGGGCGTCATGGGCGGGGCGATGCAGATCGCGGCGCATGCGCTCGGCAAGATGACACTGTTCATGTGCGCCGGCGCCATCTATGTGGCGCATCACAAGACGCTGGTCTCGGAAATGCGCGGGCTCGGGCGCGTCATGCCGTGGACGTTCGGCGCGTTCTTTCTGGGCGCCATGTCGATCATCGGTCTGCCGCCCATGGGCGGGTCATGGCCGAAATTCTTTTTGATGCTCGGCGCCGCCGATGCGGGCCAGCTCGCGATCATTGCCGTCTTGATGATCTCGTCGATCTTAAACGTGATCTATCTGCTCTCGATCCCGGTGCAGGCGTTCTATATGAACCCCGCCGAAGGCGATGCGAAGCCGCAAGGGGCGAAAGGCGAGGGGATCAAATGGGGCGCGCTCGCCGAAGCGCCGATCCTGTGTCTCGCACCGCCGCTCTTTACCGCGACCGGCGCCTTCCTGCTCTTTTTCTTCGCCGACCCGCTTTACAATTTCCTCACGCCAATGATCGGGGGGCGGTGATGGACATCAATATTCCTTTGTTGTTTCTCGCCGCGGGACTATTCATTTTCGCTCGTATATTAGCGGCTGTTTTTCATGTGGCAGGCGGCAATCCACCGGAATGGCTTATGTTTCCGATGTCGACTGGCCAGCCCCGCTTTTTGACCCTCATCTTCCTGCTGCTAGCGGGTTACGTGGTGGCTTCATTGTTTTTTGACCTGCCTTATTTCGATTTCTTTGGCGGCCCGGAAGAGGCAGTACAATGACAGACCACCACCATAACCCGCACGAAAAGCCTGGCTGGGCCGACACCAAAAGTTTCCGCAACGGTTTTCTCGCCGTTCTGGTCATCGCTTCAGTGCTTGCTCTGATCGCGGGTTTTGTTCCTGCATGGCAAAATCCACATCACGCTTTTGACGGCCACAAAATGCCGGCGTGGATCGGTGCGGTGTGGCATGCGGCTATTCCGATCTTTTTTTCACTATACGGCTTCGCAGCGTTCATGTTCATCGTCCTTGCCGGCCAACATTTGCGCAAGCTCGTCGGCCGCAAGGAAAATTACTATGAGGAGCGCGAATAGATGACGGCGCTCTTTGAAGCCTTGCTCGCCAGCCCCGCCGTCATCCTGACGGTGGGCGCGTTCGTTCTGTTTTTCCTGCCGCGTCATCTGGCGCAGGTCTGGATGCTGCTGGTGACCGCGTTCTCAGCGATCAAACTCTACACGCTGGGGGTCGGCGAGTATGGCGCGCTGTCGCTGTTCGGGGAACAGCTCGTCACCGTTCGCGTCGACCCACTGTCGCGCATTTTCGCGGTGGTGTTCCACATCGCGATTGTTCTTAATATCGTCTATGCGTGGGGCCAGCGCGACCGGGCGCAGAATTTTGCGACGCTTGCTTACCCCGCCGCCGCGCTGGGCGGCGTCCTCGCCGGCGATCTCGTCACGCTGTTTGTCTGGTGGGAGATGGCCGCGCTGACTTCGGTCTTCCTTGTCTGGGCTCCCGGCACGCGCGCCACTTATCTCTCGGGCATGCGCTATTTGTCGATCCAGATTCTGTCGGGCGTGTTGCTTCTCGGCGGTATTGTGCTCCTCTATCGCGAAACCAATTCGCTCGCCTTCGACTTCATCGGGCTGCGCGACGAGAACGGTCTCATCAAATTCTCCGCGTTGGTCATGTTCCTCGCATTCGGCATCAAGTCGGCGTTCCCGCTGCTCCACAACTGGGTGCAGGACAGCTATCCGAAGTCCACGATCACCGGCGCGATCATCCTGTCGATTTTCACCACCAAGCTCGCGGTCTACTCGCTGGCGCGCGCGTTCCCCGGCACGATTGAGCTTGTCTATATCGGCGCGGTGATGACGATCTTCCCGATCTTCTTCGCCCTCATCGAGAACGACCTCAGAAAAGTTCTGACCTATTCCATCAACAACCAGGTCGGCTTCATGGTGGTCGCCATCGGCTTTGGCGCGATCAACGGCGCGGCCGGTTACGCCTTCGGCAACATCATTTTCGAGGGGCTTTTGTTCATGGCGCTGGGGGCCGCCATGTACCGGACCGGCACGTCGAAAGCGACGGAGCTTGGCGGGCTCTACAAGACCATGCCGATCACCATGGCGCTCTGCATTATCGGCGCGCTGTCGATTTCTGCCTTCCCGGGCACGCTCGGCTTCGTCACCAAGGGCCTCATCATCGATGCGGCCGGCGAGGCGCATATGTTCTGGATCTGGCTGGTGCTCTTGTTCGCATCCGCCGGCGTTCTCGAACATGCGGGCATCAAGATTCCGTTCTTTACCTTCTTCGCCCACGATAGCGGCAAGCGCCCGAAAGAAGCGCCGCCGGGCATGCTGATCGCCATGGGCGTCTCGGCTGTGTTGTGCGTCGGCCTCGGCATTTATCCGGACCCGCTTTACGCGTTGATGCCCGATCAGGCGGCGATCGCGGATTATCATCCCTACACCGCCTATCACCTTGTGGAGCAGTTGCAGCTCCTGCTCTGGGCGGTGCTGGCCTTCGCCGTGCTTCTCCTCATGAAGTGGTATCCGGCGGAGGTGCCCTCGACCAATCTCGATACGGACTGGTTCTGGCGCGTGCCGGGACGCCGGCTTCTGGGTTGGGTAACTGGTGCGTCGCGCGCAACATGGATCGCCCTATGGGGGATTTTCTCCGGGCGCATACACGCACTGATGGCGCGCATTTACGAGGTCCATGGGCCGGAAGGACAGATGGCGCGGTCATGGCCGATTGGGTTCATGGCGCTGTGGACCGCGGTTTTACTGGCGATTGTCTTGGTGCTGTCTTTCCTCGCCTAGTAGAGACAAAGCTTTCACGGCCGCATCAACCTTAATTCGGCGCGATTTACTTCCGCACATCCGTCCTCGGTATTTTGGCTGGACTTACTATTGCTTCCCAAGGGGCCTGAATTTTGCGCTGCGCCCCTGCAAGGGAGGCCGCATGCCGAAGAAGTCGGATCGCGTTTCTAACACCGCCTGCAAACTGACCGCTCGAATGGCGAAGGAAATTGTTTGCGAGGCATACGGATTGCCGCACGCGTCGCTGATGACGCCGGAACGTCGCGGCGCGGAGCTTGCGCGCGCGCGCCAGGTCGCCATGTATCTCGCCCATGTGGTCGGCCGGCTGACGCTGAACGAGGTGGCGGAGTATTTCGGCCGCGACCGCTCAACTGTGTCGCACGCCTGCATCAATGTCGAAGACAGCCGCGAAAGTCCGATGCTGGAAATGCAGCTCGAATACATGGAAAAGCTCTTGCGCGAGCGGCTGAGCCGGGCGTCCGAAACTGGTCTGTTCAAGCAGGCGCCGTTTGAGCGAAAGTCTGTTCGCTATTCTGTGTGAGCCGATGCAATGTCGCGAATGCGCTTGATCATTGAGTGCAGCCCGTTGGAGCGTTGCGGCGTCAGATGATCGGTGAGATCGAACGGCGCCAGCGCCGCCTCAGGGTCGATCTCGAGAATTTGCGACGGGGTCTTGCCGGAGTAGAGCGCGAGCAGCAGCGCCACCAGCCCCTTGACGATATGCGCGTCGCTGTCGCCGGCGAAACGGATCACGCCGCTTTCGTTCCAGGGGTGCAGCCAGACCTGGCTGGCGCAGCCGCGCACTTTGTGGGCTTCGTCGCGAAATTCCTCAGGGTAGGGCGCAAGCCCGCGCCCCAGATCAATGAGGTACTTGTAGCGCTCGTCCCATTCGTCGAGGAATGTGAAGTCGCCGGCGATCTCGTCAAATGTCGACATGGGCGGGAGATAGAGCTTCCGCCCGCCGGGTGCAACTGCGGTTTGCCATGCCCGGCGCGCGCCGATAGGCTCGCCGCATCAAGAATCATCTGCAAGGGGAGCGCAATGAAACCGAACATTACAAGTCTGGCCGCCATATTGGGCGCGAGCGCGCTGCTCGCAGCGTGCGGCGGCGGCGACAACACCAGCGCCAAGGAAAAGAAAATCGAGGAATACGCCGCCAAGCACGGCGTTGACGCCGATGTGGAGCTTGATGAAAAGGGCGAGGTCAAATCCGTTACGGTCAACAACGGATTGGGCGCGAAAGTCGGGAACAACCTCGATCTTCCGGCCGATTTTCCGAAAGATGTTCATGTCTCCGGCGACTGGTCGGTAATGGCGATCTCGCCGGCGCCACAAGGCGGGTTCATGCTGAATGCAACGACGACATCATCCGTCGATGACACGCTGTCCGCGATCCGCGAGCAAATGGCGGCGAACGGCTGGTCGGTCGAAAACGAGGATCAACCAAACGCGATGATGAACCGCATCGGCTTCGTCAAGGATGATCGTCTCGCTTCGTTCAACCTGATCAATACCGGCGCGCAACTGAATGTGCAGCTGGTGACGATGAAGCGTCCGTCTTAAGGCGACAGAAAACGCAAGCAAGCGCGCCAATCAACATTGGCGCGCTTATTTTTGTCGGACGATTTGTGCGCGGTACTGCTCAACGGGCAGGCCGCCGATGCCCCAGTCCTCCATTTCGACTTCGTCGATAACGACAAACGTTGTCGCGGGCGATTTGTCGAGAACGCGCACCAGCAAATCCGTTGCGCCCCTGATCAGTTCGGCTTTTTGTTCGGGCGTCGTGCCGCCTTCGCGGGTGATTTTGATGTTGACGTAAGGCATGTGGAATTCCCTTTAGATGAGATCGTAATGAAAAACCTTGGCGATGATCCGCCACTCGCCGTCGTCGCGAATGAAAGACAGAAAGTCGGTGAAGCGCTTGCCCACCATTTCGCATCTCAACACCGCCAGCGCCGTATCGCCGCCGGCGAAACGGATCGACTCGATGTCATAACCATATGCGTCGCCGGACTTTGCCGGGGGCGTGCGCTTTGAAATGATGTCCATATAAGACGGCATGTCGTAATGGAGGTGCGCGCCGCCCGATGTGGTGTGGTAGTGCGCGTCGCGGTGAAACACGCTTTCCAGCAAATCAACGTTGCAGTGATAAAGCCCGTCATAGTAGCGCTTCAGCGCGTCGGCTATTTCGTTGAACGCTGTACCGCTCATGAGTGCGCCTTGAAAAGAACCGCGAAGGCGCAAATTCCAGCAGGGGGGAGGGCGGCCATCGGGTGGGCCGGCCGGAATTGCGTCTTCGCGGCAGCAGGTTGAAGAGACTTATGCAGCCTTCGCCAGCAGGCCTTCAGCGGTCATGGATTTCTGCACCGCCGGACGCGCCGCAACGCGCGCGACAAACGCCTTGGTTTTTGGCCAATTAGCGAGATCGATACCGACAAAACTGGACCAGTTGGAAACCACGAAATAATAGGCGTCGGCGATGGTGAACTGGTCGCCCGTCAGGAACGTCCGGCCGTCGGCGAGCACGCTTTCAAGATAGTCAAAGCGCTTGGCCACGTTAGCGACGAGCGCGTCGCGTGCGGGGCCTTCTGTTTCCGAAGCGGCGAAGAGCGGTGAAAACGCCTTGTGCAATTCCGAGCCGACAAAGTTCAACAACGCATTGACGCGGGCGCGCTCGACCGTACCGTTTTCCGGCGCCAATTTCGCGCCTTTGTTGGTGTCGGCGATATATTGCAGGATTGCCGGGCCTTCATTCAAAATGTCGCCGCTGTCGAGGGTGAGCGCAGGCACATAACCGTTGGGGCTCACCTTCAGGAAATTCTCACCGCTTTCAGTGCGCTTTTCCTTGGTGTCGACTTTCTCAATATCGAATTTCACGCCCGCTTCGTTGAGCGCAATGTGGCTGGCGAGCGAGCAGGCGCCGGGCTTGTAATAAAGTTTCATTCTTGTCTCTCCTTTTCCCGTTTTCGATCAGGGCGCGTCCTTGCAGCCCCGCGTCGGGCCTCAGTTGGCCCCTGGTTGGACGGAACCGATCTAGGCAGGAAGGTTACCTTTGTAAACTTCATATATTCGTGATAGTAAAGAACGAAGTTTCCTTTCTGTAACCAGGAAACCGAATGGAAAGTACAAACTGATGGCCTTGAAGATCCGCAAAAACCAGAGCCCGCCGTCGCCTTATGACTGTCCCCTGCTTGAATGCCTCGCCCTGATCGGCGGCGCCTGGACGCCGGGGATTATCTGGAATTTGAGCGCGGGGCCGCGGCGCTTTTCGGAGCTGCGTCTCGACATACCGAAGATCTCCGCGAAGATGCTGACCACGCGTTTGAAAGAGATGGAGGAGAAGGGCGTCATCGATCGCACGGTAAAGCCGACCTCGCCGCCTTCGGTCGAATATTCATTGACCCGCGAGGGCCGCGAACTGCTTCCCGCCATAGAGGCGATCGCCGCGGTCGGCCGCAAGCTCAAAAACCGCCGCAAGCGCCAGGCTGCATGAGATGGCCGGGTAACTCACACCATCACAGTTGCTTGAGCGCGGGCGCGCGAGTTTTGCGGATGCGCCATTGCGCCCTATGCTGCACTGGGCGCTGAAGAAACTGAGGGGTTGGGTAATGATCAATCGCATCGTCTTTGCGCTCGTCTTTGTCATCGCGCAACTCTTGGCGCCCGCCGCATCGGCCGACACTTACAACTCGGCGGCGCGGACCAGCGAAAAAACCATCCGCTCGCAAAGTCTCGACGAAAAGCGCGTCATCTATGTGCGTACGCCGCCGCGCTACGATCCGAAAAAATCCTATCCGGTCGTCTATGTACTCGATGGCGAATGGAACTTCGAATATGTGGCGAGTTATCTCGACTATATGATGGACAATGAAGTCTATCCTGACGTGATCGTCACCGGCGTCAAAAACGTCAATCGCAATCGCGACTATACGCCGGCCGCCGATCCTTATTTTGACGATACGGGCGGCGCGGAAAAATTCTTCGATTTCGTTGAGCGCGACTGGATTGCTTATATGAGCGCCAAATATCCTGCGAGCGGCGAACGCGTGCTGGTGGGTCATTCCTTTGGCGGCGTCTTCACCTTGCATGCGCTGTTTTCCGGGCGCGATCTTTTCGACGCTTACATGGCGTTTGGGTCGAGCGTCTGGCTCGGCGACAATGCGCTGATCAAGGAAGCCGACGTCTATTTCGCCCGCGACGAGGTAGAGCCGGCCTTCGTTTATATGGCCGCGGGCGAAGGCGATGGCGGGCCGACCACGCCGTCGGGCGAAGCGCTTGCGGCGCGGTTCGACGCGGCTGCGCCTGCTGCGATTGAGTGGACCTTCGACATCACGGCGAAGGCCGATCACTTCAAGAATTTTACGACCGGTCTCAATGACGGTTTCATGGCGCTGTTTCCCGCCTGGGGCTTTGACGACGAACTTGCCGCCCGCGCCCGCGATGGCGGCGCCAATGGCGTCAATAGATGGTTCGCTGAAAAGCGTGCGCAGCTGGGCTATCGCTTCAAGCCGGCCTGGTTCGATCTGAGCATCGTCGCGCTCGGTCTGACGCCGGAAGGCCATGGCGCGTCGGCGCTCGCGATCATGGCGAACCTGACCGACGCCTATCCGGCAAGCCCGCATGTGGCGGCGTTCGCGGCCTCCGTGTTCGAGCAGAACAAGATGCATGAAGCAGCGGCGGCGTCTTACGAACGCGCCATCGCCATTGCGAAGGACGAAGACCTTCACCCGAATGTCATTCATCTCGACAGGTTAGAGCGCGGCGCCGCACGCAATCGCGAGGCAGCGGAGTAGCCGCAAAAAAGGCCGCTTAAAGAAGCGGCCTTTTTCGTTAGCGGTGCAATGAAATCTTGCGTTACGTGATCGCGTCTAGCTGGCGCCGGCGCCGGCGACCCAGCCTGTGCAGGTGGCGACGTCCTTCAACGCATGTTCGCCCAGACAGAACGCTTCTTCATAGGGCGCCCGCGTGGCGGCGATGCACTGGTCGAGCGTCAGCTTCGCCATGGACAGGCAGCGCTCAGACTTTGTGTTTTGCGCATAGGCTTCAACCACTTTGGGGTTGAGCGAATTCGTGGAATAGCGCGCCGCCAGATTGAGGATGCGGTCAATAACGACTTCGGCGCTTTTCTCAGTCATCTTGCCCTGATCAGCGCCCGCGCCCCAATCGGCTGACCATTCTCCGCGTGCGCTGGCGAGGGCCGGCGCGAGCACGCCGTTAGTTTCGGCCCGCGTCAGCACCGGCGCGGCAGGCGCGCCGCGGCTGCGGCTGTAGGTGGCGGCTTCATCGAGGCGGCTCTGGCTTGGAGAAATTTTCTGCTTGCCCCAGCTCGTTTTCTGCATGGCGTAGGCTTGAGTCTTGAAGGCTTCGCCCAACTCCGTGATGCGCGCGCCGTCCTGAACCGTCATGGCGAGCACTGCATTCACCGCATCTTCCGCACCCGGAAGGTTTCTGAGAAACGCAGGGTCCATGGCGACGGAGGACATCAGGCCATCCACGCCGCCCAACTCGCCGCGGCGGCGATTGGCTTTCTTTTTGATTTCCTGTTCGATTGCTTCAGCGAAGGCTGGCTGATCGGCTGCGACCAGCGCCGCATAAGCGACCCATCCGGCGGACAGCGCGTCAGCATCATGCGCAGACAGGCGGCGATGCGCCTCGCGCGTGACTTCGGCGTTGTTGAACGGCATCGCTTCAATCGCGGCCACATCTTCGCGATAACGGATATAGCTGGCGGCCTGACGTTCGAGCGCATTGTCTTTCGGCTGGGCCAGCGACTCAGCGGAGACAGTGCTGGCGGCGAGGCCGGCGACCATTCCGGCGAGCGCCAGATGCGGTCGGAGCGCTTTTCGGCGTACGCTCTTTTTCTTGCGCAACTCCAATAGTTTACGCGACCCCAAGAATTTACGCGACATAGAGTCCTTCTCCCAGATGACGGTGTTCCCAGTCCGTCATGCTAGCGCCCGAGCTTTTAAGACAGCGCTCAACACTCTAGCTGAATTATTATCAAATTCGACCGGTCACGGGGCCTGATCCCCAACATTTTCGCCATTTTTTTGATTTATCTTTTGTTAAGGGCGATTAGCGCATGGTGAAGGGGCGTTAACGAATCGGCGTCCGGAATCCCACCGGGCGCTCTGGAACCGGAATCATCATGGCGTTTCGCCTGCTTTCCTCGCTTGGATCCCTGCTGGGCTTGGCCCCTGCCGCACCGCAATGGCGGTCTGCGGACGGTGATGCGGTGTTATCGCTCGCCGGGTCTGGGGAAATTCTGGCCGCCAGCAGTGGCGCGAGCGCGCTCATGGATTCGCCGGGCGGCCTTCGCGGCCGGTCGGTCTTCGATTTTGTGTCCCGCGACGACCGCGCCCAGTTGAAATCCGCGCTTGAGGCCGCCGCCGCCGCCCCTTCAGGCGCCAAGGCGGCCCGGGCGCTGGTCCGGCTGTTGCGGCCGTCCCAGCCCGCGCTGTTCGCCGAACTGCTGTTCGCCCGGGAAGGGCGGGGCTTTTCGGTGCTGCTTCGTGAGCGCGCCGGCGAACTCGCCGCCGCCCGCCAGGAACGCGCTGCGCCGCCGCCCGCCGAAGGCCCGGCCGCTGCGCAAGGGGTTTCAGCCGAGGTGCTGGCCGATCTCGGCCATGAACTGAAAACTCCGCTCAACGCCATCATGGGATTTGCCGAGACCATGCAGTCGGAAACCTTTGGTCCCCTGGGTCACGACAAGTACCGGGAATATGCGGGGCTCATTCATTCGTCCGGCGGCCATCTGGCGGATCTCATCGCGTCGATCCTGGATCGCGCCAAGATCGACGCCGGCCGGTACAAGCTGGCGCCTGTCCTGACCGAGCCCGGCGCCATCGCGCGCGAATGCGCGGAGATGGTGCGCGGCGAGGCCGAAAAGGCCGGCCTTGCGCTGCGTGTCGATATTGCGTCCGGTCTTGAAGAAACAATGATCGACGCGCGCGCTGTCAAACAGGTGCTGATCAATTTGCTCTCGAACGCGGTGAAGTTCACTGCTGCGGGTGAAATCGGACTGCGCGTGTTTCAGGCCAAAGGCGAAATGACATTCGAAGTCTGCGATACCGGCGTCGGCATGAGTCAGATGGCTCTGGCCCGGCTTGGCGAACGCTTCACGGGGTTGCACAAAAACGGCGTGCGCGGAACATCAGGAACCGGTCTCGGCCTGTCGCTCGCGTTTTCACTGGCCAAGCTCCATGGCGGCGCGCTGGAGCTGTCATCTGCGCCGGGCGAGGGCACGATCGCCAGACTGCGCCTGCCGATGGCCGCGAGCCTCGCCGACCTCGATGGCGCCGGGATCGCGGTTTCCGGTGACATTCAAAGCCAGCTCGACCGGGTGGCGCAATTCCGCCGCGAGCGTTCGACCGCCGCCTGAGCGCGGTGAGGGGCTGCCGGCGCGGCGAAAATTTTCAACAAAATGGCCGCAATCGCCAAGCAATCACGCCATTCGTGATGTGTGTGTACGATTGAATTGACCCTTTGTTATGGATCGAACGCTTAATCTCTTCGCGTCCAGTTAGGACCGTGGGAGAGCCTGTTCCAAAATGAAACGCTGGGTAGAAGCCTGCGAGCGTTGGCTGCGCATAGACACGGACGGTCGTCCGGAGTTGGTCATGCGTATGCGCGCCGTTTGGATGATCGGCTCGATGGTCGTCATCTCCCAGCTTTGCAATATGACCATGATGGCGATCAGCTATGGCGGGCTGGTCTATGATCACGCCGTGGCGGGTGCTGCGGTTGCGGTGACGATGCTCATCATCGCCTGTGTGCGCTGGTACAAGAATGAATTTTTCTACGCAGCGTTTTACTCAGCGCTGATGATCGCCAGCGTACTCGGTACGGCATTGCCTGACCATGCCGGCATCAATTCCGCCGTGGTGCCGTTCATCGCGCTCGGTCCTGTGATGATCGGTTTTATGGCCGGGCGCCGCGCGGCGGTCATGTTTTGCGCCGTCGCGGCGGTGACGTTGGGCGGGCTTTATTATGTATCGCTCAATCACGCCGCGATGCTGTCGCCTTTCGATTATACGCGTGAGACCAACCGTTTCTTCCAGGCGCTGTTTGCCGTCGCCATTTCAACCGGCATCGCCGTCATCATCACCGAAAGCTTGTATTCAACGCTGAACGAATTGCGCGACACCGCCTCGCGGGCGAAGCGAGCGGAAGCAGCGAAGTCAGATTTTCTTGCGACGATGAGCCACGAACTCAGAACGCCGCTGAATGGCGTGATCGGCCTCACCGACGCGCTCTTGAACGGCGCCCTGCCTGAGCATGAACGCAAATTGACGGAAACGATTAGAAAATCCGGCGAGCAGCTCTTGCTGATCCTCAACGATCTCCTCGATCTGTCGAAGATCGAAGCCGGCAAGCTGAAGATCGAGGCGCGTCCCGCCGACTTGCGGGACATCGTCCGTTTCGCCGTCGATAGCTGGCGCGAAACGGCGACCGCCAAAGGACTGTCGATTAGCGCCAATGTCACCGGCGAAATCCCTGCAGCGGTTTTGGTCGACGATCTGCGCTTGCGGCAGATTCTCCAGAACCTCATGTCGAATGGCGTGAAATTCACCAGCGAAGGACAAGTGGTCCTCCACCTTCACGGCGTGTCGCGCGGCGGCAACCGCTATGCGCTGGAGTTTCGCGTGATCGACACCGGCAAGGGCATTCCGGAAAAGGAAGTTGCGCGCATCTTCGATCCGTTCGAACAGGGCGAGCGCGGCACGACGCGCAAGTTTGGCGGCACCGGTCTCGGTCTGCCGATCTGCCGGATGCTGGCGCAATTGATGGGCGGCGCCATTGGCGTTGAACGCACCGGGCCGGCCGGGTCCACATTCCTGTTGTCGCTGAAAGTGAATGCAGCAGAGCTGGACGAAGACGCCGGTGATGACGTCTATGATGCGGCGAGCGACTTGCGCGGCTTGCGCGTGCTTGTTGCGGAAGACAACGAGGTCAATCGCATGGTCGTCAGCGAGTTCCTTAAATCCTGGGGCGCTGATGCAGACTTCGCCCATGACGGTCCTGCCTGTCTCGAACGGCTCGCCGCACGCAGCTACGATATTGTGCTGATGGACAAGCACATGCCCGGCATGAGCGGCATGGAAGCGGCGCAAAAGATCCGCGCCGGCGGCGGACGCATGGCCAACGTGCCCATCGTCGCTGTTTCGGCTGACGCCATGCCTGGCGAGCGCGAGGCCATGCTCGCCTGCGGTATGAACGACTTCATCACTAAGCCGTTGCGCGCCGAAGCGCTGAAAGCCGTGATCCTGCGCGCCCTGAAATCAAGCGCAGCGGCGTAATCACCAAGCGTGATGCGAAATAGTGGCAACCGGTTTAGCTCGCTTGAGTTGAACCATGGTTGACGCGCAGGCCGCGTCTGTCCAGTTTCAACTGATGACCGAACCCCGCGTTAAAACCGGAATCCGCGTGTCGGCGCATGTGCGCGTCGCGCAAGCCGCCGGCGCTTTTGCGACGATTGTCCGGCGCGGCGATCCAGACGCCGGCGCGGTGGCGGTGAAGCTTTATATCGGCCCTGGCGCAGTGAAGCTTTACACCCAAAGCCGCGATCTTGACGGCAAGGCTGTCTGGCGCGAGCCGTTTGAAGATGACGCTTCGCCGGACATTGAATCGAAGATCGATGCGTGGCTGGCGAAAGAAGCGAAGATCGATCCTGACCTGTGGGTGGTCGAAATCGAAGACCGCGAGGGCAGGGCGTTTCTGGACTAAGCGCTACCACCCTTTGGCGCGGTCGCGCAGCTCCAGCAATTCCTGCACAGCGTCATCTTCGTCAAAGCGTTCTCGTGCGGCGTGCGCGGCGCCTGCGCCCATCTGCCAGAACCGCATGATCCGCTCCGCCGCCTCGACCGGCACTTTGATATAGAGATCGAGGATGCGCAACGCGCGGGGTTTGTCGTTCTCTTCGTGACGCAGGCCGAACACGATCTTGGCGAAGGTCTGACGCTCAAGCCGCGCCGCACGGCAAGCAACGGCGAGGGCTTCGAATCGGGTGTCGTCGATAATGCGCTGCGCCGTATCGAGATCGACGGCGATAAGATAAGCGAAGGCGAACTGAAACTCCGTGCGCCGCTTTTCTGTGAGCAGGGCGCGCAATAGCGTCTCGTTGACCGCGCCGGATTCGATCTTGTCGGTAATGAACTGGCGCTCGAACTCGTCTTTCGGACTTTGTTTGCGCGCGAGATGTGCCGCGAGCTTGCGCCGGGTCGCAGTTTCCGCAGCATCGACCAGCGTCGGATCAAGCGTGTCGGCGCGCTTCAGGATTTCACGCTTCAGCGGCGCCGGCGCAAAGAAATAAAGCTGGGTTAGGACGAGCGGCGGCAGGTCCAGCCGCGCCGACAGCGGCTCCTGCAGGGCGGTCAGCTTGCGCGCCTTGTCGGCTATGACGCGCATGGTGTCGAAATCGAACGCCGCGCCACGGTTCTTGAGCAGGCTGGTCAACAGATCCTCGCCGCCATGCTTTGCGAGCGCCGTTGTGACAGCGGGAGAGAGCGAACGCCGGCGCGCAATGGCGTGGGCGTGGAATGCGCCTCGATCTGTGATGATCGAAACAAGATCGCCGTCACGCAATGCCGGCGAGCGCCGCAGCAAAGGCTCTGCAACATCGATGTCCTCACCGGCCAGCATCAGCACAATCCCGTGCGGCGCATGGGGTGCGTCAGCGATGCGTTCAGCGAGATCGCGGCGCGTTTGCGCCGAAGCCTGTCTCGCCGCAATGGTCATGATCGCGTCAAAATGCCGGATTTCGGACACGCCAAAGCGCGATTTGTTTGCAAGAAGCAGGTCAGCCATGCCCAAGAGCAAATCTCTGCGCGCCTCTGGCGAACGCAGTCTTGCGACTTCCGCAAGCCGTTTTAGCTGCGATGGCGCCGCTGACATCGTGTCTCCCTCCACAAGCGGCGCAGAGTGTGCAACAAAGGTAAACAAACTGTCGCTTGAGATGGTGAGAACAGGAGTAAGGATGATGTCAAAATCGCGGGCTTACAATTTGCGGTTGTCAGCATTAACGATGATCGGCGCGGTCAGTCTCGGCGCCTGTTCAAGTCTGTCATCCATGGACCCGTTTTCTGGCGACAGCGTTAATTTCGCATCGGGCTCTCCGGTTGAGGCCAGCCTGAGCGCGGCTGACCGGGAAGCAATGTCGGCGGCGGTCGCGACAGCCGTGAACACCGGCGCTGCACAAAGCTGGCGCGGGCGCAGGGCGAATGGCGTTGTGACACCACATTCTTACGCCCTCGCCAATTTGAAAGCCGATCCGGCGCGGCGCATCGAGGTGTCGCGAGGCGATCTCGAATTGACCCATGTGGTCGAGACGGAGCTCGGGCAATATGTGCTGACGCGCAACTCCAATATTCGTACGGCCCCGGGAACGCATGGCAAGGCGGTGGAAGTCTTGCCGTCGGGCTCCGGCGTCGATGTGGTGGGACGTGTGCGCGACAGGAACTGGATGCTGATCGCCGTCAAGGATGTGGTGCGCGGATATGTATTCGGTGATTTGCTGATCAAGGCGCCAGGATCGGAACTTGAGCTCGCGGGCGGACCCATGAGAAAGCCGGTGCTGTGCCGTGACTTCACGCAGCGGGTCAACATCTACTCGGAGCGCGCGGAGTGGAGCGGCGCCGCCTGTAATGACGGAACCGGCTGGCGTCCCGCGCGCGAGCCTGAACCGGACGAAAACGCGCCCGAAGAACTTTTTGAATTTTAGCAATACCTAAACCAGCGCGATGCGCCCTTCATGCAGGTGCTGGATGAAGGCGTCGAGGGAAATGGTGAAAACGCTGCGTTCAGTGCAATGGCAAAAGCCGACGCAATCGCCACGGCATTCGATTTCATATTCGCCGCGGCTCGCCTTTTCGCTGGCGTTGCTGGTGGCGATGGCGTCCTTGATCACTGCTTTCGACGATGAGGCCATGTCTTCACTCGCTTTCGACACCCTTCCCACATAGTGAACGCTTATGGCGTACGAAGGTTCAAATTGCGTTCATTTCCGGGCGTCAGTTTTCGTAACTGAGTAAAGACCATCGCCCGCCCCGGCGCTGTGACGCAGCGCACAGTCAGCGGGCGATGAAGGGCCGGGACGGCGATCAACTCGCTAGAGCAGAGCGGTTTTCGCGATCATCAGGATCGTGGCCCAGGACACCAGATAGATGGGCGTCCGCAGAGCGGGGATCGCCAGAATGTAAACGACCGCGTGGGCGACGCGGGCGAAAAAGAAGATCTTGGCCCATAGGGCAATCATCAATCCGGCCGCGTCGCCAATCAGATAGTCGGCGCCGACGATAACGGCGATGAATGCCGGCAAGGTTTCAACCATGTTGAGATGCGCGCGCTGCGCCCTTTGCGCCCAGAGCGGCGGCGTCGGCTGCTCGGCGGGAAAGTTCTTCGGATAGTTGCCAAGGAAGGTCAGCGGCCCCCAGACAAAAATGCGCGCCATAATGTATGGCGTCCACAAGAGTACAGTCAGCACGCCGGACAGGGTCAGATAGATATATGCAGTTTCCATGGGAATAGTCTCCCCTCAATGGGTTTAGGCTGAACTAGGTGAAAGTGCTGAGGCGAACGCCGCCGGGTGATGCGCCGCCCGCCTCAGCCGCCAGAAAGCACTAGAGGCGAATTAAAGATCGCGCGCAGCGGTGTGCTGGATCTTCGTCCAGTTCTTGTCCGCCTTGGCGATCACGCCGGCTTTGTCTTTCTGGTACATGCGGAAAATGTCTTCGTTCAGGAAGACATACAGTTTGCCATTGTAGACATCGGCAAATTGCGGGTCGCCGTCGAACTTCTTGCCGACCGAGACGCCGAAGGTGCAGAAGCCGCCATTCACCGGCAGGTACTGCGCCGGCGTGCGCTTGAACGCGTTCATGTTCTCGCGGGTCGCGAAGTAATAGGCGACGCCGTCATGGACAGCGGTAAAAGCCGCGGTTCCTTCGACACGGTTTCCGAGATCGATAAAAGCGACCGGGTCGACGCCGTGCAGGCCAAGCGGTGCGCCGGCGGCAGTGAGGCCAGGCGCGGCGTTGTTTTCGTCAGCAGCAAAAACGGGGCTGGCGACATTCGCTGCGGCGAGCAGCAGAAGCGGGATAATTTTAACGTTCATGAGTTTCTCCATTTTGATCTGTAAGCGGATCGAGCATTGCGATCCGGCGTCGTTGTTCGACGCATCCGATCTGAAGATTTCAGGCGTCAGGATCAATATGGGCGCAAAAGAACGGGATGATCGGCAAGCTGCTTGGGACGATGCGCAAAGTCTGGAGCGTTTTGAAAGAAAAGCAGCTCCCGGTTTTCCATCTCAAAACGTTCAGCGAAGAATCGTGAGCATGCTGTTGAATCATCTGCAGCGCGGGATGCCCTAAGCGCGGGCGCGGCGGTATTCCGTCGGTGAGGCGCCGAATTTCGCAGTAAAGGCGCGCGTAAAAGCGGCTGGTGAAAGATAGCCGGATTGCGCCGCTGCCTGTTGCACCGAACAACGCCCAGCATCAAGGAGCGCCAGCGCTTTTTGCAAGCGCCATTCGCTCAAATATGCGAGCGGGCTCATGCCGATCAGCGTCCGGAATTTTTCGGCGAACCGGCTGCGCGACATGCCAGCTTCGGCGGCGAGACTCTCCACCGTCCAGACATGGTGCGGGCGAGCGTGCATCAATGAAAGTGTTGCGCCAATCTGGCGGTCTGCGAGGGCCGCAAGGATGGAAGTCATTTCGGGCGCATCCGCTGCGCCGTGACGCACCATCTCAACAAAAGCCGCTTCCGACAAGCGCGTCACGGCGGTGGCGGCGCCCGCGCCGGCTTCGAACACGCGGCGCGTCAGCAGCCGCAAAACGTCGTCGAGCCAGGGCGATCCCGCACGATCGGCGGTGGTGAACAGGAGTTGGGGCGGCAAGGCGCGCAGCAAGGGATGATCAGCGCCGTCACGAAAAGTGAAATGCCCGCAGATGAGTTGAGTCGGTGCGGTTTCATCGCCGCCGCCTGTGACCAGTACGCCGCCGCCGTCATAACCGGCATCGTGCAAAACGGATTCCAGCGGCGGCGCCGATGCTGTCGGGAGGTCGGCGAGGATGTGGCCGCGTCCGGCGGGAATGAGGATAAGGTCTCCGGGGCCCAGGGTGATTTGCGCGCCGCCAATGACCGATACCCAGCAGCGACCTTCGACGACCAGATGAAAGCGCGCGGCGCCTTTCAAATCCGGAACGCGTGTCGCCCACGGCGCGGAAAAGTCTGTGCGAAAATAGAGCGCGCCTTTGAGCGCCAGACTGGAAAGTATGTCGTCGAGAACATCCATTGGCGCGGCGTAACCACTCGGATTTCGCCGCGCCAATCACAAGCGCGAAACGCGCGCAAATGTGATGATGCTAATACTTCTCGCCGGTTGCCTCGGCGGCGATACGCTCGGACAGGGCGCCGATGTCGGATGTGGTGTATTCAGCTATGACCGCGCGGGCGGCGCTGACCGCGTCCGCCACGGGTTTGTCGTCTTTCTCCACCGCCTCGGCGAGGTCGAGCAGCTTCATGTAGAGCTCTTCCGGTTCGCCCTGAATGGTCAGGCCGAAGCGCTGGTTCTCCGCTTCGATGCGAGACCATTCATCGCGAACAGGCGCCCAGAATTCTTTCGTCGCTTTCCAGTAATCGTCGCCGACGGCGATCTCAAAGTCGTCGAACTTCGTATAGGTGTTGACGCCCACTTCGCGGACCAGCGCATGGGGCTGACCGGTAAGGATCAGCTTGGTGTTGTTCTGCTCATGCACCCAACCGTCCGGAGTGATCGTGTGTTGATTGATAGCGTCAACGGCGTGGTAGTCGTCACGGGTTGTCGCATCGCGGCGCGGCAGCGGGCGCCATTCCGCCGGCGGCGTCCATGACGACACGCCGGCTTCATGCAACCATGCGCCGAGCGCGCCGTAACGGGGCGCATCGTCAACCTGATACACGACCTGCGACCATTTTCCTTTTGCGTCGGTCTTGCTGACCGGGCGGGATTCCCACGCATTGCCGCCGATGAAAACAAGCACGCTCGCCGGCTCGTAGCGCCAGTCCTGGCGCCAGTGTTTGACCGGAAATTTCTGTTCGCCGCCGACCACGAGAATATGCTGCAGACTGATGAAACCGCCTTCATCGGCGATGACGCGCACGATTTCATTGCCGCCGGACAGTTTGCGGTCTTTCAGTTCGTAGTCCGTGTCGAAAGAGACCGTTTCGATGAAATCGAAGGTGACATGATAATTGCCGGCCATGGCGAGGATGGCTTTGCGGTCGGCTTCGAATTGCGGGTCGGATTGGTTGGCGCGCTCCAGTGCGGGGGCCGGTGAGGCGGCGGCGGATCCCGGTTTCGTTGCGCACCCTCCGGCGCTGAGGGAGGCGGCGAGCGCGAGAGCGGCGAAGAGTTTTACGGTCATTTCGGTTCCTTCAAGCGGATCACGGAAGCAACGACGACAGAACAGGCGACTGCTCTCCAGGCGGAGAGGGTCAACACGGCCCCGCTGCAGATTCGATTTTTGTCTGTAATGCGAATGATTCTAAGTTGCAATCGCAAAAATCGACCGCTATACCGTCGATATTGATAATCATTCGCAATCAAATATTGCCGGGAACGGCGCGTAAGAGGGGTCTATGAGAAAGTTTCTGATGAATGGCGCGAGCGCCGCATTGTGGGCGAGTGCTGCTTTCGGGGGCATGGCGGTTGGATCGGGCGCGGCCGCAGATTCCGCCCAGCCGGACGAGATCACTGTCTATGCGACGCGCAATCCAATCCCGGCCTTCGACTATGCCGGGCAGGTGACCGTCATTGATCAGGACCTTATCGAGGACTTCAACCCGTCGACCATCGCCGACATTTTCGACGCTGTTCCCGGCGCCTCGATCGGCGGCGGCCCGCGCCGCACCGGTCAGACGCCGGATGTGCGCGGCCTGTCGGGCGAAGGCGTACTGGTGCTGTTCGACGGCGCGCGGCAGAGCTTCCTGTCTGGCCATGACGGACGGTTCTTTGTCGATCCGGATCTCGTGCGCGCTGTCGAGGTGGTGCGCGGACCGACATCGGCGCTTTACGGATCAGGCGCGCTGGGCGGGGTGATTGCGGTACGGACCATTACGGCGGCGGATATGCTCGAAGAGGGCGAGACCGCGGGCGTTAAAGTGTCGAGCGGATATCAGGGCGTCAATGACGAGTTTCGCATTGGCGGCACGGGCGTCTGGCGCAGCGACGACGAGAAGTTCGACATCGTTGCAAACTTCACGATGCGCAATGCGGGCGACATTGATCTCGGCAGCGGCCTGACCTTGCCGGCGGACGATCAGTCGATTTCATCGCTGTTCAAGGCGACTTACCGGCCTACTGATGAGTGGACGCTGGCGGCATCCTGGATGCGCTATGGCGGCAAGAGCGTCGACCCGAACAATCCGCAAGGCAACAACCTTCCGGGCGCCGGAAACGAGAATGTTTTCCGCGACATCGATTCGAACACCCTGCAGGGAACCATCAACTACAACCCGTCTTCGGATTTGGTCGACGCAAACCTTGTGGGCTACTTCACCCGCAACAATGTCACGGAAGACGAATCGAACTCAGCGCGCGTCGTGGTGCGCGATGTGGAGACGTTCGGGGTATCACTCGACAACCGGTCGCGCTTCGAGATGGGGCCGGCGTCTCTGACGTTGACCTATGGCGGCGAATTTTATCGCGACGATCAGATCGGGCGAGACAACATGACCGCCGACGGCACGCGCGGCGGCGTTCCCGATGCATCGGCGAAATTCTACGGCGCATTCGCCCAGGGGGAGCTGGCGTTCACCGGGGGTTACGGCGTGTTCACCGTGATCCCCGGGGTTCGCTGGGACCGGTTTGAAAACGACGCGGTAGGCTCGCCGTCCACGCGCGACGAGGCCGTCTCGCCGAAAGTTGGCGCAACCTACAAGCCAATTCCGGAACTCATTTTCTTCGGCAACTGGTCGGAGGCGTTTCGCGCACCGTCTTTCAACGAAATTTACGCTGACGATGTGCACTTCCAGATTCCGAACCTCTCCGTACCGGGACCATTTGGTCCGTTCGGACCGCCGGCCTTCGTCACCAACTTCTTCATTCCCAATCCGGATCTCGTTCCGGAAGAATCGCAAACCTGGGAAGTCGGCGCCGGCTTTGATCTCGATGGCGTCTTTTTCGAGGGCGACAGCCTGACGGCGAAGGGCTCGTATTACCAGTCAGACGTCACCAATCTCATCGACCTTGAAGTGAACATTCCGTTCACCTGCTTCCTGACGCCTGCGGAGTTGTTTCCCGGCGCGCCGCCCTGTGGTTCCGGCGAGGCGTTCGGCAACTTCTCGCGCAACGTCAACGTCACCAACGCCGAACTCGAGGGCGTTGAGATCGAAGCCTACTATGACAGCCGCTATTTCTATCTGCGCGGCAATTTCTCCACCATCGACGGACGCGATGTGACCAGCGGCGACTATGTGGGCGTCCTGTCGCCCGACATGGTATTCATCGACAGCGGCGTGAAATTTGGGGACGGCTTCCGGCTCGGCGGACGCGTCAACATCGCGTCGGACTTCAACAAGGTGAACACGCCAACAGATGCGCGCGACGGCTATGTGGTCGGCGACATCTATGCGGTGTGGGAGCCCGTGATCGGCGGCATGAAAGGTCTTCGGATCGATCTCGGCGTCGATAACGTCACCGAGAAGGACTACGAGATTGTCGCCGCCGGCGTCAGCCAGCCTGGCCGCAATTTCAAGGCGGCGGTGAGCTGGCGGCAAGGGTTTTAAGGAGCCGGCAGGTTGGGAGCTTCGCCTTCTTCCTTCGAGACGCAAAATTTCCTTCATCCTGAGGGGCCGCGCGACAGCGCGGACGTCTCGAAGGACGAAGGAAATTTTTGCTCCTCAGGATGAAGGCTGAATTGCGTTGAAGAGGAGAGCGCGCATGAACCGAACCCATGGCGAAGACAGGTCGCTATTTTCGTGGCTGGTCCTGCAGGAGAAAATCCTGCGGATGTGGATCGAAGACACGCTCGCGGCTGCGCCATCGGACACGACGTTTATCGCTAAACTTGAACGCCATCGCGATTGGCTCGCCGCGCAAATAGAACATCTCAGCAATCAGAAGGCCGCATGATGAACACGGGCGAAACTCAAAAATCTTCTGGCCTCGTCAAACTGGCGCTTGTCGCTGTCGGGCTGGCGCTGATCGTCTGGCTTTACTTCAATGGCGCAGCGATCGACGTGACCGCTGAACGGTCTGTATTGATCGCGGCGATCTGGAACCATGTGGGCTGGGGCATGGTCGCAACGCCCGCGCTGGTTGCTTACGCCGCATGGCGCCTGTTTACCGTGACCGCGCCGGCGACGCGCATCGAACATCTTTCGCGCATTCTTGTCTGGGCGCTGGCGGCGATGATCGTCTTTCTCGTGGTCACCGGTCCGGTGACCGTGTGGACCTATGGCCGTGCGCTGAAGATTTTTGACTGGTTTGCGATCCCGTCGCCCACCGGAAACATGCCCGGCCTGCATTCGCTCGCAGAAAATGCGCATGTGCAGGTGTCGCACTTTACGCCGTGGCTGGCGGGCGTAGAGGCGGCGTTGTTTGCGTGGGTGAAGTTGCGGAAGTGACTTAACGCCGCCGTCTTCCTCTTCGTTCGTCGCCGTCGCGGCGCACGCGGTTGAGGCCGCGCGACACGTCCGCATAGAAATCAAGAAGCACCGGCTCCGACGCGTAGGTGACCGCAGGATATGCGCCGTCAAGCGACAGCATCGGCAGTCCCTGATGCGCCGAGATCATGAATTCTTTCCAGATCGAGGCGGGGATCGATCCGCCGGTGACTTTCTCCATCGGCGTATAGGCGTCATTGCCGACCCACACGCCGGCGATCAGTTGCGGCGTGTAGCCGACAAACCAGGCGTCGCGCCAATCGTTTGTTGTGCCGGTCTTGCCCGCCGACTGGCGCCGGCCGAGCGAGGCGCGCGCGCCTGTGCCGTTCAGCATCACCTGATAAAGAAGATGGTTCATTTTTTTCGACACATCGGCGGTCATGACCCGCTGCGTTTTATCGCCGCCATGATCGTAAAGAATGACGCCTTCGCGGGTTTCAATCGACTCGATCGCAAAGGGTGTGGGCGAAAGGCCGCCGCGCGCGAACGGTATGTAGGCGCCGACAAGTTCCTCGAGCGTCACGTCAACGGCGCCGAGCGCGATGGAGCGATGCGGCGCAATCTCCGACTTAATGCCGAGCCGTTTGGCGGCCTCGACGACTTTGCCGCGGCCGATCTGTTCGGTGACCTGCACGGCGACAGTGTTGATCGATTTCGCCAGCGCTTCGGTGAGGCGCACGGGTCCGGCATAACCGGGCGTGTAGTTGGTCGGCTGCCAGCCGGCGATGTCGATGGGCTGATCGATGAACCGTGAATTCGGCGTCAGGCCCGCTTCCATCGCGGCGACGTAGACGAACGGTTTGAAGGCCGAGCCCGGCTGGCGTTTCGCCTGCACTGCGCGGTTGAACTGACTTTCCTTGTAGTCGCGCCCGCCAACCATGGCGCGCAGCGCGCCGGTTTGGTCATAGGCGACCAATGCGGCCTGATCGGCGCCTTTAAGGCGCGCATCGACCGTCATCGCGGTTTTGACGGCGGCTTCCGCGTCTCGTTGCAGCTTCTGGTCGATGGTGGTGCGAACGATGATGTCGCCGGTGGCGTTGGGCGCAAACTTTTTCGCCTGTGCTGCGGCGTAGTCGAAGAAGTAACCCAAACCGGAATCGACATTCTGATTCATGATCACTGGCGGGTTCATCCGCGCCTCGCGCGCGTCGAAAGGTTCGACGGCGCCGATCTCCAGCAAATTGTCGAGCACGGCGGCGGCGCGGCGTTTGGCGCCTTCGGGATTCTGCGTCGGCGCATAAGTCGACGGCGCCTTGGGCAAACCGGCGAGCATGGCCGCTTCGGCCAGCGTTACATCGCGCGCCGATTTGCCAAAGTAGGTTTGCGATGCAGACTCAACGCCATAGGCGCCGGCGCCAAGATAGATGCGGTTCAAGTAGAGCGAAAGAATTTCATCCTTGGTGTAGTGCCCCTCAATCCACAGAGCGAGGAGGGCCTCGCGCGCCTTGCGCTCATAGGTCTGTTCCGGCGACAGGAACAAATTTTTCGCAAGCTGCTGGGTAATGGTCGAGCCGCCTTCGACCACCGTGCCGGCGACAGTGTTGGCCATGGCCGCGCGCAGTGTACCGCGCAGATCGACGCCGCCATGATCGTAAAAGCGACGATCCTCCGTAGACAGAATAGCCTTGATCAAATGTTCGGGAAGCTCGGCCGGCTCCACATGCTCGCCATAACGGGCGCCGCGCGCAGCGATTTCCTCGCCATTGCGGTCGAGGACAATGATCGCCGCCTGACGGTTGACGTTCCAGAGGTCGGAGCCTTCCGGCACGCGCGGCGCCATGACGACAAAGGCGAGACCGAGGGCGAAGGCGGCGGCGAGGAGGCCGATGGAGACGAATGAAAGCGCGAGCGAGCCCCAAAGATTTCGCCAGGCGTTGCCGTCGCCGGGCGCTGAAGGGTATTTGCTCTTTTCTGCGTATGGATCTTTCCCTGACGGCGGCTTTGAAGACAGGCCGAACAGTTTCAAGAAGTCGCCATGGAACGCCGTCGCGCCGCGCTTCAAATCGCGGCCAAGCCCTGCGGCCACTGCGGCGAGCCCGCTTTTGTCGTACTGCTTCTTCGCCATAAACGCCTGTTACCGCGGCCTTTCACGCAACCCCATCGCCGCGCCTTCAAGATGCAATTCTCATACATTTGCCGGGCGCGTCAAATCCGCCGTCTCATGACCGGCAAAGGCGGCGGAATCGGGGCGAAACCGATGATTTTTCAGGGCGTTGATGACAAACGGGTAAGGCCCCGCCGGTCAATGGCGCCCTCAGCGTTTGGAGAGTAGCTCGCCCACGGACTGGCGCAGCGTCGTGGCGGCCCCAAGTTTTCCTTCGCCGATCAGGGTCGCTACATGCATGGTCGACATCCAATAGCGCAGCTCGGTCATCAACGCCGCATCCGCGCTGATCTTATCGACGATCACTGCGGCGCGCTCTTCGGCAATCGGCGCGGTACAGGAAAACATTTCCTGCCAATCCGCTCCGTTGGATCTATAGCAGTTTTCCCAGATATAATTTTGGACCTGAAGCGGAATGGCGCCGCGCACATGCTCGCGATAGGCGGGGCGCTCGGTGACGGTCGCGGACGCGGTGAAGATATAGTAATTGCTCAGCGCCCTGCGAAAGTCTGGATCGGCGATCAACGCCAGCTCGCCGGCGCTTTTGAGTTCATCAAATGTCGCCTGAGAAAGCGCCAGCTCCGAGATCTGACTTGCCTGGAAATAGGCGACCAGCAATTCCCATTGCGTGTGTTCGCCGGCATCGCCGGTCTCGGCATAGTCGAGGCCGAGGGCGCCGTAGTCAGCAACCTCGCTCCAGAACTTGAGGCGGTGATTGATTGTGGCGATGTCGGCGTCGAGATCGTCGCCGATGCGCTCGAGATAATCTTGCGCGCGAAGCCGGTCGACGCGCGCCTCGTTAAAGTTTGCGACCTGAATACCGATGAAGACGCCCATGACGACGATGAAGAAATCGAGAGCGACGGCGGTCCAGTTCTGGGCCTTTACGTGTTCGATGACGCGGCGGAGGAGCATAATTATTCCAGCTCCGCTTTGACGCGCGCGGCGAGGGTTTCGGCGCGGTCCGCCATGTCGCGCGAGTCATCTCGCAAGCGCTGCTGAACAGCGCCCATGGAGCGCAGGGAATTGATGATTTCCGGGCGCCGTCGCGCATCTTCCAGAAATTCGGCGCGGTCGAAATCCGGCGGCGGAGGCAAGTTCTCGGGCGTCAGCGCCGCATGCGCGCGCGCCCAGGCGAATTGTTCGCGCGTCAGCAATCCGCGAATGGCGGCGCGGTAGGCGTATTGTTCCTCCCGCAAGAGGCCGTCCCACTGACGCCCGGCGGCAAGCCGCGCGTAATACTCGCCAAAGGCCCGCTTCAATTCGACGCTTTCCAATAGCCCGAGCGCGCCGGTGCTGATCATTTCATTATAGGTCGTCGAATTGCCCTGCGGCAGATAGGCGTATCCTGCAGACACCACAATTTGCATCACTTCGCCGTCGCTGACTTTCTCGGCGCCGTCGGCGCCTTCGAGAACCGCGAGCAAATTTTCTGCGGCCGTGTCGATCGTATTGGCTGACGCGACGCCGCGCGCGCCGGTAAGACGGTCACTTTCGAGATCGATGAGAAGCTGTTCGAGATAGACGGCTTCCCGTTCGCGCAGCGCGCGCGCCTCATTCCAGTTGTTGACTTGCAAGCCGAGAAACACGCCCAAGACGACGATCATGGTTTCTACAAAGACAGTGAACCAGTCCTGGCGGCGGAAAGCGTCGGTGACGCGGCGGAGGATCATGGGGCGACCTCTGTACTGGCGGCGGAGGTGGTTTCAATCGTTCGGCCCCAGCGCGCGGCGACTTCCGTTTCGATCAGGGGCGGCAATTTCCGGTACAGCGTCGCCAGCGCACGATAGGCCTGGAGCCGGTCGATCGTCTGCAGCCGGATCGCCGACACGGCGGACGCCGTTTTTCGGTTCTTGCACAACTCCTCGATGTCGAATTCGACACGCCCCATGGATCCGTATTCGTCATAGGGAGTGATGTCGGAGTACAGGACATTTTCCTCGACGACAAAGCGATGATGTTCGGTAATGCGATAGACGTTTTCGACGGACTGACTCAAATGCGTCACGCGCCTGACCACATCGGAGAGCGCGGTTTTGATTTCCTCATTCTCGATCACTACGAACGAACCGCTCGAGGTGAGCTCGTCATAGGTGCGGCTCGAGAATATCGGCGCGTTGATATAGCCGAGCGTTGAAATCGCGTAGTCGATCTCGGCGCGGGCGTCTGGCGCGACGGCGCATGCGGCAAGCCCTTCCATAAAAAGGCTCTGGCCGGCGGCCTGCCGCTCCAGCAAGCCGACCGTGCGGTCGATGGTTGCGATGGACTGCTGCAGGTCTTCGTGAAGGCGAACGAGATAGCCGTATTCCTTCGCGCGTTCGCCTCGGGCCGCATTCCAGTTCGAGACTTGAATACCGATGAAGACGCCGACGACGACAATAACGAAGTCAAGCGCAACAGCGGTCCAGTTCTGGGCCTTCACATGTTCGATTACGCGGCGGAGGAGCATTATTGTGCGCCTCGTGATGTAAGATACGCTTGCAGTTCGGCGGCCATGGCGTCGGCTACTTCGATTTGCTTAAAATGAAGAACAGAGTACGCCAGCTGTGTTCGGATGGCGGCGACAAGGTCATTGTTGTTTTTGACCAACTCAATGAATTCCTCCTCGGGCATGCGCATAAATGGCGCCAACCCCTTTCTTTGTCCGGCCTCCACAGCGAGAGAGCGAAACACCGAGTGGGTCAAAGTCTGACTTCCGGAAAGCTCGTCAATGACATGACGATAAGTTTGCAGGTCCCTCAGATAGGCGTCATCGGAGATAATGCCGAGATTGCCAGTGCTCGCCAACGAGTCGAAAGCGGTCGGATTTGCGTTCGGAAAATAAACCACCACAATCGATGACCAAAGGCGCTGTTTCTGGTCAGGCGACAGTTCGATGGAAGGGGGAGCCGGAATCTGGCCAGCATTTGTGTTGACGGAGGGGGCGCCGGCGATGGGAAGCGTCAGGGTTTCGATGGTGTCCAATCCTGCAGATTCCAGAATGTAATTGGCGGTTGAGATTGTAACGATCGCCGAACTCATGCCTGCTTGGTACTCAACACGATCACGGCCCAGGTCTTCTGCGAGATTTCGCATAAACTCTGCTTCCTGCCGTGCATCGCCGCGCCGCTCACTCCAGTTCGTGATCTGAAACGCGATGAGAATGCCGACCACGACAATGAGGAAATCGAGCGCAACAGCAGTCCAGCTTTGCGCCTTCACATGGTCTATGACGCGGCGGAGGAGCATTATTATTCCTTCTCACTCAGCGGCAGCGTGATCAGGGAGTTGTTTCTGATCGATTCATCTGTACGCAAACAGCTTTGTTCGGGCCGCTCACCGGACTCGAGCCGCGCCGTCAGACATTCCGCCCATTCCGACAACCGAAAAATTTCACCGCGATGTTCGCGCAGGCGTTCCATGCTCGCCTGATACTCAGGCTTCAGGCGCGCGCCGTCCGGCGTATAGAAATAGAGCGGGTCGACCGCTTCGTAGGGCAATATCTCGTCCTCAACAAAGCGCACATAGCGGATATATTTCCGCCCGATGCCGTCTAGTTCGGAATAATAAAAATTGAGATCGAAAATCATGACCGGGTCAAACAGGCCGGCGATCTCCATCTGCTGCAGGACCCTCCATGTATTCGGCGCGGTGTCGGAGCCTTCGATCCTGAAATAATACGGCGCCGGATGTTCGCCGCGCGCATGAGCGGCGTCCCAGGCGGCGAGGCCGTCATTGATGGCGTGCGCCTGTCTCTCCTTCTGGACGTAGATTGCGTCTTTAAGATCGGTGACAAGCGCGGCGATGATCTCCGCTTTGCGCGCGTTCGCCGCCCGCATCTCATTCCAGTTCGAGACCTGAATACCGATGAAGACGCCGACAACGACAATGACAAAGTCGAGCGCCACGGCCGTCCAATTCTGGGCCTTCACATGTTCGATGACGCGGCGCAGGAGCATTATTGCACTCTCCGGTTATTGTCTTCGCTGCTTTCGTCGTGAGCAGCGTCGCGCGCCGGGGCAAAAACCATTCCGCGACTTGCGGCCACATTTTCCCCGAGCGATTTGATCATTTCCGATTGGCGCCCCAGAACAGCGTTTGCAAAAGCCTCATAGCGGCGACTGTTGTCGGTGAAGTCGTTGAGGAATGCCTGGTTCGCGGCCATCAAGGCGAACTCGCACCGGGAGTCTTCCCACTCGGACAGGCCCAGCGCGGCAAGCTCGGGATAGTGACGCGCCAGCAGCAGTCTTCCAATCTGGATATCGGTGCGCAATTGCGTGATTTCTTCATTGGCCTGATCGAATGAAAGAATAGCCGTTCGAAGCGCATTGTCCCGGATCAACACGATGCGGCCGGTGGAAATCAATTCCTTGATTGTCGGCGGATAGAAAATCACACCCGCGTAAATATGAGACCGCACGACGGCCGCGCAGTGCTCTCCGTTAAGCTTCTCGCCGCCTTTGCCGGTCTCGAAATTATCCTTCACTTGAGTGATCTGGGCGTGACGGATCTTGGCGGTTTCAAATCCGGCGTCCGCCTGCGGCGACATCTCGGCAAGCTCTTGATGAAGTCGCGCGAGATATTGTGCTTCGATTTTGCGATCCGCGCGCGCGGCGTTCCAGTTCGAGACCTGAATACCAATAAAGACGCCGACTACGACAATAACAAAGTCGAGCGCGACGGCGGTCCAGTTCTGGGCCTTCGCATGTTCGATGACGCGGCGGAGGATCATCGGCGGCGCTCCAGTTCGGCGTCAATCGCCGCGATGGCGCGCATTGCAGCGTCGTTTTGGTCGTCGAGTTCGCCAGCAGTCGGCGTGATTTCGCTAAACCAGAATGTCAGGAGTTTTCTTGTGTCAGGATGCCGGACAATAGCTTCCACGGCTTGCGCCGCCGCGGCATTTGAGAGTGCGGGAGGGCAGTTATCGAAATTGATCGTCTCAATTCCGTCCGTCAAATCGTAGCAAGTCGTCCAGTAAGCTTCGTGCGCCGCGGCCGGAATTAGTCCGCGCACATGCTCGCGATAGGCGGGAGGATCCGCAAGAACGATCATCGTGATGTAGTTCTGCGAAAGATAGGCCTCAACGAGAGAGACGATTTCTCGCGATCGCGGCAATCCTTGTCGCCGCATCTCGTCAAAAGTCGTTCGGTCGACATTGACCGGTTGCCACTGCGAGGCGTGGAAAAAATCTGCAAGCACGGGCCAGCACGCATTACCGCAATCACCGCCGCCATCCATGAAATCGATGGAACGCTTCGCCGCCGCATGAACATTAGCGTGAAAATTGTGCAGATATTCTGCGTGTCTCACCGATTCGGTGATTTCGATTTTGAGTTCCGCCAGCAATTCTCTCTCTCTGGCTTTGTCGGCGCGGGCGGCGTTCCAGTTGCTCACCTGAATACCAATAAAGACGCCGACAACGACAATGACGAAGTCGAGCGCCACGGCGGTCCAGTTCTGGGCCTTCACATGTTCGATGACGCGGCGCAGGAGCATCAGCGCGTCTCCATTTCCGCTTCGACGGCGGCGAGAAGCGCGTCGGCGTCATTTTCGATGCTGGCGAAACTGTTATATTGCCAATAGGCGAGAAAGCTCGCCATTTTCACGAAACCGAGAAATGTATCATCCGCCTGCGCCAGAGCGACGGTCTCTTCAAGGCCTGCGCGGTCCGCCATGCCCAAGCCATTCTCGCGCACCCAATCGAGCATGCCTTCGGCCTGGGACAGGATGAGGACATCGTCCCCGCGCTGACGATCCATACGGTCATAATAGCGTGTCAGTTTGGTCACCAATGACCGGTTTGAGAGAACGCCGATATTCCCCGTCTGAATTAACTCATCAAATGTGTTTTCTGCGCTGACCATGAAAGAGTAAGAGGCGAGATAGGCATAGGGATATTCGGCGAAGGCGCCGGGCGTCGGGAGGTCACGATTAATCTGCACAAAGAATGGCGGCCGGTCATAGTCTGGCGCGGCCCCTGCGAGAATGGCCTCAGCCGCCGCAAGGCGTTGCAGCGACGCCTCCTGTCCGTTCCGGGCTTGCGTGCGGTCAGCCTCGAGATTGACGGCGAGTTCCGCAAGATAGCGCTTCTCGTCGCGGCGGTCGGCACGCGTTTCGCTCCAGTTGGTGATCTGGAACGCGATGAGAATGCCCGTGACGACGATCATGAAGTCGAGGATTACGGCCGTCCACTCCTGTTTGCGGACATGATCGATCATACGGCGGAGCAGCATCAGTCGGCCCCCTCTAGGTGCTGGGCTATTCGCGTTTCAAGTTCTTTGGTCGCCGCGTTCAGCCGCTGGGCAATGCTTTCATTATTGAAGGCGATAAGACCGCGCCAGGCGACGCGTGGGACAATCTCTTGCCAGATTTCGGCGTCCGACGGCGCGGCGAGGGCGCTTCCGGCGGCGACGTAGAGCAGGCTTTTTTCGGCCTGCTGCTTGAACTCGGACGAAACGACGGACGTGACCGGCAGTTGTGCGTTCATCAGCGCGTTGTCCCAGCTATACGGCGATATGTTCCTGCTCATCACAAAACCGACAAACGCCTGATCGACAAAGAACTCATTATTCTTGTCGAGCGCGGCCTCAAGCCTGCTGGTGCGGAAGAAATGGGAAATAATCGCTGAACGCAGCGCCGGATCGGAAATGATCTCAAGTCTGCCGGAGCCTTGAAGGTCGAGAAAAGTCGGGCTTTGCGTTCGCAAGGTGCGGCGCACGGTCAGCTCACTCAGGCCCATATTGATTTTCCGCGCGCGCTCGGCGGAAGCGTCATTGCGGATCAAGTCATAGACTTCATTCGCAAGATTGGCGTGATACTGTTCGAACTCGATCTGCGCGGCGACTTCCGCCTGAATATTGCGAAGGTCACCCTGCAATTGCCTCAGATATTCTGTCTCGGTTCGCCGGTCGGCGATATCAGCATTCCAGTTTGCGAGCTGAATGCCAATAAAGACGCCCATGACGACGATGCAGAAGTCGAGCCCGACAGCGGTCCAGTTCTGGGCCTTCACATGTTCGACGACGCGGCGGAGGATCATGGGGCATCCCCGATTTTTTCGGTAATCGCGGCGCTTGCGGCCTCGGCATAACGGATCATGTCCGGATAGCCGGTGAGAGCGAAGATATTCTGTCCCAGCCAGAATTGCAGTTCCCTCGCCAGTTCCGGATCGGCGCGGATGTCCCTCAGCATGGCGTTGACATCAAGCGCCTTGAGGTCGTCGATGCAATCGCGGGTCAGTTCTTCAATGACGGAGCCGGGCAAACGCATGCACCCGGTCCACAGGAGTTCGGCGGCTTCAGGCGTCAGATAACTCCGTATACGCTCCCGATAAGGAGGCGCAGCGCCATTTACCGTGTCCCACCCGTTCAAGTACGAGTAGAACTCCTGCACCTTCGCTGAAACGACTGGACTCGACGGAAAGCCGATGCGCTTGGCCTCCTGAAACTTTGTATAGTCGTAAGGCGTTCCCCACACCTGCGAGGCGTGGAATAAGTCGACAAGCAGCGCCTCACATTGGCGCGTGCAATCGCTATCTCCCTTGAGGTAGGCGAGCCCGCGTCGCCCACCTTCGACGACACCTCCAACATAACGCGATTGAAACTCCAGAACGCGGACGCTCTCGGCAATTTCGTCACGAAGCTGAATTAGGAATTCTCGCTCCGTGTTGCGATGAAGGCGCGCTTCGTTCCAGTTGCCAAGCTGGATACCCATAAAGACGCCCATGACGACGATGACGAAGTCGAGGGCGACTGCAGTCCAGTTTTGAGCTTTGACGTGTTCGGTTATCCGGCGAAGGATCATGGTGTCACCCCTTCACGGCGGTCGATGGCGGCTAGAACTTCGGAAGCCGCCTCCTGTAGTGCGATGGTCTGAGTGTTGCCAACCACGCGGGCGATGCTCGTCCATTCGCGCAATGATGTCGCCATACCCGGATGAGCGAGTATCTGCGCGACCCGTTCAGGGTCAATATAGAGTTCGCCTGGCGGCGGCGCGCAGGGGTGCCGATATTCTTCCATGCCGCCTGACTGCGCAAAACAGGCGTCCCAATATGCATCCTGCCATGCGATCGGCATCATGCTACGGACGAGTGCTCGGTATTGCGGCGGCGTCTCGAGGGCGACACCGCCTCGATGGCTTATATTCTTATAGGTTTCCACCGCCCCGATGATTCGCCGATCTCTGGGCAGTCCTTCGCGCCGCAATTCGTCATAGGTTGTCCAGTTCACCAGCATGCGCTGCCATTGCGAGGCGTGCATGAGATCTACGATGATCGGCCAGCAGTCATCCGTACAGGTCGGTTCCTTTCGTTCGATCAGTGCAAGAATGCGGCGCGCGGCATCCCCGCCGACTGTCAAGCCTTCGCCAACCGCATTCGCCATAGTCGCATTGTGCACCACTTCCTCGCGCAGCTCCTGGATCAGAATGCGTTCGCGCTCAGCGAACCCCCGCGCAGCGTTCCAGTTCGACACCTGAATGCCGATGAACACGCCGACGACGACGATGAAAAAGTCGAGCGCAACAGCCGTCCAGTTCTGTGCCTTTACGTGTTCGATGACGCGGCGGAGGATCATTATTTTTGCGCCTTTTCAATTTCGGAAAGAACCGCTTCGCTGCGCGCCGTCAATTCTTCCAATTGCTGGGACAGGCCGAGCTTGCCGTAGACAAGGACCTGAAACTGTTCACGCGCCTCGGGCAAATGCTCCCACGCAAAGTCGGATAAAAATTCCTGTCCTTCCTCTTTAAGTCTTGGATTTACATGGACAGCGCGGTGAAATCCGTCATGGGGCGTCGAAATGCGGTCCAGAACCAAATTCGCGCTTTGTTGATGGACGACCATCAATTCGTGATACCGAATAAGCGCTCGCCGCAGTTCTGGAGACGTGAGTTCGGATAGGCCCCCAGAGGAAATCAGTTCCGTTAGCGTCGTGGGCTCAATGGGAACGCTGGCGAACTGACCGGATTTCTCAAGGGTTTGCAGAAACGCTTTTCTATTCGCTGGCTCTACGTTTTTCTGAATAGCGCCCAACACCGCAAGGGCCGCGTCAATATAGGCGTCGTTATTCTTTTTGGCATTCCGCGTAAGCTCATGCGCCGACTGAAATTCCGAATGAAGTTGATTCAATATGATCGACTCTCGCGCAGCGTTGCCCTGGGCTGCATTCCAGTTACTCACCTGAATACCGATGAACACGCCGACCACGACAATGACGAAGTCAAGCGCGACAGCGGTCCAGTTCTGGGTTTTCACATGCTCAATGACGCGGCGGAGGATCATGGGGCTGGCTCCGGCTGACCGAGCGCCGCCAGCACCCGCTCGATAAGAACAAGATTGCCTGTGCTGTTGTTGATGACCGAAACGATGCGCGTGTACTGGTAACGCAACTCGTCACGAATCTCCGGATCAAGTCTCAACTGTTCGGCCGTCGCAGTCAAAACGGACGGATCCAAATCCAACCGGCATTCTTGCGTGAATCCCGTGATGACTCCGAAGTCGTTCATCACATCACTACAGCCTTCACGGATCGCGACCTGAATTTCGAGAGGTATAATCTCTCTCACGGCTTGCCGGTAACTTGAGCTTTCAACGCGACTTTCCGTAACGGCGTTAGACTCGTTGAATGTATAGTATTCTGACAGATCGCTACCGACGCTGCCGCCCGGCAACAGGCCGAGATGACCCGATGAAACAATCTGATCCCATGTCGCGCGGTTCGGCGGCGTCGTCGCATACTCGCTCGCGCGATAGGCGGCGATAACAAGCGTGCGCGCATCCCCATCAGCCCTCGACAAAAGACGATCTGCCTCAACGACGCTGTCAAGAACGGCGCTGTAATAGTTGAAAAGATCGCGCGTTGTAACTTGGTCTCTTCGAAGATCGGCGGAAAGACGGGTTACATAATCCGCACCCAGCGCCCTGTCTCCCCGCGCCTCGTTCCAGTTGCCAAGCTGGATACCCATAAAAACACCCATAACGACAATGACAAAGTCGAGGGCGACCGCGGTCCAGTTCTGGGCCTTTACGTGTTCGGTGATGCGGCGGAGGATCATTATTCGACCGGCTCCTCTGGCGGCGGACTTGGGGCCGGATCAATGCGGCTGCTTTCCAGATAATTAAGCAAGAAATCCGAATCGAGCGCTTCAATGACCGGCCCAGCCACTTCAACCATGGGCGTATTTTCCCAGCCCGGTTCCTGCAGCCGCCACCAGTTTTTCGCATGCGCTGAGCCGAAATAATAAGGCGCGGTGTTTTGAATGTGCCTCATTGTTCGCGCGCGGCTAGCAAGGCCGCTGCCCTCCATCTGAAACATATTGTCCCATTGCAGCGTTACGGCGACAAGATGGGACTCCACCATCCTGATGTCTGCATCGGTCATTGTGTCGGGCGCGCGAATGGATTTCGTCCACGCCGCTGCAACAGCAGGCGACGCGATGCTCAATTCAATATCTGCGAGTTGATCATTTTTCGCTGATTCGAGGGCAGTGCGTGTGAGCGCTGCATTCTGGCGGACTTCGATGATGAGGATGATCAAGCCGAGAACGACGCCGATATTGGCGCCGAGCGTCAGCCATTTGTTGACTCTGTCGAATGTTACTGTCGGCATGATGGTGTGTTCCTTTCTGGCTCGTGCTTTGCCGGTATTTTCCAGCTGCGCCCAGAAATCAATTTGCGGAACGTCGCGCATCATGTTGTCTACTGACGCGACGAAATCCGGATTAAAGTAGCTTTTGCAAACTTCCCACATCGCCCGGTTGCGCGTTGTGCCCAACACGAAATAGATGACGCCGCGATAGGTTTCCCATGCTTCTCTTGTCATGGCGCCGCTTCTGTGTTGCAGCCATTCATATTCGCGCGCGCGCATCTGGCCAATCATCCAGAAAACGAGTTTCGTCTTCTCGTCAAATGTCGGCGTCTCGGTCTGCGATGCGATACGTCCCAATTCGGGGAACTCGACGAATTTGTAGACCCCGACCTGATCGTTTTCGAGTTGGGTCTGCCGGCTTTCGGAGCGAAGTTGTTCTGCGCCCTGGCGAATTTGCACCGCGAGATAAACGAGCGTTGGCGCTACGAGCAAAACGGCGACGATCTGCGAAATCAGATAGGCGTCATTGAGCGTCATTGCGGGCCTCGCTTAAAATCACCTGAACAAAGAAGAAGATTGAAACGCCCACGGTCCATAACAGGCCGAGATGATAGATGTTTGGCGCGAGTGCGGAAAAAAGGCCGGCGCCAAGGCCGAGTTTTGCGCCGATCACGGGGATCGATGCGATGCAGACCGTCGCCTGTATCGGCGGCATCTTTTTAAAGTCGCCATAGCCGCTGAGGAAAAAGACATAGATGAACAGGTGATAGGCGCCGAACAGACCGCCCAAAACCTGCCAGCCGAGTTCCGGCGCGATGGGCAGGGAGAATACAAAGTCGGGCAGAAGCGCAAACGCCAACGTGCCGATGCTGGCTTGCAAAAAGCCGAGCATCTGCCGGCGGGGCAGGCGCGCCAGCCGGTCCTGCAGCACCAGCAAAATGCCGACAAAACCGGAGAGACCGGCCGCGATCTGCGCGATCACGCGAAATGCTTCGAATTCCATTGCTCGCCCCCTCCGCAAGAGCGCGCAGCCTAGGCGGCTTTGGGCGGCGTTTCCACTTGTTTTCGCGAAAGATTTTCCGCTGGCGGAGAGTTAGTCCGCCGCTTCAAGCCGCGCGAGCGTTGCGGTCGCGGTCTCGGTGGCGTTTGTCATCACGCCGATCTGCGCGTCGAGCACGCTTAAATGAAACCGCAATTCCTGGCGTACCTCTTCGATGGCGAGCATCCGCTCAATCTCGGCGCGGGCGAAGTCATCCGGCAAATCGATGTCGCAGCTCTTCGGCAGTGCGACGTAATAGAAATTCCGTTCGTCGGTGACCCATTGATCGCCGCATTGCGCGCGCACTGCGGTTTGAATGTCTTCATGAATATGCAGGCGCGCGACGCGCCGATACTGACTTGACTGGACGAGGGTGAAACCAGTCTGCGTGACGCGCTGATAATGATTGGAAACCACCGTGCGCAGATTTTCGTCGCGAATATTGACGATGCGGCCCGTCGCCTGCAGTTCGTCAAAGGTCGAGCGATTGGGCGCTGCGAACCAGACCTGGCTCGCCTGGTAAAGCGCGATTAGCCAGTCTTCGCCAAGCTCGTCCGCCGGCTTTGAAAATCCCGCCATGGCGGCGCGGCCATAATCGCGCGCGGTGCTGAAATATTCGATGGTCCTTCCCCACAGCGCATGTTCAAGCTCGATGTCGGTATGCAAGCGTTCGATGTAGCTCGCCGCGAGATCTTTGTTCTGGCGCGCCGCATTCCAGTTTGAGACCTGAATACCGATGAAAACACCCATGACGACAATAAGGAAGTCCAGCCCAATGGCGGTCCATTCCTGCTTTCTGAAATGCGCAATGACGCGGCGGAGGATCATCAGGGCCTCGCTTCTTTCAGCAACACCCGCAACTCTGCGACGTTTGCGCGCTGAGCGATCAGCAAGGCGTGCAGATTTTCATGGGCGCCGTAGATCGCTTGCAATGCGTTCAAGGTGGACGGATCGGCGCGGAAAGCATCAGCGTCAATGCTTCTGATCGGGCCAATGGTAGAGTCCGTTGCGGCGTCGGGATTCGTTTCAAACCGCACTGTCCGGAACACCACGGCTTCGCTTTCGATGACCGTACTTGCATTGAAGGTGAAAACTTCTGCGAGCAAGTCTGCATGAGTGTCATAGGCGATGAGGGCGGTCAGCAGACGACTATCATCCACGAGGTCGATTTTTCCGGATGACAGCATCGCAGTAAAGGTCGCGGACCGGCGCGGCGGCAGCCGACGCGTCGTTATCCGTCTCAATGACGTTTTCAATTCTTCCGGATCCATTTCGCGTTCGAGAGCAGCGAATTCGATCACTTTGTTCGTATCGACCATATTTTGATAATAATGGTCGATCTGAATGCCGATGCGCGTGTCGATCACGTCAAACTCATCGGCCAACCTGGAAATCAGCAGGTTTTCTTCGGCGCGTTCGCCGCGCGCTTCTTTCCAGGTATTGGCCTGAAGGCCGATAAAGACGCCCATGACGACGATGAAAAAATCGAGCGCGACGGCCGTCCAGTTCTGGGTCCTGACATGTTCGATCATGCGGCGCAGGATCATGGGGCGTTCTCATTGTTGCGCGTCACCCGCTCGCCGCTATCGTCTGCATAGGCGGTCAAAAGCGCCGCATAGGCATCGAGTTTGCCGGAGACCTGGGTGAGATAGCGTGCGTAAATGTGCTGCGTGAGCGCTGCGTTGGAAGCGTACGCCACCATGACCGGATCTCCGCATACGCCTTCCGGGGTCGTAAGGCGGAACTGCTCGATGCCGTCAAATTCGTTGCCGGGAAGAACCTTGAGCGCCTGGTTACCGCCGAGATTGAGTCCGGCGGCGGGATACAAAATCTGTTCAATGTCCTGCTTGATCCGGACGTAGCGTTGCCATTGGCGGTCTATGAAAATCATCTCGTCGGAGATTTTTCGAACCTCGTCACGAATCTCTCCGGCGCCGAACGCGGCGAGGCTCGCGGAATCAATTGCTTCCCGCGCCGTCGCCAGCGAAAACCGCGGCGGGGGAAAGTCGCCGACGCGAATGATCAGCGCTTTCATTTCGTCGTCCATGCGGAGGCAAAAATCCGTATCGTCGAGGCGTGTCGCCAGCTTCAAGGAGGCGTCCAGTATGACGTCGTGCGCGGTCCGGTATTCGGCCATGTCTGTGCGCGCGTCCTCGGCTTCGGCGATCATTCGCTGCAACAGATCGTCGGCTTGCGCCTCGGCGATCCGCGCGGCGTTCCAGTTCGAAACCTGGATACCGATGAAAACGCCGACGACGACAATGACGAAGTCAAGCGCAACGGCGGTCCAGTTTTGCGTTTTCACGTGTTCGATGACGCGGCGCAGCAGCATTAGTCAGCATCCTTTCGAAGCAATTCTAATATCTTCCTCACTGTTTCCAGTTGCTGCCGCGCCAGGTCTTCCGCGACGACGCCCCAAACAAGCGCCATTTGCACATCGCTGTCGGCGTTCTTCAGGACATCCCAGTCATATCCCGCTATTCCGCCATCGATGTTCGATTTCACGATCTCGAGGTCAGCGCTTATCAAAAGGGATTGCTCGATCAGGGATTCTCTTCCGGTGACGGTTTCACGCATCGGCGGAAGCGCCAGTTGATACAGTACAACTTTCTGGCCATAGCTGCTCAAGGCGCGGCGAAGCTCGGGATCGGACAATGTCGTTAGCTTCCCGGTTGAGGCGCCTTCGAGATAGGAGGCCGGCGGCGAGGGAAGCAGTGGAATGGACCAGGCAGAGTCCAACAAGGCGATGACCGCTTTGCGATCCGACGGCTCGTTGTCTGTCCTGACGATTTCGAGAAGGTCAGATACGTTTTTCTGATGTTTGAGAAAAGTCGAAACCCGTTCGTTCAGCTGCGCCTCCAGATCGACGAAATCGCGCTCCAGCGTAGAACGCAATTCCCCTTCAATCCTTGCGGCCGATCGCGCTTCATTCCAGTTATTGACCTGCAAACCGATAAAGACCCCAAACACGACAATCAGCGTTTCAATCAAGACGGTGAACCAGTCCTGCTTGCGGAATGCGGTGGCGATGCGGCGGAGGATCATCGCATGCGCTCCAGTTCCGCGTTGATTTCATCCAGCAGCGTTTCGGTGCTGGTTTTCAGATCTTCCAGAAAGGCGGCGTGAACGACGGCCCATTCGCGCGATGTTCTGAGATAGGCGGCGAATTCCTCATGCTCCCGGGCGAGCTCAATGATCTCTTCAACGGGCCGTTCGTCGAAAACCGACACGCCGTATTTGTAGTTCGTCAAAACCCCGTCATTGCGAAACGGGCGGAAAACATCGCCGGCCGTGTCGCGAACATCGTCATACTGGTTGTAATATTGCTGAATGCGGCGGGCGAGATCGCGGTTCTTGAACAGGCTGAGGTGTCCGGAATTGATCAGCGATTCATATCCGTTTCGCGATCCGACGGTGATGCGAATGAGGTTCACCGACCCCATGATGACATTGAGGTCTTCTTCGGCGATGGGCGGCGCGTCAGGAACTTCCCAGCTTTCAACCGACAGTTGGAGAACTTTCGGGAGCTTGCGATCGAACGCCTTGTCGTAAATGTAATCGACGGCGCCGATGCGCGCGATCGCGGAATCGTAAAGCTTGTCGTGGAAACCAAGATGGGTCTCAAGGTCTTCGGCGATTTCCGACAAATGGGCGGCAACGATTCCCTGGTTGGCCCGCGCGGCATTCCAGTTGGACACCTGGATACCGATGAAAACGCCGACGACAACGATGACGAAATCAAGCGCGACGGCCGTCCAGTTCTGCGCCTTTACGTGTTCGATTACGCGGCGGAGGATCATTGGTTGTTTCCTTCGGGCCTTATTCCGGTTCGCTCAAGTATGTTGCCCGGCGCCGGTTCGCATGATGTGCCCGACGCGGCGGAAAGCGTCGCGCACATGGTTTCGGCGGCGGCTACCATATTCACTCGATAATTTTGGAACACAGTCTGATCACGGACGAGATCGACGATGTCGCTTTTGAACTGGCTGTCGCCCGCGAGCGCCTCGAGATCAAATTCAAAACGCCGCAATGTCGGGTCATCGACCGCATAAACGGAAAAAACGCGGCCTTCATAGGCCCGTAGAAATTGCGGGAAGTTGAGCCTGAATTGCTCCAGCTGGCCGTCAATGAACTCAAGTTCTGCGAGATAGCGGGAAACACTGGCCCGCGCCGTTTCATTGGATATTCTTGCGAACCCGCCTGAGGAGAGTATTTCGTCGAGAACCGCCCGTGGCGGATTGTTCGCGGGATAGTGAAACATCGTTTCGAGTGCGTTCTGGACCGCAGGCTCCTGCGCGCTGGTCATGCGTCTGGACGCAAGCACGTCGAGCAACTCTTGCTTATCCTCATTGCTCCGCGCGAAGAACGCCGCCCAATCACGCCAGTATCCGACAGCATATTGCGATTCCTCCTGCAGCCGCTCCAGGATCGCCTGTTCCTGGGCGCGTTCTTGCCGTGCCTGGTTCCAGTTGGTCACCTGCAAACCGACGAAGACACCGACAACAACAATCATGAAGTCGAGCGCGACGGCGGTCCAGTTCTGGGTTTTTACGTGTTCGATGACGCGGCGGAGGATCATTGCCTGGCCTCACCTTCGGTTGTTGGTTGGCCGAGCAACGCGCCAAGGCTCGCCTTCAGCCCGTTAAGGTGTGCGGTTCGCTCCTCGTAAGCCACCAGAACCTGTCCGTTCCGTGCAGAGTTGTCGAAATATTCATTTAGGAATGGCTGGCTGGCGCGCATTTCTTCGACATTACACTGCACACGCCAACGGTAGCCGTCGCCGCTAAGCCATGTCCAGGCGCCGTTATAGCCTCCGTCAATTTGCTGACGCGACATCGCAAAGGCTGCCGGATGCCGGCTATAGAGGCGGAACAGTTCATTTGTGCGCTCATCATGGTTCGCTCGCTGACGTTCGCGGAATAGCACGTACTCCCGCAGCTGCACCTTGATCCTGTTATCGCGCAACACGTTAAAGCGGCCTGTTTCTATCAACTCATCGAGAATCGGGATGTCGTCGGACGCGCGGCGATAGACATGCGATCCGGCAATCGCTTCGCATTCCGCGGTGGTCAGCGGCCGTGCCGGGTCTTCGGAGAATAATATCGGGTGAGCCGACAATAACGGGTCAACACGTGATTGTAGGGCGCGACGCTCCTCGACAGTCACGTCCGTCAAAGCGGCGACCTCCTCATAAAGGCGCTGTAATATTCTCGACTCATCCCGGCGTTCGCCTTGCGCCGAATTCCAGTTCGACACTTGAATACCGATGAACACGCCGACAACAACGATGACAAAGTCCAGCGCCACCGCAGTCCAGTTTTGTGTTTTCACATGGTCGATGACGCGGCGGAGGAGCATCGCGTTATTTGCCCATAACCGCGGCGTGTTCCGCCGTGTCTGTATATTGCTGGAACGCGACGATCTTGCCGTCATTGACGGTCCATGAATGTACGAAGGGTGCGTCCATGGCTTCGCCGGTGGCTTTATAGGCGCCGCTGTAACGGCCGAAGACGATGACGCGGTCGCTTTCGGTCACATATTCCTGCGGCATGGCGGCAAAGCCGTCCCATTCGCCGCCGAGGCGGGCGAAGAGACCGGTCAATACCGCTTCAGGCCCCACATACGGATTATTATCCGCATAGGGATTTCCTTCCGCTTCGTTCCACACGATGTCTGACGCCATGGCGCCGGTGACGCGATCCATATCACCCGCGGCGAAGCCGGCGTAGACTTCCTCCACGACGGCTTTCGCGCTGTTGTCGGCTTGTGCAAGGGGCAGGTCGGTGCTCCAGGCGTCGCGAGCGACGCGCCACACGCCATCGCCTTCCTTGTGATAGACGATGAGGCCCTTGCCGGCGTCAGTATGCACAGCGCCGTCGGCCTTTGCTGTATCGGTCGACTCGTAAGCATAGCGCTCTATGGCGTAATCGCCGCTGACGATCATGTCCTGAGACGTCTTGATCCATTGCGTGTCGAACGCGGAGAGATAGCCGCCGATCCATTCGCGCAACGCCGCCTTGCCGGCGACTTCCGGTCCGTGCGGCGCCTGGAACACAACATCGTCGGTGAAGCCGGCCATCACCGTATCGAGATCGTTCGAATTGATTCGCTCAAGATACTCAGGGAGCAGGGTTGCCCGAAGGCCAGCGTCATCTTGCACTGCGCCCGCGCCCGCTGCATCAGTACCGTTGGAGTTCGAGCATGCCGCCAGCACGGTCAGCCCGAGAAGAATTAAAAGCAATCTCACATTTATCCCCTTTGTTGTGATGAGTTACGCAAACTTTACCGCAGAGCCGGCGCTGCACGGTTAGTCGCATTCAAAATCGTCGTCGCCGACGGCGCGGCACCATGTCGGGAAACCGCGCGAGCGCCACAGATCAACAACGCCGTCTTTTTTCATCTGCTCGCGCCAGCGCGGATGCTGATAAACTTCCGTTGTGTGGAACAAAGTGTACAGCGGCTCATAAAGGTAATCGCCCTCCCAGAAAGGAAGAAGCTGCTCGATCAAAAGGTCAGCGTCGCCGAGATAGTCCGCAACTTCCTGCATGCCGCGCGTTTCCGTCAGAGCGAAATCACGAAGCGCGGCGTCGCCTTGCCGGGCCGCGTTGACCAAGCTTTCAGCCTCGGCGCTATTTTCTTGCGAAATCACGCCCGCCGAAACGCCCTCATTCACGGCCGCCAAAGCTGCATCGAAATCCGATTGATGAAAATTAACCCAGAACAAATTCCAGTAAGCGAACGGCAAGAGCGCGCCGAGTTCGTCGGCCACTTTGCGATATTGTTCGAGCGCCGCAGCGTTGGCGTCAAGCTCGGCGAAATAGGCGCCGCCAAACCAGTAAGCATTGCCGAGCGTGTTCTGAAAGATAGGCACAAGGGGATCGATTGCGATGGCGCGCTTGGAAAGCGCTTCGGCTTCCTGAAAGTAACCGAGGAAGTAAAGCGCTTGTGCAGCGTTATCGAGAACGGTTGAATTCTCGGGCGCGAGTTCGACGGCGCGATCCAGCGCCTTGAACGCCGGAATGAAATCGTGATCGTAATAAAGAAACGCGCCGAGCTGGCTATAGGCTTCGGCGTTGTGCGGATCGAGGGCGATGGCGCGCCCGGCAGCGGCGCGGCCAATGGCGCGCCATTGATGATAATCGCCGGTAGGCGGCAGTTCGGGCTGGTAGGCTTCGTAAATGGCGTAAACGCCGGCGATGGCCGCCCAGGCCGGCGCGAAATTCGGATCGCGCGCCGTTGCTTCATTGAGCAGCAACAGCGCGGCGTTCAGATTATCGAGCCCGCGCTTCAAAATGAGTTGTCTGGCCTTCAGATAGTTTTCATAGGCGACGACATCTTCGGTGCGGTCTGTCACCAGCGTTTGTCCGGGCTTTAGGCCCAGTGACAAAGCGAGTTCCTTCGCGACCGCTTTGGCGATGTCGTCCTGGATGTTGAAGATATCGGTCATCTCGCGGTCATAGGTTTCCGACCACAGGTGAAACCCGTCCGCCGAACGAATGAGCTGCGCGGTGATGCGAAGCTGCGCGCCGGAGCGGCGAACGCTTCCCTCCAGCACATGATTGACGCCCAGCGCCGAGCCGATCTCGCGCAGATCTTCGTTCTTGCCCTTGAAGGAAAAGCTCGACGTGCGGCCCGCGACTTTGAGTTCCGGAATGCGCACCAACACATTCAAAATCTCTTCGGAAATCCCGTCGGAGAAAAATTCCTGATCGCCGTTCGGCGACAAATCGATAAAGGGGAGCACCGCGACCGATGCATGGGCTTCTTTGGATTGCGGGGCGCTTGCAACGCGTGAAGGGGATGGCGCCAGGCGGTCGGCGATGATCATCACGGCGACCAGCGCCAGTCCGCCGATGATGACATAGTCGAGCGTCTTGCCGGTTTTGGCGGTAATGCTCTCGCCTTCGGGCACGGCGGCGGTGCGTTTCACGCCTTCGGGCGTCATCTCGAACGCCCAGGCGAAGATCATTGCGACGGGAAAGCCAAGCAACAGCAGGCTGACCACCATGCCGTCAAACCATTCGGGCAGGCTGACGGCGTTTTCGAGGGTCGCGGCGACTTGCGCCAGCAGCCAGCCGACGACGCCATAGACCCCGGCGACCCGGAAGACATTGCGCCTTCTCAGCTCATTGAAAAGCTTATTCATTCTCGCCCCTTGCCCGGCGGAGCGATATAGCACGAGTCATCCGGGAAGGCGACAGGAGCGGATGTCCGTTGACGGACTGTCCTAAATCCTGCCCAGGTACGAAAACAGGAAACAAAAACGGGCCGCAAGACAGCGTCCTGCGGCCCGCCGTAAGTCAGCGCGAAGATCGCTTACTTGGTCTGATTTTTCGTCAGATAGAACGACTGGGTCGAGTTGCCGATCCGCGTGCATTCGCCGTCTACGTTCCAAGCAAAAGTGATGAAGCTGAAATCGGAAATCGACGAGATTGCATCGAGCAATTCGGGGTTCGTGGTGAAGCAGGTAAACTGCTCGCCATCGGCATCGGCCGCCTGACAGAAGCCGTTCACAAACGCTGTATCAACGCCTGTTGAGACCTTGCGAATGCCACAGCCGATAAAGGTTGTGCTGTCCTTGGCGGACTGCGCCGCGCCCATGTCGCCGGCAGCGAACTGGCCAGCGAGATCGACATCAACCGGGAACGGTTGTTGCAGCCCGGCAAAAGCTGCCGTGGATGCGAACGCGGCGGCGGCCGCGATTGCGAGTTTGGTCTTTATTCTCATGCTAGTCTCTCCCTTCAGGTTAAAGAACTTGAGTTAAGGTCGGCCGTCTTAGAATTGACCGTCGATTTCGCCATTATTGATCGCGCGAGTCAGTTTGATGAGCGCCGCGCGCTGCTGGTCTGGCGGAAGCTGTGCGATTTTTGCGTGAAGTTCATCCATTTCACGCGTGTTGATAACGCCGCGGCTCTTGTAACGATCGAATTCCTGATCGAACGCTGACTGGGCGATGATGACTTTTGCCGGGTCGTAGTTTGGCTCGGGCGAGGCCGCGCTTCCTGATGCTGATTGCTGTCTGCCGGAGCGCGCCGCCGTCCCGCCGCTATTCCACGCTGCGAGCTCTTCGCGAATAATCTGGCGCAGCGTTTCGTTATCATCGGCGGGAAGTATATCTGTGTTTGGGATGGCGCCGCCAGCCTGCAAAGCGGGCTGCGGTCTCGCGGAACCTTGCTTAGCCGCCGCCGATTGCGCCGCGAGCTTCGCCGCCTCAGCCGTGTCGGCGATTTCATCCGTGCGCATATGAATAGCGATCATGCGCAGACCTATCATGGCGAGCAGGACGAGCTGGGCTGCGGAAAGGCCGATGAGCCACTTCATCGCGCCGCCCCAAGTGCGAAGGCGCAACCCGCTATATTTTTTCGAAAATTACACTTTACCACCGAGCGTCCCCCGTGACCTCGAACTGCGCGCATCTAGAACCTCGTCCGGCTGCAAGTCAATCTGGCCAGGGCGGAGAATCCCTCGAATCCGCATGCTGACTGACCAAAAAAAATTGCGGCGCCGCAGAAAACCGCAAAGTTTCCGCGACGCCGCAAGCCGATAAAATTACGCCGGCTTTTTACAGATTGCTGCCGAGTGTCGGCGGAATATAGAACGACTGGTTGGAAAAGCCGATCCGCGTGCAGACCTGGGTTTTTTCGTTCCAGCTGAACGACACATATCCGAAATCCGCGCTCGCCTCGATGGCGTCGAGCAGGTCTTCATTGTCGGTGTTGCAGAAGGCGCGATTGCCTTTCGCATCTTCCGCCTGGCAGAAGCCAAACGCCGTGGCGCCGCCAACGCCGTCATCATATTTGCGCACGCCGCAACCGATGAACTCGGTCTTGTTCGGCGCATCGCGGGCGCTGATCATGTCGCCGTGAGCATAGAGGCTGGCGAGATTGACCTCGACCGGCAGCGGCTGAACCATGCCGGCGATTGCAACACCCGAAAATCCAACAGCGGCGGCCGTGGCGGCGAGCATTTTCTTGGATAGTCTCATGGTAGTCTCTCCCTCTTGTTAAACTTGGATAAAGTTAGTGCTTCGTTCTAGAGCCTTTGAATTTGAGCGTGCGTCACAGTCTGGCGTCGATCTCGCCATTGCTGAACGCGCGTGCGATTTCGGTCATCGCCGCCTGACGCGCCTGCGGCGGCATTTTTGCGATCTGTGCGTACAGGTCGGAGATTTCCGCCTCTGACGTATGGGTGCGGCTGCGCGCGAGATTGAGATCGCGGGCGAAGTCGGCTTCGGCGCGTTTCAATTGTGCGGGCGACATCGTTGGTGCGGCGGATACAGGTTTCGTCTCCGCTCTTGTTTGCGCGGTGATGATCGGCGCGACTTCTTCGCGAATGACAGCGCGCAGATCGTCCAGATTGAGGCTGGCGCCGTTCGCACTCGCGGGCATGACAAGCGTCGAGCGCGATTGTGCGGCGTTCTGATTTGAGTTCTGAGCGGCGAGGCGGGCGGCGTCGGCGGCGTCTTCAATGTCGCCTGCGCGCATCTCCAGCGACACCACGCGAAGGGCGACAAAAGCCAGTAACACGGTCTGCGCGGCGGATAGTCCAACAAGCCATTTCATCGTTCTGTCTCCCTTGAGTGCGGCCGACCTTAAGCGGGCCCGCTGCGGCGCGGAGTGATGTAGGTCACAGGGGAGGGTGGATTGGCGGGCGGCTTTTTATCTGGCCCAGCTTATGGCCCGGTGCTGGCGCAAGGCTATCCGCCTCGCGGCCGGCCCTTGCGGGCGCGCCGTCTCTTGGTCTCTCCCCAGCTTCCGCATCAAAACGCGATACATGCGAACAATCGGAGGCTGACGGCGGATTCGGGCGCTTTAGGGGCGGAAACAAGAAATGGTTTGGGCGAGTAGATTGTCATTTGAAGGGACAAATACTCGTTAGTGAGGTACGATTCGTCATGGATGGGGTATTTGGGCAATATTTGTGATTGGATTTAGCTCATCGCTGCTTGATTTGAGCGGATGCATGAAAATGCTAAGTATTGTCGCGGCGTTTTTTATCCTGCTTGGATCAGGACTCGCGCAGAATAATTCGGCGTCTGAATGTCAAACAATCGATACTTGTCTCGCAATTCTAATAGGCCGTGATCTGCCTGATGAACCAGCGCCTGGAGAGCGTCGGTCGTCCGGAGTAGATCCACGACCCATTGAAGGCGCAGTCAACATGCTCGCGGCGTCGGGCGACAATGCGGCAGCCCCGCTGGTAATGCTATTGCGCCATCCGCTCTATCATGTGCGAAATCGTGCCGCATACACTCTGTTTCATTTTCCGACGATAGACCCGCGCCATGTTCCAGATATGATCTTGGCTCACAATAACGGCGTTCACTGGCTGGAATTCGCGATAGCGCGAACGAATTCAGACGAAGCACTCGCATTTCTGCAGAGCCTTCTGGTTGCGAATCCTCATCGTTCAAATGTCCAAGTAAAGCGGGGGCTTGTATTATTTGGTGAACGAAATTTTCCGTTCCTCTTTGAGAGTCTTGAACGTTGCAAAACCACGGATGAGACTAAATTTTGCGACGAGTTAATAGGTCTTCTTTCAATGTATAACCCAATGCCAAGGCGAGGCGTTGATTTGGTTGTTGAGATATACGATGCGCCGACAACGTCGGAGGAAGTGAGGCTGTCCGCAGAATATGCGCTTATCCGACTCAAGCATCAAAGAGGGCTTGATGTTCTGATTGGAGCCATTGAACAAACGGATCAGCAATATGAAGTTGACGGATATGAGGACTTCGACAAGTTCCTGCATTTAAGGGATATTGGCTCGTATGGGCCGGATGGGCGTCGTGCGGGAAAGTTTGTGCGGCGCTTTTTGAAGCGCCAGGATCTTCCTGATGCCCGCGCGCAGGCGGCGCTTACGCTCGGTCAGATCGGGTATGCGCCCGCAATCCCTGAGCTCACTGCATTGCGCGGCGATTTTGATGATGATTGGTTGCTCGCCTATAATGTAGTTGAAAGTCTGAGCCTTCTAGAGGCGAGAAGGTCGCAAGCGTTGCTGACACAACTGGCTATCCATCACTGGAGTCGTCTAGTCCGCAACAATGCGGGGCGTGCGCTTCAATACCTCGACACCGGCAAATTTTTTCTGCCAGGCGTTGATGAAGCGGAATCCGACGCGGATGATCATATATATTTCGGGAGCGCGCGATATTCCGGTGACTACAGCGAGGTTTCATTATGCAGCGACGCAGATAGCCATCAACCATACCGGCAATACATGGCGAAACCGCTTGAAAACAATAAGGGCTTATCGCTACGACTGGACTTGATAGCGCCTACCGAGCTGGAAGAACAGCGGTTCTTTGAGAGACATCCCGATTTCGAAAAGATTGGCGCGCCAGTGTTTGTTGCCGAGATTGGTTCCGACGCCATTGTAGGTGTTGATCACGGCGAATTCGGCGGCGGTGTGTACCGTATTACGTCCGAAGGCGACACTTCATTATTGATATCCGAAAATGCAAGTGCCGTCTGGTGGATGGGTGAGGAGCTATTGATTTTCACCGGGCTCGCACACCTTGCGCTTGACGATGGACAAGCGTGGTTCATCTCGCCAACGAAAAATGGACCTGTTATTAGGCGGAAACTCAGATTGCACGGTGAAACGAACTATTTTGTGGCCTTGCCAGATGGTGCGCTCGTTGCGCAACATCCGCTTGGCGATATTGTAATCAGGGCAGACGGAAGCGTTCACAAGATTCAAGAACCACCGTTTTGCGTTGATGTAATGAACGACTGGCGCTGAACAATAGTATTAAACCGTTAATGGCGAAATTGACTTCGCAAAATCCCGCGCTGCAATTTTGTCTTCCGCGCTCAACGCATCGCGCCCGGGCCGGTACAACATCCCGCCCCAGCGCATGTTGAAATAACCGGCGGTATCTTCAAACGGCGCGGCGAAACTCAGCGGCGGCGTTTGCGAACCGCCGGTCGCGACGACGAACATGATTTTGCCCGCCAGTTGTTTTCCCAGTGGTTTGAACGGCGGGTCAGTCAGATCTGTGAGCCGGTCGAAGAAAGTCTTCATCTGCGCGCTCATGGCATACCAGTAAACCGGACTCGCCAGAACGATCGTGCGCGCCTTCAGCATGCGCCGGGCGAGAGGCAGGAAATCATCATCCGCGTGGGCGTGGTCGTATGAATAGGGGCCAATACGCAATGTATTGAGATCGAACTGCTCCACATCATCGAGATGCGTCATCACGGCGTTCAAAAGCCGCGCCGTTTCTCCGCCGGCGCGGCTTGAGCCGTTGAGCGCCAAAATGCTCATCTGGTCGGCCGTTCAAAGATGCGGCGCAGGGACTCAGCAAAATCGCCGCCGTCATGCATGGATGGGGTCATCATCGCCTCCTATTGATAAAGATTTTTCTCGGCCGGATTGGCGGAGAAATATTCGACAAACTCGAACTCGATGCCTTCTTCGGTGACGTAATAGAGGTTGCGCCGGTGCGGATGGTCTTCGCCCAAATGATGCGGTTCATGGCCGGCGGCTTTGAGGCGCTTGACGACCGCATCGAGATCGCTGACTTCAAAACCGAGATGGGCAAGCCCCGGCTCAGAACTCTGCAAATCGCGATGACGCCCGCGCGCGGCCTTCGGCAGTTTGAATTCATTGAGCGTGACGTAATTGGCGTCGTCGCCCACATGCGCCCAGCGCCGGGCAATGCCCGCCCATTCGCCGCCGCCTTCGCCGCGAACGCGCCAGTTCGGGAACGCCGCCATTAAAAACTCAGCGCTCGGGTCGATGGCGGTGACCACCAGATTGACGTGTTCGAGACGCGGGGCGGCGATTTCTTCGTTGTTGTTCTGTGCCATGTCGGCCTCCTTATTTAAGAAAGAATATCCTTTCAATAATCGCCCTTGTTTATGCAAGCAAGACCTTTTATAAATATCGCATGAGCAAAATATCGAACCGCGCAATCGAGAAATCCGATCCCGGCCTGGCCGCGACCCGCCAGGGCGTCATCAACCTGTTGAAACGCAATGGCGACATGAGCGCATCAAAGCTCGCGGCCGCGCTCGGCGTCACGCCCATGGCCGTACGGCTGCATCTTTACGGGCTCGAAGAAGAGGGGCTCGTCGCCGCGGAATCGCGCGCCAAGGGCCGCGGCCGTCCGACTATCTATTGGTCATTGACCGAGGCGGCGGCGCGGATCTTTCCCGACGCCCATCAGGGCCTCGCGGTGGAGATGATCAAATCGGTTGAAGAACTCTTCGGCGCGCAAGGGCTCGCCAAACTCGTCAAAAAACATGGCGACACCCAGCGCACCACCTATGGCGAAAAACTCTCCGGCGCGAAAAGCCTGAGCGAACGGGTCAAGCGCCTCGCCGATGTGCGCAGTTCCGAAGGCTATATGGCCGAAGCCAAAAAAGACGGGCGCGACTGGCTGCTGATCGAAAACCATTGCCCGATCTGTTCGGCGGCAAAGGCGTGCACCGGCCTCTGCGCGGGCGAACTCAAAGTTTTCAACGATGTGCTCGGCAAGGATGTCAGCGTCCGGCGCGAAGAACACATCCTCGCCGGCGCGCGCCGCTGCGCCTATCGGGTGAGCACGAAGTAAACGCTACTCATCCTTCATGTGAACGAAGATCATGACCAGCGCGCTCGGCACCAGATACATGTGCGAGCCTTCAAACGATCCGGCGCCGACCTGTCCCTGCCACATCTGCAAGAGCGCTGTGCCGAACACGGTGAAAAACCCGAACCAGACGATCAACGCCATGCCGCAGCCGAGAATGGCGTAGGTTTTCGCAGCGTTGAAATCCGCCGCCGGGGCGCCCGCCTTCGCCCACATGTCGAGCGCGCCTTTGAAGGAAATCAGCCCGACCAGCAATTCGCCGGTCATAATGGTGATCAGCGCCAGCTTCGCCACAAATGGGCTGGTGATCGGCGGCACGATCAGGTTCTGATAGACCGGACTGTCCGCCTGGCTCAAAATAAGGCCGACAGCTGCGAGCGCGTATTCAAAATTGAAGACGTTGGAGATGAAATAGAACAGCCCTTGCAGGCCGACCAGCACCACCAGGAGGATTTTCAGATAACGGATCATGTCTCGCCCCTTCGTTCCGATTGGGGAACGCTAGCGAGATTTGCCGCGCAGGGCAAAACACCAGTGATGGCGTAATGGCGCGCCATCGGCTATGACGCAGCCATGGCCGCAAAAAAACCTTTCTGGGAAACGAAATCCCTCGCCGAGATGAACCTTGAAGAATGGGAATCGCTCTGCGACGGTTGCGGGCGCTGCTGCATCTATGTGCTGCACAATGAAGAAACAGACGAGGTTTTTGAGACCGACATCGCCTGCAAGCTGTTCGACGTCAAAAAGCGCCGCTGCACCGATTACGCAAACCGTATGAAAAAGGTGAAGGACTGCGTGCAATTAACGCCGGATAATGTCGGCGCACTGAAATGGATGCCGCCCTCCTGCGCCTATCGCCGTCTCGCCGAAGGCAAGAAGCTGAAATCATGGCACCCGCTGATTTCCGGCGATAAGAAATCTGTCGTGCGCGCAAAGATCGCCGTCTCGGCGAAGCTGGTTTCCGAAAGTGATCTCGAAATCACCGACGACTTGCTGGAAAGCCGCGTTACACGGGCTCGCTGAAGCCGGTTTCCTTTTTCGCCGCCGCATTGGCGAGGTGAACGAGGTTTTGCTCGCGGATTTTGGCCGCCGCATCGTCGTAGAGGAACGGCAGAAACGCATAACGCCGCCCGCGCGTCACTTTTGAAACCGCATGTAGGAGCGAGCAGGAAAAGATCACGGCGCCGCCCGCCGGCGGTTTGTAGCTTCGCGCGCCATATTCGGGGAACGAAATCTCGCCGCCTTCGAATTCGCTGTTGAGATTGATGGAAACGGCGAAGCGCCTGTGCGCGGTGCCGCGCGTGGTGTTGTCGCGATGGGCGCGGAAATGTCCGCCGTCTTCGGCCGAATAACAGGCGACGATGTAACGCTCCATGCGCGTGACTTTGAACTGATGCACCTTGGCGATTTCCGGAAAAATGCGCCGGACGACGCGCGCCTGCGCCTCGAGGATCAATGACTGATCGGCAAGATGGTGATCCCTGCGGCTTTTGTGGCTGGTGTCGTGAATGCCTACGGTCTTGCCGTCGATGTCGCGCATAAAGCCCGATTGCTCGCCGCCGCTGCGCTCGAATTCGGCGATCAGGCGGCGGCAAAGCTCCGGCTCAAACACGTTTTGCAACACGATGACCGGCGCGGGCGGCGCGGCGACGGTGAATTCTTTCGATGACGGCAACGCGGCGGCGAGCGCCAAGACTTCCGCGATGTCGCTGCGGTCCTTTCTGAAGGGAATGTCGCGCACGATATGCATCGCCGGATCGATCACGACCCAGCGGGGCGCCACGGTCAGGCGCTGTTCGATGAGATCGGGGTCGGACGCCGCCGCGCCGTAGAGCGCCGACACGCTGTGGTCGAAATCCCAGAGGAATCGGTAACCGGGATAACGGTTGGCGACGCGTCCGTCGCTTTCGTCCGCCGGATCGACGCTGACGCCGAAGAAACTTGCTCTGTCGTCGTTGAAGATGTCAGGCCGGGCGGACACTGCGGCGATCGCCGCCCGTGCGTGGTCGCTCGCCGCCGAACCGAAGAAACACAATACGAGATGGCGCCCGGCGGCGGTGTCGATGAAGTATCTCGGATTGGAAATGGAGCGCTGACGGAAGTGCGGGGCGGGATCGCCAGCTAAAAAAGGTCCTTTGGCCGGCATGCCTTCCGATCCATATGGTCATTGCCTCCTTCATATCGCGAAACCGCCGCCGCCGGAATTGGTTTTTTGGGGAGGGGGCGGGAGTTTCACGCTTACAGGAAAAGAGGCCGCAAAGCGGGGTGCGGGAGGAGAAGCGCAACTTGCATCCGCACACCGATTTTTTCCGCGAAAGCGGGAAAGCGGAAATTGCAGCGCTGCGCTTGCGCTATGGATCCCCGCTTTCGCGGGGATGACCGGAGATATTTTTGCGTGGCGTTTCCTCACCCCAATAAGGCGAGTGACGGTGCAGCATTTTACATCATTTCTGTTGAATTCTTTCATAAAACCCAGTGTTGGTGAATAGTTATCCACCACTTTCGGGACGGCCTTATCCTCCGTCCCATGATGAAAAACCAACTTCAAATCCCATCGCCAGCAACGGCCCCCGATGCGACTCGCGAGAACTGGGAAGCGCTGCTTGAGCGCATCGCGATCCTCGCCCATCGCCGCTCGCAATCGCTGCTGGATCATGACGACGACAACAGCGCCGCATTCGACCGCGGCGCGCGCTGCCTTCGCACGCTGATGAGTTCGGCCGAAGTCGCGCACCGCCTGAAACGAGACCAAGCGAAGGAACAAAACCCCGATGACGAAGGCGCCGAAGGACCAGGTTTCACGACGGCAGACGTTGAAGCCGAATATCGGAAAATCAGGGACACCGTCGAGCGCCTTGGACGCGAAGACGTTGGAGCAGAGTGTAGAGACGGCGCGTCTGGCGATGGAAATCTTCCGCCGGCTGCATCCGGAATGGGCGGCGTTTCATTGGGAGGAGAGCGCCCATGACCATCAAAAAGAACCCAAAGGCGATTGGACCACATGGCTTTTGCTCGGCGGACGCGGCGCCGGGAAAACCCGCGCCGGCGCCGAATGGATCCGCGCCATCACCAACCCCGCCAATGACAATCAGCGCCGTGCGATCGCGCTGGTCGCGGAAAGTTACGCCGATGCGAGGGAAGTCATGATCGAAGGCCCCTCCGGCATTTGCGCAGTCGCTGCATCCCGCGAACGTCCGGTCTATGAAAGTTCGCGCCGGCGTCTGGTCTGGCCCGATGGCGCCGTCGCTTACGCCTTTTCCGCCGAAGACCCGGACGGCATTCGCGGCTACCAGTTTGACGCCGCCTGGAGCGATGAACTCTGCAAATGGCGCTATGCCGAAGAGACGTGGTCGAATTTGCAGCTTGCCCTGCGCCTCGGCGCGCGTCCACGCCAGATCGCCACGACAACGCCGCGCTCTGGACATGGAACATGATCGAGGCGGCGCGAATCTCCGCCGCGCCTGAGCTCGATCGCATCGTCGTCGCCGTCGATCCCCCTGCGACGAGCGGCGAGGGCGCGGATGAATGCGGCATCATCATCGCTGGCGTCGCGTGTTGCGGCGAGATGACGACCGCCTTCGTTCTCGCCGACTGGTCGGCGGCGGGGCTTTCACCCCGTCAGTGGGCTGAAAAAACCGCCGCCGCCTTTCACGAATTTTCCGCCGACCGCATCGTCGTCGAAGTCAATCAGGGCGGCGAGATGGCGAAGGCCGTCATTGCGCAGGTGGATGCGGAAGTTCCGGTGCGCGGAGTTTACGCAACGCGCGGCAAGCGCACTCGCGCCGAGCCGGTCGCTGCGCTCTACGAACAGGGGCGCGTGCGCCATGTCGGCGCCTTCGCCGCGCTCGAAGACCAGATGACGCAATACACCGGGGAAAAGGGCGCGAAGAGTCCCGACCGTCTCGATGCGCTGGTCTGGGCGATCACCGAATTGCTGTTGAAACCCGCCGCGCCGAAACCGGGCGTGCGGAAGTTGAGTTAGGAGAAGTTTCTGTGCTGATCAATCAATC
>CAZAOB010000002.1:124960-151553 GCA_964486635.1 uncultured Caulobacterales bacterium | reverse complement strand
GCCTGACGGCGGTCTATTCGATCTACAGCCGGGTGTCGGGCAACATCATCCTGCGTGACGATCTCGCCGCCGGGGAGGTCACCGAATACGCCTCGGTCGGACAGGCGTCAGTGCGTTTGAAGAATGGAGTGAGGGAGTTCACGCACTCGGATCATCTCGGCAGCCCCATCGCCGCGACCGACAATGCCGGCGTGGTGCAGTGGCGGGAAAGCTACACGCCTTTCGGGGAGTCGCTGCTCAATCCTCTCGCCAACAAGGACAAAACGAACTTCACCGGCCATGTCCGCGATGACGCAACCGGTCTTCTCTACATGCAAGCCCGGTACATGGACCCGGTGATCGGAAGGTTCTTAAGCACCGATCCAATCGGGTATCAGGACCAGCTCAATCTGTACGCGTATGTCGCAAATGATCCTATAAATAAGTTCGATCCAACAGGCGAAGCTGCCTATTTGGTTTCCCGGCGTATTCCGGAGACTCCAGGCGCCAATCACATGTTTGTACTGGTAGTGGATGATGACACAGGTGAGATCAAGGCACGGTATTCATATGGCCCATCGAGCAGTGGGCCAGGCAAGAAATTGGTTAGCCTGACTGACACGGATACAAAAACCAACATTACAGATGATAAAGCCGCGAAAGCATTTCTCGCCGACCCAGAACAAGCCGCAAAAGACGGCATATCCGCTGCTAAAATTGATGCTTCAGACGAAGCGGTGATGGACGCTGGCGAGAAAATGAATGAGGCTCTTGGTTCAAGAGAAAATCCTGGCGACACTCGCTATTTCCTTGTCCCCAGGGAAGGCGGTTCCGGCGCGAATAGCAATTCGGCGGCTTATGGAGTTGCACAAAATGCGGTTCAGAGCGAAAACCCGGGCGGTACACAATCTCTTCCTCCGGGAACAAGAAACCCTGGGTGGGGAGAAACAGGAAATATCCCATGCCCCGGACGATCCGATTGCGAGTAGACCGCTGTCCGGTTTAGAGATTGGAGGAGCCGAATAATGAAAATAGTCGTACTTTTGATCTTAGTTTTCGTCGTGGGAGGGATCGTTTTTTTTGCAAGCGATGAATTTAACAGAACTGGTTTTTTGGGTTCGGAAGGGTTCATCGATTCCGGTTCTAAGTTCGGCATTCAAATTGGCATGGATCGGAATGTTGCCGAAGATCGACTTCGCTCGCGTGGACTCGAACCAATGGAACCCTCAGTGCCGGGGCGTTGTCTTGATCGACCGTATCCCGCGGATCAACAAGTGGGGCTTTGGCTGGATGATAGCCGGTTCGGCGGAACCATCTGCTTGGCATCAAAAAATAATCAAATTGTTAGTATTGGCTGGGCTTTTGGTGGCTGGGAATGGTAAGCAAGATAAAAGGGCTGGCGCCTGGTGCGTTGTAACGCGTTGTCTGCACATCGAATTATGCGGCGCCACTCGTTGATTGGGTGGCGCCATTTTGCGTCAGCTTGGCGCCTGATAGGCGCCCTTGTGAATCGGCGCTTGGCGGGAGCGCTCCCGGTGCGGATGAACGGGGCTTGGAGCTTTGCGCTTGAGCGTACTGCGGCGCGGCGCTTGTCTCTGGCAAATTTGCGTCTGATCTTTTTTTTAGAGCTGCAATTGGCTCCGCCATCGCTGCGGAAAGCCAATCCCGCAGCGTGGCCCCATCCCCTCAATGAAAGCCGCTGAATGAAAACGGCTTTAAGGCACTCGCGAGAGATGCAACCGCTGGTTTCGCCAACGGCGTTATAGGCGGCGCTGCTGGCACTGGAGCTGGAAAGTTGCTTGAGGCTGCGGCTCCCGGGGTAACCAGAGCCGTGGGGCAGAAAATTGCAGAGGGGATTGATAATGCACTTCACTTTCCGAAAAGCGGCTCCGCTCCTTCAGTTGCTAATGGTCAAGAGATTGGTGAAATTGTTAGCGAAGTGGCCGGCAATACTGCAGGAGCAGTTGCCGCTACGACAACTTGCGCTGTAGCTGATAATCCGTGTTAGGTGAGAGGTGCGATGCGCGCATTTATAAAAATAGCATTCGGCATGTTGTTCCTTTTTTCAGCTACCTTTTTTGCTGTATTCGCTGTAGGTAAGATTTGGAATGACCGAGATGTTGCATGGTTCGCGCTGGCACATTCGGCTCTTATCGATGCAGCCAAAATGACCGCTGTAATAATATTTGTGTACATATCTTGTTCTTGGTTGTTCAAGGTTCTAAACAAGAATAAAAACTGAGTTATTGTAACGCGATTATCTTATCAGCACCTAGAGTGGTTTAGGCACACTGTATGTGCCTTCAAACTATCTGCATGCTCTCGGAACCTCAAACGCGTGCGCACCGGCTCCGGCCTGACGGCGGTCTATTCGATCTACAGCCGGGTGTCGGGCAACATCATCCTGCGCGACGACCTCGCCGCCGGAGACGTGACGGAATACGCCTCATGACGGCCTGCATGATCCGAAAATTTCGGGGGTATTATTGGGGGTATTGAGAATTATCGAATTGGAAAGTTCGCACAGTATCAGATGGCTAAGCCGGTGTTTGGCTTCCCGTAAGCGCACCATTTTCGATCTTCACAAATTTACAGCGTCAAATTTGGGTTTCCCGCCCCGGCGCCCTATGAAGGGCGCGCAATCATTTTCGGGGGCCGCCCGCCATCTTTAGAGAAACCGTCAAATCCACCCGCCCGCTGGTTTTCTGGCCGCCTGTCGTCCTGCTGCTCTCGGCGCTGGCGTTTTCCCTGGTGGATTTCGACGGTTTCTACGCCACGGTTAGCCGCGCCAATCAATGGGTGCTGACGCATTTCGACTGGCTGTTCAGCTATGCGTCCTTTGCAGCGGTGGCGCTCGTTGCCTGGGTGGTGCTGTCGCCGCTGGGGTCGGTGCGGATTGGCGGGCCGGAGGCAAAGCCCATCCTCACCCGCTGGAACTGGTTCGCCATCACTTTGTGCACGACCATCGCCACTGGGATTTTGTTCTGGGGCATCGCTGAGCCGATGTTTCACATAAAGGCGCCGCCCGCCTATTCCGGCATCGATCCCTATACGGAGGAGGCGTCGCGTTTCGCCTTGTCGTCCATGTTCATGCACTGGACGATCACGCCCTATGCGCTCTACACCGTGCCGGCGCTCGCCTTCGCACTCACCCATTACAATCTCGGCCGGCCCTATTCACTAAGCGGGCCCCTGTCGCTGATCATCGGCAAGGCGGCGACGGGCCGGGTTGGCGCGATCATCGACGCCATTGGCCTTTATGCGCTGGTCGCCGGCGTCGCCGCGTCGCTCGGCGCCGGGGTGATGACGCTGGTCGGCGGGCTGGAAGCGACGACGGGGCTATATGACAGTGTCGTGCTGCGCCTGATTGTCACAATCACCATTGTGATCTTTTTCGTGGTGTCGTCGATCACCGGCCTGCAGCGCGGTATCAAAATCCTGTCCGATCTCAACACGCGATTCTTTCTGCTGCTGGTCTTGTTTGTTTTCTTCGCCGGGCCGACCTTGCAGATTCTTTCCCTTGGCGCGGAAAGCCTCGGCCAGTACATCGTCAAATTCATTCCGCGCAGCCTTGCGCTTGGCGACCGCGCCGGCGCCGAATGGACCCGCGACTGGACGGTGTTCTATTTCGCCAACTGGCTCGCCTGGGCGCCGGTGACCGCCTTGTTCCTGGGCCGGATCGCGGTCGGTTATACGGTGCGCGAATTCGTGCTGTTCAATCTCGTGGCGCCGGCGAGTTTTGGCGGGCTCTGGATGATGGTGTTCGGCGGTGCGGCCATTGGCGCAGACGCCGCGGCGGGTCACGGGCTGGTGGCGGCGCTTGATGCGCGCGGGCCAGAGGCCGTTGCCTATGCGCTGTTCAATACGCTGCCCTTCAGCCAGATCGTCATCGGGCTTTTCATTGCGCTCACCTTCATTTCATTCGTCACGGCGATGGATTCCAACACCCACTCGATCACCAATGTGTGTCTGAAAAAAATGGCGCCGGGTCAAAAGCGTCCGCGCGCGGAGCGCTGGGTGAAAATTTTCTGGGGAGCGCTGATCGGCGCGGTGGCGTTCATCATGACCTCGACCACGGGCATTGACGGCGTGCGCATGCTGTCCAATCTCGGCGGATTGCCGGGGCTGTTCATCCTGCTCGCCATGGGCGCCGTCATTATCGCCGTGCGCATCAACTGGATGGCGGAAATCCGCGCGGCGCAACAGCCGGCCTCAGCGGAAAAATCCGCCGGGAAAGTAGTCGCTGTAGAGGGCTGACTTCTTCAACGCGATGTCGCGCGCAGCATCCGGCGTTGCCTTGCGAAACCAGATATGGTCGCCGGGCCGGATCTGACCGGCCAGCGGCAAATCCGCTGCGATGATTTGCGCGATGCGTGGATAACCGCCGACCGTCTGTGCGTCACTCAACAACAAAAACGGCGCCCCGCCCGGCGGCAATTGCACTGTTCCGGGAAAAACTGGACTGCTTGCCATCGGCGGCGATGGCGCGGGCTCTAGCGGCGCGCCGTCGAGCATGACGCCCATCCGATCGGCGCGGCGGCTTGCATGGAAGCGGCTCGAGAAAAGCTTGGTGGCTTCCCGCTCGCCGATCGACCCCGTTTCCGGTCCGGTTGTCGCGCGCAAAACAAACTCATGTGAAATTCTCGGCCGCATTTCCGCCGGTATGTCGCGCGGCGACCCGATGGGCAGTTTCATCGAACTCAATTTGTCGCCGGAGCGCAATGGGCGTCCTTCTATTCCGCCTAGTTCCGCCGGCGCGTATGTGGAAACGCTGTTAAGAAACGCCGAGCCCATCAGGCCGCCCGAGAACGCAATATAGGATCGCGCGCCGATTTGAGCGGCGCCGAGAATGAGTTCGTCGCCAGCCGTTATGTTGATCGCAGTGTATAGCGGCACACGCACATTGTTCAGGCGTGGCTGCATATCCGCACCGCCAACTGCTATCGAAGTGTCGTGAAAGAAGCGGAGCGTAGGGCCGCTCATGACACACTCAAGGCCCGCCGCATGCGGAACATTCCCTATTGCAGCATTGGCGAGCGCAAATGATAGCGGATCGGCGGCACCGGAAAGCGGCACACCGAGATGGCGAGCGCCAGGCCGGCCCATATCCTGGATCGTCGTGTGCAATCCGGCTTTCAGCATCTCTGCGAGCGGGTTCATGTCGCGACGAGATCCGCGTTGGAAAACTCCCCATGCTCAATCGGGACAAAGCGAACGGAGGCGCCCGGCTTGAACAGAAAAGGGTTTGGCGCCGTCGCCTCGAAGAGCTTTTTGGGTGTGCGGCCGATGAGGGGCCAGCCGCCGGGCGACGCGAGCGGATATACGCCAGTCATGGCGCCCGCGATTCCCACCGAACCCGCAGGCACGCGCGGCCGCGGACTCGACAGCCTGCCCGTCTGCAACGCCTCGGGCAAAGGGCCGAGATACGCAAAGCCCGGCGCAAAGCCAATCGTCAGTACGCTGTATAGGGCGGAAGAATGGAGCTCAATCAATTGTCGCGGTTGCAGCGACAGTTTTTCGCATAAGCTTGTGAAATCCGGACCGAACTCGCCCCCATAACACACCGGAATTTCTGTGAGCTGGGAGGCTTCGTCCGGCCGGTCCGGAATGCGCTGAAGCACCTTTTCAAGTAGAGCTGCCGCTTGCGACGCAGAGAGTTTTGAGGGGTGAAACCGAATAGCGACGCTGTTTATGCCCGCAACGCTGTCCAGCACGCCGTCACAGCTGCGCAATGCATCCGCGGCAAAATTTGCTGAATACGCGCTGGTCACGGCGTCGCCGCTGGAGATTTCCGCTAAAACCCCGAATTCGCCGAAGGTGGTGATGGAAAAAGTCGGCTCGCTCATGCAAACGACCTGATCTCGATTCCGGCGCCACGTAGCGCTTTGCGCACTGAGGTGGCGGTCTCAACGGCGCTTGGGGAATCGCTATGGATGCATAATGTCTCGGCGCTGATCTTCACTTCGCCAGTCGCCGCGCGCAGTGGAAATCCGGATGCAATACGCAAAGCTTGCTGTGCGCGCGCATCTACATCCGCGATGACGGCGCCCGGCTCGCCTCGTGGAGTCAGCGAACCATCCGCGAGATAGAGACGATCAACAAATCCTTCGCGAACGAATTTTATCCCAGTGCGCTTTGCCGCTTTCTCCAGTTCCGAATCCGGCGGACCCACGAGGACAGTGTCCGCAGAAACCGATGCGACGATATTCGCGAGGCCAGTGTTTTTCGCTGCGTCATTGTAGAGCGCGCCGTGTGGTTTTATGTGTGCGAGTTTCAAATCGTACGGGGCAAGTTCGGCGCGCAATTGTCGGATCTGCGCAGCCAACGATGCAAGAAGAGTCGATGCGTCATACTCTCTGCTGCGCCGGCCGAATCCGGCGCGGTCTGGATATGAGGGATGTGCGCCAACCTTTACCCCGTGCGCTTTGGCCAGACGCACAGTGACTCCCATTGTCTCGGCGTCGCCGGCATGGCCGCCACAGGCGATGGAACAGGACGTTATCAGCGGCATCAACGCCGCTTCGATTTCGCGCTGCTTATCGTTGGCGTATTCGCCCATATCTGCATTGAGATCGATGGCGGGCATCACATCGCCCCAAAAGCGCGCAATACGCCCCGCACTCCCAACCCTGCGGCGATCAACGTGACTGCGATACCGGCAATGTTTGCGAGTGCGCCGTTGGCGTTGGCGCCGAGCAGTTTCTTGCTGTTCGCTGCGTACAGCAGAAATATGGCCACGACGGGCAGCAAAGCGCCATTTGCAATTTGTGCAAAGAGAATGACTTCAATGGGACCGGCGCCAGTCATGGCGACAACAGCACCGATGAACAGAACCGAACCTGCCACCAATCTGAACTTCAATGACATTGGGTCGTTGTCAAATCCGAATAGCTCCGCAGCGACGAACCCTGTCGCTAAGGGCGCCGTGATGGCGGATGAAAGCCCCGCCGCAAACAGGCCAACCGCGAGTAAGTATGTCGCCCAAGCGCCGAATGCAGGCTCCAACTGTCGAGCCATGTCGCCAGCGTTGCTCACTTCAAGGCCAGAGCCGAAAAGACTCGCCGCAGCCGTCGACAAGACGAGAATGGAAACGATGCCGCCAGCGCCGATCGAGATGCGCGCGTCCAGGCGCGCCTCGCCAAGGCCCTCAGGGCCGGACCAGCGTTTTCGTGCGGTCGCAGCGTGCAGAAACAAATTGTACGGAACGATTGTCGTGCCGATAAGGCCGAGAACGAGCGGAAGTGCCCCCAAAGGAATGTTCGGGATGAAAGCGCCGGCGAAAAGTGCGCGCCAGTCAGGTCCGATCATGAACAAGGCGGCGGCGAACGCGACGGTCATGACCAGCACCGCCGAGATGAGGATCTTTTCGATTACACGGTAACCGCCAAAGAGAAGAATCGCGCCGGCCAGCGCTGCGATGGACGCTGCCGTGACCGCGCGTGTTGCAAGACCAGGCATGGCGGCTTCCCAGCCCAGCGCGGCGCCGGCGATATTTCCGCCTTCGTAGGCTGCATTGCCGATAAAGAGCGCGGCGATGATGAGCGCTGCCGCTGTCCAACGAAGCCAGCGCGTTTCCGAGAGCCGCTGCATGATCGCTTCGCCAAGCCCCAGTTGTGAAACGACGCCCAAACGCGCCGACATTTCCTGAAGGATGATCGCCGCTATGGTCGCAAAAGTGAGCGCCCATACGAGCGCATAGCCATATTGTGCGCCGGCGATTGTCGCGGTCGTGACCGTGCCGGGACCGATAAACGCGGCGGCGGTGAGGGCGCCCGGCCCGATAGCGTGAAGGCGTTTGAACATTCAGACACAGTAACCTGCACCGCGTCCATTGGCGAGAAGGCGCGGGTTCAGAAACGCGAAAGGCCGCCTCGAACCCTGCTCGAGGCGGCCTTACGCTACTTACGCAACAGCTATCGCGCGATAGAACTGGATTATTCGTCGTCTGTTTTGAGCTCAACTGCCGACGCATTTGTGACGGGCGCCGCTTCGATCAGCGCTACAGGCGCGCCGCTGGGCTTTTCTTCTTCCTGCTTCTTTTCCTCACGCAGTTGAGGTTTCGGCGCCGGTGAGAGGGGCGCAGCAGGCACGTCGTCAAACGACGGAGTCTCCACATCGCCCGCGGCGTACTGATCCCAGTAGGCGGGCTGATTCATCAGCTGACGATACACGTCGATATTATTGTCGGCGACAATCGGCGGGAGGTCGGATCGCGCCAGCCGCTCGGCTTCGCGCATTTCGCCTGAGAGCGCCAGGACAAGAGCCAGGTTCTGGCGAACACGCGAGTCGCCTCCGGCATTGGCCGCGGCTTGACGGAGCGTCAGGCCGGCCTGTTTCAGCTTGCCGTCCAAAGCGAATGACAAGCCCTTGTTGTTCAAGATAACTACGTCGCCGGGCGCAAGCGCCAAGGCGCGGTCATACTTTGCTCGGGCCGATTCATGTTCGCCGATTTGGTCCAGCGCGACGCCATACGCAGATAGCGCGCGCGGGTCGGCCGGCGACTTGTTGACTGCTGTTTCAATATAGCGAACCGCTTCGAAGGCGCGACCGCTCTCGACCAGAACTTTGCCGTATTCAAGATTCACGTCGGCGTGATCGGCAAATTGCATGGACGCTTTTTGCATCACGCCCAAAGCTTCTTCGTTTGAGCCGATTTTCCGGAGAGACTTGGAAAACCGCACCGCCACGAGCGGATCGGACTGATTTGTATTGTAACGAGTTCCCCAGAACGCGGCTGATGCAATCGGATCCAGCCCTTCGTCACCTGCCGGGGTCGAATACACGCCGATGGCGTCTCGGTATTCCTGATTGCCAACGCCGGCCCCCGCCGTTGTTTTCTGTACAGATGCGCAGGCGGGCAGCATAATAGCCAGACTGGCGGTAATGACGTATTTCGTTGCAAGCTTGTGTGCGGTAAGCATGGGTCACGCCTCGAAGAATTCCACAGGGGTTTCGGCGTCATGGTGACCGAAGGAATTCAATAAAGGCTTAACTGTAAGCGTAATGTGCAATCTAAAGCGGTTCCAACTTTGTAAGTTAACGGATTATTCATGGCTCAACACTTGTTAACCGACTATGAAGAAAGCGCTGCAAAGGCAGCCTCAAAACTATATGCGGTGAGGGAAGGCGCCCTCGATACGTGCGATGCGCCAGCTGAACTCAAAAGCTTGGCCCGACAAAACGGCTTCAATGGCGAGACGGGCGCCGTCTTCACGGACGGCAAGGTCGCGCTTTTGGGGGTCGGCGATGGATCTGACGCGTTTGTGTATGCCGCCGCTGCCGAAAAATTGCCGGCCGGAGACTACTGTATCCCGGAAAGTCTCGACGCTGACAATGCACAACTGGCCGTGCTCGCGTGGGCGCTCGGCGGATACCGATTCGACCGCTACAAGGTGCAAAAGCGCGCGGAAGCGCAGCTAATCGCCCCGATAAACGCTGATGTCGATTCCGCTAGAAGGGTTGCGGACGCCGTGTTTCTGGTTCGCGACCTGGTCAATACGCCGGCTGGCGACATGGGCCCGGCCACCCTTGAGAAAGCCGCGCGCCAAATCTCAAATGAGCAGGGCGCACAGATTGACGTCACTGTCGGCGACGACTTGCTCGCGAAGAACTTTCCGATGGTGCATGCCGTCGGGCGCGCCGCTGACGAAGCGCCGCGCCTGATTGATTTGAGGTGGGGTAGTGAGTCTGCGCCCAAGGTTACGCTCGTCGGGAAAGGCGTGACGTTTGACTCAGGCGGACTGAACATCAAGGGCGCCAGCGGCATGGCGATCATGAAAAAAGACATGGGCGGCGGCGCCCATACGCTTGCCCTTGCGCAAATGATCATGAGCGCCGGTTTGAATGTGAGGTTGAGAGCAATCGTTCCTGCGGTCGAGAACGCAATATCCGGAAACGCGTTCCGGCCGGGCGACGTTCTGCAGAGCCGCAAGGGTCTCACCGTGGAGATCGGAAATACCGATGCGGAAGGGCGGCTGATACTCGCGGACGCCCTGAGCCTCGGTGGCGAAGAAGAGCCCGAACTGATGGTCTCGCTTGCAACGCTTACCGGTGCTGCGCGGGTGGCGCTCGGACCCGATCTGGCGCCATTCTATTGCGACGACGCTGAGTTGGTCGTCGATCTCGAGAAGCAGGCAGAGCGGCTGGCTGATCCGGTCTGGCGAATGCCGCTGTGGCGCGGCTACGAATCAATGCTTTCGTCGACAATCGCCGACGTCAATCATATCTCTGGCGGGTCTTTCGCCGGCTCAGTCACCGCAGCGCTGTTTCTCAAGAAATTTGCGGGTCAGGCGAAACGCTGGATGCATTTCGATATCTATGCGTGGCGGCCGAAGGCGGCGCCGGGAAGGCCCATCGGCGGGGAGGCGCAGGCGATTCGCGCCCTCTTTGAAGTGCTGAGCCAGCGCTATGGCCCGAGATAAACTCTTGCCCTAGGCGGGCGAACGGTTGCAAGCATTGGGCTTGGTTGCGAAAGCAAGGTGCGGGCCCGACGATGGCGTCTACAGACAATCTTACGAGCTGGCGGGAGGTGATGTGCGACGCAGTGCGCGCGGACGATCCGGACCTTTCCATGCGCCAGTGGTCGATCCTGTTGACGGTGTACTTACGTCCCGGGCCACACACAGTTCGGGCGTTGGCGCGCGATCTCAATGTTCCGAAGCCGGCGATTTCGCGTGCGCTTGATGCTCTATCCATACTTGGATTTGTCAAACGTGTACGCGACGGAAACGACAAGCGAATTGTGATTGTCCAGAAAACAGCCGAGGGCGCGATCTATCTCGACCGCTTCTCACGCCTGGTTGAATCTCATCACGTCGAGCCGCCGCTCGGCGCAATGTATGGCTAATCCGCGATTGGCGCTCCGGCCTCTACTCGCGAGGTGACGCTGCAATTGCCGGCAAAGCGCCAATCCGAACATTCGCGATTTGCGCTTCTCCATCTCTCAACTCGATTGGTGCAGAGATTGTTCCGCCGCCAGCTATGGCTGCGAGCGTCAGGTTTGCGGCAAGAACTTCGGCTGCTTCCGCCGAGATAACCCCTGCATGAGACATTGACTGCACAAATGCCGCCGGGGATCGAAGCTCCGCGTGAAGGTTTCCTTCCGGGTAGTGATCTCCGTCGAGCCTGACATCGCCGGCCACTGACAGGCGCGCGTTTCCTTGCTCCATGAGCAGTCCCTTGATGCTCAGGGCGCCGCCTGCCTGCCGCCACGCTTCCGCGTTAGAAATGAGGTCCGCATGCGTTGCCATCGCCATGATATGGAACGTATCGAGACTTGTATCATTTTCACGTGTTTGGAGTTTCACGCCGCCTGCCGCCAGATTGAGCATGAACGAAGCAGGGTCGTTTGCTGTAGGTGCAAAGTCCAAAACCAGACTTTCGACAGTTGCAGCCGTTCTGTCGACATCATGTTGGGCCTTTGCGCCGCCTAATGTGAGTGCAAAAATCCAGAAACGTTCCTTATCCGCCGCGATCGATGCGCGAAAGTCTTCGGCCTTGATGCGCCACTCACCATAATTCTTGATTGCCACCTTCTGCTCGCTGCGAACCGAAAATATCAATCGATTGAGATCATAGGGGAGCGCGTCCAGCGTTAGGCGGTCAGTGCGCCAGCGCCATGCGCCGGACTGCGCAATGTCTGGATCATCGATGTGAACGCGCAGAAAAAATGGAAAGCCTTCCGCCTGAATTTTTCCATGGGAGATGACGATTCCCGCAGCGCGCTGGTCATCGATCCAAATTTGGATTTGCGATTTCATCTCCGCAGCGCCCATGCGCCACAAGGCGAAGTATCCGGCGAGTAGAACCGCAGCGATCGCCCACGGCAAATATAACCACTTTCGGCTCAATCGTTGCGCTCTCTTATCCATTGGCGACGCTCCGTGTGTCGACCACGTCTGGGCGCGTCTCCTCAAGCCGGGCGGCGAGCTCAGACAGAAAGCGCTTTCTGTCCAGACCGGGCTCGATTGGCGGAAGAAATCGAAGCGTGATGACGCCGGCGACTTTTTCGTTCCCCGGGTGGCGCCAAAAGTAGCCGCTATCGTGAACCGCCGGCACGCACGGCACGCCCGTCGCGGCGTAGATGCCCGCTACGCCCGGTTGAAGCGCCCGCCTCTCGCCTGGCCTCGACCGAGTGCCTTCCGGGAAAATGATGACTTGATCGCCGGACTCCGTATGAAGTTTGGCTTTACGGGTCATGGAGCGGAGCGCCTTGGCGCCGCCGCCACGATCAATGTGAATGTTGCCCGCAAGCTTCGCCCACCAGCCGTAAACAGGAATATCCGTCAGCTCCTGTTTGAAGACCATGACGGGTCTTGGAAGCAATGCATAAAGAGCAATGGTCTCCCACATCGACTGGTGATTGGCTGCGATGAGGGCGCCGCTGGCGGGTATGTTCTCTTCGCCCTCTATTCGGTGCGAGATGCCCGTGATTGCTTTTAGGGCTTTCAGCGAAAGCCTTGCCCAAAGCTGAACGGTGGCGCGCGCCGTATTGCGGCCGAACAGCGTCAACGGCAGGCAGACGATGCCCATCAACGCCACAAATGAAACGAGAAACGCCGAGTAGGCATTCGACTTCAAGCGGTTCGACATGTTTTACCGGCCGCCGATGCGAAACACTGCCTTTGCGCGGGCAAGAAGATACTTTGTGTACTCTCCTGCGAGGCGCATGAACGCGTCAGGCGAACTTGGAAATCCATTCTTGTCGAGATATCCGGAAGTCACCGGAAACGCCGTGATATTGGCGTCCGGCATGCGTGCGCGGGTCACCGAGAGTGCGCGCGGCATATGATAATCTGACGTGACCAACACTAAATTTTGGTAATGATGACTCTGCGCCCAGTCGCGCAGTTCCGCCGCATTGCCTTTTTTAATGATACGGCGACCACCGAGATCTACACAGCAGTCGAATAGATCCTTGGCGCCGACCCAGAAGTCCGACAGCCGGGCGGCCGATGTGTCCGGATGGACGCCGGAAATCAGTAACCGTTGTCCAACCCCGTCGGCGAACAGAGACATCGCCGTCGAGATGCGAACGCCGCCGCCACCGGTATAAACCACCACGCCATCAGCGCCTGTATGCCGGGCGGCGGCGTTCACATCCGAATTGGCTCGCGGAAGGTTTGCAACGAACAGGATGAACCCGACTGCCCAAAGCGCAGCCACGCCCGCACCTAAAGAGAGAATTTTCTTCACAATCTGTGAGCCCGCTCGAAAGTTGACCGACCTTAACTCAAGGAGCATCGCTGTTCCAGCTTCAGCGCGTTCGTGCTGGCGACGGCGAGTGCGCCAAGGATGATCTAATACTGCTCGCGCAGGGTTTTAAGGACCGTAAGGCGTGCTGTGACGGCTGTCACGAGGCAAGTGGCGATGGGGGCGGCGAGCAGCCAAAGCATGGCCCAACCGCTGAGCTGGAATGCGGGGAGGAAAGCGTCTTCCGAGCCGCCCGCGCGCAGAACGGCGCCGACGAGCATCAACGCCGCCAGGGCTGCGCCCAATCCGATAAGGGCGCCGCGAAAGCCCAATACAAAAAAGCGTTGCTGAACTTCTGCAGCAATGAAGTCGTCGGTGGCTCCAACGAGGTGCAGCACTGACACGATTTCATGATTGGCGGCCAGGCCGGCTCTCGCCGCGAAAATGGATATCGCACATGCCGCACTCATGACGAGCAAAAACACGCCGAGCGCCAAAGACTGGCCCGAACGGGCTGCGCCCGACAGGCGGTCATGCCAGCGTGCGTGATCGTCGAGACTCGCTTCCGGCGCGGCGGCGGCGATGCGATTGCGCAACAGGTCGAGATTGCTCCGCAATTGCGGCGACGCCCGGACCTCTATGATGGCGGGGATATTGATAAAGGCCTGCGCGTTCCCCTGACCCAGCCACGGCTCGAGAAGTTGGGCGGTCTCCTCGCGGCTGCGTTCCGTTGCGGAAATCACGCCCTCCGTTTCATTGAGGATACGCAAGACGTCCGCCACGCCGGTTTCGATTTCATCAGCCGATGCGCCCTTGACCTGTACGGTGATTTCGGAGCGCAACGCGGAAGTCCATTCACTTGCGGCGCGATTGACCATCAACAGTGAGGCCATGGCGAGGACAGCAAGAAATGACATGACCGCAATCACTGCGGTAAGCGGCGCTCCAGCGGCGCCGGCCTCTGGCAACAATGGGGCGGCGCGATGACGCCATAGCCGGCGCTTCGGTGCGGCTGCCTGCTCGACGTCGTTTACATCCTCTTCATCTGTAATCGTCGTATTCATGCCGCGCCTCCGGGGCCGGCGCTGCGTGTTACAGAACCGTTAGCGATTCTTAACACAGGCTTTCCGATAGATTGCACAAGATGAAGATCGTGCGTTGCGACGATGACCGCTGCGCCCAGCTTATTCAGCTCCACGAACAACTTCATGATACGCTCGCCCATGACAGGGTCGACGTTGCCAGTCGGTTCGTCCGCGAGAATAAGATCGGGCTTCGACACCAATGCGCGCGCCAACGCGACTCGCTGCTTCTCGCCGCCGGAAAGCGTTGGCGGCTTTGCATTCATGCGATCGCCCAGACCAACCCAATTTAAGAGTTCGCTTACATCTTCCCGGTATTGGTTTTGGTTAACGCCCGCAACTTTCATGGGCAGCGCCACGTTTTCGAAAGCGGTGGGATGGTCGAGGGGACGAAATTCCTGGAAGACAACGCCAATGCGTCGGCGCAAAGCGGGCAAGGCTTCCCGCGGCGCTTCCATGGCATCTTCGCCGAAAAGCGTGAAGCGTCCGCGAGTCGGTCTGTGGGCCAGGTAAATCATCTTCAGCAGGGACGTCTTTCCGGCACCGGAAGGGCCGGTCAGAAAGCGAAATTCACCTTCGCCGAGAGACATGCTGACGTCGCTCAGGGTTTCCGGAGCGTCCTCATATGCGAGGCCGGCGTTTTCAAATCGAACGATCTCTCTTGCAGCTTCCAAGGGGGCTCCAGTCAAATTCAGCTTGTTCGCGAGGTGCAGCCGCGCGCATCAGTCGCCTTCTTAAACGATTCTGGTCTGTCATGATAATTACCTGTCCCGATTGCGCCACGAGATATGACGTTGATGACGAGCGGTTTTCCCCAAGCGGGCGCTCCGTCCGCTGCTCGTCTTGCGGCGAAAGCTGGTTTGTCCCGGCGCCCGAGCTGATCGATGTCGCTCCGATTGAGGAAAAGAAGGCGCCCAGACGGTCAAACACCTCTCGGGAAACGAGCGGCGAGGATGAAGAGCTGCCGGCGCGTCCTCGGATGAAGGTGGGGCTGGCGGATGCCGAAAAAGAAGAACGCGGCAGTGATGACCGGTCGTCCTATCGCAAGGACGATCGCTCCGATACCTCACGTTCCTCAACCGACAGAGAGCCTCGTCCGGCCTCCAAGGACGCCTCACGAAAAAGCCGTTATCGCGACGATGCTGAATTTGCTGACGAAGACGATGACTCTTTGTTTGAGACTGAAGGCTCCAGGCGCGATCGCCCAGAAAAAGAACGCTCAACGACATCGCGCCATGATCGTCGCGACGAGTCGCACGCCAAGGAGCGGGAAGACGAAGCGGGAAAAGGTTGGCGCAAAGGCCGACAGTTTATTGTTGAAGATGACGATGACGCCGAACGCCGGCCCTTCTTCGCGCGCAAGCGCAAAGATGAGCCGCGTGAAGACCGGGAATCGCTGCGTTTCGCCGATGACGAAGAAGATATCGAACGCGATGAAAGAGCTTTTCGCGACGATCAGGCAGATGACTACGACAACGCATACATCGTCGACGCAGACTGGGAAGACGTCGAAGACGACGGGGGAGAGCCTACGCGCGGCTTCGGACGGAAAATTCGCGCTGAGCGTCGCCGGGCGACCGCATTGGCCCGGATGGAAGACGTCCGTCCGCTCGATCCGGCGGCCCTGGATGATGAGTTCTTTGCCGCGCTAAAAGTGACGCCGCGCGAGCTTGAACGCGCTATCCGCAAAGCCCGGCGCAGAGCTGAGGCGAGGGAAAAGAACCGTCTGACCCCGCTACGCGTCATCGGCTGGTGCGTATGGCTGGCGGTGATTGCAGGCGTCGCCTATGGCGGCTTCGCCTATCGAGATGAGATCGTGAAGCTCGCGCCGAAAACCGCCGACGCCTATGCGGTAATCGGGATCGATGCGAACCCATATGGGTTGTCGATCGAGAATGTGCGGCACCGTCTCGCAATGTCGACGGGCGGACCGACCATTGAAATCACCGGCAACCTCAGAAACGAAACCTCAGGCGTGGTGGTCGCGCCGCTGTTGCAGGCCGAAGCGCTCGGCCCGCGCGGAGAATTGTTGGCGCGCTGGACATTTACAGCAAGCCAAAGCGAGGTCGCGCAAGGCGAAATGGCGGATTTTCTTACTCGGGCGCCGGTGCCCGAGGGAGTCGCCGAGGTTGCGCTTTCATTCGCGCCTTCCGGCAGCGTGCTCGACAGTTTGCTGCCCCTTGGCCGCGAGTAGCGGCCGAACAACTGGCCATCCCGTACAAAAGCTCCTATGACCAGCGGCTTCTTCTTCCCGATGCCGATGGAGCAAAGACATGCGCACTCTATTTTCCGAAGACCAAATCGCAAAACGCGTTGACGAACTGGCGGCGGAAATGGCGCGTGATCTGCCGGCGGATTTTCTGCTTGCGCCAGTGCTTACCGGCGCTTTTGTTTTTGCAGCGGATTTATTGCGAGCTCTCTATCGGCACGGCGCCGATCCGCACGTAGACTTTGTCCAGCTCTCTTCCTATGGCGGCGCTCGCGCTTCGTCCGGCGTCGTGACGCTGTTGAAAGACTTTTCGGTGGATGTTGCTGGGAAAACCGTTCTGCTGGTCGATGATGTGCTCGATACAGGCCGATCATTGCACTTCGGCAAAGGGATGATCGAAGATCGCGGCGCAGCGGCCGTAAAGACGTGTGTATTTGTCAAGAAACTGACCGGCAAAGCCGACGACATCAAGTGCGACTATATTGGGTTTGAAGCCGGTGCCGATGATTTTCTCGTCGGGTACGGCATGGATGATGCGGGACGATTGCGCGGGGTCCCGCTTCTCGGCGCGGTGAACTAGAAGCGCTCGAGAAGGCGCTCCAAATATTCTTTTTCGTCTTCCTCACGTCCGGGCTGACCCAGACGGCGACGCAATTCGTCAATGACGGCCCGCGTGCGTCCGGCTTCGCTTTCGCCGGGCACTTCAACGCCTTCACCGGCCGTCTCACCCGCCTCCCGTCCTAGCGGATCTGTGCGGCCGCGCTGACCCTGTTCGCCGTCTTCACCTTCGCCGCGCGCCTGTCGCATCGCCTCGCGGGCGAGCGCTTCAGCGCCATCTCTCAGATTTGCGATTGCGCGTTCCATCGCGTCATTGGCGGCCGAAAAATCATCGCCGGCCAGAGCGCCTTCCGCTTCGCGCATGGCGCTGCGCGCCCTGCCGAATGCACGCCCGGCTTCGCCGTTTGGATCGCTCGCGCCTTCGCTTTCAAGTGCATCCATCAGATCATCAAGCTCGCCGCCGAGTTGTCCTTCCCGCGCCGCCAGGTCGTCGCCGTTGAGGCGCCCTTCTTGGCGGCGTTGAAAGGTTTCGTCTGCAAGCTCGCGCTGCCGTCCAATCAACTCGCCCGCTTCATTGGCCGCGCGTCCAGCCTGACCGTTGGCGCCGCTTTGCTCTCCGCTGCCCTGACCTTGCTGTCCCGATCCGCTTTGAGACAGGCGCAAGTTATTGAGCAGGTTTTCCAGATCGGACAGCATTTGCCGAGCAGCGTTGTTCGCGCCTTGCTGCGAGAGGTCCCGAATGGCGTCCAGCATCTCATCCAGGTCCGACTGTTCGAGCTGCTGAGCGTTTCGCGGCATGTCGCCTTCCGGCGACTGCCCTGATTGAGCCATGGCGGCGAGATAGTCGTTCATCGCTTGGCGAAGTTCTTCCACCAGGCGTTCAATTTCTTCGTCGCTGGCGCCGCTTTCCAGCGCCTGGCGCAGGGCTTCGCGAGCTGCCTCGAGGCGCTGGCGAGCCAGCTCTAAGGCTTCGTCTTCCAAATGCAGCGCCAGTGGCCAAAACTTTTCGATTGCGTCTGAATAGTCGTCACCGTTTTGACGCATCACTCTCCAGAATGCAGCGCGGAGCAGCAGGAAATTGGTTGGTTTGTCAGCGTAAAAAATATCTGGGGCCAGCGTGATTGCGTCGAATGAACGCGCCGCGACGCGCCAGTCAGATTCTGCGACTGCGAGCGTTTGGCGTTGTTCGATGACGGCCTTGGCGATGGGGTTGTAAAAGGTGCGGGTCGGCAAGACGATCGCCGCTTCGCCAGTGTCAGCCTCTTGCCCGGCGCCGTCTCGGGCAACGACCTTTGCGAAGACTCGAAGGCCGGCCCATGGATCGGATTGCAAGTCGAGTGTCGCTGCGTGCACACCGGAATCCCCTGAGATGCCCTCAAGTGGAATGGACCTCGCCTGAGCGAGCCCTGCCTCATCGAAAGCTACAGAATCGAGCGGGCGTTCCTGATCAGGATCGAGGCGCAGCGTTAGTCTCGCAGCGGTGACGCCATAATCGTCCTCTATCGCAACCGAAAAATCGACTCGTCCATCGTCAGTGCGGGCCGGGGTTTCGGAAAATCGAACGGTCGGCGCTGCATCGCGCAAGACGCCAATCGGCCAGAGCCCCTGCTTTCCGGCCAGTTTGAGCCGGAGCACGCCGCTTTCGCCGATTGAAAACTCAGCGCGCCCGGCGTTTTTTTCTTTCTTGAAGACGCCGCGGATAGTGTCGTTCGGTGTTTGGTAGACGAGCGTGACCCGTCCGCTTCCATTGACCTGTGCGACAAGCTTCGAGCCTTCAGGCGCATCGACCTGCGCTGCGCTTTCTGACAAGGGTTGTCCCGCGCGCAAAAGGTAGATCGGCGCCTTGCCCACATAAGCGGGCGGTTCGATCCACACATCCGCGACAAGTTTGCCGGCGCCGCTTCGCGCGCCTGGATCGAACCCAAGCGCGACCCGCGTCAGAGAGTCCTTTCCCCCTGCGAGCAGAGAAATAACCAGCAGGCCGAGGGCGATGTAACGAAGCCCCCATGGATCGCGCCGGTCTGCAAGATTTTGTGCGCCTTGCAGTTTTGCTGACTTTGCCAACTCACGCATGTTGTGTTGATGGGCGCGCCACATGGCTGACGAGCGCGCTTCTGCGTCCCGCGCGAACGGAGAATCGTCTAGCGCCTGCAGGGCGGCATGGCGAACAGCGCCGTCACGCTCAAGCCGGCCTTGAGCTGCGCGCCTTGTTGGGAAGCGCAGCCGCTTCAGTTCGTGAAACAGGATCGCCGCAAAACTGGCGCCCCCGAACGTCAATGCCGTCCAGTGCAGCCAAACCGGTGCAAAGCGCCAAAGGTCCCACAAGCTGAGAAACAGGAACACGAACACCAAGGCCAGCGGCAGCAAGAGCGCCGGCCACAATTGTTCCCAAAACAGGACAAGCCGCGCGGCGAAGATGGTATTGCCGCCGGGGATTCGCTTTCCCTTGGGATTTGTCTGTATCGGGGCACTCGTCATACTTCTTGCACAATAGCTTGCGGAGCGGGTTTCGTCGACGGCGCTTTGCCTTAAGGTTTCGTCGGCCTGGCCCACCAAAAGCACGGATGGCCGAACGAACAGGTTAATAAACGGAGACCGGTTTGGTATTAACGCTCACATCGTCCAAGAGACGGCAGCAGCTAGGCGAGGATGCTCGTCGCTCTCGCGCGTCGTTGTGGCGGACCGGCTTCGCGTGGGCTCTCGTCACGATTTACAATCTGGTGGGCGTCGCTGACATTATTTCCACCGTGATTGCGCTGGAGAGCGGCGCTGGCGTGGAGGCTAACCCGCTTCTCAATGCGCTGATGACGCATGCGGGCGAAGGGTGGATACTCGCCAAACTTGGGTTGCAGGGGCTCATCAGTTTTATGGTGCTATGGTTTCCGCACTGGATTGTTCTGTTTTTCTTCGCCGTTGCGACTGCCGGAAATATCTTGATCGTGGCCAATAATTTCTCAATTGCCGGCGTGCTCTAACGGCTCCAGTGAGGCGCCGCCTCTAGACTAATCATCTCAGCGAATGTTGGCCGGCGACGGACGATCGCAAATTGATCGCCGTTGACCATGACTTCCGGAATTAATGGGCGAGAATTATACTGCGATGCTTGCACGGCGCCGTAAGCCCCAGCCGACATGATGGCGGCGAGGTCTCCGCTTTCAAATTTTGCCAGCGACCTTTTCTTTGCGAAAAAGTCACTCGACTCGCAAACCGGCCCGACCACGTCGTAAACTTCTTTTTCTGTGTCACGAACTGACATGACGGGCATGATTTCATGGTGTGCATCGTAGAGCGCGGGGCGGATCAAATCGTTCATCGCAGCATCGACAATGAGAAACTTGTTTCCTTCGCCCTGTTTCACATAGAGGACGCGCGTCACCAGTATGCCCGCATTGCCGCATATCATCCTGCCCGGCTCGAATATGAGTCTCACATCCAGCGGCGCGGTCAGCCGGCTCACCATTTCCGCATAGGCGTCAGGATGCGGCGGCGGCGGCGCGTCGCCATATGGGATGCCTAGTCCGCCGCCGAGATCCAGTCGGCTGATCGTGCAACCATCGGCGCGCAGATCGCCAATGAGCCGCGAAACCTTGTCGATTGCGGCCTGAAAAGGCGCGAGATCGGCTATCTGGGAGCCGATGTGCAGGTCGACGCCGACGATCTCTATGCCGCCGAGATTTCGCGCGTGCTCATACAAAAGGCGTGCGTCAGTCCACGCGACTCCAAACTTGTCTTCCTTGCGGCCCGTGGCGATTTTATCGTGTCCGCCTGCGGCGACGTTCGGATTGACGCGCAGCGCCATGGGCGCTCGTTTTCCGAGCTCAACTGCGGCTGCGTTAAGCGCTTCGAGCTCAGGCGCTGATTCAACATTGAACTGATAAATTTCGGCGCTCAACGCCGCGAGCATTTCGTCCCGCGTTTTGCCAACACCGGAGAACACAATTTTTTCGGGCGCAATCCCGGCCGCCATTGCGCGCTGCAATTCACCGCCGGAAACCACATCAGCGCCGGCGCCCTCGTCGGCGAGCACCTTCAATACGGCCAGATTTGAGTTAGCCTTCACAGAAAAGGCGATGAGCGGATTCAGGCCGGAAAATGCCTTAGCGAATACGCGCATGTGCCGCCGCAACGTCGCTTCGGAGTACAAATAAAAAGGGGTTTTTACCTCTTCCGAAAGCGCCGCGACATCAACGTCTTCTGCATGCAGGCGGCCGCCGCGATAGTCGAAATGATGCACGAGCGCTACTCGCGAAGAGACTGTTCCTGCGGCTCATCCGGCGCGCGAAGGGGCGCTTTCTTTCCGCAGGCGGACAGAAAAAATCCAAACGCCAGTGCAAGCATCACATATTTCATAATACTATTTTCCTTCCAGGGCGGCGATCCAGCGCTGTGCTTCCGCCTTTACGTTGTCCGGCGCCGTACCCCCATAGGCGCGGCGGGACGCCACCGAAGCGTCAACAGACAGGACCGTGAATATGTTCTCGGTAATTCTCGGTTCAATTGATTGCAGTTCCGGCAGCGCCAATTGATCGAGGCGTTTCCCGGACTGTTCGGCCATTGCAACAACGCGGCCGGTGACGTGATGCGCATCACGAAACGGCATTCCCAAGACGCGAACGAGCCAGTCGGCGAGGTCTGTTGCGGTAGAATATCCGCGCATCGCCGCTTCCTTCATGGCGTCGGGTCGCGGATTGAGGTCCCGCACCATTCCCGTCATCGCCGACAGCGCCAGCGCCATCGCATCAACGGCCTCGAATGTGGCCGCCTTATCTTCTTGCAAGTCTTTGGCGTATGCGAGCGGCAAGGCCTTCATCACCATGAGCAGCGAGTTTAGCGAGCCGGTAATTCGGCCGGTCTTTGCGCGGACGAGTTCGGCAGCGTCCGGATTGCGCTTTTGCGGCATGATGGATGAGCCGGTCGAGAACGCATCGGAAAGAGTTGCAAACCCGAACTGCGGAGAAGTCCACATCACGATCTCTTCGGCCAACCGAGACAAATGCGTCGCCGCGATCGCGCAAGACGATAGCAGCTCGAGTGCAAAATCGCGTGACGATACGCCGTCCAGTGAATTCGCGCACGGTCGGTCAAAGTCGAGCGCTTCGGCCGTCGCTGCGCGGTCTATTTCGAATGGCGTTCCCGCCAATGCCGCTGATCCAAGCGGGCACTCATTCATGCGCTCACGCGCATCCATGAAACGCGATGCATCGCGCGAAAACATCTCGGCATAGGCAAGGAGGTGGTGGCCGAATGTGATGGGTTGCGCTGTTTGAAGGTGCGTGAAGCCAGGCATCACCGTGTCGTGATGTTCAAGCGCGCGCTCGGCGAGGGCGCTCATCAGCTCGCCTAATGCCGATGCGGCGTCTTCGCATGCGTTACGGCACCACAGGCGAAAATCTGTGGCGACCTGATCGTTCCGGGATCGGGCCGTGTGCAGCCGGCCAGCCGGTTCGCCGATGATTTCCTTTAGCCGGGCCTCGATATTCATGTGAATATCTTCAAGCACCCGGGAGAATTTGAACGAGCCGCCCTCGATTTCCTGCGAAACCTGCTCCAGTCCGCTCAAGATCGCTTCGGCATCCGATCTGGAGATGATGCCGGTAGCAGCGAGCATGGCTGCGTGGGCTTTCGAGCCCGCGATGTCTTCGCGCCACAATCGGCGGTCGATATCGATGGAGGCGTTGATGGCTTCCATGATTTCTGCGGGACCTTGCGAAAATCTTCCGCCCCACATTTGGTTTTCCGAGCGTTCGGTTTTATCTGTCATGAGTTCGGCAATTCTGTAGGATCTTGTGTCTCGTCAACTTTTCAAGCAACCCCGCTTTTGGCTGCTCCTGTGGGGCGGTGCGGGCGCCGCGTTTATCCTCTACGTGATCGCGAGCGCCGGCGTAAGCCCCAGGTCCGCCGCCTCCGCGTCGGCGCTGAATCATGACTAGTCCTTGCTGGTGGGTGAAATGGCGGACTTCGCCTACGCATTTCCACCCCGGGGTGCGCCGTCCATCGCATTTCAGCATGGCGAGCGACAGATCACGCTCGAGGAGTTTCGTGGCAAAGCGGTTCTGGTGAATTTCTGGGCCACATGGTGTGCGCCATGTCTCAAGGAGTTGCCATCGCTGGATGTGCTGCAACGCGACCTTGGCGGAGCGAAATTCAGCGTCGTCGCCATTGCAGCAGACCCACGCGGACCGGAAGTCGCGCAGCAGTTTCTGGATCGTCTGAATATCGAGCATTTGCAGCTATATGCTGATCCCGATCTTCGATTTGCTTTCGCGATTGGCGGCGCAGACATATTGCCGGTCTCTATCCTCTTCGACGCCAAAGGGCAGGAAGTGGGCCGGCTGGTGGGCGAAGCTGACTGGGCCGCCCCGGAATCCCGGCGCTTGGTCGAATCTGCCATGCCGTAATCAGGTGTTCGGCTAGGCGCTACGGCGCTATGTCGATATACCCGGAAGCGAACCATCATTTGCGGGGGCCGTTCAGAACGGACGGATCGCAGTCATTCTGTCTAGGGAGCTGAATTCATGAAGTTATCCAATTTGCTGCTGGCGAGCGTCGCCGCGCTGAGCCTTGTCGCATGCGGAAAGAAGGAAGGCGCCGCAGACGAGCCCAAGTCCGCAAGCAGCGCGCTCGCGTCGAAGGCCGATGCGGGTTCGCCGTTGGACGCAAAATTCTCGTTCAAGGATGGGGAGCCCGTTGAGATCGACGCCTTGCTCGAGCTCATCCCGGAAGGAAAGCGCCCGAGCTACGAATCGGCGACTTTTGACAAGCAATTAGGCGCGACCGTTGTTCAAAATCTGCGATTTGCCGATGCAGACGATGGCGAGGCGGTGATCGTTGCGCGCGCCGAATTTTACGGCGTCGATTTGGAAGCCATTGAACGCGTTCGAAATACGCAGGAACTTGGTCCGAACGCACCCTTCGAAACGATGTTTGAAAAGGTTCGGTTTCTGGATGTTGCCTCCGAGGGTCATGTTGAAGGGGATGAAGAAACCAAGCTTACGATTGCCGGCGTCGAATTCGACAAGCTGTCGGTTCGGCAAGGCGGCGTCCAGAGCGATGGGGTTGGCGCGGAGGGCGCTCGTTTCTTCAACGCTGTCAATTTAGCAGGGCTGTATTTTAAAGATTTGAAGCTCGAAACGCGTTCGCCGTCTGCGCCGACCGTTTTGCTCGATGCGCCCGACCTGCGTCTGGTTGGCCTGGGCGGCGGAAAGCTCGGTTCAATCATCGCGAACGATATGGGTTACCGCATGATGCACAGCCCGGAATCACTTGCGGCTTTGCGCGAGTCTATGGGGCCGCAGGGCGCCGTCTTTATTACAGGACCGCTCGCCGGATTCATTGCGCCGGAAAGTCAGCGCGTCACGGTTGAGGCGCTTGAATGGCGCGGCATCGACTTGTCCGGTCTCATGGCTTGGGGTCTGAAAGGCGAGAAACCGCCAGCGACGGAACGGGATCTCATCGATCTGGGGACGATGAAAGCGTCCAACATGACCACCATTGTGAACGGCAAGCAGGCGGCTGCAATCGCGGAAGCGAATATCAGCGCCGCCGACTTCACCTGGATGCTCCCTGGGAACTTCCGGGCGGACTCGAAAGGCGCCGTTTACGACTTCACAGCGTATGTTCCAGAATCGGAAGCCGATGCGCTCAAGGTTCTGAAAGAGCACGGCCTCGACAAAGTCAAAGGCGATGGCAGCGTTAGCTGGGTCTGGAATGACAAAAGCGGCGCCGCAGATTTCAGTTATGCGGCTGACATGGTTGGCGTGGCGAATATCAGTTCGACGTTCGCGCTCAGCAACTTGAAGCTCGATGACATCGCGGCCGCGATGGAGGCTGGCGAGACAAACGCCTTTGCTGCGCAAGGCGCGTTCAAGAATTTCTCACTCACGCTGAAGGATGAAAAGGCGCTGGATGCGATCTTCGCGCTGGCGGCGTTGCAGATGGGCGGCAGCGGCGAAGATTTGCGGATGTCAGTGCCCGCCATGATCCGGTTGTCGGGAGCGCAAGCGGCGCAAATGAACCCGCGGATTTCCGGCTATGTAAATGCGCTGGCGGAGTTTGTCGCGAAAGGCGGGACCTTGGAAGTTGCGGCGGCGCCGAAAGAGCCGGTCGCTTTTTCTACGCTTCAGGCAACCGGCATGACGGCGCCGCAAACGATGCCTGATGTTCTGAACTTGACCGTTTCGCACAAACCCTAGTCGCAGAAATTTCGATTAGCGCCTTCGCGCCAAAATCAAATGGCCGCCTCGATGTCACGAGAGCGGCCATTTTTGTCGGCGTTTGTTTCGCGGTCTGCGAAATCTAGTCGTCGAGAATAAAAGTCACTTTCATAACGACCCGATATTCTTTGATCTTGCCCTTATCGAGAATGATCGATTGGTCCTTGACCCAGGCGCCTTCAACATTTTTTAGGGTTTTGTTGGCGCGATCAATTCCTTGCTCAATGGCGTCCTTGAAGCCTTTTGGCGATCCGCAAATTATCTCCGTCACTCGTGCGACAGCCATAGATTGTTCCTCCAATTGCTTTCGCTTGTCGGGCTGTACTGCTTAGAGCCCACGTTCTCAGTAGACCGCTTTTTCAGCGCGACTGCAAATGACAGTCTGGAAACTGGGGCGGGAGAGCTCCGCGCGCGATCAGCGCGTTGGAACCGGTGTATCGCCTGAATAATCGTAAAAGCCGCGGCCGGTTTTTCGCCCCAGCCATCCTGCTTCCACGTACTTCACCAGTAACGGACACGGTCTGTACTTCGAATCCGCGAGGCCCTCGTAGAGGACTTGCATGATGGCGAGGCAGATATCGAGACCGATGAAATCCGCTAATTCCAGAGGGCCCATGGGATGATTGGCGCCGAGTTTCAGTCCCGTGTCGATTGCCTCAACAGAGCCCACACCTTCGTAGAGCGTGTAGATGGCTTCATTGATCATCGGCATCAAAACGCGGTTTACGATGAACGCCGGAAAATCTTCCGAAACCGTCATGGTCTTGCCCAGGCTCGCAACCACGTCGCGCGTGGCCTCGAAGGTTTCCTTTGACGTGGCGATGCCGCGAATGACTTCGACAAGTTTCATCAGCGGGGCGGGATTCATGAAATGAATGCCGATGAACCGTTCCGGATGATCAGAACTGGCCGCCAGTCCGGTGATGGAAAGCGACGACGTATTCGAAGCCAGGATCGCCGTCGGCTTGAGCACGCCTTTGAGGCTGGCGAAGATTTCCTTTTTGACGGACTGCACTTCGCTGGCGGCTTCTACAACCAGATCGCAGGAGCCAAGCGCGCCAATCTCGTGCGCAGTCTGAATTCGCGCGAGCCCAGCCGCATGCTCGGAAGCGTCGATCACGCCTTTGGCCGCTTGTTTCGACATGTTGGCGGCAATTGTTGAAATCGCGGCATCGAGTTGTTCGGCGCTGATATCGTGCAATATGACGTCGTAGCCAGCGAGCGCGAAAACATGCGCGATGCCGCGTCCCATCTGACCAGCGCCGACCACGCCGACTGTCTTGATGTTGCTCATGTGTGCGGCCCGCCCTCAATTCGTTTTTGGGACCGGGATACTGCACCGCAACATGGGCGGAGAGCAA
>CAZAOB010000002.1:81070-124950 GCA_964486635.1 uncultured Caulobacterales bacterium | reverse complement strand
AGGGGCGCCAGCGGCTAGGGCGCGCGGCGGATTTCGGCGGCGAAACAGCCATGCGCCGCGTTGTGGGCGTGGATGTAGGCGACGTCAGCCTTCGCAAAGGCGGCTTCGATCCGCGCCTTTAAGTCGGCTGTCGGCAGGACGAGGTCGGCGCCGATCAGATGCCCGCTTTTGCTGAACAGGCGCAAGGCGATCGGGCGGCCGTGAAGGACCGGCGGAATTTCGTCGACAAAGCGCGCCGCCTCGGTTCGGTTTTCGCGCACGAAAATCGCATAGGACGAACGATAGGGAGTCGCGGCCTTGTGGCTTTCATAGTTGAGCAAGAGGAGCGTTTCGCCGGGCTCTGCGTCTTCGAGTGTGACCCGGCAAGGGTAACCGGGCTTGGCGTCGGCGGTCCTGCGGATGATCCCGCGCGAATTCAAGTCTTCATCGGACAAGCCGAAAAGCGGCGCGAACTCGTCGGCAGGCAGTCCGGATATTGTGAATGACATGGCGAGGCTCCATTTGGTTGTCGCCAAGCATTTTCAAAAATAGGCTATGAGAACCACCCGAAAGTTGCGCAACAAAAAGCCCCGCCGAAGCGGGGCTCTTGATTTTGCATTGTCGTAAAGCCTAAAGCGCCGCTTCGAGTTCCGGCAACGCTTTGAAGAGATCAGCGACGAGGCCGTAATCAGCGATCTGGAAGATCGGCGCTTCCTCGTCCTTGTTGATGGCGACGATGACTTTGGAGTCCTTCATGCCCGCAAGGTGCTGGATCGCGCCGGAAATGCCGACGGCAATGTAAAGCTCTGGCGCCACGACCTTGCCGGTCTGGCCGACCTGATAGTCGTTGGGCACATAGCCCGCATCGACGGCGGCGCGCGACGCGCCCACTGCGGCGCCGAGCTTGTCGGCGACCGGGAAAATGTATTTCTCGAAGTTTTCGTATGAGGCGAGCGCCCGGCCGCCGGAAATGACGATCTTGGCGCCGGTGAGTTCGGGCCGCTCCGATTTCGTCAGCTCTTCACCGACAAAACTCGAAAGGCCCGGGTCGCCTGCCGCGTCGACGGTCTCAACGCTCGCCGAACCGCCGGTCTCGGCTGCGGCGAATGACGTCGCGCGCACCGTGATGACTTTCTTGGCGTCGCTCGACTTCACCGTCTGCATCGCATTGCCGGCGTAAATCGGGCGCACGAAAGTGTCCGGCGCCTCGACGGCGACGATTTCCGAGATCTGCATGACATCGAGCAGGGCGGCGACGCGCGGCATGACGTTTTTGCCGGTGGTCGCGGCGGATTTCAAAATCGCGTCGTAGCCGCCGGCAAGTGACACGATGAGATCGGCGAAGGGCTCTGCGAGACGATGGGCATACTGCTCAGCGTCGGCATGGAGGACTTTCCGCACGCCGGAAATTTTCGCTGCGGCCGCAGCGGCGTCGCCGGCGCCGGAGCCCGCCACCAACACGTCAACATCGGCGTTGATCGCTTTTGCTGCGGTGACAACTTTAAGGGTGGAATCGTCAATGGCGCCGCCATGGACATCTGCGACTACGAGGACAGCCATTAGAGCACTCCCGCTTCGTTTTTCAGTTTCGATACAAGTTCTGCGACATCGGCGACTTTAACGCCGGCTTCGCGTTTCGGCGGTTCCGTCACTTTCACCACGGAAAGGCGCGGCGCGATATCGACGCCGTAATCGCCGACCTCTTTCACATCGAGCGGCTTTTTCTTTGCCTTCATGATGTTGGGGAGAGACGCGTAGCGCGGCTCGTTGAGGCGAAGGTCTGTGGTGACGATCGCCGGCATGTTGAGCGAGATCGTTTGCAGACCGCCGTCAATCTCGCGCGTGACTGCAACCTTGCCGCCGTCAACTTTCACTTCCGATGCGAATGTGCCCTGCGCCCAGCCGAGCAGTGCGGCGAGCATCTGGCCTGTCTGGTTTGAGTCATCGTCAATCGCCTGCTTGCCGAGGATGATCAGCTCCGGCTTTTCTTCTTCGGAGACCGCTTTCAGCAATTTGGCGACCGCGAGCGGCTCAACCGTTTCATCGGTCTTGATCAGGATCGCGCGATCGGCGCCCATGGCCAGCGCCTGGCGTAGCTGGTCCTGCGCTTTTTCCGGGCCGATGGAGATGGCGACGATTTCGCTCGCCGTTCCCGCTTCTTTGAGGCGCACGGCCTCTTCGACGGCGATTTCGTCGAACGGGTTCATCGACATTTTGACATTGGCGAGATCAACGCCGGTCTGGTCCGACTTCACGCGGACCTTCACATTGTAGTCGATCACGCGTTTTACGGGCACGAGGATTTTCATCTCGGGGGCTCCTGACGAGTGTGGGAACAGGCCTTTATGCGGCCCGTACTGGCAATTCGAGCGGGACCATAGTCGCGGCTCCCGAAGGATTCAACGCTCTCCGGCGCCATTCGTCGACGGCAAACGCAGCGGTTGCGTCAACTCGAAGGGCGGGCGAGAGTCCCTGGGCTTAGTGGTGTGGACGCCGGCGTATCCTCACGAACCGCCTTTGCCCACCAGGAACAAGAACAACATCATCAAAGCAATAGTCGCAGCCTGCGCCATCACGCGCAGCCGCATAAGCTTGTTGGAGTTTTCCTTTGCGAACGCACCGCCTTTGGCGAGCGAATAAAGGCCAACGCCCAGGATCAGGGCTGTCGCCAGAAGACCAATGGGAATCAGAAAATATACGAATGCGTCCATGATTGGCGCTCCCGATTAAACTTGCGAGCCGTCATGGCTCCGGCTTCATATACGAGCGACAGGCGTTCTTTTCTAGCGCTGCCGGTTCAATTCGCGCTCTCGCAGGCGCTGATGCCAGCGTGGAAACGCGACTTCGGGCTCGTCTGCGACAAAATTGACCGGCACAACCGCGCCGGCCCCTTCAAAACTCGCCGAAAGCGGAGCGCCGAGGCCATAAAGATAATTGCGAATATCGGCGTCGGCGGGCGCTTCAACGCCGAGCCCGCCATTTTCGGGCTCCGCCAGCATGGGCGGCTTTAGCTCATTGAGCGCGAAATCCATACGAACATCGTAGGTGCGTTCGGCCTGGAATCTCAGAAAACGCTGTGCGTTGTACCATTGCGACTTGATATCGTCGTCGGTGCAAGTCTCAAGCTCTGCACCCGTCGCGCCCCAACGGCGTTCCGGGCAATGATACGGATCGAATGAAAGGTCCCACAGCCGTTCCATGGCGTGCGCGAGATTAAGGCGAACCCGCGTGGCGTCAGAGCGCCAGTAGGTAAATGTACAGGCGTTTTTTTCTTCTTCGAATGTCGCGACGAGATCAGCGTGCAGGTCTTCGCCGTCATAGGCTACGCCCGCATCGCCAGAACGAACCCCCTCCACGAGATGCTGCATGTCGCGGCGAAGCTCAATGAAACTTACCTTCAAGCGAGCGTCGCGGGACGGGGTGGAGTACTCTTCCCAGTCTCCAAAAGTGCCGAAAATGTTTGGCGGGAGCTTGTCAGGGTGCGGGCGCAAGTGAATGCGAGACGTGTAGGCGGCGTCAACAGCGACCTTCCGCGCCTTCAACGCGCCGCAAATGGTTTCCAGACCAAACCGGAGTTCCTCCACCGGATCATAAGCGAAGCCCGGCGCCGCGAGTTTTCGGCGCACATAATCATAGTATTTAAGCGTGCGGTCCTGATAACGAAACTCACCGTAGTGCCAGATGCCGGATGGATGCGGCGTATTGCCGAAATACTGCTCCATGGAAAAATCTGGAATGGTGTTGTTCTCTGCTGCGCGCAGCGAGCCGCCTTGCAGCGAGCCGTCTGGGTCTGTTTTTGCGCCATCCACAAAAATCGGGCGCCAGGCTTTAAGGCCAGCGCCCAATTCAGGTTTTGAGCGCATGAAGTTAGGGCCATAAGTCGTGCGCGTCACGGAATTGTCCGGATGCGACGCAACTACCAAAACGCGGCCGTCATCGAGAATGTCGTAGACAATGCCCACATGCCCGTAGATGTCATAGGCGAGAATGCCGGGGCGCACCGCGCCGCGCTCAATTCTCACCGGATAAAAATCGTCGAAATTCCTGCCGTGGCCCGCTTCGGGATTGGTGCGGAACATGGCGGTTGAAACTTCACCGCCGATGCGGGCGATAAACGCCGGCGCGTTCGAAACGGAATTCAGGATTTGCCGGCGACCGGCGACAAGATTGCCTTCGCTGGAATAGCGAAGATCCTGGCGCGAACGATCTGCCGTGCGCATGGCGTTCTGATAGGAGAACGGCAAGCCATTCTTCCACGCGTAATAGGCGCGGAGCACATAAGCCATATCTGCGCAATCGCCAGGAAGATCCGGATCGACGGGTGAGCGATAGGGATTGGCTTCATCCTTCAGGCATGAATCGATCGACGTGCAGTCAGAGCGCCCCAGCGCCTGAACGAAAGCGGAGTAGCCTGCCTCATCAGCAGCTTCCCATGCCGGCTTGTAAACTTCCCAACTGCGTCCCGTATTGACCGCTTCCGGGATCTCTGAGGCGGCGCCAGCACTGGCGAAGAAAAGCGCGGTAAAACCAACGCTTCCCGCTTTCCCCCACCGACGCACGTGATCCCGCAACACTCCCATAAAGTCTCTTTTAACCCGGGGTTAACCGACTCGGTAGGGGGCTGTTCCCTTGAGATGCCGGAATTACCAGCGCGCCGGCTGGCGGGAAATGGCAAAACGTACGCCCAAAAGGGAAAAATGTTCGTAATTTCAATGGGGTAGTGAGAGAATTTCGATTTTCAAGTCTGGTGAGGGCGTGATGGCGTCACGATCTAAATGTGCATGGGCCTGGTGTCAGGCGGAAGAGGGAGGCGATAATGGGCTTTGAATTATTCGTAGCGCTGCTGGTGGTTCTGGCGGTCGTGCTGATGTTCAACATGATGAAAGTCGTGCCGCAGGGGTACGAATTCACGGTTGAACGGTTCGGGCGGTACACAAAGACCATCAAACCAGGGCTGCATTTCCTGGTGCCGTTTTTTGACCGCATCGGCCGGCGCATGAACATGATGGAGCAGGTGCTCGACATCCCGGCGCAGGAAGTCATCACGCGCGATAACGCACAGGTTTCAACAGACGCAGTGGCGTTCATTCAGGTGATGGATGCAGCGGCGGCGGCCTATGAGGTACACAACCTGACGCGCGCGATTTCCAATCTGGCCATGACGAATATCCGTACCGTGATCGGTTCCCTCGATCTCGACGAGGTGCTGTCCAATCGCGACGACATCAATGAGCGCCTGCTGCGCGTCATCGATGCGGCGACGCAGCCCTGGGGCGTAAAGGTGACGCGCGTGGAGATCAAGGATCTCGAACCGCCCGCCGACATTACCGAAGCCATGGCGCGGCAGATGAAAGCCGAGCGCTTGAAGCGTGCGGAAATCCTGACGGCGGAAGGCGAAAAACAATCTGCCGTGCTCCGCGCTGAAGGCGAAAAACAAGCGGCGATCCTCGAGGCGGAAGGCCGCAAGGAAGCCGCATTCCGCGACGCTGAGGCGCGCGAGCGCGAAGCTGAAGCGGAAGCCAACGCCACGCGCATGGTGTCCGACGCCATCGCAAAAGGCGATGTTCAGGCCATCAATTACTTCGTCGCGCAGGACTATGTGAAGGCGTTTGAAAAGCTTGCAATCTCGCCGCAGCAAAAAACGCTGATCCTGCCGGCTGACATGGCAGGTCTGGTCGGCACTATCGCGGGCGTGGGCACGCTTGCCAAAGAGGCGTTTGAGAATAACGCGGCGCGGCGGTCATCGGGTTCTGTGCCGAACGCCCAATAATTGAAGTGCGGCCGGCGATTTTGACCGGCCGTAGAATTCCGTTTCTGGTAAGGGAGTAATCAAATGGATGGCATTGTGACGTTCCTCGCTGAAATGCCGTTTTGGTATTGGTGGGTGTTTGCGCTGGCCTTGCTGACCATCGAGCTGTTGACCGGATCCACTTACTTTTTCTGGCCGGCGATTGCAGCGCTGGCGGCGGGGCTGATCGATCTCTGGCCGCTCGACGGACAATGGCAGATTCAATTGATTGTTTTCGCCGCGGTGACGATCGTGCTGTCCATCTTTGCGCCGCCTTATGTGAAGCCGTGGCTGCACCGTACGCAGACGGATCACATGACTCTCAATGAACGCGGCGCCCAGAAAATCGGCCGCCGCGCGGTGGTTGACGAGACCTTCGTCAATGGGTCTGGGAAGGTGAAGCTCGGCGACACGCTCTGGCTCGCCGAAAGTGAGACCGGCGATAATCTGATGGAAGGTGCGACGGTTGAGATCACCCGTGCCGAAGGCACTAAGCTTTACGTCAAAGCCATTGCCTAAGCGGCGTCTGACGAGCAACGCAAAAGAGCGGCCTTGGCCGCTCTTTTTTGTTCAGTAGGCTCTCCTGCGAAACTCGCTATGGGCCAGAGTCCTTCCGATCGGCCACAGGGCAAAGCCTGCGAGCTTTAGATGCGCCCAAGCGAAGGGCAGGCCGATAATAGTGATGCCCAAGAAAAACGCGGCGATCACGTGACCAAACGCCAGCCACCAGCCGGCGAGCACAAACCAGACGATGTTGCCGAGAAAGCCGAGCGGTCCGGTGCCGATTTCTTCTCCGTAGAGAATTTCCCGATTGATCGGTTTCGCGCCGAACGGCCACAATGTGTAGACGCCATTGTCGAATGCGGCGCGCGCCCATGGCAGTCCGATAATCGTGATGACGAGCACGAGAGCAGCGACGAACCAGCCAAGGGCAGCCACTGCGCCGCCGAGCGCCAGCCAGAGGATGTTGAGGATGAGTGCGGTCGCGGATATCGACTCCTCATCCCGCAGCGGGTGTTCAGAATACATGGTCGCGCCTCCTTCGATGAAGTCTATATAAGCGCACAATCGGCAATTTCAGCACGGTTTGTCGCATTCGCGTTTCAACTCAGCGCAGGTGGTCACAAGGCGGCCACATTTTCCGGCAAAGTCGGGCCCCGATGATCAAATCCTGGTTTGTGTTTTTGACGTTTTTCGCGAGCGCCGCTGCGGCGCAGCCCGCGCCGACTGCGGACGATTTCGGCGACCGTTTGTCGGCGGCGGCCATCGAACGAACTCAATTCAGCATTCGATATGACCCCGCTTATGTCCGCATGTCCTACCCCATGGGAGATGTGGCGGCGGATCGCGGCGTTTGCGCCGATGTGGTCGTGCGCAGTCTGAGAGTGCTCGGCGTCGATCTGCAACAACTCGTGCATGAAGACATGCGATCTTCGTTTAACGCCTATCCCCGTCATTGGGGGCTGTCGCGGCCTGACACAAACATTGATCACCGCCGGGTGCCGAATCTCGAAACATATCTCACGCGCAGAGGCGCAAAGCTTCGAACGAGCAACGAAGCATCCGACTTTCAGGCGGGCGATATTGTCGCCTGGAATTTGCGCGGTCCGGACGGCTGGCTGCCGCATATCGGCGTTGTTACAGCGCGAATGGGCGAAACAGGCAGGCCCATGGTGGTGCACAATATCGGCGCAGGCCCAAAGCTCGAAGACGTTTTGTTCGATTGGCCAATCACCGGTCACTATCGACTGTCCGACGCGACATTCGAGTGAGTTCGACAAAATCGCCCCCTCCGATTTGCAAGATTTGATCGCGCTGCTGGTTTGGCGCTAGGTTTTGCGAGACATCTTCACATTCGGGAGGCGCGACATGCGCAAGGTTTTGTTGGGCCGTTCTGGCCTGGAAGTATCGCGGCTCGGATTTGGCTGCATGGGACTTGCGGAGTTCTACGGAGACCCGCTGTCCAATGCGCAAGCAGAAACCCTGCTGGAGGGCGCCCTCGAGCGCGGCGTCAATTTTCTCGATACGGCGGACATGTACGGATCGGGCCGCAACGAAGAGCAACTCTCCGGATTCCTGAAAAAGCGGCGCGAAAAAATCGTCATAGCGACAAAGTTCGCCATGAAGCGGGGGCCGAATGGAGAGTGGCTCGGCCTGTCAAACGATCCGAAATACATAAAGCAAGCATGCGACGCCTCCTTGAATCGGCTTGGCGTCGATGTGATCGATCTTTACTATATGCACCGGCGCGACCGCGAGGTTCCGATCGAGGACAGTGTCGGCGCCATGGCGGACTTGGTGCGGCTCGGCAAAGTTCGCGCACTGGGACTCTCCGAAGTGAGCGTGGAGACGCTGAAGAAAGCAAACGACGTGCATCCCATCGCGGCGCTTCAATCCGAGTATTCGATCGTCACGCGCGATATGGAAGCCGAAGTTATTCCCGCGTGCCGTGAATTGGGCGTGACATTTGTTGCGTACTCGCCATTGGGGCGCGGCCTGCTGACCGGCACGTTTCGCAGCGAGAAAGACTTCGACAAGAGCGACTACAGGATGTCCGCAAACCCCCGTTTTGCTGACGGCGCGCTGGAGAAAAACCTGACGCTTGTCGATCAGATTGCGAAAATTGCAGAGAGCGTGGATGCGACTCCGGCGCAGATCGCTCTCGCCTGGGTGCTGTCCAAAGGAGAAGACATTGTGCCGATCCCCGGCACGAAGAAACTTTCGCGCCTCGACGAAAATCTTGGTGCGTTGAACGTTCGCCTGTCGGCCGACAATATCGCCGCGATCGAACGGGCCACGCCCCCCGAGGCGGTGGCGGGGTCGCGCTATCCTGCAACCACGGCGTCGACGCTCAATGCCTAGAGTTTTCGAGCCCTAACTGCGCACGCACGTGGTCAGGATGCGCGCCGCTCTCGCGGATTGATTTGAGGGTGACAGATTGATCCCGCTTGGCGAGGCGCTTGCCATCCGGGCCGGTAATCAACTGGTGGTGGCGATAGACGGGCGTCGGCAACCCGAGAAGCGCCTGCAGCAGGCAATGAAGATGTGCGGCGTGATACAGATCTTCGCCGCGAATAACGTGCGTCACCCCTTGCAGGGCGTCATCATGGACGGAGGCAAGGTGATAGCTGGTCCCGGAGTCCTTTCGCGCGACAATGACGTCGCCGAAAATTTCCGGCGTCGCATGCATTTCCGTCACCCCGCCAGGCGTATCAACGGTGATCGTCAGTGAGCTGAATGCTGGTCCTAGATACTTTTTGGCGGCGCTTATCGACAGCCGCCATGCGAAGGGGGCGCCTTCGGCCAGCAAAGAGCGCTCTTCATAGGCGGCGAGCGGCGCGCCGATAAATTGCGGGCCTTCAGGACCATCGGGCGAGAGGTGCGGTGCGCGGGCGATTTCTTCGAGGACTTCCTTGCGGGTTTTGAAGCAGCGGTAGACGACGCCGATCTCCTGCAACTGTTCGAGCGCCCCTTCGTAGTCATCAAAATGATCGGATTGCCGCCGGACCGGCTGCTCCCATTCAATACCCAGCCAAGCGAGATCCTCGAGGATTGCGCTTTCGAATTCCGGCTTGCAGCGTGTCTGATCGATATCCTCGATGCGCAGCAACATGAGCCCGTCCGAATCTTTGGCGGCCTGATGGACCACTAGCGCGGAGTAGGCGTGCCCTATGTGTAAGCGGCCTGTCGGCGACGGCGCAAAACGTGTGACAAACTTTGACATTCTCGTTTCCGGTTCAGGCGTTTCGCCGGCGCGCAAGTGTACGCGTAAACATCGCATTAACCATGGATACCTAGACTCGGCGCAGCAGTTTTGGAGCACCTGACATGGCGATTGCAAACCGCGCTGGTCCTTATGATCTAGACGTCGCCCGAGATATGCAAGCGATCGCCAAGAATGGAGGCGTGACGCTCGGCAAGCAGGTGGGCGATTTTCTCGCCCTCAGACTGTCGGGTGCCGGGCTCAGCTTTGAGGAGTACATCTATTACGGCTTGTATAGCCGTGAACGGTCCGAATATGGCGCCTACATGGGTGATCATCGGGCGCGCGCTGCGTTCTATGTCGCCAATGATCTTCGCAATTGGGACAATGCCGAAGACAAGATCGAGTTTCACGACGGCATGATGCGCGCCGGCATTAAGACTCCGCGTATTCTCGCAGTCGCGCACGCCACGCGAGAAGCAACGAACGCCGTAACGCTTCGCAGTCAGGGAGATATCTGGTCATGGCTGGAAAGCTGCGCGTTCCCTGTTTTCGGGAAACCTGCACAAGCCAGCCATGGCGATGGCGCCGTAAAAATCATGTCGCGTCAAGGTTCGGTCCTCCGGCTGGCGGACGGCGAATGCGCCATCGACGAGATTCTTTCTGACATCGAGCCCTACGCGTCAAAAGATGGTTATGTGTTTCAGGAAATGTTGACGCCGCACCCGGTCATCTCAGCCATCACGGACGGGCGCATCGCCACCCTACGTTTGCTGATCTGGCTTGGTCGAGACGGCGCGGCAGTGCGCGAAGCTGTGCTGCGAATTCCTGCCGGCGCACACTTCGTTGATAACTTCCGCCGCGGGGGAAACCTGATTTCATATGTTGATCGTTGCTCCGGCGCACTCGGCCCGGCTTGTCGCGGTGTTGGCATCAACAAGACAGTTGTGGACGCCCATCCCGATAGCGCCGCGCAAATTGCAGGGACTGTCGTTCCGGATTTCGATGCCGCGACAGATTTGGCGAAAAAAGCGGCGTCGGAGTTCCCGAACCTGCATATTCAGTCCTGGGATGTAGCGCTCACCGATGAGGGCCCGTCTCTGCTCGAAGTAAATCCCGGCGGCAATCTCAACGTTATTCAGCTGGCTGCCGGTCGCGGTGTGTTCGATTCCGAGTTCCGCGATTTTCTTCAGTGGTGCGTTGCCGAAAACGCCGGCGCCAAATCGAACGCCAAAGCGCTGAAAGAGGCGCGGAAACTGCTCAAGTTGAAGTAAATCGTTGGTTGTCAGCCGGTGAAAGCGCCGTTTACGCGCCGGCGCCGCCTACGGTCATCCGGTCAATTTTGATCGTCGGTTGACCAACCCCAACAGGCACGCCCTGGCCGGCCTTTCCGCAAACTCCAACGCCTGGGTCCAGAGCGAAATCGTTGCCGATCATCGAGACCTTGGTCAGCACGCTCGGGCCATCGCCAATGAGCGCAGCGTTTTTGATGGGCGCGCCGACTTTGCCGTTCTTGACCCGATACGCTTCCGTGCAATTGAACACAAACTTTCCTGAAGTGATGTCGACCTGACCGCCAGAGAAATTGACGGCGTAGATTCCATCCTTCACTGTACGGAGGATTTCTTCAGGATCCTTGTCGCCATCCAGCATGAACGTATTGGTCATGCGTGGCATCGGCTGATGGGCAAAGCTCTCGCGGCGACCATTGCCGGTAGCGGCGACGCCCATCAATCGCGCATTCAGTCTGTCTTGGAGATAGCCTTTGAGAATGCCGTCTTCGATCAGCACAGTGCGAGAGGTGGGCGTGCCCTCGTCATCGACGGTCAGCGAACCGCGCCGTCCGGTGATTGTACCGTCGTCCACCACGGTGACGCCCGGCGCGGCGACGCGCTCGCCGATTCTTCCGGCGAACGCAGACGTGCCTTTGCGGTTGAAGTCGCCTTCAAGACCATGCCCCACAGCTTCGTGCAGCAACACGCCCGTCCAGCCAGGGCCCAGAACAACTTCCATTTCACCGGCCGGGGCGGGTTCCGCCTCGAGATTGACCAGCGCCTGGCGCAGAGCCTCATCGACCTGAGACCGCCACGCTTCGGGGGTGATAAACCGCGCGTAGCCTTCACGGCCTCCGACGCCATAGCTTCCGGACTCCTGTCGATCGCCTTCGCCGGCAGTGACGGAAACGTTGAGGCGCACCAGCGGCCGGAAATCGCGAACCACCTCACCGCCGGCGCGGAGAATTTCCACAGCCTCCCAGGATCCACTGAGCGAGCACGAAACTTGCCGCACTCTGGAGTCTTTGGATCGCGCGTAGTTATTGATTTCAGACAATAATTTTGACTTTTCCTCAAACGGGAGGTCGCCGAGCGGATTTTCGTCTGAGTAGAGCCGGGCATTGGTGCGCGAGGGGCCGCCCGACATTTCGCCGCCTTTTCCCGACTTTACCGCCTGCACGGCATCACCGGCGCGCTTCAGCGCCGCCTCGGAAAGTTCAGACGCGTGCGCGTAGCCCGTCGATTCGCCGCATACGGCCCGCAAGCCAAACCCTTGATTTACATCGAAATTTGCGGTTTTCAGCCGATTATCGTCGAACACGAAGGATTCCGACTGCGAATACTCCAGATAAAGCTCGCCATCGTCGGCGCCGCTCAGCGCGCTGTCGAGAATGGTCTGTGTGCGATTGCGGTCGAGATCGGTGCGGGAAAAGAAATACGAATTGCTCATCTGCACGATTTAGGGCCGTCGACGCCCGGCGGCAATGCCGGATTCCGAAGGTGCGCTGCTGCGACCATTTTTCCGCTTCGAGCGCGATGACGGGCCGCACACGAGGGGCCTATAAGCCAACCTGAAAAATTTGACCTTGGCGCTAGAGCAGGCGTATCGAAGCGGCGAGGATTAAGGGCACGTCGCACGCCATGCGTGCGGCCAATAAGGCGCGGGATGCGAGAATGAAAAGATCACTATCGGTGCTGGCGGGACTAGGCGTATTTGCGGCGTCCGCCGCGCTAGCGACGCCGGAAAACGGGGCGATCTCAATGCTGCCCGCGGAGTCGGCGCTCGCAGAAGAGGTTCATTTTTTCCACAACGGCATTTTGCTGCCGATCATCACGGTGATCAGCATCTTTGTGCTGGGTCTCTTGTTGTGGGTCATCTTCCGTTACAATTCGAAAGCCAACCCGGTGGCGAGCAAGAACAGCCACAACACGCTGCTTGAAGTCGTGTGGACTGGCGTTCCGATCATTATTTTGCTCGTCATTGCTCTCCCGTCATTCGAACTCTTGTTCAAGGAAGAGGTAACGCCCGACGGAAAACAGGTTGTAGCGCGCGGCGACGGGCAGACGGTCGACTTCGTGTTTCCCAACGATTTTCCCGAAAGCCGAATGGTCTCGCGGGCCAGTCAGCTCGACGTGCTGGTCGACACAGGCTCGACGCGAAGCGTTTTAAAGCACCGCAAGGACTTTACGGTAAAGGGTTGGGGGGAGCGCGACCTGGTGGTTTCGCTCACGCAGCCGGCGCCGTCCGGAGCCAGCGTAATTTTGCGCGGCGGCCGCTCAACACAAAACGTATCCGATTGCCCTATGGCTAAACGCTATGTGGATGGCTGCGAAAAGGAAGTGGTGCTTGCGCCAACCATGACGCTGAAAGTCAGCGGGTATCAGTGGGGCTGGACATACTCGTATCCTGACTTCGGTTCCCGCACGGATCCGGAAGATCCGGGCTCGTTCGTTGAACCGGAATTTAGCTCCAACATGTTGGCTGAAGATCAGACGACGCCAGAGCTTTACCGGTTTGAAGTGGATAATCGGGTTGTCGTGCCGGTCGGAGAAACCATTCGCGTAACGACGACGGCGCGCGATGTGATTCATTCGTGGGCGCTTCCCTCGTTTGCGATCAAAGTGGACGCGGTGCCCGGACGTTTCAATGAAACCTGGTTCCGCGCGGAACGTGAGGGCGTGTACTATGGCCAGTGCTCCGAGATTTGCGGATTGAGGCATTCTTATATGCCGATCGCCGTGGAGGTGGTCTCACGCCCGCAATTCGAAGCTTGGATTGACGCTCAGCGTGCCGATGCCGGACTGCCGGCCATGTTTGGAAGCGCTGCGACAAATCTCGCGAGCGCTGAAGCCGCCGCTGCTGAATAAGAAAAGGACGAATTAAAAATGGCTGACGCACACGCAGCGCACGACGCACACGATCACAAACCGTCCTTTTTTGTTCGCTGGTTTTTCTCCACGAACCACAAGGATATCGGCACGCTTTACCTGATTTTCGCGATCATCGCGGGCATTGTTGGCGGCGCCATGTCGGGTCTCATTCGCCAGGAATTGGCGGATCCGGGAGTCACTTTCCTGACGCATTTCACCGGCGGCGATGTCGATGCAGCGCTAAATTTCTACAATGTGCTGATCACCTATCACGGCCTGATGATGATCTTCTTCATGGTCATGCCTGCCTTGATCGGCGGATTCGGAAACTGGTTTGTTCCAATCATGATCGGTGCGCCGGACATGGCGTTTCCGCGAATGAATAACATTTCATTCTGGCTCTATGGGGCGTCAGGTATCCTGATTACGGCGTCACTGTTTGCACCGGGCTACGGTTCGCAGCTTGGTTTTGGCGGTGGTTGGGTGCTGTATCCGCCGCTGTCGTCCAACACAGGCAGCCCCGGGCCTGCGATGGATTTGCTGATCCTCTCGCTGCACTTGGCGGGCGCATCGTCAATCCTCGGCGCGATCAACTTCATCACGACGATCTTCAATATGCGCGCGCCAGGCATGACGCTTCACAAGATGCCTCTCTTCGCCTGGTCGGTTCTGGTCACGGCGTTCCTGCTGGTGCTTTCGCTGCCAGTGCTTGCGGGCGCCATCACGATGCTGTTGACCGACCGGAACTTCGGAACATCATTCTTTGATGCCGCCGGCGGCGGCGACCCGATTCTGTATCAGCACTTGTTCTGGTTCTTCGGCCACCCCGAAGTCTACATCCTTATTCTTCCTGGCTTCGGCATCATCTCGCACATCGTTTCGACCTTCTCCAAAAAGCCGATCTTCGGCTATCTCGGAATGGCTTATGCGATGGTGGCGATCGGCTTTGTCGGATTCATCGTCTGGGCCCACCATATGTATACGGTCGGCCTGTCGGTGAACATGAAAGCCTATTTCGTGGCGGCGACGATGGTGATTGCGGTGCCGACCGGCATCAAGATCTTCTCGTGGATCGCAACCATGTGGGGCGGTTCCATCGACTTCAAAACGCCAATGGTCTGGGCGATCGGATTTATCTTCCTGTTCACCGTAGGCGGCGTCACCGGCGTCGTTCTCGCTAATGCCGGCGTGGATCACTACATGCACGACACCTATTACGTCGTCGCGCACTTCCACTACGTGCTCTCGCTTGGCGCCGTATTCGCGATCTTTGCGGGCTGGTATTACTGGTTCCCCAAGATGACCGGCAAAATGTATCGGGAGTGGCTGGGCCAGGCGCATTTCTGGATCATGTTTGTGGGCGTGAACCTCATCTTTTTCCCGCAACACTTCCTTGGGTTGCAGGGCATGCCGCGTCGTTACGCAGACCCTGCGCTCGCGTTCGACTATTGGAACTCAATTTCGACATATGGCTATTACGTCACCATCGCGGGCATGGCGGTGTTCGTAGTCGCTATGATCGATGCGTTTTTTGTGTACGGCAGAAAAGCGGCGGCAAACCCCTGGGGAGAAGGCGCGACAACGCTGGAGTGGACCCTTCCGTCTCCGCCGCCGTTCCACCAGTTCAACGAGCTGCCTCGCTTCGACAAAGGCGACGCCAAGGCCTTCTAGTCTCCGCGCTGCCGCCTCATACGATCAACCCCGTCAAACCCAGAGGTTTGGCGGGGTTTTTTCATTTTGAGCCAGCCAATGCCGCCGGTTTCCAAGCCGGTCGCGTGACTGGCCTCAGCGGCGAAAACCCGTTAATAATGGTTAACCACGCGCCGCCGGGGCGGCGGCGCGCTTTGGTAGTACGTTAGAAATCTTGCGGAGGGGCAATGTTGGAAACAGTTATCAACGACGTAGCGGGAATTTTTCGGGGAACATTCTTGAATGGCGACATGCTCGCTTTGGTGATCGCCTTCGGCTCCGTGCTGGTCGCATCGCTGGTGATGCGGCGCGGCACTCAAATCGGCTCCATGACGCTTCTGGCGCTGGTCCTGTTCGCATTGGGCGGTTTCTTGCGCGGGTATTTTCGTGGAACCCCGAGCGCTGAAGCGACTTACGGCGATCGCGCAGTCTGGCAGCTCCAGTCCATGTGGGATCACTTCATGAACCTGCAGGCGGGAACCCTGTTGGCTTACTTTATCGCCTTCATGTTCCTGATCCTCATTCTGTTCGGCGTCCGGACGGTGTTCGGCCGGTCCTAAGAGGCGACTAGCGGTTTGGGGCGGCTGCGGCGTTTCGGAACACCGCAGCCGTCTTTGTTTGTGTTCCAATAGTCTCGAGTTTGCGGCATAAGCCGCGATATGAGCAATGTTGTGATCGACGCAAAAAACCACACTGGCTATGCCGAGGCGGGCCCCGCGGACTACTTCGCGTTGCTCAAGCCTCGCGTAATGTCGCTGGTTATTTTCACGGCTTTCGTCGGGATGGCGGTTGCGCCCGGAACGCTAAACCCCGTGCTGGCTATTGTCTCGCTTCTGGCGATTGCCGTTGGCGCCGGCGCATCGGGCGCTTTGAACATGTGGTGGGACGCCGACATCGACGCTGTTATGTCGCGTACAGTGGGGCGGCCAATTCCGGCCGGCCGTGTGCCGCGAGCCGAAGCCGCAACGTTTGGCGGATTTCTTTCCGTCCTGTCCGTGGCGCTTCTCGCGCTTTCATCCAACTACCTCGCGGCCGGGCTTTTGGCCTTCACGATATTCTTTTACGTCGCGATCTATTCGATGTGGCTGAAGCGTTCCACGCCGCAGAACATCGTTATTGGCGGCGCCGCAGGCGCTCTTCCGCCAGTTGTCGGTTGGGCGGCAACGACCGGTTCCGCTCCGCTGGAGGCGTGGGTGCTGTTCGCCATCATATTTCTATGGACGCCGCCTCATTTCTGGGCGCTGGCGCTTTACAAGCGCGGCGATTACGAGCGCGCTGGTGTGCCGATGATGCCCGTGGTGAAAGGTGAACGCTCAACGCGAGTTCAGATTTTCGCCTACGCAATTATCCTCGCCGCGGTCGGCGTCGCACCGTTCGCAATCGGAATGTCCGGCTTGCTCTACCTTGCTGTGAGCGCCGCGTTTGGTGCGGGATTCGTGTTGCTGTCCTTGCGGGTATTGCAGTCGCAAGAAGGCGAATACGGATCGGCCAAGAGGCTGTTTTTGTTTTCGCTGTTCTATCTTTTCGCTTTGTTCGCCGCGTTGCTGATCGACAAATGGGTGATGACCTATGTCTGATGAACAAAAGCAACAAAGGAAGCGCAATCTGGCGATCGCCTGGTCGATCGCTGCGTTTGTCGTTTTGGTGTTCATCGTTACAATCTTGAAGCTGAGCGCGTAGGCGCGAATACGGTAAAGTTCATGACCGCAAGTCAGACCAGGAATCGCAAGACGGCGATCATCGTCACAGGCGTTGTGATCGGGATGGTTGGATTGTCTTTCGCCGCCGTGCCGGCATACCGCGCGTTTTGCCAGGTGACCGGCTGGGGAGGGACGACGCAACGGGCGGAGGCTGAGTCCGGCAGAACACTGGAGCGGCAGATAACGGTTCGATTCGACTCGGAAGTGAGCCAGGGGCTGTCTTGGGACTTCAAGCCTGAGCAGATTTCGCAAACGCTCCACATTGGAGAGACCGGGCTCGCGTTTTTTGAAGCGGAGAATTACTCCTCCGGGCCTCTCACCGGGCGGGCCAGCTTCAATGTCACGCCCTCCAAGGCCGGGATATACTTCAAGAAAATCGAGTGTTTTTGTTTTACGGAGCAGACGCTTCAACCGGGGGAAAGGATTTCCATGCCGGTCACCTATTTTGTCGATCCGGCGCTGGCGGATGACAAAAATCTCGATGATATTCAGACAATTACCTTGGCCTATACGTTTTTCCCCTGGGACGACTCCCCGGCCGGGGCGCCCGGCGGCTCCAGTGCGGCTGAATAGCGCGGGAAGCACGGGCTGCGGCGCTTGGATTTTCGGGCCGCGCCAGTATAGAAACCTCCTCAAACCGTTCCGGATTCGCATCAGAGGGATCAGCCATGGCCGGCGCTGAAGTCAAACACGAATATCATCTCGTCAATCCATCGCCGTGGCCGCTCGTTGGCTCAATCTCGGCGGCGATTATGATGATCGGCGCTGTGGCCTGGATGAAGTCGGGCGCCAATGAAAGCGGATTGCTGTTAGGGGGCGTCGCAGAAGGCGGTGGCGCGAAGATCCTCGGTCTGCACGGCAACTCGCTCTTTATTGTTGGTTTTATTGGCGTGCTGATCACCATGCTCGGATGGTGGCGTGATGTGATCAAAGAAAGCCTGACTGGTGAAAACACGTCGACCGTCGTGAGGCTGGGCTTGCGCTACGGCATGCTGTTGTTCATCGCTTCGGAAGTCATGTTCTTTGCAGCATGGTTCTGGGCGTTTTTCGGCGCGGCGCTGTTCCCGGGCGCCTTCGAAGCGGTGACGCTGACGGGCGGCGAGCAAATGCTCAATACGAATGGCAATCCGGCATTCATGGGCAACGATGCGCGCGTACATGCAACGGGCGGCGTTTGGCCTCCTGTGGGCGTTGAGCCTCTGAGCGCGTGGGGATTGCCGCTGCTCAATACGCTGATCCTGTTACTGTCCGGCACGACGGTGACTTGGGCGCACCATGCCGTTCAACACAACGATCAGAAGGGGCTTGTCCAAGGACTACTCCTGACCATTATTCTCGGCATGTTTTTTACGGCTCTTCAGGCTGTTGAATATTATGAAGCCCTTTCGCTTGGCATGTTCACATTTTCTGGCGGCGGCATCTATGGCGCTTCGTTCTTTATGGCGACCGGGTTCCACGGCCTCCATGTGATCATTGGCACCATCTTCCTGATTGTGTGTCTCTTCCGGGCGATGGCCGGTCACTTCACCGCTGAGCGCCATTTCGGCTTTGAATGCGCCGCATGGTATTGGCACTTTGTCGATGTTGTCTGGCTGTTTTTGTTCGCTTTTATCTACGTGCTCGGCAATCAGGGCCTTTTGTCCTAAGCTGTCTTCGCAGCAAATCGAAGGGGGGCGCCATGAGCTCTCTCACGCGTTCCAGTGCGGCTGTGGCCGCACTGCTGATGCTTGGCGGATGCCTGGTCTCCGAGGCACCGGTTCTTGACGAGCAGAACGGTGTCGCAAGACCATTCGCCGACGGACAATATCAAATTTGCGACGGGACCGGCGACGCGGAAGATGCCGAGTGCAACGTGTTTTCCGTCACCCGAGAGTCCAGCGGCGCGTATGTCTTTACGATGGTGGGTGAAGACCCTGCGGAGATGCGGTTTCGCCGTGTGGCGCGAAATGCGTATGCCGTGCAGTCCAAAGAAGAGGATAGCTACGCCTATTATTTCGGGGCGGGCGACTCCCGGCGCTTTGAATTAACGCTGATGAATTGCAAGAGCCTGCCATCCGGATTGCGCGGTCGGTTAATTGCGAGAAATGACCTTGCCACAGAGCATGAGGATTTTGAGTTTTGCACGGTCAACACCTTGCGAGGTTTGACCTCAGCAGCGAAGGCGTATCACCGCGGCGTGTCCGACGGCGCCGATGAGCTCAGGATGATCATGACCCCCGCCGAATCGGCTCATTGAGCAGAGCGATGAGCTATTACCCGCCGGTATCTCCATACGCTGCAGGATTGGGCGGCAAGTGTCCGCGATGCGGACAGGGCGAGTTGTTTGATGGCTTTTTAAAGCTGGGCGATCGCTGCGCGGTTTGTGCGCTCGACTATTCCAAGGCCGATTCCGGCGACGGTCCCGCCGTATTTGTGATCTTTATTGTCGGGTTTGTCGCCGTTGCGCTGGCGTTCGTCATGCGTTTCGTCTGGTTTGCGCCGTTGGCCGTTGCAATGGTGGTCAGCTGTTTGTTTGCGGCTGGCCTGATCGTGTTCTTATTGCGTCCGCTGAAAGCGACGCTGGTGGCGCTTCAATATGCGCATAAGGCGGCCGAAGGTCGCCTTGAAGACTAAATGAAACTTTTCTCCAACTTCCATTTTCGCCCGGTCTTGACCGTCGTGTGTCTCATCGCGCTCGGGATTCTTTTGTCGCTCGGCAAGTGGCAGCTTGACCGTCTGGTGTGGAAACAGAAGTTGATTGACCAAGTCGAGGCGCGGCTGGATTCGCCGCCCATTCCATTCGATGAAGCGCGCCGGCGCGCCGACAACGGGGAGTGGATGGAGTACTCGCCGGTTACGCTCGCGGGGCGAGGCGCCGACCGCGACGTTGCAGTTGTGTTCGGCTCATATGACGCGGCGGCGGGTGGGTTCTATTTTTCGCCGGTAGAAGTTCCCACTGGCGAGGTTGTTTACATCAATCGGGGGTTTGTTCCGCAAGCAATCCTTAAAGAGGGCTTCGCGACGAAGCGGCATGCAGAAAGCAAAGGTGAGGTGATCGGTCTCTTCCGATACCGGGAAACGCCCACGCCGCCTGCGTCCTGGTTCCAGACGAATGGAAAATCAGCAGACGGATTATGGTTTGTTCGAGATCCGCTTGCGTTTGCTTCTGCGGAAGGGGCGCGTGCGGTTCCATATTATATTGATGAGCTAGCGGTTGAGGGGCGGGAGTGGCCGAAAGGCGGAACGACGCGCGTTGAATTCAGCAACCGACATCTCGAATACGCGCTCACCTGGTTTGGTCTGGCAGCTACGCTTATGGGTGTGTGGCTTGCTTTTTCCTTGCAAAAGCGCTCCTGAGCACTTAACTTTAAAAAACAAAGCCAATGGGCGTTGAAGGCCGACGCCCTCTTGGGAGGCGTGCGATGTCACTTCAACCGCTGCTGGATGCCCCTTGGGTTATACAAGTTCACGCATTCGGCGCTCTGGCGGCATTCCTGCTCGCTGTGGTTCAATTTGCAGCCCCGAAGGGCACACTGCCACATCGCACGATCGGCGGGGTCTGGATATTGCTGATTGTTGCGGTCGCCGTCAGCAGCATCTTTGTTCGTCCTTCCCTGTATCCAGGCCTGCCGATCCATAAGTGGTTCAGTCCGATCCACCTATTCACCGTGCTGACCGCTTTTGGTGTTGTCAGTGGTTTGATTTTTTTGGTGCGGGGAGGCGAGACGCTAAAACACCACAAGCATCCCTTTACGGGAATCTTTATTGGCGGCCTGGTCGTGGCCGGGGCTCTCGCATTTCTACCTGGACGAATAATGCATCAGGTGGTGTTCGGCGGCTAGTGCGCAAAGAGAGATGAGACGTCACGACGTTAGCGATGAAGCAGCCGATGTAAGGCTTCTGGCGCTCAGAAAACTTAGGCGCTGCCTGTTTTTCATATCAGCGCCGATGGTGTTCATAACGTTTGCGTTGCCATTGCGAGCAGAAGACATAGGCGCGACAGCCGTTCAGATTGGCGCGCTCTACAGTATATTTACGATTGCAATATTCGTTGTTCGCCCGCTCACTGGCGTCGGTCTTGATGCCATCGGACGTCGGCCATTCTTCCTGTTTGCCGCAACAATGTATTTTTTCGCGAATGTGTTCTATGCGCTGAGCGCGAGCGTAGAGGGGCTTTACGTTGCGCGTGCATTGCAAGGGCTTGGTTTTGCAGTCCTCGCCATCACGACAGAAGCAATAACGTCTGACCTGACGGGTTCAAAAGCACGTGCTACCGCAATGGGCGCAAACATTGCCAGTCAAACGCGCGGGGGTATGGCCGGCGCCACTATTGGCTTTACGCTGGTGGGTCTGATGCCTGTCTATGCTTGGGTGTTGTCTTTCTGGGTTTTCGCGATTGTGTCTCTAGGCGCAATTTTTGTCGCCGCAATGGCCTTGTCGGAAACGGCAAGCCCGGATCGAAACCGCACGCACAACAAGGATTTTTCATTACCGCCGCAATATATGAGCATTCTACTGATCATATTCGCCGCGGCATTCGCAGTCGCGCTGATCCAGCCCTACTATCTGATTTACCTGCGCGCGCGGTATGATGTTGAGTTGTATATGCTCGCGACCGCCTTCCTGCCGATAGGCATTGCCACCGCAATTCTGCCGGGACTGCTTGGGCGGTTCGCCGACAAAACCTATCGAACGACTGCCATCGCCATCGGGGCGGCGGTGGCGGCGGCGGCGTATTCTGCCGCGCCAGCCGTGGCGGAGTTTGTGTGGGTCGTTGGTGCTTTTCTCGCGGCCGCCATCGGGTCAGTTCTGATTGACTTGACCAAAAACGCCTGGGTCGCAGACATTTCAGCTGATGGAGCAATTGGGCGGACGTTCGGGTTGGCGGCGCTTGCCTCCGGCGCTGGCGCTGCGGCTGGGCCGCTCGCCGGGGGGTACATATATGACGCCCTTGGCCCACAGTACTTGTTCTACGCTGCGGCCGGCGTCTTGGCCGGCGTTGCGCTCGCTGCGGTCGCGATGAGACCCCAGGCGAGCGCAACGTAGAATCTCAGCTGCTATTCGCTGCGAAGCTTTTTCTCATAGGCATTCACTAAGGTCATGTAAGGGTTGACCTGATCGAACACGGGATCGGTTTCTTCATCCGGGGCGTAGTTCTGGTACATCTCGAAATGCAAATGATACGTGGTGGGAACTTTCTCCCCCGCCGAATTGAAGAAGTCATTCGAAACTTTGCCGATCCGTTGGCCCTTTGTGACCATCTGGCCGTCACTGACCGCGAGCTGATCCATTCGCAAATGGAGGTAGCGGTAAAGTGTGCCGTCTTCAGTTTGAAGGCGGACGGTGTATTTCGAGCCGTCGAGCCCAACAATTCGACCGTCTTCCACGGCGACCGCCCAATGGGTCGCGCCACTGCTGGGTATGCATGTGGCTGGCCGAATATCGACGCCTTCGTGGCCGCCGGTTGGGCACATGATCTGCGAGCGTGAACGCGATTCGCAGAACGTATCCTGCCAAGGATAGTCGTAGTTGTCCGGCTCACATTGACCGCCATTCATGCCATTCACCGACCCCTGGCTTCCGCCGTAACGGTAAACCTGGCTGTTCAAGAAGGCGGCCTCTTCGAGCGGGAATACTATATCGGGCCGATAGATCGTCGTGTCTTGATTGCCCGGTCCAGAATTGGGCAGCAATTCGCCGACTGGTACGTAGCTGAATACGCGCCCTTCACTGTCTTCCAAAAAAGTTTCGTCGGCATCGGGATCAATTGGGTCGGGGTCAATCGGATCAGGATCGATGGGATCGGGATCCACAGGCTCGCCCGGTTCATCGGGAACGGGCTCGACGGGGTCAGGCGTCTCGCCGCCTGACCAGTCGCAGGCGGCGACGGATGCAGACATCAGCAGTGCAATGAGCAATTTTTCCAGTTTGCGCATTATTCGCCTCCCGCAAGTTCCGGGTTGGCCAGGATCATCGACTCCGCCAGCCCTGAAATATACTCGTCCGCAGCGCAACGAGGGTCTGCGCCGGGATCGCCGCATTCGATCGTCATCACATAACCGCAGCCGAATTTTGCGAAGCTCAAGTCAACGCCGAAATCATTGCGGCTGATCTGATAGCTGGCGCCGGTCCCGGCGAGCCGTCTTGGTCCTTCTGCGATGCGCTTTCTGAAGGCGACCATATCGGGGTCGCCGCCAATCACCCGATTGCATGTGCCGGAAATGGTCAAAGACGCCTCGGCGTCGATGCGCGCGGTGGCCGTGTATACATTCTCCATGCCGTAGACCTTGAGGCGGTCGCGGATGGCGGGATCGGCTGGAAGCAGGACGGGGATGCGCGCACGTGCAACTTCATCTTCTTCCGCGCTCTTCAATCGTGACGCCGCAAGGCCGCGAATGCCGGGCGGCGGCGGAGGGGGTGCTCTTCGGGCTGCCGTAAACGTCTGACTGCCACTCTGTTCATCTGAAGACGTGGCGCGTTCGGCATCTTCCGCTTCCGTGCGCTTGAGATCTTCGCGCAGCGCACCCAGGTCTGGCCGGCCGGAAATCGTTTTTGCCCGGTCGTCGCGCTCATCGCGAGATGCGCGAAGGGCCGCGGCGAGATTGCGGGCTGGAATGCGTTTGGCTTTCGCCTGCAGTTCCTGCTTGATGACCTCGGGCGGCGGCGGACGATCCGCCGCAACGCGCTCCGGCGGTGCTTCCTGGCTTTGTGCATAAGCCAAAGCGGCGCCCAGCGCCGCAAGGCTAGCTGCTGAAATCATGATCGTCTTCATCACTCCCCCTTTCGAGCGAGTTATCGCTCGGTCAGTTTGAACTCAATGCGCCGGTTCTGCGCCAGGGCGGCGGCCGAGTAGCCAGATACCAGCGGCGCCGCTGCGCCGGAGCCAGTCGCAAGCAAGCGTCGCTCCGGCACGCCGCGGCCTTTCAGAAACTCCACAACCGCAATGGCGCGCTGCGCCGACAAGTCGAGGTTTGAATCGAACAGCGCGCGGCAAGATGGGCCAAGTGGGGATGCGTCTGCGTGACCATCCACGCGCAGCACCCAATTCACTTCTGTTGGAATGTCGTCCTGTATATCGAGAAGGGCGGTCGCCAATTTGTCGAGCTCGACCTTTCCGGCGTCGCCCAGCGTCGCAGAACACGACCCAAACAAAATGTCGCTTTCAAAAATGAAACGATCGCCGACGACCTTGATGTCGGTGCGATCACCAAGTGCGGCCCTTAGCGCTTCGAAAAACCTCGAACGGACTTCCTGCAGTTCCTGCACTTTGCGCGCCAGCGCCGCGTTGAGGCGCGTAGAGAGGTTTTCGATTTGCGCTTGTTGTTCTTTGTCTTTGGCTTCTGCTGCGTCGAGCGCTTCTTGAAGGCTAGCCAGCTGACGGCGCAGTGCAGCGATCTGCGCATTGAGAGTCGCTATTTCACTTTTCTGCTGGTCGGACAGCGCTTTTTCAGCCTCGAGCTCCTCGGCCGACGCTGCAACTGCCGCCTGGCTTGTCGCTAATGCGGCGGCAAGTCCGGCAAGTTCGGTGTCTTTCTGGGAGATCGTCTCCTCGAGCGACAAGATTTGCGCCTGCAATCTATCGCGATCGGCCTGTGCCAGACCAAGCTGATCATTCAGCGAATTGATCTGCGCGATCAGCCGCTGCAGTTCATCATCCTTTGACGCAAGTTCATTTTTGACTGATTGCAGCCTGTCACCCAGATAGAACTGCGCCACGACGAATATAGACAGTACGAACATCAGCACGAGCAACAATGTCGACAAAGCGTCGACAAAGCCTGGCCAAATATTGGCGTCCCCGCGTGAGCGCCTGCGCGCCATGACTAACCTCGCCCTACTCGCCGCCGCCGACGCGGATCAACGTCCGGTTGAGCGCCCTGATCTCGTCTTTGAGTTCGGCGTTTTGTCCGGCCGCGGCTTTGATCTGTGTTTCGGTATTGGCGGCCAGCGCCGCCTCCAGCGCCGCAATGGCGCCAACAAGGTCGCCATCGGCAACTTCGGCTGAGTAGTTCGTTCCGCCTTTGCCGTTCGCCCGTACGGTTTCTGTCATTCCAGCGAGCCAGTCTTCAAGGTCCGTGTAGAAACGGTTTTGCGATTGCCCCGCCTGCAGATCGAGAAAGCCCACAATCAGGCTGCCGCCAAGACCGAACAATGACGATGAAAACGCCGTGCCCATGCCGGAGAGCGGCTTTTCGAGGTTGGCGATCAATTGCGCGACCGCGTCTTCGGCAGGTCCGCCAGTGTTCGCCAACCCGGAAATGGTGTCGCCAACAGCGTTCACCGTTTCGAGCAACCCCCAAAATGTTCCGAGAAGGCCGAGGAACACCAGCAGGTTCATGATGTACCGGCCCATTTCTCGCCCTTCGTCCATGCGCGTGCCGATGGAGTCGAGGATGGCGCGTGTTGATTCAGGCGAAAGACGGCCGGATCGCGTGTCTGCGTCGAGCAAGAGTTTCGACATCGCATTGATGAGGTTCGGCGCGCGGGGCAGCCGCGAGCGAGCTGGGTCGACGGATTCGCGGAACGCTTCGACCCAGCGCACGGCAGGGGCGATCACGCCCGCCTGCCGCAAATTGTAAATGATGCCGATGGCGAGCACACCGAGAATGAGGCCGTTCAGCGCCGGGTTAGCCTGAAAAGCGTCCAGCAGCAGCGGCGAAGGCTGTGGGCTCCACGGCGAAAGATAGTAAAGGATCGCGCCGACCACGAGCAGGAAGAGCAGCATGTTCATGATGTAGCGACCGGGCCGGACGAATTTCACAGACCGTTCGAGCGAGCGCGCCATTGCTTTCCCCTTGGCTTACATACCCCGTTGGTTCGTTACATTATTCAAAAAGCGCGCCGGAGGATACGTCTTGAGCGGAGTTAACTCCGCTGGCGCTTCTGTTTCATGCAGATGTTTCGGAGAGGCAACATGAGCGCGACTTGCGACTTCATGAAGTAGGCGAATCTGGACTCGGAACTCGCGCACAAATTGCGCGTCGAGCTTGACATGACAGTTAGGTGACATGTATATGACAGTTTCGTGACGATCATGTCGCGAATTTCTCACATATGAAAAGGGCAATAAAATGAAAATAAAACAAGCTCTTATCGGAATCGCCGCTGCGTGCACAATTGTCGCGGGCGCGATCGCATCCGATTTTGGTTCTGCACCGAATGACTTCGAAGCGCAGACTGTCGATTATTTCAGCGATCGGCTGACCGACCCGCGCTCAGCTCGATTCGAGTTCACGAGCGAGCCGTATCAGGTTTTCGCCGATCTTCGCGGTTATGAAGGGGTGCCGTGCTGGGCGGTTGATGTGCGCGTGAAGTCGCGCATGCCGAACGGAACATTTGGCGGCTACGTTCCCTACACCGTTCTCTTCCTCGACGGCGAAGCGATCGCCCTGGAAGAAGACGTGATCCGGATGGTGCGCGCCTAAGCGCAAACGACCTGGCAAGTGAGAAACGCCGCCCTTTCGGGCGGCGTTTTTTTTGGTTCCTATCGATGTTGGTGCGTGCTTAGAGATCGCTCGCGCTCATCACTTCGATCGGACCGAGATTGAGCGAGCGGACACCCGCTTCGATCTGCTCACGGTCGCCGACAATCACCCAGATCAGGCTTTCCGGATGGATCACTTCGTTCGCCGCCGAGGTGATGTCCGTAATGTCGAGCGCTTCATATTTGTCTTTGACTGTCGCCGGATAGTTCCAGGGGCGTCCGTAGCGTGCGCTTGCGGTCAGGCTCCCCAACACGTCGTTCGAGGTCTCGAAGGAACCCGGCAGCGAACGCACATTATTGAGCACGGTGCGCTGTAATTCCGCGCCGCTCGCAGGCTTGCTGCTCTTATACGCGTTGAGTTCGTTCAAGAGCTCTTGCAGCGACTCTTTGGTCTTGTCGGTTTGCACCGGCGCATAGACCATGAACGGCCGCTGTCCCTTGGCGCCTTGCAGGAAGGTATAGGCGCCGTAGGCCCAGCCCTTGTCCTCGCGCAGGTTCATATTCACCCGTGCAGAGAACTGGCCGCCGATGATGTCGTTCATCGCATTGATGGCGATCTCATTCGCCGCATTGGACGGCGGCGCCACATGAGCGGCGAGGATCAGCGACTGCGGCGAGCCCGGCTTGTCCACAAGAATGACCTTGCCCTTCTCGGGACGGTTGACGGTCGCCACATTTTTCGCCGGCAATGGATCGGAAGGCGCGCTCCAGCGTCCGAACGCCGTTTCAAGCATCGGCTTGATCTCGGCCATGGTGGTGTCGCCGACAACGAAGATCGTCGCATTGTCCGGACGCATCCATTGCGAATGGAACCCGGTCAGATCGGCGCGTGTGAGCGAATTGATCGACTCAACCGTGCCCGAACCGGTGAGCGGCACCGCATAGGCGTGGCCATCGCCGTATATCTGCGGCGGCAGCAGACGCAAGGCGAGTTGCACCGGGCTTGCCTTTTCCTGTTCGATGGCGGCGAGCCAGCGAGCGCGCAGCTTGTCGATCTCGGATTGCTGGAACGCCGGATTGATGACTACATCCGCCATGATATCGAGCGAAGGTCTCAGATTATCTTTCAGCGCCGACATTGAAACGCTGTTGATGTCGAGATTGGCGCCGGAGCCCAGATTGGCGCCCAGCGCTTCGAGTTGTTCGGCGATCTGGCCGGCGCTGCGCCGGGTGGTGCCCTCATCGAGCATGGAAGCGGTGAAGGACGATGCGCCAAGCTTGCCGCCTTCGACGCTGTCTGCTGCATATCCCGCATCAAACTGGATCGACATTTCGACCAGCGGCATGGTGTGGCGCTCGGCGAGCACGACTTTCATGCCATTGCGCAGGGTGGCTTCCTCAATCGCCGGGAAGACGAGATCGGGCGTTGTTGTCACCGCCGGAATGCCGGTCGAGCGATCCACGGTCGAAGCCGTCGTCGAATATTCCGGGAACGGAAGAACGTCGAGTTGGTAGTAGCCGGCGGTCATCACATCACGCGCCGCGTAGAGCACTTCCTTCGGTGTCGCTGCATCGAGCCATTCAAGCTGCTTCAGAATGAAGCCCGGATCGTCGGCGTAAAGCGCGCCTTGCGCCAGCGCTGTCGCCTTGCCGCCAAAGCCGCCGATTTCTTCAAGGCCGCGCAGCAAGTTCGCCTTGATGCCGGTCTTGGCGCGCGAAAGTTCCGCCGCGGTCGGGCCCTTGGCGAGAAACTCGGCCAGCACGCCTTCCATTTCGCGCTCCACTTCGGCGCGATCGGCGTCGGCTTTCGCATCGACTGTGACGGAATAGAAGCTCATCAGCTCCTGAGTCTGATTGTTGGCGGTCGCCGAAGTGGCGATCTGCTTTTCATCGATCAGTTTCTTGTAGAGGCGAGACGTCTTGCCGCCGCCGAGCACTTGCGCGGCGAGGTCGAGCAACACGGCTTCGCGGGTGACGCGTCCCGGCGCAACCCAGTTGCGGTCGAGGCGCGGCTGCGGCACGCGGTCAAACATGACTTCGCGCTTGTTGATGTCGAGCTTGGGCGCATTCGCCTTGGTCTGCGTAACCGGCGGGCCGGCGGGGATGTCGCCAAAATATTTTTCCACCAGCGTTCTTGCGGTTTCCGCATCGACATCGCCGGCGAGGACCAGCACAGCGTTGGCTGCGCCGTAATAATCCTTGAACCACTGCTTCGCCGTTTCTAGCGACGCGTTCTGCAAATCTTCCATCGAGCCGATGGTGCTGTGGCGATAAGGGTGTCCCGCTGGCAGCAATCCTTCCAGCGTTGAATATTCCATCATGCCGTAGGGCTGATTATCGCCCTGGCGCTTTTCATTCTGGACGACGCCGCGCTGTTCATCGAGTTTTTCCTGCGTCAGCGCGCCGAGCAGATGGCCCATGCGATCGGATTCCATCCACAGCACCATTTCAAGCGCTGTGGTCGGGACGGTCTGGAAGTAATTCGTGCGGTCGAACCATGTCGTGCCGTTGAGGCCGGTCGCGCCGACTTCTTCGAGCGGGCCGAACCAGTCGCTGTCGAAATTCTCAGAACCGTTGAACATGATGTGTTCGAACAGATGCGCAAAACCCGTTTTGCCTTCGGGTTCGTCCTTCGAGCCGACATGATACCAGATCGAGACTGCGACCAGCGGCGCCTTGCGGTCTTCGTGGACCACCACTCGCAGACCATTGTCGAGCGTGAATTGCTCGTATGGCAACTCTATATCCGCAGCGGATGCGGTCAGCGGCGACAGCGCCAGCAGTGCGGCGCCAGCAATCGGCAATAATGCGCGCATCAGGTTTCCCCTTCTTTCAATGACTAAACTTGGTTTTCGCAATATCGGCCGATCAGGGCAAACCAAAATATTGACGCGCTCATTCGGTTCGCCGACGCGGTGGAACGTCTGGCCGCATGAACATGGTTATTGTGGCTATTTCGGCGCCCGTTTGGCGAGAATGCGTTGCAGGGTCCGCCTGTGCATGCCGAGCCGGCGGGCGGTCTCAGAGACATTGTGGTCGCATAATTCGTACACGCGCTGAATGTGCTCCCAGCGTACGCGATCTGCGGACATCGGATTCTCCGGCGGCGCCGGGCGTTCCCCCGGACGCGCCAGTAGCGCTTTTTCCACGTCGTCAGCATCCGCCGGCTTTGAGAGATAATCGATAGCGCCTGCTTTGACAGCCGCTACAGCTGTCGCAATATTTCCGTATCCGGTCAGCATAACTACGCGGCAATCATCGCGCTTGGCGCGGATTTGCTCGACGACCTGAAGACCGTCGCCATCTTCAAGTCGCAAGTCTACGACCGCGAAAGCAGGCGGAATGTCCCGGATCAATGCTTGGGCGTCGGAAACGCTCGCCGCCAGCAGCGGTTGGAAGCCCCGTTTCTCCAATGCACGGCCCAAACGCGTTCGAAACGGTTCGTCGTCATCGACTATCAGCAGAGTCGCGTCTTCCGGAAGGGAAACGTCGTTTGATCGGGCGTCTTCGAGATGGGGCATTTTGGAACCATGGTAATGCTCAAGCATGACCCATAAATGCGCTTTCTGGCGCGAATTTCAAGCAATTAGGGACGAAGGCCCCGGCGAAAGACGCCATTGCGCACCTACCCAGGCGCCTGACTTGCGATCGTCAGGCGTGTCCCACGCGCGATTGTCAAAGTGAACTTGCGCGCCGGTCGATTCCAACAGCGTTTTCGCGATGAAAAAACCAAGGCCGAGCCCGGTCTTGCCGCCGCGTGCGCTCACATAAGGCTCGCCGAGCCTCGTCATTACCTCCGGCGAAAAGCCGGGACCGTCATCATGGACAATTACTTTCAGCGTCTGGTCGTCCCACGCTGCAAGAACGCGAACTTCGGACCGCGCATAGCTGGCGGCGTTTTCGATGAAATTCCGCACGCCAAAAATAATCTCGGGCCGGCGTTTCAAGATTGGCTCGGCGCGCGCGTCCGCGCCGCGCGTCTCTATCGTGATGGCCGGACCACCGGGCTGATCCAGAAACGGCGCCGCAGATTCGCGCAGGAGTGCGCCGACGCTCAGCTTGTCGTGCATCGCATCGCCGGCGTCTCCGTGCTTCGACAACCGCCCCAGAATGTCTCGGCAACGTTCCGCCTGGCTCACAAGCAGCGTGGCGTCGTCAATCAGATCATCTTCAAGCGGATGAGATTTTCTTAGCTCCCGCTGCATCTCTTTGGCGGTGACTTGAATCGTCGCGAGGGGCGTGCCGAGTTCATGGGCGGCAGCGGCAGCGAGCCCTCCGAGTGCTGTAAGTCTTTCTTCTCGCGCCAAGAGCAGCTGTGTTGCGGCCAATGCTGAGCGCATCTGCGCGGACTCCGCTGCAATTCGGTGCGCATAGGCCGCAAAGAAGGCAATTGAAAAAGAGAGCGCCGCCCAAACGCCAGCTTTGTAAACCGGCGCCAAACTCAGTGAATCGCCTGGGAACCATGGAATAGGCATGTGATGCGTCGCAAGCAGACTTACGCCCGCGATCGCCAGCGCCGCTAGCGCGACTGTAAAGCGCAACGGCAGTATGCTCGCGGCAATGGTTACTGGTGCGATAATCAACGCAGCAAACGGGTTTTGAATTCCCCCGGTGAAAAACAGAAGCGCACAAAGCTGGATGATGTCGAACGCGATATAGGCGGCGGCTTCGCGCTCGGACAAAAAGCGTTGCGGTGAAAACCTCAATACGGTGAAAAGGTTTAGCCAGGCGCTCGCCGCAATTGCGCCGAGACACAGGCCCAGCGGAGTTTGAAATCCAAGGGCGAAGTGCACGACGGCGATGGCAATCGATTGGCCGCCCACGGCCAGCCAGCGCAACGCTGTCAGCGTGCGCAAGCGCACGGGCCCGCGCAGTGCATTCATTGCGGAGCGGCTATCTGCGAGTGTGTGCGGCATTCAGCGCTTTTAGCCGGTCTGTCGCTGGTATTGAAAGATGTATATCGTAACGCATTCGTTCGGAATTGGAGCCCCCATGAAACGCCTCGCTTTAGCAGCCCTGTGCCTGATCGCCGCGTGCAGCGGGGGCGAAGATGCTGTGTCTGTTCCAACCGAGGGCGTTATCGCCTTGTCCGAACAGTTCACGGGCGAATTTTCGCTTGTAGGAACGGACGGAGAACCGGTGACCGAAGACGCCTTTGCGGGCAAAGTCATGCTTGTCTATTTTGGCTTCACCAACTGTCCGGATGTCTGTCCGGGTGACGTTGGCGTGATGAGCGCGGCCTTGAACGAGCTGGGCGGCCAGGCCAAAGACGTTGCTGCAATCTTCATTTCGGTCGACCCCGAGCGCGACACCCCGAAAGCGTTGACCGACTACTTCAGTTTTGATGCGCGCATAGTGCCGCTCACAGGGTCTGTGGAGGCGGCGGCTTCGGCCCGTTCGGCATACAAGCTTGTCGCCCAGAAACAGCCTCTGCCGGGCAGCGCGGCCAGCTACACCGTCAATCACGGACGGTTCTTCTACATCAATGATCGTTCGGGCCGGCCCCAGCATGCGATTGTGGGCGGAGTAAGCCCGCAGGAATTGGCCGCTTTATTGCGCCGCGAAATCGCGCGCTGATGGTGATTTCTGATAAATATCAATAAAATCAAGGCGCTAAAACTTTTGGCGGGTAATCTGAAATATTGCATTGCCGTCATAAATCATTGATTCCGGCATGCGGATAGGCGCATAGTCCCGCCTCTTTAAGGTTTTGCACAGGCTTTGTGCTATGCAGCATTAAGTCGAGTAGCGTTTAAGGGGCGGCCTGGTCCATGTTGTATTCCGCTTACGAGCTTGCCTACGCAGCTGTTGCGCCCGCGCGGCTTGCTGCCGGCGTTGGCGCCAAACTATGGCGATCGCCGCTGAATCCGGCCGCTGAGAGCTGGTTTGGACGATCAGCCGCAGCTGCACTGGATGTCTTTGAAAACGCCATGCGCCGCTATCCGAAGCCGGAATGGGGAATCGATTCGACGCAGCTTAATGGCGTTGAAGTGCCGGTTACGATTGAGGCCGCCGCGCGGAAGGATTTTGGAGTGCTGCTCCACTTCGCGCGCGACAAAGACGCACTCAAGAAAGCAAAGGGCTCATCGGAGCCGGACCCGAAAGTCTTGATCGTCGCGCCACTGTCAGGACACTTCGCAACGTTGTTGCGCGGCACGGTCGAAGCCATGCTGCCTGAACACGATGTCTACATTACCGACTGGATGGATGCTCGCCATGTCCCGCTCACAGCCGGAAGATTCGATCTCAATGATTACATTGACTACCTCATGGAGTTCTTGCGTCTGATTGGACCCGGAACGCACGCCATGGCGGTCTGCCAGCCAGGCCCGGCGCTATTGTCCGCCGTCTCGATTATGGCTGAAGAAGGCGATCCGTGCCGGCCTGTTTCGATGACCATTATGGGGAGTCCGATCGACACTCGCCGTTCGCCGACATTGCCGAACAAGCTCTCTGAAGAACGTTCTTACGAATGGTTCGAGCAGAACATGATCTACACCGTGCCCGGGCCATATGCTGGCGTGATGCGTCGTGTGTATCCCGGCTTCGTTCAGCTTTATTCATTTCTGTCGATGAACTCGGACCGACACGTTAACGCGCAGTATGATTACTACGAGCATCTCGTGCAGGGAGACGGAGATAACGCGGACAAGCACCGAAAGTTTTACGACGAGTATCTTTCGGTGCTCGACATGACCGAAGAGTTTTACCTGCAGACCATTCGCGAAGTTTTCCAGGAGCATTGCCTGGCGGAAGGAAAGGCAATGCATCGAGGAAAACTCATCAATCCTGCGGCCATCACGGACGTCGCATTGATGACCGTCGAAGGCGAGAATGACGACATTTCGGGCATCGGTCAGACGCAAGCAGCGCATGATCTTTGTGAGAACCTGCCCAGCGAGATGAAAATCGATTATATCCAGCCGAGTGTCGGCCATTACGGCGTATTCAATGGCTCTCGCTGGCGCTCCGAGATTCAGCCGCGCGTCGCTGAGTTTGTGCGCAAGGCGGAAAAAGTGGCGCGCAAGCAGCCTGCGCTCAGCCTGGCGGCTGAGTGACTGGTTTGGGCTGCTGTTCTCGATTGAGGTCCCGATGACTCAATTCGACTTGCTTGACCTCATTGCCTCGCAACGCGCTCTGGTATTCGACACATGGAACATGTTCGTTGCCGTTCACATCACGATTATCGGCGGCCTGTTTCTTATTAATCGGGAAGTATCGCTAATTGAGCGCGGCGTCGCTTACGGGCTGTATTTCGTATTTTTGTGCATGAACTGGAATGCGCAGATCGTAAACTACGACTACATAAATTTTCTGACGCAGGCGGCGCGCGCAATGGAAGCTGAGATTGGCTGCGGCGCCGGTGTTTGTATTACCGCAAACCTGCCGCCGACCAAGAACGCTCAGACGCTTGTCCATGTCGTATATGCGCTAGCCGCAATTCTCACATTTTTGACGGTCATGCTAATCAACAAGATGTCGCATCGAAAACTCAACAGAGCCGCTGCCGCGAGCTAAACGTGGAGCCAACGGCTTTCGTGTAGAGAACCTAATCCCCCAGCAAGCCGAGACCTTGCAGCAGGTCTCCATTTTCCCGCAAGGTTCGTTCCACCAGACTGCGCGCCGCCAACTCCATCAAATCCGCATCGCAGTCGGAAATCTTGAAGTTCGTGGGAATGGTTTCAATGTGAGCGCGAATTTCTTGTGCGCCGCCGTCCTTGTGTCCGCATGAGGCTGGCCAATTGCTGATCTCTGCGTCCGTGTAACGCATCTCCAGCACATGAAATTCGACACCTGAGGCGGTGTAGTGCTCTCTCAGCGCCACATCCCGGTATGCATTTGCGCGCTTTCCCACAATATCCACAACGCGGCCTGGATCGCTGGTCCAAAGCTTTAAGTTTCGTTTACCCATCATGGCTTCAGGTGACGTGCTGCGACCGGCATCGAAGGAAAAAATAATAACACGCTTGATTTTCGCATCACCCATATCCGCATGCAGGGCGAAATCTTCCAGCGACTCCACCCCTGTATTATCGAGAATGCCGCCATCGCCGAGATGCCAGTATCGTTTGACGCCGCCATCACACTCTGCGGGCGTTTCAATGGCCGCTGGGCCGAGCAGTGGTGGAAAGCCCGCAGAAATAGCGATGGCGAGCGCTACGGAAAAGTCGGCTGGTGTGGCGCGTGTGCAGCCTGGCAGCGAAAAAGACGCCGATTGCAGAGTTTGTTCTGTAAACGGAGGAATTGTGCTTTTCTCTTCCGGAATAGCTTGAGTTGAAAAGACGAAGCGACGTGCATCGTCGTAACGCGCTCCATTGATCAGTAGGATGGGCGTGGGCGGCAGATCGTCAAAAGTGGCGTCGTTGATGAATTGATGATTGAGTGCGTCCCGGAGCGACAGCAATCGCCGGGTGGGGCTGGTAAAGCGGTTTGGTCGCACCAGCTGCCGTAACGTCATGTCTGTCAAGAAATTGTGGCGCATCAACGTCTTGAAGCTCGCGAAACTTTCGCTCACGCACGACGTCTCGATCGATGTCTCGCCATCGCAAGGTTGAGGCTTCCGCAGAGCATAATATGCGGCCGGGAAGCCGCCGCCAGATACGCTGGAAATATGCGTCGTGCGCTGCATAATCCCGGCATTGGACAAGGCCTCGATGGCGGCCGCGCCGAAGACTGATGCTCGCGCGCCGCCGCCGGACAATGCTACACCAATGAAGTCAGATCCGTCGACGGATGGCGCGCAATCCGGGCAGGACGACAAGCTCCCAGACTCGACCGTATAGTGAATTTTATCCGGTCGCCAAAACGCACATCCGCTTGTCAGCATCAGCGTGATGCTCGCTAAGCATGCTATGCGCAGGAATTTGTCCATGTGATGCGCCCCGCTTTCGGCAATCTCCGCTCGTAATGTGATGGGAATAGAATCGCTTGTCCAGCTTCGGCGACTTGGAGACGAGCATTTGACTTTCGCTTGCGACGCAAGCTTGATGCGGCGATGAGGAGAGGCAGAAGATGACCACAGATGCGCCCAAACTGGAGTTTCTTTGCGATGCGACATTGGACGGAAAAATTCCGGCGCCCGCTCCAGCGGTCAGGTTTGCTCCCGATTGGTTCAAAGAGCTGGAACGGGAAATGGGGGTGAGCAATGCGGAAGGTCTTCCTGCGATGACCGTCAAAGGATGCCTTCCCGTGACGGACGCGATCACCGCCGGCTACATCATTCCTTTGCCTTTTCCGGTTCGGTTCATTGTGCCGGAAGATCGTGTGTCGATACAAATGGGTTGGGGAGAGGAAGCGCCGTTCAACCCTGTCGAACAACACCATCCCGCTCAGATAGGCGCGCCAAATGCGCCCTTTGAACGCGCTATGCCGCTCAAGTTCATCAATCCATGGCGGATTTTAGCGCCATCGGGATACTCAGTGTTGTTCACGCATCCGCTGAACCAATTTCAGCTTCCCTTCACTGCTTTCAGCGGATTGGTTGATTGCGATAATTTCAAAACAACAATCAATTTCCCGTTCGTGTGGACTGGTGAGCCTGGTGATTACACACTGCCGGCGGGCATGCCGATGATACAACTGATCCCGCTTCGCCGGGACAGTTTGCTTAAGGATTTTGGCGTGCGCGCTTCCAGCGCTTCAGAGCGCAGCGAGCAAGACACGGCAGCTCAAAAAAAGTACAACGAAGCTTCAACCTATGCGCGGCAGTGGCGTGTCAAAAAGTAGTGCCGGCTACTTGGCTTTCGACAGGAACGCAATCGGCAGACCGCCAACACCTTCGAGATAATATATCCGCTCGCCATGGGCGTCGTCAGGGCCCTTTACCTCGATCCCATTTTTTTTCGCGCGCGCCGCCCATGCGTCGGCGTCGTCGACAACGATTTGCAACATGGTCATTTCCGGCATGTGCTCGCCGGCAGGCCAAAACTCGATCCAGCTCCCGAGACCGGACTTCGCGTCCTCATCCACAGGGAAAACTGCTCCGGAAAAAGGGGCTTCTGCGCCCAGGTCCAATGGCGTCAGCCCAAAGCCGTTTTCCCCAAGCAAAGCCGATAGAGCTTTTGCATCCTCAGCCTTGGCCACTTTGCAGAACCGTATCCCTAGAACTTTCATGGGCGTTCTCCTATTCAATGAACGTACATCAACTAAGGGAACGCTACGACAGATGGCGACGAAGTCCAAAACACCTCTGCGATTATATCTTGTTGACGGCTCAGGTTACTTGTTCCGCGCATATTTCGCCATGGCGAGATCTCGTGAAGGATTGACTCGCAAGTCGGATGGATTGCCGGTCGGCGCGGTGCTGGGGTTCTCGAACATGCTGAACAAGCTGTTGACGGACATGCAGGACGAACATGACCCGACGCATCTTGCCGTGATTTTTGATCACTCAGGCAAGTCCTTTCGAAACGAGATTTACGCCGACTACAAAGGCAACCGCCCAGACGCACCGGAAGATCTCATTCCACAGTTTCCATTGGTGAGAGAAGCGACGCGCGCTTTCAATGTGCCGTGCATTGAAATGGAGGGATTCGAAGCCGACGACATCATCGCAACATACGCCCGTCAGGCTGAATCCTTGGGCGGCGAAGCGGTGATCATTTCTTCCGACAAGGATTTGATGCAGCTCGTGAGCGACCGGATATCAATGTTCGATCCGATGAAGAACAAGAAAATTGGCAGGGCCGAAGTGATCGAGAAATTTGGTCTTGGGCCGGAACATGTGATCGACATTCAGGCGCTGGCGGGAGACTCCTCGGATAATGTGCCCGGCGTGCCCGGCATCGGGATCAAGACCGCTGCACAGCTGATAGAAGAGTATGGCGACCTCGATGCGTTGCTGACGCGTGCGGAAGAGATCAAACAAAACAAACGCCGTGAAAACCTGATTGAGTTTGCCGAGCAGGCCCGAATTTCAAGAAGACTTGTTGAGCTTCGCACTGACGTTGAGGTGAGTGAGAAGATCGACGAACTGGCTCTGCGCTCCATCGATCTCGAGTTGCTATTGCCGTGGCTGGAAAAAATGGAGTTTTCCAAGCTTATCGAACGCGTTAAGCGCGATGCGGGCGCCGTCGGCGTTGAGGCCGCCGCAATGCAAACCCAGCCGAATTCGGCGCCGTCCGCCGCCGAGTATGAGACCGTATTCGATGAGAAGGTATTGGCCCACTGGATTGCGCGCGCTTATGAGCGAGGCGTGGTCGCGGTCGATACAGAAACCGATAGCCTCAACGCGATGCAGGCCAAGCTGGTGGGCGTGTCGATGTCCGTCCGCGCCGGCGAGGCATGTTATATTCCGCTCGGTCACGGGGCGGAAGGCCTCGCGCTCGACGACAAGGATGTAGCGAAGCAGATGCCGATCGCCAAAGCGATCGAAATGCTCCGGCCGTTGCTCGAAGATCCTTCGGTGCAGAAAGTCGGGCAGAATCTGAAATACGATGCGCTGGTAATGTCACGCTATGGCGTAAACATTACTCCTTTTGATGACACGATGCTGATGTCCTACGCGCTTGACTGCGGCAAGGGCGGCCATGGAATGGATGAGCTCGCCAAGCGTCATCTCGATTACGATACAATCAAGTTTTCCGATGTGGCAGGCTCAGGAAAGAAGGCGAAAACATTTGATCAAATCGTCATCAGCGAAGCCGCGCAGTATGCTGCTGAGGACGCGGACATTACCTTGCGTCTGTATGAATTCTTGAAGCCGCGGCTTGCTAGCGAGGGCAAATCCACGGTCTATGAAACGCTGGAGCGACCTTTGGCCCCGGTCATTGTCGCGATGGAGCGGCAGGGCGTGAAAATTGACAAGGCGGTGCTAGCACGCCTGTCCTCGTCATTTGCGCAGCGTATGGCCGCTGCCGAAGCTGAGGCCCATGAACTGGCCGGTGAACAGTTCAACCTCGGCTCCCCCAAGCAGATCTCAGAGATTCTGTTCGGAAAATTGGGTCTGCCGGGCGGCAAGAAGACGGCAAAGGGTGCGTGGTCGACGAACGCAGACGTGCTCGAAGAGCTTGCTGCTGCGGGGCACGAGCTTCCAAGGGCGATCCTCGACTGGCGCGGGCTATCCAAACTGAAAAGCACCTACACGGATGCGTTGCCGGAAGAGATCAATCCTGAGACGGGCCGCGTCCACACGTCATATGCGATGGCGTCAACGACCACAGGGCGTCTGGCCTCAACGGATCCGAATTTGCAGAACATTCCGATCCGGACCGAAGACGGCCGAAAAATTCGGACCGCATTCGTCCACGAGAAGGGCAACGTCTTGATCTCAGCGGACTACAGTCAGATTGAACTGCGCCTTGTGGCGCATATCGCTGATCTGAAATCCATGAAGCAGGCGTTTGCAGATGGCGTTGATATTCACGCCATGACGGCATCGGAAATGTTTGGCGTGCCAGTTGAGGGCATGGATCCGATGGTGCGCAGGCGCGCCAAGGCCATAAACTTCGGCATCATATACGGGATTTCCGCATTCGGTCTGGCCAACCAGCTGGGGATCAGCCGGAGTGAGGCGAAAGACTATATCGACGCATACTTCAAAAAGTTTCCGGGGATCCGTCAGTATATGGACGACACAATCGCTTCTGCAAAGGAGCGAGGCTTTGTCGAAACCATCTTCGGCCGCCGGACATATGTCGGAGGCATTAACGAGAAAAATCCCGCCATGCGCGGATATTCCGAACGTCAGGCGATCAATGCGCCAATTCAGGGAGCGGCCGCCGACGTAATTCGTCGGGCCATGATCCGCATGCCTATGGCTCTTTCGGGAGCCGGGCTTTCCGCAAAAATGCTGTTGCAGGTCCACGACGAATTGATTTTTGAGTGCCCGAAAGGCGAGGCGGACCAAACCTGCCAGCTTGTCGCAGAGATTATGATCGGCGCGCCGGCGCCCGCGGTGCAACTGAGCGTTCCGCTTGTGGTGGACGCTCGAGCGGGCGGCAATTGGGACGAAGCCCACTAGGCGGCATTGGCGGCGGAATTGTCCGCCCCATGGCGCGAAGGCCATGGGGCGGAAGGTTCCCGGCTAATTTGGGGGAGAGATGAATCAGCCGAAAGCCAATTCGATGACCGCAAAGTAGGGAGGCCCGGTCGGTTTGTCTGTCACGCGAATGCGCGACGCCCAACCGCGCTACGCCGAAAGCCTCTCGTCGAACGTGAACATGATGGCCGCTTCGATTCTGTTCGACACGCCCAGTTTCGTGAAGCAGCGCCGGATGAGCGTGTCCACGGTGTGGGCCGAAACGCCGAGCGCCAGGGCGATTTCCTTGTTTGACTTCCCGCGAGCGGCCAGTCGCAACACATCCGTCTCGCGCGAGGACAAGGAAAGCTTGGGATCGCCATTTTTGAGCTCTTCAAATCTGAGATGCATGGTGTGACAGGCGAGCTGCAGCTTGCGCATTTCAACCGGCGTAAAGTCAAACGTCTTGCCTCGCTTTGACAATAGGAACACGGCGATATCGCCGGGGCGCGTCATCACCGGCACAACAATGCCGTCCACGAATCCGTCGGCGCGGATTTTATCCAGAACTAGCTTTTGCGCGTCGCTTATGCGCCCGCTTTTTTCCGATTCAAACCAGTGAAACGGCTCCAGCTTGTCGAGAAGTTCGGAAACCACCGGATCAAAATCCAGAGGTTGATCGGCGCCGTAAAGCGAGTCTAACAAGTCTGCTTCGCCGGTTACGCGCGTTCCCTCGGCTGCGGGCAAAGAGCGAAAGGCTTTTCGGGCGAGGTGATATGAAAGCGTTTCAAACCCCAAGCCTGAAAAAAGTTCTTCAAATAGATGTACGAGTTCGCGAAGGCTGCTCGTTGTCGCAGTACGCTGAATAAAGTCATCGACCGAAATGTCGGCCATAAGAAGAGCCCCTTTCCGGGCCAATCAAGGACACGGAATTTAGGCTCGAACGCCCGTCTCTTCAAGCGCCAGACCGTTTCCTGACGGTAATTTGAGTGTGCAGTCATGATTTCAGGGTGAGTACGGTGGGCGCAATCGTGGCGGTTCTTGCGTTCTAACTGAAGGCGGCGCGGCACGCATCCGGCGCAGAGCTCAGCGTAAAGAACGCCAACCGCGGATCGCCGGGAAACTGTTCGCTTTTCGCCCAAACGGGCGTTTGGTCGATGGAGTCGGCCAGTTGTTCTTTAGCCAGGTCAACCGAAAGCGAATTGTGAAAGTAGACACAGGCGCCTGCCGCCGAAAACGCCGTCACCGCCTGCGCGACACGCCCGCCGTTCTTCTTATCGATGGCAATCAGGTTTACACCACGCCTTTCCGCCGGAATAAGGCTGGTTTGCACGGTGGTGACCACCAGAGATCCCGTGGGAAGCGGCGCCGACAAGTCCTCTGCGCGTGCGCTTTGCTCGGCTCTTGTCCGCTCGTGCCCCGCTTCTTCGTAGAGGTTTATCGAAACAGCGTATGCGATTGCGAACAACGAAGGGAGGGCGGCTCGGCTTGACCCGGATGGCGACGGACGGAAGTAGTCCATCACGAGCAGTGCGCAAATCAGCAGGGCGATAATCCACTGAACATAGAGTGCGGCCGGTACGAAAATACGGTCATGCGCCTGTCCGGCTTCCTGCAGGCCGAGGTAAAGTACGCCTGCGCCGACCGCCACCGCCAACAATGTCTGTCTGGAAATTTGTTGCGCGCCCAGGATGAGCACCAGCCCATTCGCTGAAAGGATGGCCAGGAAAGGGACGGCCGGCAGGAAATAGCGCATGCTGTAACTGCCGCCGCCATGCCAGTGGCTGAGTGCGTAGAAGCACAACGGCGCTGCAACGGCGAGCCCGCAAAGTCCAACTTCTTTGACTGTATTGGACTTGCGCAGCGAGAAAACCGGAATGGCGGCCAAAACCATCCAAGGAATGCTTTGGATCAGCGCCTTCTTCGGATAGCCCCAAAACAGCAACTGACCATAGGAATTGGGTTCCACGCCATCCTGATGATAGGCGTTGTGCGCCTGCAAGTTGAGTACGAGCACGTAAAGTCCGGAGCCAATGCGCCAAATCAGCTCGCGAACAGGAGCGACAACCAGCGACGCCAGAAAAACGATGCAGAGGAGTGCGGCGAGGATCAACCGCTTGTCTCTCGCCATCCATATTTTGATTACGTGAGGAATGTTCAAAACCCATGCGCCGATTAGCGCCGCAGCGGCGACACTCGCAATGAGAAAATATCTCCCAAGGTGATCAGCGCCGCCATCGCTTCCATAGGAGAATGGAGAAGGGTCGCCGAACTTTATGTAGTTGAGCCAGGCGGCGGCCAACAGACCTGGCGTCATGCCGACCATCACCAGCAGCGGTGCAAGCCGGTCCTGGGGCAGCGCAAACAGACGTAGCCAGAAGAAAACAACAAGGCCGGCGAGGAATACATCGACGCGAACGTTCAGCCCGGCTCCGATCAGTACTCCGGAAAAAAGCAACCAGAGCAGGCGGCGCGACCTTGAAGTTGAGCGGGTTGCACAGATTGCGCAGCTGATGGCGCCGAGCCAGAAGGCCAGCGCCAGCATATGCGGCCAGATCCCGAATGCATATGTCGGCGCAAAGCTCGCAATAGAAAAAAGTATGCAAGACCAGCGAGCCACACGAGCATCAACCAACATTCGTGCGCATGCAAAGGTTAGCCAGATTGCGACGGCGAACGCCAACGCGTTGATAAGCATGAGCCCATGTATGCCGAACAATGCATAGAAAGGAGCGGCAATGTATGCGTATCCGCTTGGATATTGGGGATAGACTAGTCCGCCGTTGTCTACCGTCAGGTGCTTCGTCAATGCCGGAGACTCGGCGACGCCGCCATTGTGTGCGATAAACAGAGTATCGTTCTCGGCCATGGCGCGCGCCATGTCGTAGTATATTCCGCCATCAACGATGAAAGGCGCGCCGGGCGCCAGAAAAGCGCCAACGCTTAGGGCCAAGGCGACCGCTGCGAATATGCCTGGCGATTTCAATCCGGTCTCCGGTCTTCCTGTTCAAGACGATCAATCTCCTACGGATTCGACAATAATTTGTTTACGATGTCGGCGGAGAATCGGGTGGAACTGACAGGATATACCGTGCGTCAATCCGAACTCTCCGAACCCATAACCATCACGCTCACCCGGTACCGCGAACCTGACTGGTTAGTGCTGGAAACCCTGGACGCCTTGACCCGTCAGGAGGGGGTGAGCGGAGAAGTGATCCTGCTCGACCAGAACTGGAGTAAAGAGTTCGCTGAGCAAGTCGTTAGCCGCACGACTCCAACGTTGAAGTTCGACTGCGTTTCTTGCGAAGAGAAAGGCATTTGCTTCGCGCGAAATCAGGGCTTTGCCCGGGCGAACTCGCCCATCGTGCTGCAACTCGACCCTGATACGATTCCCGAACCCGGTTGGGCCGCAGAGATTGTCTTTGCGTTGCGCAATCACGGGGCCGCTGTCGCCGGATCCAGAATACTTCCGCACTGGCGGGGCAACCCCCCAGTTCTTGCGAGATCAAAAGTCGTCCTTGACCAGTATTCGGTGCTGGACTGGGGCGGAGAGACAGTGCCGGTAAATCGGATAGTGAGCGCCGGATTTGGCGTTGATCGCCGCAACTGCGCTGCAGATTTTCGGTTTGACGAAAGTTTCGGGCGTCGCAACGGCCAGCTTTTTAACGGCGCTGAAAGCGATTTTTGCAAACGCATCCAGGCGGCTGGCGGCAAAGTGATCTATGTTGGCGAGGCTGTCGTTCGGCATCAGATATTACCGGAACGTATGCGGTGGTCGTGGGTGCTGAGGCGGCTTTACTTCGCCGGCGCCGGTCGGCGCCAGCAAGGAGGCTCGCCTTCGCCTTCGCGTCGTCCCGGAGTTTGGGATTGGATACTCGCGCCCATTTTAGTGCCGCCATACGCGCTCGGCTATTTCAGGGCGCGCCGCCCCATGGTGTGAACGATCGCCGCAAGCACGTCGCACCGGATCCCGATGGATCGGGCCACCAGCGTCGCTAACAACACGGCATGAAATACGACAGTGATTCCGGTCACCATCGCGGCGCCAAGCGCGCCGAACTTAGGAATGATCAAGAACATTGCGCAGAAGCTTATCGCGAGGGTGATAGCGCTCGCCTTCGCCGCGACCGGTGCTCGATCCATCATGGTGAGTATATCGCCTGGTCGCCCGGCCAAGGACTGAATGGCGTAGCCGACACACATCACCGCAAGGCACGGTCGCGCAGCAGCCAGATCTGCGCTGAGATAAGGCAACACGATCCAGCCGGCGACAGCTATTGCGAGTGCGGCGCCGACGGAGCCGGCCGCGTTAGCGATTGCGCTCAGGTGAATGCGGCGCTGAATGGCGGCCTCGTCGTTTGTTGCGTGCAGTTTCGCCAGAACCGGGCCAAGACTGCTTGCGAGCGCAAATCCGGGGAAAGTAGTGAACACGGCGAAGCGATATGCAATCGCATAAACGCCGATTTCCGCAGCGTTAAAATGGGTCCCGAGCACCATCAATTCGAAGCGCCCTGC
>CAZAOB010000002.1:55443-81060 GCA_964486635.1 uncultured Caulobacterales bacterium | reverse complement strand
TGATACCGATATAATGCTGGCAAGGCCGATAACCACAGCGCCGGCGAACCAGACCGGCCATTCAATTTTTGCTGGGGTGGCGGTGGCGGCGTGCGGCTTGTTCCGCTGCAAAAAAATCAAAGCGCTCATCGCCGCTGTAAACCACCCAACGCCGAAGGCTATCAGCGCCGACTTGGGCGTCAATTCGTTCACGAACGCTAGCAACGCGACGATGCACAAGGTTGCTGTTGGGGCGATGGCGAACTCCGGCGCGTAGGCCTCCGACATTTTCATCTGTCCGCGCAATCTGCCTTGAGCCGCGGCGGTAACCGCCAGGGCCGGCGCGATAAGTGCGCCAGCCAAGCCAGCAAAAATGAGGAACTGGTTCTGCTCACTTGCCCAAAAGAAAGCGCTCGCTGCAACGGCGCCCAAACCGACGCCGAAGAAGGAGCCCACGAATGCAAATCGCTCCAACGCTGCCAGGCGAGACCAATCTTTCGTCTCGAGAAGCGTCGCCGTTTGCTTGGCGACGAACACCTGAACCCCAAGGCGCGGGAACAACGCCGCCAACATGGCGACGCCCGTTCCGAATGCAAATACGCCATAGCCTTCTGCGCCCAGCATGCGGGCCAGGACCAAAGTTGTGAAGAAGCCGAGCCCGATATTCAGAATGCGCAACACGGATGTGATGAGGGCGCCGCGAGCGATCGGCCCAGACGCAATTCGCATTCCTGGAATACTGTTCGTGACGGCTGCGATGGATTTCATGCTGCGATCCGTCTTATCGCATAAGCGAGCGCTTCTTCTCCGAAATCTTGCAAGTATGTGCGGCTGCTCCACAAGAACCGGCTAAACGCTTGCGGTGATTGGCCAGCGCCTCTTCGCAACGCTGCGGCAGCGAGCCAGCGCGCTGAGTAATTTCGCAGCTTTGCCGCTTGTGCTCGCGTCAAGCGGTGTCGGGAAACGAAAGCTGTTTCCAGTCGCCTTAACGTAAGGATGGCAGACGAAAGATCGGCGTCCTCCGCTGAGGGGCCGTGAACATACCGGAACAGTTGCGCGAGGCTCGGGGCGTCCAAGCCGGGAAAACATGCAATGGCATTCTGCGTTGTGGATTTGAGTTTGAAACTGCGTTGCAACTCCCTGCGGCTGGTCGAAACATTGTCCGTGTGCATGCGGTACTGGAACAACACTTCCGGAACGGCGCAGCCGTCGGCGACATTCAGGAGCCTGTGGACGAGTTCAAGGTCTTGCGAGGCTGTGTAGGATTCATCGTACTGGAGGGAGTGTTCACGTATCACGTTGCTGCGAAACATTATCGTTGGATGATTGACAGGCATGCGAAACATTGAAAGCCAGCGGCATTCCCAGGGCTCTGTCGCTTCGACGTCGGTTTTGATACGTTTGTCGTCGTGATCAATCATCTCGTATCCGCAAGCGCAGAACGCCAGTTTCGGATTGGATTCCAAAAAATGAACTTGCTGTTCGAACCGCCGAGGTAAGGAAACATCATCTCCGTCCATTCTCGCTATGAACTGTCCTCGTGCTTCAGAAAGCCCGCGATTTAGCGAGCGCGTTACGCCCAGGTTGGACGCATTGCGCAGAACTCTTATTCGATTGTCGTCAATTGCAGCGCGTGAGATTATCTCTGCTGTGTTGTCTGTCGAACAGTCGTCGATGATGAGAAACTCATAATCTCCAAGCGTCTGGCTCTGTATGCTTTTAATCGCGCCCTCAAGGTATCGCCCGGCGTTGAACACCGGCATCACCACGCTGATTAGGGGTTCAGACTCACGGGTTCGGGGCAGCGCTCTTTCACCAATGCCATAAGCTTTGATGGTGTCCGCTGCGACCCGTGACCAACTGTATCTCTTGCTCGCCTCCATGCGTGCGGTGGCGAGAAAGGCCAAGCGTTTGCTTGGGCCCCAATCTAGAATTTCGTCAATCTTTGTGCGCCAGGCGTCCGCATCTTCTGGTGGAAGCAGAAAGCCAGTCACGCCATCGCACACCGCATCGGTGATGCCGTCGACTTTGCTGGCCAGCACAATGCCTCCGTCGGCGATGCCTTCCACTGCCGTGAGACCAAACCCTTCAAATCCGGCGACGCCCCGTCGAGCGGTGTTCGGGACCAGAACGGCCAAGGAATTTTGTCGAAGGCTGGAGAGATTCTCACCGAATACCGGACCCAAAAACTCTACGCGATCGCTTTTAAGAGCTACCTTTTCGCTTGTGTCCGAGACCGTTCCAGCGACCTTCAATTGAATATCATCAGGCAGCAATGGGAGGACATTCTCGATAAACCAGCCACAACCTTTTCTTTCGATCAGCCTTCCTACAAATAGCACGTATGGCTGTGCGGGCGGATTGGGTTCGGCGGTGATCTTGGTGATATCGGCAGCTAACGGAACGACAGAAATTTCTTTGAAGTTCAGTTCGCGCAGTAACGCGGACGTCGCGTGAGAGTTGGCGACAATTTTTGCATCGCTCAGAAGCGCAAGACCGACGCGCAAATACAATCGATAAAGCCGGCCAAACGGGGTCTTTCGCAGTGCGAACGCCACGTCCGTGCCGTGCGCTGAAAGGGCCGCCGAAGCGCGCCGGTTGCGCATGCGGCCCAGGAAGACGATGGGCCACATCGCCATGTCGCCGCCATGAAGGACCTCAAACTTCGGCGCTGTCCTGAGCGCCATCAAAGCTGTTTTCAATCCGAACAAGAACAGGGAAATCGCGGATGGCGGGCGACCGTCAGGTCTGCCGTTCAATGCGACAACCTCTATATCCGCCTTTCTGGCGAGTTCTTCGCTGAGTCGCACCGAATAGGTTTCCATGCCGCCGACGGCAGGCTTCCATTTTCGTGTGACAAAAAGAATGCGCATAATAGGCTTCGGGTTCGCCGCATCATTTGGCGGAATTTGCTGACAGGCCGGTTAATGAGGTCTTACGCTATTGTCGCTGCCAATGTCTTAACGCTCTGTTTTCCGTGATTGGATTAGATAGTCCGGAAAGGCGTTCCTTGCATGACCAAGCTCATCATCCAGATTCCCTGTCTTAACGAAGCGGAAACCATTGGCGCGACCATCGCCGACCTTCCGCGGGCGATCGAAGGAATCTCCGAAATTGAAATTTTGGTCATCGACGATGGCTCGACGGACGAAACGGTTGCATTGGCCAGAGCCGCCGGCGCGCATCATGTGATTTCCAATGGCGCCAATTGCGGTTTGGCGCAGAGTTTCCAGCGTGGGCTCGACGCTGCGCTGCGCCTCGGCGCCGATATCATCGTCAATACCGATGGCGACAATCAGTATCATGGAGGCGATATCGCGGCGCTGGTTCGTCCGATCCTGGAAAACAAGGCCGACATCGTCGTTGGCGACCGTTGCACCGATTCCATTGAACATTTCTCGCCGCTGAAAAAGCGTCTGCAAAGAGCCGGTAGCGGCCTGGTCAGTGCGTTGGCGAACGCAGAGATCGCCGACGCTGTCAGCGGCTTCCGCGCATTCTCCCGTCAGGCTGCAATGGGCGTCACGGTGCGCTCCAGCTTTTCATACACGACGGAAACGCTTATACAGGCGGGGCGCCGGCGCATGCGTATTGCGTCTATTCCCATACGTACGAACCGGGTAGAGCGCCCGTCGCGATTGTTCCGTTCGATTCCGCAGTTTCTGGTGCGGACGGGTCGCACGATGTTGCGCGCTTACGCGATGTACGAGCCGTTGAAAATTTTCGCGTTGATCGGCCTTGTTCTGATGGTGTGCGGCGCCGCGCCTGTTGTGAGGTTTCTGTTCCACTATTTCGCCGGCGATGGCGCGGGCATGATCCAGTCGCTTATCATCGGCGGCGTCATTATGATGATTGGGGCAATCGCAACCATGTTTGCTCTGGTTGCAGATCTCGTCGCATACAATCGTCAACTCCTTGAGCTGACGTTGGAGAGAGTGAGAAAAATCGAATACGCGATTGAGGCGCAGAGGGCTGCCCCCAAAAAACGACTTCCCATTGAAAAACTCCGCGAAGAGTTGAAAGCTATTCGAGCCCGTACTGGCGCTTAAGGTTGGCACCGCGCCGCAGCAAGAATCGGGCGGCGCCACGCGCAAATCCGTGATAGCTTGTAAAAATGAGCGAGTTTCACTTAGCCTTGTTCGATACAACGCTCGGCCGTTGCGGCATCGCGTGGGGACCGAATGGCTTGCGCTCTGTGAGTTTCGCAGAGGCGAGCGACGGAGCAACGGTGAAACGGCTCCAGCGGCGAGCCCCCGGCGCGACCGAAGCTGAACCTTCGAGAGAAATTGCGGTGCTCATCAAGGACATCAAGGCGCTGTTTGAAGGCGACAAGCGTGATCTCGCTTACGCGACGCTCGATTTTCAGGACATCGGTGAATTCGAGCGCGAGGTCTACGTGCTGTCGTTGAAGATCAAACCCGGCGAGTCGAAAACCTATGGCGAGCTGGCGAATGCCATGGGTGATGTAACGCATTCGCGGCGTGTGGGCCAGGCGCTTGGCCGCAATCCGTTTCCAATCGTCGTTCCCTGCCATCGCATTGTCGGCGCCAGCGGTTCCATGACAGGCTTTTCAGCGCCGGGTGGCGCAGAACTCAAGCGAAAGCTATTGAAAATCGAAGGCGCGATTGGACCGGATTTATTCGACCAGCTTTAACCCCACGGGCCGCGCTGGCGTCCTTCAAAAGGCGAAGGGCCGTCAGGGTCGAGGCGTAGGGTTGAGTCCTTTCCGGCCATCTGCATAAGCCGGTCGATGCGATTCTGCGTTCCGGGGTGTGTCGAGAACAGATTGTCTGCACCTCGGCCGGAGAGCGGGTTGATGATCATCAATTGGCCGGTTTCCGGATGCCGCTCGGCGGTCATGTTGGGAATTTGCGCCGCGCCGTCCGAAATTTTAGCAAGCGCCGAGGCCAGCCATTCCGGGTGGCCGCAGATTTCAGCGCCGATCCGGTCTGCTTCGTATTCGCGTCCGCGACTGATCGCCATCTGTACGAGCGCCGCCGCCATGGGCGCGAAGATCATGATCGCGATCGCGCCGATAATGCCGCCGCCATTGTTGCGGTTGCCGCCAAAGAACATGGCGAAGTTTGCGAGCATGGTGATGGCGCCGGCGATCGTCGCCGTTACGGTCATGGTCAACGTGTCGCGGTTTTTGACGTGGGCCAATTCATGCGCCATGACGCCGGCGACTTCTTTTTCGGTAAGCATGCGCAGTAGGCCAGTGGTCGCGGCGACCGCGGCGTTTTCAGGATTTCGCCCGGTGGCGAAAGCGTTCGGTTGCGGGTTTTCAATGATGTAGACTTTCGGCTGGGGAAGTCCTGCGCCAGCGGCGAGTTCCCGCACGGTCTCTGCAAAACGTCGTACCGCGCCCGAGGCGTGGCTCTCATCGACTTCCTGCGCCTTGTACATGCGCAAGACCATCTTGTCGGAATTCCAGTAGGCAAAAACGTTCATGCCGGCAGCAACGACAAACGCGATGGTCATGCCGCCGGCGCCGCCGATAAAATATCCAACACTCATAAAGAGGGCGGTCAGCGCCGCAAGCAGCATTCCGGTGCGAACAGTGTTCATCGAGTGCGTATCTTCCTTTCCCTGCCGGGTGAGAGGTCCTATATGTGCGCCGGAAAGGCGCACTTCAATATGGCGGATGAGAACCCGACCGGTACCCGGACAAACATGCCGCCCGCAGCGCAGCGCGCGCTGGCGGAAGCTGAAGAAAGGCGCAAGAAGACGCATCGCGGGACGCAGCCGAGGGAAATTGGCGGACCGAAGGGCGAAGAGCCAACACGCTACGGTGATTGGGAAAAAGGCGGGCGAGCGGTTGATTTCTGATCCGGCTGATCACCCTGCCGCATAGCGCCAACAGGCCAACGCAGGGCGGCTTGCACATCAACTCCAGAGCGCTCAAGATTTTTGGCAACCGGCGAACAACAGCCGGACCAAAAAAGGAAAGGGGCGCTCGAGCATGTCAGCGATCGAGACCGAAGGACTGCGAAAGCGATTTCGTGGCGTGAATGCCGTTGACGGCGTGGACCTGCAAGTGCCGCAAGGCGCGATTTTTGGGTTTTTGGGGCCGAACGGCGCGGGGAAAACGACTACGATCCGTTTGTTGCTCGGGCTGCTCTCGCCCAACCGCGGGCGCATCCGAATTTTCAACGAAGATCTCCACCGCAACCGGCTGAAGGCCCTTCAGTCCGTTGGGGTCGCCTTCGAAACGCCTGCGCACTACGAACATTTGACCGGACGCGAAAACCTTGATGTGACGCGGCGGCTCCTGAAGCTGGACAAGTCGGAAATCGATCGTGTGCTGGCCACGGTGGAGCTCACGCATGTGGGCGACCGGCACGTCCGGAAATACTCACTCGGCATGCGTCACCGCCTGGGGCTTGCGCGCGCACTGCTTGGCAATCCGAAGCTTCTGATTTTTGATGAACCAACCAACGGGCTTGATCCCGTGGGCATCAGAGAGATGCGTGACTTCATCAAGACCTTGCCGGAACGCACCGGCGCCACCGTCTTTGTGTCATCGCACCACCTTGCGGAAATAGAGCAGATGGCATCGCACGTCGCTGTCATTCATCGGGGAAAGATAGTTTTCCAGGGCGATATGGGCGCGCTACGCGGCTTGCGGGCGCCGCGTCTCGAAATCGGTTGTTCGGACATTCCCAAGGCTACCGCGCTACTTGGCGGCGGCGCCCGAAAAGTCGAGCAAAAAGGCGAGAGAATTTCCATCGACCTTCCGGATTCGCAGCACGTCGAGTCGCGTGCTGCAACCATCAACCGCCGGCTCAACGACGCGGGCGTCGACGTGCATCATCTCGCTATTTCTCCCTGGACGCTCGAAGAATTGTTCCTGCAGCTGGTCGGTGCAAAGCCGCAGCGCACGCAAGATTGAAGGGCTCGTTATGTTGACGTCTATCCGTGTCGAACTGATCAAACTGAAGCGATCGAAAATTATGCTGGTGGCGCTCGCGGGGCCGGCGCTGGTGGCGCTTCTGTTTTTCTCTCTACAGGCGAGCGGCGCGAGCCTGAGGGCGTGGCCGTTTTATTTTTTCGCCGGCTTCACAGCATGGGCCACTTTCATGTTGCCTTTGACGGCTACAATTATTGCAACGCTGGTCGCTCAACTTGAGCACGGACCGAAGACCTGGGCGCATCTGCTGGCATTGCCGGTGCCGAGATGGAGAGTGTTTGCAGCCAAAGCCGTCGTGACGCTGGGCCTGATCGCCGCCATGAGCATTCTCACCGGCGCCTTGCTGGCGTTGGGTGGCTGGCTCGCTGGAGAACTGAACCCTGCCAACAAACTCATCGATCCCGCACCATTTGCGTCACTCGCAGACACCATGCTTTCCGATGATGATCAGATGTTCGGAGACATGGATGTCGCGCTGCTGGTGAAACAGTGGCGTCTCGCTGTTGCTGAGCGCTTGGCCTACATTTACTTGGCGTCCTTTCTGCTCATAGCGGTACAGTTGTGGGCGGCGTTTCGATTCCGCAATTTCCTGATACCAATGGCGATCGGTGTCGGTGGCGGGTTCGTCGCGATCTTCGCGCAAGCATCGCAGTATGGGATCTATTTTCCTTGGCTGATGCCGTTCAACACGCTGGGCTTCATGCCGGAAAAGGTGCAGATGGCGCTTTCACTTGGGCTTGTGGGCGGAGTGGGCGCCATGCTCTTGATGCTCGTTGATATGTGCCGAATGCAGATCAAGTAAGTCGCCGTTCATTGCGGTATTGCCGGCTGACGCCAGGTTTGGCCCTAGCCCCCGGCCGGGAGAGGGAATTGTCTCGACTGTTGATGAAGCCCCTTCCGGTCCTTGATTTGAATTGCTCCATAGTGAGTTTCGATGAGTCCTTTGCTCTGAAACTCCGCGAGCACTTTGTTCACGGCTTGCCTTGAGGCGCCGACCATAATGGCGATTTCCTTTTGCCCGATTTTTAGTTCGGAAAGGCTTTCGCCGCGTGCAGCGGCGTTGGCCGACAAAAAAGCCAGTCTGGATGCAATGCGGGCCTGCAGGGGATACATCGTCGCCTCTTCCGCGATCCCGAGAGTCATTCGCGCCACGTGGACGGCGAACTCCAGGAGTGCGGTCTCGACTTCCGGGTGAGATTTCCGAAGCTGCAGCAATTTCTGGCGCGGCAAATACAAGAGTTCGCAATCAGTTACGGCGTCCGCGGAGAGAGGGTAGGGACGTCCGTCGACCGCTGCGAGATCGCCAAAACTTTCGTCGGGTCCGTAAATTTTGTAGGTCATCTCGCGGCCGTCAGGGGCGACAGTGTAAAGGCGTATCTTGCCAGTCGTTATGCGATAGAGGCCTTTTACTGGCGCATATCGTTCATACACCATTGTTCCCGCCGGTGTGCGAACGGGCTTCATCGCCGACATGACCTCGCCTCGTATGGGGTCAGGCAGCGCATCAATCCAGTTCATGAAGCCAGACTGCGTTGGCATGACTTAATGCTCCTGACGCAATCTGAATTTGTGCGATCTATCTGTAGAAGATGGTTTCATTTCCCGAAAAGGTCCACGGTTCTCCCAGATCGATGCACGACATGACGTCATTTCGTGCTTCGATCTTGAGCAGGTCTGAACCGCTCTCAGCGGTCTGCCGTTGCAGTAAAATGACGCCGTTCACGAGCGGACCAATAAAATTGGTTCTGAGTTTCTGGTAGCAGTGAACCGAAGAGTCCGTGACCTCGTCAAACGGCGTATTGATCCTGCCTTCACCTTTGCTGAAGGAAAGAAAATCCTTGGCGTCGCCTGCAGTGGCGGACCTGTTTGGCTTCAATGGACTGGTCATGACGGCTGACAGCGAAGGAAGCCGGCCATGTAGTGCAAAGATCAGACGTTCCGGATCAATCACGTCGGGAGACAGTGCAATTGCGCTGACCTTTGTGGTGGCGGCGTTGTGGGATGCGTCGGTAAACCAGGCGCCTTGCGCTGCGTTCGGCGTGTCCACGAGCGCGGCGCGGCATGGCGTATCGCCTTTAGCGCGGCGAATCCCCCATTTGTCCCCCAGTTTGGAGGACCAGTCAGCCTGCTGTGCTTTTGACAGATACTCGATCGGGCACCGCGCACGTGTGATGTCTGTGGTAATGGCGGCCATCAGCTCCGGCGACGCGTCAAAGATTTCTGCGCGTGCAAATGTGTCCGTGCGATATCTTTCGGGGCGCGCCAGCGCGACAGGCGTTGCGCTGAAATCATGCAGTCCGACGTCAAATCCATCGCTCTCGCCGACAACGTCGCCGGTATTGACTCGAATGCGCGCCTGAACGCCGAGATGGTCAGCGGTGCCGAACTCCGAAAATGCAACGAGTCCTCCAGCCTTGGCCAACAGTCCGGGGTCGATCGAATCCAGTCGATCATAGTAGAATGAGACTTTGTCGCATGATCGAAAGTGCAACGTCCATGACGGACCGATGACGCGGCCATAGGCATCCCGGATCGTGCGCCGTTCAATTGCAACGATGTCTGCTTTGGCTGGCGCGAGCGCCGGCGTCGATCGGCGATCGAAAGCCTGTTCAGCAGATCTTGTGTTGATGCGGATGTATGGCGCCGGCAAGGTTTCGCCGGGCGCGGTGACGCCGCCCAGCGGCGAAACAGAAAGTACATCGTCCAGCGGCGCGAAAGGTCCGGACAATGCTGGTTCGCCGATTGCACATGCGCGATCGCTCATCGGCGCGCCGTCGGCGCGTGCGGTGAACGCCTCGGCGCGCTCAGCTATCTCAGCGCCGCTTTTCGGCCACGCGATTGCGGCGCCAAACAAGGAAGCCGTAATGAAAACCGCGGCGAGGCGAATGGAGTCACCCGATCCACGCATGAAAACATACCCCGGCCACCCTTCCGAATGACCGGCCCCCGAAAACTCACCGGAAGGGTCCTATGTGGGCGGAGTTGAGTCAAGGCGCAGGGCCCACACTCAAACATTGTGTGCGTGGGCTCGACAGCGCCTGTCAGTTGCGGCTTACTGCCTGTTCCAAAAGGGTTAACGGACGAATTGAGGAGATGTCTCGCATGGTGAAGTGGCAGGGCAGGCGTCAAAGCCGAAATGTCGAGGACCGCCGAGGGGCGGCTGCGGCCGGCGGGGCGGGCATCTTATTGATGGTGCTGCGGTTTATCATCGGACGGTTTGGCATCCGCGGGCTCCTGCTGGTTGGCGTGATCGGCGTTGGTCTTTACTTTGCGGGGGTCAATCCGATGACGCTCTTGCAGGGCGGCGGCGCAACGACGCAATCCTCAGAACCCATCGACGACGAGACATCGCAGTTCGTGCGCGCTGTCCTGGCGGAGACCGAAGACGTCTGGACCAAGCTTTTCGCAGCAGAAGGCGCGGACTACCCCGAACCGGTGTTGGTGATGTTCTCCGGGAGCGTGACCTCAGGCTGTGGGCATGCGTCGTCGGCCACCGGTCCGTTTTATTGCCCTGCGGATCAGAAGCTTTATTTGGACGCCAGTTTCTTTCGCGAGTTGGCGCAGCGTTTTGGCGCGCCGGGTGATTTCGCTGCAGCGTATGTCATCGCGCATGAAGTGGGCCATCACGTGCAGACGGTGACAGGAATTTCTGACCAGGTTCGTTCGGCCCAACAACGTGCGCGCGGCGAAGGCGAGGCGAACGCCTATCAGGTTATGATGGAGCTGCAGGCGGATTGCTATGCAGGCGTCTGGGCGCATTACGCCGATCGAATGAGTGATTTCTTGGACGACGGCGACATCGAAGAAGGCTTGAGAGCCGCCGCCGCGATCGGAGATGACACGCTGCAGCGCGACGCGGGGCAAACCGTTCGTCCGGAAAAATTCACGCACGGAACGTCTCAGCAACGGCAGACTTGGTTCACCAATGGTTATCGCTCGGGCAGTGTTGCGGCTTGCGATACGTTTAGTTCTCAATCGCTCTAGATTGGATGTGAAGCCCGTTGGCGCGTCAGGGTCAGCCGCGCCAGAAAGCGGGTGAAAACAACACCAGCACTGTGAAGAACTCCAGTCTTCCAAGGAGCATTCCTGCCGACATCGCCAGTTTTGCAGCGTCCGGAAGAGATGAAAAATTTCCGGCGGGTCCGACAATATCGCCCAGTCCCGGGCCTACATTGGCGATCGCTGTGCCGGCCGATGAAATGGCGGTCAAGGGATCCAGACCCAGTCCGGACAGAAACACAGCAAGGCTGGCGAATGTCGCGAAATAGACAAAGAAAAAACTCAGAACAGAAACGAAGACGTCGTTTGTGAGCGGGTGATGATTGTATCGCGCGACGAAGACTCCGTTGGGATGCGCAAGGCGTCGCGCATAAACAACGAGTGCGGCGAGCGCCACTTGAAACCGAAAGATCTTCATGCCGCATGAGGTCGACCCCGCGCATCCGCCAACGAACATGATGCAAAAAAAGAACGCGACGGCGAACGGTCCCCAGTCGTCATAGTCTGTTGTGGCGTACCCTGTGCCCGTCAGAATTGAAACGACGTTGAAAATCGCCATCCGGAACGCGGTGAACCATCCAAGATGCCCGAATGCTTCCAACACATCGACCATGACTGCGAGTGTCAGCACCACAACCACCATGGCGAAAAACCGAATCTGACTGTCCGTAAAAATCCTGCGCCATGCGCCGCGAAGAATCGCCGCTAAAAAAATCCCGAAAGGAAGTGATCCGATAATCATGAAGACCGTCACGACGAGGTCGAGCGGTGCGCGGCCGACTGTCAGGAAGGCGCCGATCGACGCATCTTTGGTTGAGAACCCGCCGGTAGAGATTGCGGTCAACGCATGATTGAGGGCGTCAAACGCAGGCATGCCGAATCCCCACAGGCTCAGAAAACACAAAATGGTGAAAAACACATAGATGCCGCTGAGAGCGAGCGAGTACTGGGCGGCATTGGCGATGAATTTCTCCGACGTGTCCCAGGCTTCGTTTTTGAAGATTTGCATGCCGCCGACTTTCAAAGCCGGAAGCACCGAGAACGCCATAATGATAATGCCGACTCCGCCGAACCATTGCAGCATGGAGCGCCAAAGCAACGCGCCGGGAGGTGCGTCATCGAGCCCTGTGACGACAGTTGAGCCCGTTGTGGTGATGCCTGACATCGCTTCAAAAAATGCATCGACATAGCTTAGTTGCAATCCGCCCAGCGCAAGCGGGACAGCAGAAAACACGACGAGAGCCACCCAACTCGCTGCGGTCAGCAGGAAGCCCTCGCGAAAAGAGATCGTGTCGATGCGTCCCCAACTGGCCGCCGCAGCGCCGCCGCCCATGAAGATCGAAATGGCCGCGCCAATGGCGAAAGATGACCAATCGGCGCGATGCACTTCGTCGCGCGCCAAGAGGTCCGCAATCATTGGGATCAGCATGGAAATGCCGAGAGCGGCGACCAATACGCCAGTGACCAAAAGGACTGGGCGAAAATTCAGCATCGACGTGTGTTCGTCAGCGTTGCGAAGCCTCGAGCAGGCCCCTAGTGGACTTGGCGCAATTCATGCGGGCTGTCGAGGGAGAACGCAGGAATATCAACGTCAAAGACTTCGCCGTCCTTGGTTTCGACCCCATACGCGCCGACCATTAGGCCGGACGGTGTCGAAAGCGGAGCGCCTGAAGTGTATTCAAACCCTTCGCCGGGGCGGATGACCGGCTGCTCTCCAACCACGCCATCTCCTGCGACCACGTCAGTTTGTCCGCGCGAATCGGTAATACGCCAATATCGCGTGCGGAGCTGAACTTGAATGTCTGACTCATTGCTGATGCGGACTGTGTAGGCCCAGACGTAGCGGGGCTCTTCCGGATCGGACTGGTCTTCAAGGAACCGTGGGCTGACGCTCACTCGAATGCCGCGCGTGACTCGTTCGTAGCTTACGCTGTTGCGTTCTCCCCGCTGTCTCGCACCGCGCTGCAATTGCATGAACTAACCCCTTTTTCGCCAATCTAGGCTGCATTGGCCGGCAAGGCCAGACGGAGCCGGAAGATTCAACGGCGCGGGGAAAACCCAAAGTAGAGTGCACGTAAATTTTCTTGCCATCGACGGGTGAGACGGGCAAACGGTCCGGATGTCGGGAAGATTGCAATTTTCAGAGGGCGTTCTCGCATCGCAAACGATTGCCGAGCTGATGGAGTCAGGCGCGGTCCGCGGCGCCGACGGTTCACGTCTACAGCCTGCCAGCCTTGACCTCACGCTGTCTTCTCGCGCGTGGCGGGTGCGCGCTTCTTTTCTTCCCTCGCAAAGCCGAACCGTCGTGTCGCGTCTGGAAGCTGGGTTGGCGATGCAGGAAATCGATCTCGCGGGCGGCGCCGTCCTCGAGCGCGGTTGCGTGTATCTTGTCGAGTTGCAGGAACAACTCGCGCTGCCGGCCGGTCTCAAGGGGGCTGCGAACCCGAAAAGTTCGACAGGGCGGATTGACGTATTCGTTCGCCTGGTCACCGACTACGGCGCATCCTTTGATGAGATTCCGAGCGGGTATCAGGGGCCGTTATATGCGGAAATCAGCCCACGGACGTTTTCCATACTGGTCCGAGAAGGATCCAGCTTAAATCAGCTTAGATTGAAGCGGGGCAATTGCCAGCTTGACGATGCGCAAACGCAAGCATTGCATGACGAAACGCCGATCGTGAATGGTAAGGCCGACATCAATGGCGGTCTCGGCGTCTCAGTTTCGCTCGCTGACAATGGCGACATCATTGGTTGGCGCGCGCGGCGACATTCGGGACTCATCGATGTTGACAGGGTGAGCGCGCTCAACAGGACGGAATTTTTTGAGCCGATCACGCCGCCTCAGTCCGGGTTTATCATATTGGACCCGGATGAATTTTATATATTGGCCTCGAAAGAGGCGCTCGCGGTGCCGCCCGACTATGCTGCGGAAATGACGCCCATCAGCCCGGGATTGGGCGAGTTTCGCGTTCACTATGCAGGGTTCTTCGATCCTGGCTTTGGGTGGTCGCCGCGCGGCGCCAACGGCTCTCGCGGCGTGCTGGAGGTGCGAAGCCATGATGCGCCTTTCGTCCTTGAAGATGGTCAACTGGTGGCGCGGCTCATATATGAGCGCATGGCCGCGCGCCCGGAACGCCTTTACGGCGAGGACGTGAAATCAAACTATCAGGGCCAGGGCCTGAAGCTCTCAAAGCACTTCTGCGAAAACTGAGTTCTCGTTCGCTTCGCCGGCCAAGATGGCGAATAAATACGAATGAAACAGCTCAATTTTGTTCCCGTGTTGCCTCAGCGGAGTCGTCCGCATTTTTCGGCGGCACTTCTACGCGTGGATCAATCTCAAAGACGGTGGGTGAAGTTCTCGGCACCGACACATAAGACTCCCGATCCGATCTTGGCGCAGGATCTCGTACCAGCACGCGAAACAAACCAAAAAGCGCCAGCGCCGTGTAGGTGAAGGCCGTGTGGAGAAACAGCGCGCCCGGTCCAAAAAAATTCATCGCGACCGGCGCCATGACCGGCCCGATCACTGCGCCCACCCCGTAGAGGAGCAGCAGGCTCGCCGCCAGCGTGACATATTCGTGAGGCTCGGCCCGGTCATTGGCATGGGCGACGCAGAGCCCAAAAATCGGCATTGCGGTGAATCCGAAAGCGAAGGCGCCAAGCAACAGCATCTGGCCGGAGACGCCACCTGCGAATGCGAGAAGCGCGCCGCTCGCGGCGCATAGTGAAGCGGTCACGATAATGATAATACGCCGGTCCATGCGATCCGACGCCAGACCGAGGGGCCACTGAGAAAGCGCGCCCGCGATGACAGCGGTTGTCATGAAAATGGCGACGGTTCGTATGTCATATCCCAGCCGCTGTACATAAACCGCGGCCACGGCCCAAAAGGCGCCATTGGCTGCGCCCACGCAGAGGCACCCAGCAGCGGCGAGCGGCGATATCTGGAACAGCTTTTTGAGATCCAGTTTTGCGCTGGCGATTGGTCTCGGTTGCGCCGAGTTAGTCAGCGCCACCGGCACCAGGGCGAGTGAAATCAGAATTGAAACGATGGCGAACAAGGCGAATTGCGCGGGATCCGCGGCGGCAAGCAACGCTTGTCCCAATGTCGCTGCGACCAGGTCTGTAATTCGATAGACGGACAGGATCCTTCCGCGGCGCTCGTTCGTCGCGTTTTCGTTGATCCAGCTTTCAATGATCATGTAAAGGCCGGCCATGCAGAAGCCGGTGACGATCCGCAAGCAGATCCAGATGATCGGATGCACAGCGAGGGCGTAGGCAAGCGCCGCTGCCGAGGCCACTGACGCTAACGCGGTAAAGCTTCGGATGTGGCCGACGCGTTTCACCATCACAGGCGCGATGCGGCAACCGCCGATGAAGCCGGCAAAGTAGGCCGACATCAAGAAGCCGACCATCAAGAGCGGAAATCCCTCAAGGTCGCCGCGGACCGCGAGCAACGTTCCTTGCAGACCATTCCCGGCGATGAGAAAGAAGGCGGCGACAAGAAGTGCGGCCAGAATACGGATTACTTTGCCCATGCTGTCCTATACAGGCGTTCGTATGGGGAAACGCAAGGGCAGACATTTGCACGCTGTTCGCCGCCTGAAGCAGCGAAAAAACGATTGCAAGAAAGGGGTGGGCAAGACGCTGCGCCAGGTCTTCTTGGGATCCTGGGAGAGCGTTTCGAAAAAGAAAAAGGGCGTCGCTCGCGCGACGCCCTTTCTTCCCGCCTTCGCGGAAATTCCGGAGCACACCCCAATCCAGTGAGAATTCAGATGCTCTCCAGTGCGACTGTTAAACGAAACCGTTACCGCTCCCGTTCTCAACCGCTAGACCATTCGGGCGCAACACTCGAGTCGTGGCTGCCGGCATTTGCGTTTCGCCATGTCCGACGTCTTGCGTCCTTCTGATCCGCCCCGGCTCTTCTACGCGCCAGCTTGCGCCGTCACGAGATGTCGCCGTCGCGCGCCGATCCGCAGCTTGCCCGCTGCACACGGCGATTCCGGGTTCCCGTTTCCACAAGGTCTTTCGACCCTCCGTACGGGAACGGACCGCTCAGGTCCGGCCATGCGCGTGAAGCTCGCCTTTGCTTCAGCTTCCCTTTCTGCTTCTGAGCGTTGCATCCGGGTAGCGCATCGCCTCGTTCCGCCCATCCAACCCGCCGCTAGGCAAACGCTGCGAATTGTCGATAGGGCCGCGAGACAAGATCAGGATACAGAATTATTGACACAGCGCGAATCATACTTTTCCACAATTTTTCTCCCGAAATTGTGGGGAAAAGACAAAGCAGAATTTTCAATTGCTTGTCAGATTTTCCGGAAGACGACAGCGAAATTGTTCGCGGGCATTTCCACAAGGTCGCATCGCTCGAGGGCATTTTTCTGCGCAAGGGGCGCGATGTCATGCTCGAGATCGCGGACCCCCCAACGCTCGTCGCGCGACTTCAAGCTCTCATCGAAGGCTTGATTTGACGGCGCGGTGTGAACGCCGCCGCGGGAGAACGGACCGTATAAAAACAGCTTTCCCCTGGGCCGCAGCAGGCGTCCGGCGCCGGCGAACAGGCCGCGGGCGGCGTCAAACGGCGCGATATGGATCATGTTGATCGAGACCAGCCCGTCAAACGGCGCTTCGTCTTCGACGCCCCATGCCGGCGCGGCCGCGTCTATCGCATGAGGACCGGAAAGATTGGGCAGGCCGGCATCGGCGATCCAGGCGGCGATGGACGCTCTGGCCGCCTCATCGGGATCGCCGGTGCGCCATTCAATCTCAGGCAAAGCGCTGGCGAGAAACGCCGCGTGCTCTCCAGTGCCGCCGCCGACCTCCAGAACGCGCCCGGAGTTCGGCATCGTGCGCAAAAACGCCTCGCGTATCGGTTCGCGATTCCGCGCGGTCGACGGCGAGAAAAGTTTTGCGCCATCAGTTTGCCGGTTTTCCAGCGCGGTTTCTTTTGGCGGTTTGTTCATCGCGACTAACCCGAACAGCTGGCGCCGCCGAGTACGCAAAACTGCGCGCAGAACGGATGGTTGAGTTTCACCGGTATAGCGGCTTCGCGGAGGCTCGCGCCCATTTCAAACTGGGAGTCGTAGGGGAGCAATGTGCATGACAACAGGACGGGCGCCTGCGCGCCCTTGCGCTTCACCAGCATGCGCGATGTTGCGCACATCATGTCAGCGGGGTCCTTGCCGAGTATGGACCAGCATGAAGTCGTGATTTCTGGCACATCCTTGACCGCGTCCATTTCCGGAAAGATCACCAGCGCCGCGGGATCGTGCGCATCGAGCGCGATCTTTTTCTCATGAAACAACGCGGCAAAACTCTGGCGGAGTTGCTCGGCGCTTTCGCCGCTCAGCGAGCGGCCGGCAATCGTAATGTGAAAGCCATGGGCGCTCAGCCATTTGATTCCCTCGATGGCTGCATCAAAGGAGCGAGCGCCACGTTCCTCGTCATGTCCGGCGGCGGTGTAATGATCGAGGCTGACCCGGAGCGTCAGCCTATCTCGGTGTTGCGGATTTAGGGCGAGCAACTGTTGCTGCACTTTGGGGCGCATCATCGGGCGCATGGCGTTGGTCAGGACAAGAACTTGAAAGCCGCGCGCCAGCGCTTCGCGCGCCATCGCGTTCATGTCCGGATTCAAAAATGGCTCGCCCCCTGTAAACCCGATCTCGCGGGCGTTCATTGCTTTCGCTTCATCAAGGAACGGGATCAGCTCGTCCGTTGTGAGATAGGCGAGGCGATCATTCTCAGGCGAAGACTCGATGTAGCAATGCTTGCAAGTGACATTGCACAGCGTGCCTGTATTCACCCACAGCGTATCGAGATGCGCAAAAGCGACGCTGGCGCGGTCTTCGCCGTTCGCCGTCACATTCGGATTTTTGAATTTGCCCGATACGGGGCGCGGAGCGCCTCCGACTGCATCGCCGCTCATGTGAATGTCCGATCGATCACTGGGTATAGATTGAACGAAAACACCCGCCAGCGAAACCGGCGGGTGCATGAGACTGGATCAATTCAATGTCAGCCGACGATCAATTGTCCTCAATCGGGGCGAGTGGGGCGCCGTATATCGCGTCGTCTTCGTAGACAGGCGCTTCGGGAAGCGGGTCGCCCGTGACCGGATCAACCCGCGCAGGCCGAACGGGCGCCATCATTGCGGGCTGATCGCGATGTGCGAGCGCCCAGACGGCATTCTGCAATACCGCAGATTGCGGCTGCGAAACTTTTTCACGGAAGATGATGTCTGACGGTGTGACATTCGCCTGGTAGTAGTCACGGTTCCAGCTGCCGCGGGATTTCAGGATCGCGCCCTCGAGGCTGACCCCGCCATACAATCCGCGCGAACGGGAGAATGCGAGAATGTCGACGGTTTGCGCTTTTGCGCCAGCGCCGATGGGACCTGCCGCGATGGACAGGTCTGCGCCGAGTTTGACGGTCGTGGAGAGGAGGTGTTCAACGCCGCGCTGTGTCATGACCAGCAAGATCGTCTCCGATCCTTCCACGCCGGCCTGAAAGCCGAAGGAAATGGATCCAATCGTAAAAAAGGTCGGTTCCGACCAGCTGCCGTCGTCATTGCGGGCAATCATCACCGCATTGCCGCCGGAGGCGCCGAGCATGAAACCGCCGCGCAGCGAGCGCGGAATGATCACCATGGCCTTGGCATCGTCTGCGGCATCCCAAAGCGGCTCGAACGCGCTGTCATTTGCGAAGTAGGCCACCGTGTCCGCTGCTTTGACCACGAGCTCCGAAGCCTTCTCGGCTTTTGGCTTTGCGGCTGCAGGGGCTGCAATCATTAATAGCGATGCGCCGAAAGCGCCGAGAATCTTCAATAGCCGTTTTGTCATTGCCGGCCTCCTTTCCACTACCCCAGTTTCATCCCGCCACACGACGGGCAAACGAGATTGGGGCCTAAATAATGCTGTTCGGCCCGGCCGAAAGATGGCGCAGGCCCAAACTCCGCATGAATTCTTGGTGAGATTTGCCGCCGCCGTCGAGACCTTTTCGGCGCCGAACTGGATGAGCACGAATGGCTTGACGAAACTGCGGCTTGGAGCGCAAGGATGGCCCGCCTCCGCGAGAACGGCCGTTTCAAGCGGGTGTAGCTCAATGGCAGAGCAGAAGCTTCCCAAGCTTACGACGAGGGTGCGATTCCCTTCACCCGCTCCATCGGTTTTCCCGGACGCGCCTTTGGCGCGGAGGGTGATGTGGGGATCGGGGTTTGGCCGAGCGAAGCATAACAACCAAAAAGAGTGCAGGCAACAATACACCCGTATTAGTTGTATATTCATCAAATCCCGATAGATTGAGCTGAAATGCCCTGGTCAGAATGGCTGGATCGGTCGCGGGCCAGTGCTCCGTCCAATAATTTTTGTCAAAAACCGCCAGACTTGGCGATCGCCCAAGGGGAGACGCCGCCCGGCCAGGGGGGAGTTATGGAATTTGGCCACGAGAGGCGCGCCAATGGAGTGAAGTCCGTGGCGCAGGCGATCCGGATCTTGAACACATTGGCGCAAATGGCCGGACCTATGCCGTTAAAACAAATCGCCATCCGCGCGGACATGGCGCCCAGCAAAGTCCATCGCTATCTGCACAGTCTTTGCGCTGGCGGGCTTGTTCATCAAACAGCGAAGTCAGGCGCCTATGATCTCGGTGTCGGCGCGCTGCGGCTTGGACTGGCCGCGCTCAATCGCGTTGACATCGTAAACCGCGCGGCGGACGCACTGCCAAACCTCGTGCGCGAAACTAACGCTGACGCATTCCTGTCAGTTTGGGGCGAGATGGGCCCGACAGTGGTACGCTTCGAAAGGTCCGCGCAGCCTTCCGCAGCGATGCTTGGATCAGGCGTATCAATTCCCCTTGTGAGCTCGGCTACAGGAAAGGTGTTTCTCGCGCACGTTCAGCGTGATCGGGTTGGCGCCGCGGCCAAACAACAGATTGGCGATGGCTGGGCGCAGTCATTGGAAACCATGGCTCCGGAACTGCAGCGCATTCGTGAGGACGGTTTTGCTTACTTTGCCGGCGAGGTTGTGCCGGGCCGCACATGCATCGCAGCCCCAATCATTTCCTTCGATGATCAGATAGTCGCTGCGATCACAGTCGTTTCGGCTGCCGGCATGACTGTAGCGCAGGGTAGTCCGGTGGTGTCGGCGCTGTTGGAGTTTTGCAAGCGTCACTCCGTGCGTCGCAAAGGATATTCAGAGGAAACGCAAATTGAAAAAAAGTTCGCGGTCTAGCCTTTGAACCCGTCTTTCAGGCGCCGAATGGCGGCGAAAATTTCGATGGCATCGTCAGCTGAGGGGCCCGCGGCTTGCTTGAGGCTGGCGTGCCAGGTGCGAAGAAACGGGTTGGTTGCGAGTTCCGCCGCCACGGTAGTTGGCACAGTGGGCCGATCGTCCATTCTAAGCCGGTCGACTTCGGCGGCGCGTGACTGCAGTTCCGCATTGTGCGGATCGACTGAAAGCGCAAAGGCTGCGTTTGCCTGCGTGTATTCGTGGGCGCAGTACAGTTCCGTGTTTGGCGGCAACGCCGCAATCTTTGACAGGGAGTGGTGCATTTGGTCGGCGCTTCCCTCAAAAAGCCGTCCGCAACCCATGGCAAACACCGTGTCGCCCACGAATGCAGCGTTGTCGTCGGCGAAATGATAGACAATATGTCCGATGGTGTGACCGGGCGTTTCAAGAACAAGCGCCTTCGACGCGCCGAGCTCGATAACATCGCCATCACCCACCGGCCGGTCAATACATGGTATTCGTTGCGCTTCGCGCGCGGGCCCAATGACTTCGCAGTTCCACTTTTCTTTCAGCGCCTGGTTGCCGCCCGTGTGATCAAAATGGTGATGCGTGTTAAGAATGTGAGTCAGGCGCCAGCCGAGTTTATCCAGATTCTGATTGATCGCTTGATAGTCCGGCGTATCCACAGACGCAGTCAGGCCGGTATCGCGATCATGGATCAAGAATCCGTAGTTATCGGCCAGGCACGCAAACTGCTGAATGTCGATGGGCATAGGACGGGCCTTCTTTGATTTTGCCTATGTGATGCGATTGACGCGAGACTGCGCGGACAAGCATAACAAGCGCGAGCGAAACGCCAACACTTCGATTTTTCCAGGCGACATATGCGCACCGACGTTATCGATTTCCATGAATTTTACGCCTCTCCGTTAGGCGGCGCGGCCTGTCACAGTGTTGTCGGCCGCTTACGTGAAGTCTGGGGCGATGGAGCCGGTCTCACCTTTGTCGGATTTGGCTACGCCAATCCGTATTTGGAAGCCTTTCCGGATGCGCTCGCCCGCATCAGTTTGGCGCCGGGCGGGCAGGGTGTCATCCGCTGGCCGCAAGCGCACCCCAACGCCGCCAGTCTGGTGGGCGAGCATGAATGGCCGGTCCCGGATGCGAGCGTGGACAGAGTGCTGATTGTGCACGGCCTTGAGGAAGCGCCGGCGCCGCAGAGGCTCATGCGTGAAATTTGGCGCGTTCTGAAGGACGATGGTCGCGTCATCATCGTGGCGGCGCATCGCCGGGGCCTGTGGTCCGTGATCGACACCACGCCGTTCGCCGCGGGCCGTCCCTATTTGAAGAGAAGACTTCAATCCTTGCTCCGCGACGCGCTGTTTCATCCTTTGGTGTGGGACACGGCGCTTTTTTTTCCGCCGCTCCGGTCGCCATTGTTGTTGAAAGCAGCGCGGGCATGGGAGCGCGCCGGCGCGCGCCTTTGGCCTGGCCTCGGCGGCGTCTTGATGCTCGAGGCGGAAAAGAACTTGCTGCGGCCGGTCGGTCTGGCGCGCCGCGTCACGGCTCAGGGAATGCAGCCCGCAGTGTCGGCGCCGCAGCCGTCACGGCGCGTAAACAGTCCCCGATAGCGCCTGGTTGGTTGCCATCGTGTCCGGCGGGTCGCTATATCGCGACCTGCAATCACATTCAGGACCTCCATCATGGCACTTCCGGCGCCCCGCCCCGGCATTCTCGATATCAAGCCCTACAAGCCGGGCGCGTCCGAAGCGCCGGGCGCGGCGGAAGTTCACAAACTTTCTTCCAATGAATCTGCGCTCGGCGCGAGCCCTGAAGCGATGAAAGCCTACGCGACGGCGGCAGAAAAAATGTTCCTGTATCCCGATGGCGGTTGTACGGCGCTCCGCCAGAAAATCGGCTCGACCTACGGTCTTGATCCGGCGCGGATCGTTTGCGGCGCCGGATCGGATGAAATTCTACAGTTGCTCACTCGCGCCTATGCCGGCGAAGGCGACAACATCATCCAGAGCGAGCACGGCTTTCTTGTATATGCGCTGGCGGCAAAGAGCTGCGGCGCTGAACCTCGGTTCGCCAAGGAAAAGAACCTCACTGGGGACGTCGACGCCATGCTCGACCTTGTGGACGAGCGCACACGGATCGTTTTTGTCGCGAACCCGAACAATCCGACCGGCACCTACATTCCCGACGCGGACATCAGACGCCTTAGAAGCGAGCTGCGCGAAGACATCTTGCTGGTGATCGACGCCGCTTACGCTGAGTTTATGGACGAAAGCGATTACGCAGATGGCGCAAAACTTGTCGAAGAATTCGACAACGTGGTCATGACCCGCACTTTTTCCAAGATTTATGGACTGGCGGCGCTGCGTCTTGGGTGGGGATACTGTCCGCCAGCGGTGGCAGATGTGCTGAACCGCATACGCGGTCCGTTCAACGTGACGATGGCGGCGCAGATCACGGGACTAGCCGCACTCGACGATCAGGAATTCGTCCAGCGGAATCTGACCTTCAATCGCGAAGAGCGGGATTTCCTGCAGCAGCAATTCGGAGGCATGGGACTGGAGTTTGTTCCGAGCTACGGAAATTTTGTTCTTGTGAAGTTTCCTGATGAACCGGGGCGCAATGCCGACGACATTCTTGCTTACCTGAAACAAAACGGCGTCATTGTTCGCGAAATGCACCCTTACGGGCTGAGCCAGTATTTGCGGATCAGCATCGGACCGAAAGCGGGCAATCGCAAACTCGTGGAGTTGTTGTCCCAGAAGTTCTCCAATGGCTGATTCAGTAGAGTTCAAACGCGCCGCTGTCGTCGGCGTCGGCCTGATCGGTGCGTCGCTGGCGCTGGCCATTCGTGAGCGCAAGCTTGCGGGCGAGATCGTCGGCGTTGACCGCGATGCTGACGTTCTGGCGCGCGCAAAAGAAATCGGCGTTATCGACGAGAGCGAAACCGATCTCGTCAAGGGCGTCAAAGGCGCCGGCCTGATCGTGTTGTCGACGCCGGTTGGCGCTATCGCCAAGGTCGCCGGCGCCCTTGCTGCGGCCGCCGATGATGGCGCGCTGATCATCGATGTGGGATCGGTGAAGGGCGTCGTCGCCGAGGCGGCAAAGGCGATGCCGGATCGGCTTTACTTCGTGCCGTCGCATCCGGTAGCGGGCACCGAACAGTCCGGCCCGGAGGCGGGCTTTGCATCATTGTTTCAGGATCGCTGGTGCATTTTAACCCCGCTCGAACGCGAGGATGCGGCGTATAAGGCAGCGGTGGAGCGCGCTGCGGCTTTGTGGGCCGGCGTCGGCGCGCAGGTGGAAATCATGGGCGCGGCGCATCATGATCTGGCGCTCGCGGTCACCAGTCACCTGCCGCACCTCATCGCCTTCACGCTGGTCGGCGCCGCCGATGATGTGGAATCGGTCGCGGCCGGCGAAGTCATCAAATATTCCGCCGGCGGTTTCCGCGACTTCACCCGCATCGCCGCCTCCGACCCGATCATGTGGCGCGACGTGTTCCTGACCAACAAGGACGCAGTACTTGAAGTATTGGGCCGGTTTTCCGAAGAACTCGCGGTCATGCAGCGGGCGATCCGCTGGGGCGACGGCAAGGCGCTTGAAGATGCGTTTGCGCGCGGCCGGTCATTGCGCCGGGCGATCGTCGAAGCGGGACAGGAAACCGCCGCGCCGAACTTTGGGCGGGATGATAAGGGGCATTAGGCGCAGCTATTCCCCTTCGGAGCCTGATCACAAGAACCGGGTGTCGGCGCAAACCATCCTCGCCTAAGGCGCATATGCGCATCAGGAGGATGGAAAATGCAGTTGAGTGGAAAAGTTGCGATTATTACCGGCGCAAGCAAAGGCATCGGCGCGGCAATGGCGCAAGCCTTTATGGAAGCAGGCGCGTCTGTAGTTATCGGCGCCAGAAATGCGATGCAGTTAGAGCTGGTCGCAAATAGGTTAAGGTCCGCAGGCGGGGACGTTGTCGCTATCGCCGGGGATGTTGTCGATGAAGATTATGCCGGTGAACTTGTCGAAGCAGCTCGATCGCGATTCGGTCGTCTCGATATCGGCGTTAACAATGCAGGCATGATCGGAGACATGACCGAAGCAGCGGCAATGAGCGCCGAAAACTGGCGGCGCGTCATTGACGTCAATCTAAGCGGCGCCTTTTGGGGCGCCAGAGCTCAGGTTCCTGCGATCCTCAAAGCTGGTGGCGGTTCCATCATTTTCACATCGAGTTTCGTAGGTCACACAATCGGCTTCCCGGGCATGGCGGCGTATGCAGCGAGCAAAGCGGGGCTAATCGGCTTGACGCAGGCGCTCGCAGTGGAATACGGGCCCAGGGCGTTGCGCGTGAACGCGCTGTTGCCCGGCGGCACAAAAACGGAAATGGCCGGTGATTTCTCCGCGAACCCTGACATGGAAGAGGCGATTGCCGGTTATCATGCGTTGAAGCGCATGGCGGCTCCCGAAGAGGTCGCCAGAGCGGCCTTGTTCTTAGCGTCCGACGCATCGAGTTTTGTCACCGGAACGGCCATGCTAGTCGATGGCGGGAACTCGATCGTGAAGGCTTAGCTGTAGGCGCTTACGCGTCTTCCTCTTCCATCGTCACTTCATAACCCCACAGGGTCTCGATATGCGTGAGAACGGCGGCGGCGGTTTTTTCGTTCAGCTTGCGGCCATTATGGACTGTATGGCGCAGTTTCAACGTGCGGTCGCCGTCGAGATCGGCGCCGGTGACCTGAATATTCGGCTCATGCATGCCGAGATCATACATCGCCGATAAGGACTGGCGCACGCGGCGGAAGCCCTGATCGTCATGGATCGCAGCGATCTCCACATGGCTTTCTTCGCTGTCGTCGCCAATGGCGAACATGCGGAAATGGCGCATCACGGTCGGCGAAAGATATTGCAGAATGAAGCTTTCATCACGGTAATTGGCCCATGCGTCTTTCAGCACCGCGCGCCAGTCGCCCGAACCAGCGATCTCCGGGAACCACTCACGGTCTTCCGGCTTCGGGTCCTCGCAAATGCGCTTGATGTCTTCCATCATCGCAAAACCGAGCGCGTAGGGGTTGATGCCTGAATAGCGCGGATCGTCGAATTCCGGCTGGAACACGACCGAGGAATGGGAGTGCAGGAACTCCATGATCGCGCCTTCGGAAATCTGGCCGCGATTATAAAGCTCGTTCATGATGTAATGGTGGACGAAGGTGGCGCAGCCTTCATTCATCACCTTGGTCTGTTTCTGCGGATAGAAATATTGCGCGATGTTGCGGACAATGCGCACCAACTCGCGCTGCCAGGGCCGCAGGATCGGCGAAGCCTTTTCGATGAAATAGAGCAGGTTTTCTTCCGGCAGTTTGATGTTGCGCACTTCCGCCTGACGCTCTTCCATGTCGTCGTCGTCTTCTTCGGTGTGCGGCAGCGTGCGCCAGATGTCGTTGAAGTTGGTCTCTTCATGTTTGACGCGCGCAGCGATCTTCGCGAGGCGGTCAGCCTCAG
>CAZAOB010000002.1:0-55410 GCA_964486635.1 uncultured Caulobacterales bacterium | reverse complement strand
ATAGCGGAAGACGCCCTGATCCATCAGCGCATGGGCGGCGTCGAGCACGGCCTCGACTTCTTCGAAACCGTATTCGTCCTCGCATTTGGCGATGTATTTCTTCGAGAAGTCGAGATAGGGCAGGATCGCTTCGGCGTCGGTCCACTGCCGGAAGAGGTAATTGTTCTTGAAAAAGTGGTTGTGGCCGAAGGAGGCGTGCGCCATCACCAGCGCCTGCATGGTCATGGTGTTTTCTTCCATGAGATAGGCGATGCAGGGATTGGAATTGATGACGATCTCATAGGCGAGACCGGACCAGCCTTTTTGGTAATTCATCTGGTCGCGGGCGAAATGCTTGCCGAACGACCAGTGCTTGTACATCAGCGGCATGCCGTGGCTTGAGTACGCGTCAAGCATCTGCTCCGACGAAATGATCTCGATCTGGTTGGGATAAACGTCGAGACCAAGATCGTTGAGCGCAATATCCTCGATGGCATCGAGCGCGCGCTTCAGCGTCTCGAAGTCCCAATCGGCTTCGGAGTAGAGAAGGGGATGCTTGGTAGCAGCTTCGCTCATTACTGCGTCTCCCGCCTGCGCTCAAAAAAATTCCGAACCTGGTAGACTAGGACCAGCATCGCGGCTGGCCATGCCGTGACACCTAGCAACAACGATGAACGCATTTGCTCATCAAACGAAGTCGGTGACCTTGGCGGGCCGTCAAAAAAAATAAGACATGCCACCCAAGGAAGAAAAACCGTCGCTCCAAGCGCAAGCCAAGTAGCAGGGATAGAAATTAAATACTTCAGAAAAGCTGGCCAAGCGAGAGCATTCCACCGAGGCGAAAGGTTCTTGTTCATCCATCGCCACATGAAAAAGCCAACCGGTGCCCATAGTAATCCAATAGTGATGGCGATGCCCCAAATCACGCCGCCTCCTTCTGGTTCCGCGCGAAAAGCTCGCGAAAAACCGGGAAGATGTCCTGAGGACGGGCGATGCGCGTCTGAGCGAAGTTCGGCCATTTCGGCGCAAAAGTGCGGTAGGCGCGCCAGAGTTCTGCGCCTGAGTCCGCGTCGGAGAAGACTTCCAGCTCACGCTCGTCGAGGATTTCGATATAGGCGTAATATTGCGAGATCGGCATGACCTCGTCCTGCAGAAGCTGGACGCATTGTTTTGCGTCGCCGGACTGTGTGAAGCCGTCGGACGCCTGCGCCACATAAATGTTCCATTCATGGGCCGGGAAGCGGTCTTTCTGGACCTCCAGCATTTTCTCAAGCGCGGTCGACACCACCGTGCCGCCGGACTGGCGTGAGTAAAAGAATGTCTCTTCGTCAACTTCCTCGGCGTGATGGGTGTGGCGGATGAAAACAACCTCGACGCGCTCGTAACGGCGTTTTAGGAAGAGATAGAGCAGCATGTAAAAACGCTTGGCGAGGTCTTTCTCGCGCTCGCCCATGGAGCCGGAAACATCCATCAAACAGAACATGACCGCGGCGGTGGTCTCCACCGGTGTCGGCTCATAGGCGTTGTAGCGAAGATCGAGCGGATCGATGAAGGGCGTGAAGCGGCGGCGCTTTTCCATCGCTTCGAGTTTCGCCAGAATGTCTTTCTTTTCTGCGATCTCCGCTTCGCTCGGTTGCGCGATGCGCTCAAGCTGGAACAGGCGCTCCTTGAGTTCGTTCATTTCCTTGGTCGACGGCCGCTTCAACGCCAGGCGCCGGCCATGGGCGTTGCGCATGGTGCGGATGAGATTCATGTTGGTCGGCGATCCGGCGACCGTAATCCCGGCGCGCTTATAGGCGTAAGATTTGATTTCCTTCAGCGAGCGCTTGACGAGGTTGGGAAGCTCGAGGTCTTCGAAAAAGATATCGAGGAACTCCTCTTGGGTCAGCGTGAACTGAAACGCGTCCTCGCCTTCGCCGGAATCGCTGGCTTCCTTGCCCTTGCCGCGGCCAGCACCCTTGGGCGGCTTTTTGATCTTGTCGCCGGTCGAAAATTCCTTGTTGCCGGGATGAACCGCCTCGCGCGCGCCTTTCTCCCGGTCATGGGAAAAGCGCGGCTCCGCCGTCGACTTCGACGGGATGGTGATCTTTTCGCCCTTGTCGATTTCCTTCATCGACCGGTCGCGCAGGGACTTGTTCACCGCGTCCTTGATCTGCGCTTTGGCGCGTTTCAGGAAACGCTGCCGGTTCCCAAGGGATTTGCCCTTGGGGTTTTTGCGCCGGTCGATGAAGTGAAACGAAGTCATGCTGATACTATCTGCGTCAATCGTGATTTTCGCCAATGGCAATTAATTTCTCGTCGGGACTTGCAAGCCAGCAGACTGTGCCGGTCTTGTCACCCGGACCGCCCGCAGCGCGTCTAAAGAAGTTGCCGTTTTTGAAAGCAAGGGTTTCCGCAATCTTGCGGGTGCGCCCGGTGTAGCAAAAATCGATATCGTTCGAATCGTAGCCCAAAGAATCGAGATCCCGCGTCGGTAGCCATCCGCTATCGACATCGAAATTTCCCGCAATGAAATCCTTTGCTGGTACCACTGTCTCTGTGAGAGAAGATTGCGCGATGGCTTCAAATCCTGATTTGTCGCTCACTTCGTAAACGGCGCTTGCATAAGGCCAAATGCCGCCGAACTCACCCGCTGCAATGCGGTGTTCGCATTTCAGCCCGGTCATCGCGCAGCTTTCGCGCAGATCCATGTGCGACAATCTATTAAACAAGACCGCTCCTCCAAACACAATCAAAACACAAGATACTGTGAGTGCGATTGCAATCCTTGTGAGTGTGGCAGCTACCGTGCGAAACGATGGCGCGATAGCTTCTGCCTCGGTCCCCATTATCCCGCCTTATTGACGCGCATATACCATTCGACGAGGCGGCGGACCTGACGCGGCGTATAGCCCCGCTCGGTCATGCGGCTGACGAAATTTTCGTGCTTGGCTTCCGTCTCCGAGTCCTTCTTGGAGTCGAAGGAGATGACCGGCAGCAGATCTTCGACCTGCGAGAACATGCGCTTTTCGATGACATTGCGCAGCTTCTCGTATGACGTCCATTTGGGATTCATGCCGTCATTATTGGCGCGGGCGCGCAGCGCAAACTTCACGACCTCGTTGCGGAAGTCTTTCGGATTGGCGATGCCGGCGGGCTTTTCAATCTTTGAAAGCTCCTGGTCCAGCGTCGCGCGATCGAGCAACTGGCCGGTGTCGGGATCTTTGAAATCCTGATCTTCGATCCAGGCGTCGGCATAGGCGATGTAACGGTCGAACAGGTTCTGGCCGTATTCCGTATAGCTCTCGAGATAGGCCTTCTGGATTTCCTTGCCGATGAACTCCGCATAGCGGGCCGAGAGTTCCGACTTGATGAAATCGAGATACTGCTTTTCGGTCTCGTCAGGATATTGCTCGCGCTTTATCGTGTTCTCCAGCACATACATCAAATGCACCGGGTCGGCCGCGACTTCATCGGTGTCGAAGTTGAAGGTTTCCGACAGCACTTTGTAGGCGAAGCGCGTCGAGATGCCGTCCATGCCTTCGTCAACGCCGGCGGCGTCGCGATATTCCTGCATGGTCTTTGCTTTCGGGTCGGTGTCCTTCAGCTTCTCGCCGTCATAGACGCGAAGTTTTGAGTAGAGATTTGAATTCTCATGCTCGCGAAGGCGCGTCAGCACCGAAAAACGCGCCAACAGGTCGAGCGTTTCCGGCGCGCAGGCGGCGTTGGCGAGTTCGGAATGCGCCAGCAGCTTTTCATAGATCTGGCGTTCTTCAGTGACGCGCAGGGAGTATGGCACCTTGATCACATTGATGCGGTCAAGGAAGGCTTCGTTGTTCTTGTTGTTACGGAACGCCTGCCACTCGCTTTCGTTGGAGTGAGCGAGGATAACGCCGCTGAAGGGGATCGGGCCGAGCGCTTCGGTGCCGATATAGTTGCCTTCCTGCGTCGCGGTCAGCAGCGGATGCAGCACCTTGATCGGCGCTTTGAACATCTCGACGAATTCCAGAAGGCCCTGATTGGCGTGGCACAGGCCGCCGGAATAAGAATAGGCGTCGCTGTCGTTCTGGCTGAAATGCTCGAGCTTGCGGATATCGACCTTTCCAACCAGCGCGGAGATATCCTGATTGTTTTCGTCGCCGGGCTCGGTTTTGGCGATGGCGAGTTGGCGCAGCTTCGACGGGAAGAGGCGAACAACTTCAAATTTTGAAATGTCGCCGCCGAATTCATCGAGACGCTTGACTGCCCACGGGCTCATCAGGCCGGAGAGGCGGCGCTTTTCGATGCCGTATTTCTCTGCGAGCAGGCTTTTCAGTTCTTCCGACTGGAACAGGCCCAGCGGACTTTCAAAGACCGGTGAAATTTCATTGCCGGCTTTCAGCACATAGATCGGATAGGTCTCCATCAGATCTTTCAGGCGCTCAGCGAGAGATGATTTGCCGCCGCCGACCGGGCCGAGGAGATAAATGATCTGGCGCTTTTCTTCGAGACCTTGTGCGGCGTGACGGAAGAAGGAGACGATGCGTTCGACCGTATCTTCCATGCCGTAAAAGCCGTCAAAGGCCTCGTAGTGGCGGATCGTGCGGTTGGAAAAGATTCGTGCGAGGCGAGGGTCTTTTGACGTATCGACCAGCGTTGGCTCACCGATCGCCTTTACCATCCGTTCGGCCGGCGACGCATAGAGCATGTGATCATCGCGCGCTGCTAGCAGATAATCGCGCAGGCTCATGGCTTCCTGCTTCAGCTTTGTATAGCTCTCCGAAAATATGTCGAACACGTCGAGAGTTTGGTCGGTCATGGTCACACGCTCACTTTTCACTCGCCTGGACCGCGGTTTCCGCTGCTGACCGGTCGCCGCGATCTAAATTCAAAAAAAGGCGCTGGATAATTCCAGCGCCCCGCTTGCCACTCACACAACTTCGCCAAAAAAACTGGCGCCTTCAGAACTGAATGTCTTTCGAGTCGTTTGCGCTGTCATTGAATTGATATGGGCGACAATCCTGACGGCGCAAGGACGGTTATTCCCTGTTCCGTTCGCAACTGTGTGATCGCCGCAGATCATGCTTTCGCGCTCCAACCGTCGAATTCGTTCCCGTCGTTCCGTAGTTCCCCACCACCCGGCCCGCCGACATCGCCCGAGGGCGCACGAAGTCGCTTTTGCAACCCGTATTCGGCTGGCAAATAAGGTTAACCCGAAGGCCCCTAACATTTCGTTTCGTAATTTTCGTCGAGTGAACAATATAACATCAAAAGCGAATCAGAGCGATAGTTAAATTGATCCGAACCCGGCCCAATTTTCGCCTCAATTGGAATCGCAATCGTTAACGGAAAAATATCGCGCGAAGAAATGGAATGATCTGCCAATGGCAACGCGGCGTCTGCGCCGCGCTCGCAAGATGTTAGCGCTTTCGTGCGCCGGCTGCCAATTGTTCACGTCTCGTCAACAATTGCCTTCGCACAGAAAAGTCCGCTGGCTAGCTGGGTAGAATTCAGCGCTCCAGCGCCTCGTCGATCAGGTTCGCAGTCGCTGCGGCGCCGTAAATCTTTGTGAATGGCCCCATGCGCGGTCCCGCCGATTGCCCGAACACGACCTCGTAAAGCCCTTTGAACCAATCGCGGATGTTTTCGTAGTTCTGCGCTTTGCCGGCGTCGAAAACGGCGGTCTGGTAGTCGTCTTCCGTTCCCGTCTCGCCAATTTCGATCAGCCGTTTGGAAAGCATCTCCAGCGCGGCGCGCTCCGTTTGGTCGGGGCTGCGGAAAGTCTTGTTTGGCTTGATAAACTTTTCAAAGTAGCGGCCGGCATAGGTAATCATTGCATCCGTTGCAGCCAGCTCTTCTGTGCTCGCGTCGGGACGATATTTTTTGATAAATCCGCGCAACGTCGCTTCTTCGCCGGCGCCGCAAGCGCTCACCAGATTGAGGAGCATGGCGAAGTTTGCGGGCGGCAGGCTGGAGGGCGGCTTGCCCTCGTGAACATGCCATACGGGGTTGTCGAGCGCTTTCGCGCCGTCCTGGTCGGCATATTTTTCCAGGTGCGCCCAGTACTCGTCCGCCACTTTGGGGATAATGTCGAAGTAGAGTTTCTTTGCCGATTTCGGGTTTTGAAACATGTACAAGGCAAGACTCTCGGGCGACGCGTAAGTGAGCCACTCCTCGATCGAAATGCCATTGCCCTTGGTTTTGGAGATTTTCTTTCCCTGCTCATCAAGAAAGAGCTGGTAATTGAATCCCGCCGGCGGCTCGCCGCCCAGCGCTTTGACGATGCGGTTCGACAGGCGAACCGACTCCGTCAAATCCTCGCCCGACATTTCGTAATCGACGCCCAGTGCATGCCAGCGGCCCGCCCAGTCGACTTTCCACTGCAGTTTCGCCGCGCCGCCGCGAACGGACGTGCGAATTTTTTGACCGTCCTCGTCCTCAAACACCACTTCGCCCTTACTGGCGTCGATTTCCAGCATGGGGACGTACAGCACCCGGCCTGTGGTCGGCGAGATCGGCAGGATGGGCGAATAGCTGGCCCGCCGCTCTTCGCCCAGCGTCGGCAGCATGATGTCCATCACAGCGTCATAGCGTTCGAGAACGCGGATCAGCGTGTCGTCGAATTTGCCTTCGCGGTAACACTCAGAGGATGAAAGGAATTCATACTCAAACCCGAACTGATCGAGGAAGGCGCGCAGTTTAGCGTTGTTATGATGGGCGAAACTTTCATGCTCGCCCCACGGATCGGGAACCACGGTGAGCGGCATTTGCAGATAACCGTTCAGCAATTCCTGATTGGGAACGTGCGGCGGCACCTTGCGCATGCCGTCCATGTCGTCGGAAAACGCGATCAGGTGAGTCTCACGGCCGGTCAGCAGTTCGAAGGCGCGGCGCACCATGGTCGTCCGGGCGACTTCGCCGAATGTGCCGATATGCGGCGGTCCTGAAGGCCCGTATCCCGTTTCGAACACCACGGGACCGTCTTTCTTCACCTTTTCGAGCCGTTTGATCAGGTTTTTCGCCTCCTGAAATGGCCAGGACTTGGCGTCGGCGGCGTCTGCGGCGGAAAAGGTTTTGATGGTTCGGGCGTTCATGTCGGTGCTTTCAGCGGGCTTTGTATGGCGGAGGTTTAGCGCGGTGCGAGGCTACGTCAATCTGACTGCGGCGGTTGCTGTTTTCGAGGCGCGCGGCTAGCTTCCGGCCAGCCTGCACAGACCGATACGAACGAGGAGTGAGATTCATGGCCGGAGGCCTCGCCAGTTTGACGCCGCAAGAAGCGGTGATTTACTTGATGGTTCTGACATCTGCCTCGGACGGGTCCATTAAGGATGCCGAGTTGCGGACAATCGGCCGGGTGGTTCGCTCGTTCCCAATGTTCACAGAAGCCGATGAAGCGGCGCTGGTCGAGACTGCCGAAGCGTGCGGCGCCTTGATGTCGTCCGAGAGCGGCCTTCACAAGGTTCTGGAATCCGCCGCAGCGGCGTTGCCGGAACATCTGGGTGAGACGGCCTACGCCGCCGTTGTCGATGTTGTCACTGCTGACGAAAGCCTTGACGTTACGGAGATCAGAGTTCTTGAGCTGATCCGCGATGCGCTCCGCATTGGCGACGAGGGTGCGGCAGCGATTGAGCACGCGGCGCGAGCCCGGCATATGACGATTGACGGCGCCGCCTAATTCGCCGGACTATCGGAGCAACAGCCAACATCCTGTCGCGACAATGAAAGCGACAATAATATTGAGCACTGCGCCTTCGCGCGCCATCTGCGCGATCGAGACGCGATTGGTTCCGTAAATAATCGCGTTTGGCGCCGTGGCGACCGGCAGCATGAAGGCGCAGGAGCACGAGATCACTGCCGGAATCATCAAGAGCTCCGGCTTGATGCCTGCGCCCACCGCCACGGCGGCGAGAATTGGCATCAACAGGTTTGCGGTCGCCGTGTTCGAAGTGATTTCGGTCAGGAAGGTGACCGACAAGCAAAGACCCAGCATTGTCAGGAACAACGGCGCATTGGTGAGCCCGGCCAACTGTTCGCCGATAAGCGCGTCCAATCCGCTGGCGCGAATGCCGCTGGCGAGACAAATTCCGCCCGCGAAAAGCAGCAACATTCCCCATGGAATATCGGTGGCGGTCTTCCAGTCCAGCAAGGCGCCGCCTTTGCCGTCGGGTGTCAGGAACATCAACAGCACGGCAAATATTGCAACGGTTGAATCGCCGGCGCCCTGTATGCCCAGCGCCCCTGCCCATCCGCCAAACGGCTCAATGCGCGTGATCCACAGAATGATCGCGATCGCGAAGACAATGAGTGTGCGGCGTTCTTCAGTGCGCCACGGTCCGGGATCGGCGAGCGCAGGCGTTTTGACGTCGCCGAGCGATCGCGTCAGCCAAAGCGCCATGATCGGCACGCCGACGATGACGATGGGAACGCCGACGCTCATCCACCGCAGAAATGAGAATTCCTCCCCGGTGGTGCGCAGGAAGCTGTCTGCGAAAATCAGGTTTGGCGGTGTGCCGATCAAAGTGGCGGTCCCGCCAAACGATGCGGCGTAGGCGATGCCCAACAGCAAAGCGGGTCCGAGTTTCTTGTCGTCCGTCCGTGATAAAATCGCCAGAGCCATCGTCGCGAGCATCAAAGTCGTCGCCGTGTTTGAAATCCACATGGACAGAATCGCCGCTGTAATCATAAAGCCGATCACCAATCGCCGGCCTGAACCGCCCACCAGGTTGATCATGTAGAGCGCAAGACGTTCATGCGCGCCGGATCGCTCGAGCGCCTTCGACAGCATGAATGATCCCATGAGGAGCACAATCACATACGAACCGAGCGCAGCGGCGGCTTCGCGCTGGTCCATAACGCCAGCCAAAGGAAACAGTGCGAAAGGAACCAGCGAAGTCGCGGGAATCGGAAGGGCTTCGCTCACCCACCAGAAGGCCGTCAGTGACGTGATGGCAATCGTGGCGGAGATTTCATTGGAAAGCCCGCCAAAATGGGCGGCGCTTCCGGCCGCCGCGGCGAAAAACAAGCCAAGCAGAATTCTGACAGGTTTCATGGCTTCAAGTTTTGTGGGAGTTGCCCGCCGCTGTCCAGATGACGCCTTGCAGACGTGCAGAACCAGGCTGCCGCATTGACGGATATCCGGCGCGCGGGACGAATATTCGCGGCGGCGAAGCAGGTCCGAATATTCAGCCGGGCAATATTGTTCCTTAGGCAGCTGGACCGAATCGCGCCCGGGTTGTACTTGGCACGGATGCGCGAAACTTCTGATTCCGAACTGGTCTATCGACTGGCGAGCGCCGCAGAATGGCGCCTTGCAAGCGAAACGGGCGTCGTTCCGCTTCGCGAGATCGATGTCCGTGACGGCTATGTTCACCTGTCCACACGAAGTCAGGTGCTCGGTACGGCGAGGCTGCATTTCGCGGGCGAAAATGACTTGTTGGCGTTGGAAATTCCCTTGTCCTGTCTAAGTCCGGTCAAATTCGAGCTGGCGCCCTCCCGTGGTGAAGCGTTTCCGCATCTTTACGGCGAACTGCGCCGCGAGCACGTGACGAGCGCGATCCCCCTTATTTGGGCGGCGGGCGACTTTTCTTTCGGTTCACCGAAATGAGGATGCCGCTGTTGCTCGCTGACCTTGGCGCAAAGGCGATGGGCGTGCTTGACGCGGAAACCGCGCATGCGCTCACGATCCGGCTGCTGCGATCCGGACTGGGTCCGAAAGCCGGCCCGGCCGACCATAATCTCAACATCAGAGTGGCGGGCATCGAATTTCCAAATCCGCTCGGACTTGCGGCCGGTTTCGACAAGAATGCGGAAGCGCCGGACGCCGTGCTGGACCTCGGGTTTGGTTTTGTCGAGGTCGGTGCTGTGACACCCATGCCGCAAGCGGGCAATGATCGCCCACGCGTGTTTCGGATGCGCGCAGACGCTGGCGTGATCAACCGGTATGGCTTCAACAATCAAGGGCTAGACGTTGTGGCCGCGCGACTGCGCACACGTGAAAGACGCGGCATTGTCGGCGTCAACCTTGGCGCGAACAAGAGTACAGAAGATCGGGCTGAGGATTACGTAAAGGGCGTTGCTGCGCTTGCCGGTTCGGTGGACTTCTTCACCGTCAACATATCTTCACCGAACACGCCTGGCCTTCGCGCGCTGCAGGGAAAAGAGTTCTTACATGCGTTGATGCAGCGCGTACTCGCCGCGCGAGACGTGTCCGCAGCAGGCTCGCCGGTCTTTTTAAAGATCGCGCCCGACCTCTCAGACGAAGATAAGGCCGATATCGCTAGCGTTGCGCAATCAATGGCGCTGGACGGCGTTATCATCTCGAACACGACAGTTTCACGCGCGCCAAATTTGCGGAGCGGGACTGCGCTCGAAAGCGGCGGGCTTTCCGGGAAGCCTCTCTTTGCTATGTCGACGGCTTTGTTGCGAGAGTTTTATGCAACTGTCGGCGACTCGATACCCTTGATTGGCGTCGGCGGCGTCTCTTCCGCGCGCGATGCCTATGAGAAAATTCTCTCGGGCGCTTCGCTGGTGCAGCTCTACACGGCGCTTGTCTATCAGGGGCCGGGGCTTCCGTCGCAAATTTTGCGAGAACTGCCGGAGTATCTGGAGGCCGACGGATTTAAAGATGTCGCTTCGGCAATTGGCGCTGCAGTCCGCTAATGCTGAAAGGATCGCCCGATCCGGGGAAGCCAAACGCCAAGCGTCGCCGCCCTCAGCAGGAAATATACTGAGAACGCCGCCCACAGCCCGTGATTTTGCCATTGATCGGCAAGCCATAAGGAAGCCGGAATAAAAAGCGCGGTGGAAACGACCATCGAGTCCCGCATTTCCCTGGACCGCGTTGCCCCGATGAAAATTCCGTCGAGTTGAAATCCAACGACAACGATGAGCGGGCTAATGATTACCCAAGGCATGTGTTCCAGCGTGGTTGTGCGAATTGGTCCGGCTGGCGTCAGTAGCGCCACCAGGGCGTCGCCGGCGAGCCAGTAGAATACGCCGAAAGCGATCGAAGCGATGCCGGACAGGATGAACGTCTTGCGGACTGCTTCATGGTATCGCTGTATTGCGGATTGCCTTTCCCTTGACCCGAGCGCTCTGCCGACCAGGGTCTCCGCTGCGATTGCAGTCCCATCGAGCGCAAGGCCCGTGAACAAAAAGAGCTGCAGCAGCGCCTGGTTGGCTGCGAGCGTCGCATCGCCAAACGCGCCGCCGCGTTGAACGAACCAGGCAAAGCAGAAGGCAAGAAGCAGCGTTCTGATGAAAATATCAAAGTTGATGGAAATCGTTCGGGCGAGTTGCGCCGGACTCCAGAAGTCGTGAATTCGCCAGTTCGATTTTAAGCCGCCGCTTTGCACCATCATTAGAAGAACCAGGGCGGCGCAGGCAAAAAAACCGACGACCTCCGCAATCAGCGTACCCCAGGCTACGCCCGATGCGCCCAAGTGCAGGCCGACCACGAACCAATAGTCCAGAATGATGTTGAGGCCGGTCATAAGAATGCTGACGGCCATCAGGTAGTCCGTCCGGCCGCGCGCGCTGAACCAGCCAAACGCCGCGTATGAAGCGAGCGCGAAGGGCGCGCCCCAGATGCGAATGTCGTAATAATCCCTGCTGTGGGCCAGCGTCTGTTGGCTGGCTTCGGAGTCAGCGCCCAGCAAGTGAAATGAGAGCTCCCCGATCGGCCACTGCAGCAGCACCAACAACACGCCAATGCCGGCGCCGATCGCTGCGCCGCGAACGAGCGTGGTGCGTACTTCCGGCTCGTCATCCGCACCGACCGCTTGTGCTGTGAGGCCCGCGACGCTCATCCGTATGAAACCGAACGTCCAGTAGGCGAGCGAAAAGATAACCGACCCTAGGCCGATTGCGGCAATGTCGAGGGGGCGTGACGATTGGGCCAGCGCCCAGACGTCGACGGCGCCCAAGAGAGGCGTGACGGACGCCGCAACCGAAGCGGGCCACGCCAAGCGCAGGATTTCCCCATAGCTGACCGTTGGCTTTTCTGGTTGGCGCCGCATGCAATCTCCCAAGACGTCGCCCATAGGGTGTTGCGGCGGCGGAGTCATCAACCATCGCCAAAGTTGCGCGAGATAGCGGAGAGATATTTCGTTTGCTGCGCTCTGGATTCTGAAGGCGTGCCGCCGCGGGCGGCCGAGTCAGGTGGCGCTGACTTACATTGAGCATTCCGCTCCGCCGCGGCAGCGCGAGCGGGCATAGCTCACAGCATCGTGTAGGAAATCGAGACGAATTGAGCGTTTTCCGCGATGAAGGCGCTCGTTTCGTGAGCGAACAAAATGTAACCTTTTGATTTTTTTGGGGCAATTGGCGGCGCAGTTAGACAAGTGTTTTGTGCGTGGCGCTGACTTCGCCTCAAGAGAGAACAAGGCGTCGACATCGCCGGCGCGGGTGGGAAAGCGATCGTCGATGCGAAACCAACTAGAATCGATAATCGCGGATTACAACCGGGGAAACTTCGATGCTGCGCTGGCGTCTGCAAAACCGCTCATGGCGGAATTCGCGGTACTTCACAACGTGCTCGGGGCAATCCACGCTCGCAAAGGCCGTCAGCAATCCGCCGTTAAACATTTTTCGATTGCTGCGGAGTCCGACCCAAGTCTTGCCGACGCACAGAACAACCTCGGCGTAGCGCTTAAGAGCCTTGGCCGTCATGAGGAGGCGATCGAGAAATACGCCAAAGCCATTGAGACAAAGCCGAACTACGTTGAGGCGATGGTCAATATGGCGAATTCGCTTCGAGAACTGGGTCGACGAGAAGAAGCAATCGAGAAATACATGGAAGCAGTGCGTATCGAGTCGTATCACATCGGCGCCCGCAACAATTTAGCTATCGTTCTGAACAGCATGGAACGGTATGAAGAGGCCATAAGCCATTTCAGCAAGGTCATCCGTGCGAACCCGAGGTTTGCCGCCGCTTACAACAATCTGGGCCTGGCGCTGAAGCAGCTTGGGCGTGAAGACGAGGCTCAGGCGAGCTTTGCGCGCGCACTGGAAGTTCAGCCGAACTACGCTGAAGCCTATTACAATTGGGGCAATTTGCTGTTTGATCTTGGTCACAGGCAAGAGGCCCTGGCGAAATACTACTCAGCCCTCAGCGCCCGCCCGGATTTTGCAGAAGTCTATCGCAGCATGAGCGCCCTGAAGGAGTTCAGTGAAGGCGATCCTCAGCTGACGCAAATGCAGCTTCTGATATCGCGCGACGACATCTCTGACAACGACCGGATGCATTTGCACTACGGTCTTGGCAAGGCGTGCGAAGATTTACGAGATCGAGAAGGCGCGTTTCAACATTACTCCAAAGCCAATCGAATCCGGCGCGAATTCCTGCAGTACTCGCCCGATGTCGAACGGAACCTGTTCCGCAATATCAAAAAAACGTTTGCAACCGCGGGTCCCTCTATGGCGCTCGATGCGCCGCGCATGGAGGGTGCGAAGCAGGCGCCGATTTTCATCGTCGGCATGCCGCGTTCCGGCACGTCGCTGACCGAGCATATCCTGTCCTGTCATCCAGAGGTTTTTGCGGGCGGCGAGCTTATGGCTCTCGGCAAAGCCGTGGCCGCCGAATGGTCATCCGAAGCGATCCGTCCTGAGCAGCTGGAGAACATCCGCAATGCGTATCTTGGTAAAATGAATGCGCGCGGCGTGTCGGAGAAATATGTCACGGACAAAATGCACATGAACTACCGGATGATCGGGTTCATCTGTCTGGCGTTCCCCGGAGCCAAGATTGTCCACATCAAACGCAGGTCAATCGCCAGCTGCTGGTCGATCTTCAAATACTATTTTAGCGACTTCGGGAACGGATACGCCTACGATCTTGAGGATGTGGCGGAGTACTATCAAAGCTACATGGATCTCATGGACTTTTGGCGGGAGCATTTCCCCGGCGCGATCTACGATCTTAGCTATGAAAGGCTTACAGAAGATCAGGAAACCGAGACCCGAAAGCTGCTTGACTATCTCGATCTCGATTTTGCGCAGTCCTGCATCGATTTTCACCAATCCCACAGGGCGGTTGCGACGATTTCTTCCATGCAAGTCCGGCGAAAGCTGTATAAAGGAAGTTCGGACGAATGGAGAAATTACGAAAAGTTCCTGGGCCCGCTCATAGAAAGGCTCGGAACGGAGTAGGCTTGGGAGCGCCAGCGTCGCGGCGAATATCAACTTGGTGACGGACGACTGGAGAAAATGGGAGAGCCCGCCCGGCGGCACTGGCAACAAGCTGGACCCAGCAGAAATTGGCGCCCTCGCTCATCTGTACCGGGGCGAAGTCTACCGTTCGACCATCTGGCGCACCCGGCTCGACAACACCACAAACTGGTCGGTGGTCACGCTCGGGCTTGCACTTTCAGTCACGTATGCAGATCCAGCAGCGTCGCCATTGCCGCTGCTGCTCGTGGGCATACTGATCAGTATGTTCTTGATTTTGGAATCGCGGCGGTATCGCTTCTTTAATGTCTGGCGGGCGCGTTGTCGTTGGATAGAAACGAATTTTTACGCGCCGCTATTGTTGCGTTCGTCACGGCCAGATCCCGGCGAATGGCAGGATGTGCTGGCGAGAGACTATTTATCGCCGCAGTATCATATCGGTTTCTGGCGCGCGATGGGCCGTCGCTTGCGCCGCAATTATATGTGGATATTCGTCTTTCAGGCAGTTGCGTATGCCGGAAAGATCGTCATTCACCCCACTCCCGTCGCGTCGTTTGAACAAGCGCTGCAGCGCATGGCGGTGGGGCCTTTTTCCGGAACGCTCATCCTCGCGCTTGGGGTTTTGTTTCATGCGTCATGGATTTCGCTCGCCGTCTGGACATACACACTCGATAGCCGGAAACACGCCAGCAGCACTGGCGTCGGCGGCATGGGATAGGTCTGAAAAGTCAGGGCGCGCCGGGCGTCAGTCCCTAAAGGCGAGCCGCTTTTTCGATTGAACGACCCTATAGAAACAAGTCCGCCGCTTCGTATGGCAAGCCGGGCCGGTTTGCTCAACCACGATTTCAATCGCGTCCTGATCGCAGTCGGTGCGAACTTCAAGCACGCGCTGGGTGTGACCGGACGACTCGCCTTTTCGCCAGAGTTTGTTGCGCGATCGGGACCAATACCACGCTTCGCCGGTGGAAATGGTTTTCGCCAGAGCTTCCGCGTTCATGTAGGCGAGCATCAGTACGCGGCCGGTTCCCGAGTCGGTCGCCACGACTGGCATCAGTCCATCCGGCCCGAATTTTGGGGTAAACGTGGCCGTCTCTTCGATACTCTCGAGGAGGTTGTCCGGGTTCTCAAAGGCGCTCTGTTCGTTCATGGCCGAACCATAAGCATGTGAGGGGCAGGAACGCCAGACGGCAATGACGGCTGATTCTTGCCTACGGGCGCGCGTGCGGCTAGCAACGGGCGGACAAGGAAAATGACCGATGCCGCTCTACCTTTACGACAGCATGGCGCGCGACAAGCGCGAATTCGTACCAGCCGACCCAAAGCGCGTGACACTCTATGTCTGTGGGCCCACGGTTTATAGCTATGCCCATATCGGCAATGCGCGGTCGGCGGTGGCGTTTGATCTGCTGTTTCGGGTCCTGCGCGCCAAGTTTGGCGCAGAACACGTCGTTTATGCGCGCAATATCACTGACATTGACGACAAGATCATCAAGGCGGCGGCAGAGACCGGTGAGCCGATCGGCGTGATCACGGAAAAATTCGCCAACATCTATCGCGACGATATGGGCGCGCTCGGCGTTGTTCGTCCCACCGTCGAGCCGAAAGCCACGGAAAATGTCGCCGGCATGATTGCGATGATGTCGACCCTGATCGGCGAAGGCGCCGCTTATGAAGCCGAAGGTCATGTGTTGTTCTCTGTGGATGCATTCAGAGGCTACGGAAAGCTTTCTGGCGCAGATCTCGACGAAATGTTCGCAGGCGCGCGCGTTGAAGTTGCGCCGTACAAGAAAAGTCCGGCGGATTTTGTCTTGTGGAAGCCTTCGAGTGAGAGCGAGCCCGGGTGGGATAGCCCCTGGGGGCGAGGCCGGCCAGGCTGGCACCTTGAATGCTCCGTGATGATCGAGCGCGAGCTGGGCGAGACCATCGACATTCATGGCGGCGGCCAGGATCTGCGTTTTCCTCATCACGAAAATGAAATCGCGCAGTCCGCCTGCGCCCACAAAGGAGCGCCGCTGGCACGCTATTGGATGCACAACGGGTTCCTGCGCATGGGCGCCGACAAGATGTCAAAATCGCTCGGAAACATCGTTCTCGCCCACGACTTGTTGAAGGATTGGCCAGGCGAAGTGCTGCGTTGGGCGCTTTTGTCAGCCCACTATCGTCAGCCGTTGGAGTGGACGGATGAACTTTTGCGCCAGTCCAAAAAGCAGCTCGATCGATTCTATCGAATGCTGGATGAAATACCGTTTACGGAAGAGACGGGCGGTGTGGCTGACAGCATAATGAATGCGCTCGAAGATGACCTCAATACGCCGGAAGCATTCGCCGGGTTGCACGAACTGCGCGATATCGCCAGCCAGATGGATGGAGATGCACGCGTCAATGGAATTACGCGCCTGCGCGATGCAGGCCGGTTGATGGGCTTCTTCAATGTGAAGCCAGCGGCGTGGTTCAAAGGGGCTGCAACGGGCGGTCCTTCCGACGAGGAAATCGAAACGCTCATCGCTGAACGTGCTGCGGCTCGCAAGGCCAAGAATTTCGTGCGTTCCGATGAAATTCGCGATGAGCTCGCCGCGAAGGGGGTTATACTGGAAGACGGGCCGCAAGGCGCCACCTGGCGAAGAGGCTGACATATGCGTCTCATTGAGGCGACTTTCCCCGCAGGCAAGCGAGACGCCGTAGAGCGCGCACTCGAATCTTGCGAGCCCGATCACTACCGCTTTTCAACAACGGACGAACAGGACTGCGTCGTGCTGCGCGCCTTCTACGCCGAAAACGGCGCCCAAGGGCTGGTCGACGCAATTCAGGGCATCTGCGAGCACGGCGAGAACTGGCGCGTGATCGTGTTGCCGGTGGAGGCCACGGCGCCCATCATCGAAAAGGACGAAGCCGAGAAGGAAAATGAAAAGGGACGCGAAAAGCGGGCCTTGCGCGAAGAGATTTACGACGATGTCGCCGATGGCGCCGCGCTCAGCACGGATTTCTTTGTGCTCACATTTGCATCGGCGATTGTGGCCGCCCTCGGATTGAATGCGGACAATATCGCCGCCGTCATCGGCGCAATGGTCATTGCGCCATTGCTTGGACCCATTCTCGCAATTTCACTTGGTGCGGCGCTCGGCGACACGAAACTATTACTGCGCGCCGGAAGAAATGCGTCGGCGGGGCTTGCTTTGGGTTTCGCAACCGCTGCCGCCATTGGATTTCTGTTCGGGGTCAATCTTGAAAGTGCGGAATTGACGAGCCGCACCGTCGCCGGTCTTGATTCCGTTGTCCTGGCGTTGGCGGCAGGCGTGGCTGCGGCATTGTCAATCGTTGCCGGGATGTCTTCTGCGCTGGTCGGCGTGATGGTGGCGGTTGCTCTATTGCCGCCAGCGGCTGCGGCTGGACTGTTCCTGGGCGCCGGCGAGATCGAATTTTTCGGGCGTTCGATCCTGCTGCTCATGGTGAATGTGGTTTGCATCATGATAGCGGCGCAATGCGTCTATTTTTACAAAGGCGTTCGCCCGCGAAAATGGCTTGAGCAGAAAGCCGCGGCACGGGCGACCAAGATCAATCTGTTGGTCTTGATAACTTTGCTGGCGATGTTGGTGGCTATTATCGTTTTTGCGCCGACCGGCGTTCTGCCGAGTCTGCAGTCAGAACACGGTTAGCCGAGTCAGCAAAAATCTGGAAGAGCGCGCATCCGGGCGATGCACATGCACCGCCCGTTGCGATTACATTCAGGCCTTCATTGCTGCGGCAAGTTCGCCAAGCGCCGCCTGTACGCCGCCAAGCTCTTCTCGGAGGGCCGCGATCACCAGTTTCGTCTCAGTGACTTCGTCCGCGCTAACCTCGACTTTACCGGACACGAGTTCGCTTTCCGCGCGATCCAGGGCGTCGTGGACTTGCTTGAAAACGCCGTCGGTCGACTCGATGATGCTGGCGCTGGCGGCTTGCAGCGCCGCCGCCAGTACGGCTTTTGCCTCCGGCTGATCGCCAGCTTCCTTGCGCGCTTCTTCGATCTCGGCGATGGCGTCCTTGATCTCCGCGCGAGCATCCGCCATTTCGGCGCGAAGCTCGGCGATATCCTCTGCATCCATATCAATGAGGTTCTGGAGGAAGTCGTCGCTATTGATGTCGAAATTGAAATCGTTGAACGAAATATCGCCGATCTCGACAGCGCTTGCCGCTGGCGCTGCGAAGGCGAGGCCCAGCGCCGCCGCGCCGGAAATCAGGAGCGCTTTTGCGGCGCCGAGTGTTGAAGTGGCTTTCATTTGAGTCTCCGTTTTTGACTGTGTTTTCGAATCTCGATGGATCGCCCGCGTTTTTTCGTTCGCCGCAGATCGGAACCCTTGGCTTTCGGCGTACTGGATGCGGGCAACACAACAGCCAGCGCCGTTATGTGCGCACCATGTCGGGGCTTGCGCAGGGCGCCAATTGGCCGTGCGGCGAGACGTTCGCGAAAATCGGCAGGTTTTGGGCTGCTGCGACGGAGCGAGCCGGTTTCACGATAATGTGCGATCGTTTGCGGGGCTCTTTAACAGCTGACGCGAGCGCCCATATTGTCCGTGAAACTTCCACCCAACATGTTGCGGCCAGTGCGCCAAGACACGCCCGAGGGCGTGACGTCCAGCAGAGGCGTTACGCTTTGGCAAGGAGAGAACATGATTACGATTCGACGAGGCGCCGATCGCGGCCACGCCAATCATGGCTGGCTCGATGCGCGACACACCTTTTCTTTCGCGAACTATTACCACCCGGAGCAAATGGGTTTCCGGGCGCTTCGCGTCATCAATGAGGACAGGATTACCCCCGGCGCGGGATTTCCCGCGCATCCGCATCAGGACATGGAAATCATCACCTACATTCTGGAAGGCGCGCTGGCGCACAAGGATTCAACCGGCGGCGGGGGCGTCATCACGCCGGGGATGGTGCAATACATGTCGGCTGGATCGGGCGTCACCCACAGCGAGTTCAACGCGTCTGATACAGAACCCGTGCACCTGCTGCAGATATGGCTCTTGCCCAACGAAAAGGGCGGCTCGCCGCGGTATCAGGAGCGCCGAATCGCGAATGTCGATTCAGGAGAAATGGCGCTGATCGCTTCGCCGGACGGGCGGGACGGTTCGTTCGCCATTCGGCAGAATGCGGAACTCTACGCGGCGAAAGTCAAAGAAGGAGCCGAACTCTCGCATGCTTTCGCGCCCGGACGCTACGGTTGGCTGCAGATCGCCCGCGGCGGCGTTGAGATCGGCGGCCTGACAATGCAGGCCGGCGACGGCGCCCGTATCGCAGCGGAAGACGCGGTGTCGTTCAAGGCGCTGGCGGACAGCGAAGTGCTGCTGTTTGACTTGACGTAAAAACTCGCCACATAGGGCCGGATGTTGAGCGAACTCTATACCGGCGGTGTGCTGGATGCGGCGGCGGCGATCCCGCCGGCGCATCGGCTCGCCGCGCCGCATGCAAGCGCGGTGAAAGTGAGCCGCGTTTGCGGTTCCGAAGTCGCTGTCGATCTCATGGTGGAGGACGGCATCGTTACAGCGTTCGGCATGGAAGCCAAAGCCTGTGCGTTGGGGCAGGCGTCCGCGTCGATCGTCGCGCGCAACATTGTGGGCGCGGGAACCCCGGAACTGTACCGGCTTCGCGATGAAATGCGGGCGATGCTCAAGGATGGCGGGCCGCCTCCAAGCGGCGCGCGCTGGTCTGAGCTCTCGATGCTCGCGCCGATCCGCGAATATCCACAACGTCACGCTTCGACCTTGCTGGTGTTCGAGGCTGTGTGCGCCTGCCTTGATCAGCTTTCGCAATAGCCTGCGATCGTCGGCGGCCAGCTAACGAGAATGTCATTCGCGCGCCGCTTGATTGGGCGCCAGTGATCCCCACGTCTTTGTTGAAGAGGCAGCCCGCTTTCTCTCCCCCCCAACCGAAGGGCTGCTGCTCCGGCGTCTGCATCGTTCCCCCGCGATGCAGGCGCTTTTTTATGCAGCCGCTTCCTGCGACTCCGCTGCATTGATGCTCTCAGACGCTTCGCTCAGCACCCAGTTCTTGAAGGCCTTCACGGCTGGCGATGAGCTCTTTGAGGGCGGATGCACCACGTAATATGAAAACTCCGTGGGCGTCGTAAGGTCGAACGGAATCACAAGCCTTGCGGCCTCGAGATCGGCCAGGGCGAGCGCGGCCTTGGCCAGCGCGACTCCCTTGCCGGCGACGGCTGCTTCGATCACCAGCGATGACTGGTTGAATTTCAATCCGCGATCTCCGGTCTTGTGGTCGACGCCGGCCGCCTTCAGCCACATAGGCCAGTTCGGGCAGCCGGGGTCCTTGTCATTGCCCGAGTCATGCAGAAGCGTGTGATGGACAAGGTCTTGCGGCCGTTTGATCGGATTGTCGCCAGAGAGAAGGGCCGGGCTGCAAACGGGAATGATCTTTTCGGCCATCAGGTGCTCGGTCACCAGTCCCGCATACCGGCCGGGACCATAACGGATGGCGATGTCTACGTCGTCGACGGCGAAGTCGACCACATTCATGTCGGCCGACACCCAGACGTCGATGTCAGGATGCGCCTCCTGAAACTTGTCGAGGCGCGGCACCAGCCATTTCGATGCAAAGGAAGGGGCAACGGACACCGTCAGACGTCCTGCGTCGGCCTTGCGGGAGAGAATTTCACCGGCTTCGACCAGCTTGTCGAAGCCCTCGCGCAGCACCGGAAGGCTCGCTTGCGCCTCGTCGGTCAACAAAAGCGCACGCTTTTGGCGACGGAAAACAGGCGTTTGCAGAAAGTCTTCAAGCGCTTTGATCTGCTGGCTCACGGCGCCAGGCGTCACATGCAGCTCTTCTGCTGCTTTAGTGAAACTCAAGTGGCGGGCTGCGGCTTCGAATACTCGAAGGGCGTTGAGGGGCGGTAATTGCTTCATTTTAGGCAGTCTCTCTCCGTTTTCCGCCGCATTATTCGTATAGGTTTTCTAATTTATCAAGTGCAAAGTATCGCTTCAACGGTTTGTGACGTTCAGATAGATACTCTTACGATTAAAAAATGCCGGAATTTCCTGGATCAAGCAGGAAACCTATCAGAAATGGCAGAATTATTCGATTGAGCGGCCCAATTTCGACGAATAGCTTGGCCGAAGCCCGCTGAGGCAAGCTCGGTTGCTGATCAAATGAATAAGAAAAACTATCTATGATTGCCTTTCCTGCACATATAGACCTCTCCGGACGTCCGGTCCTGATCATCGGCGGCGGGCTGGCGGCGCTGGCAAAGGCCAGGTTGATGCTGGCCGCCGGCGCCCAATTGACGCTCATCGCCGGAGACTTCGCCCCGGAGACGATTTCTGAATTGGGCGGGAAAGCGCAGCTCATCCGCCGCCAGCCGGTCGTCGCCGATATCGAAGCGGCGGTTCTGGTCTTCATCGCCGATACCACGGTGGAGGAGGCTGAACGCTGGGCCGAAGCCGCACGGATCGCCGGTGTGCTGACCAATGTGGTGGATCAGCCCGCGCTCTGCGATTTTACGACGCCGTCGATCATCGAACGTGGCCGCGTGACGGTTTCGATATCAACGGGCGGCGCTGCGCCTGTGCTCGGCAAAAAGTTGCGCGCTGACATTGAGGCCCTGCTGCCGCCGCGCTTCGGCGCGTTGGCTGAATTCGCCGGCCGCTATCGCGAGGCAGTGAAAGCTCGCTTTGATTTCGACCAGCGGCGCAATTTCTGGGAACGGTTTTTTGACGGCCCGATCGCCGCGCAAGTGCTCGCGGGAGACGAGGCGCGCGCCCATGATTCCATGCTGGCGCTGATCAACCGTTCCCATGCAGATGAAAAAGCGGAAGCAACAACCGGCGTCGTGCATATTGTCGGCACCGGGCCTGGCGATCCCGATCTGTTGACGATCAAGGCGCTGCGTCTCTTACAGCGCGCTGACGTCATCCTTTACGACCGTCTGGTCAGCGACGAGATTCTCGCGCTTGCTCGCCGTGACGCCGAACGGCTTTATGTAGGCAAGGCGAAATCGAACCACGCCGTTCCTCAGGAAGAAATTGAATCGCGCCTGATTGAATTGGCGCGTGAAGGAAAAATGGTCGTGCGCCTGAAAGGCGGCGACCCGTTCATCTTCGGTCGCGGGGGTGAGGAGCTTGAATCGCTCCGGAACGCACGCATCCCCGTTTTTGTCTGCCCCGGCATCACCGCTGCGACCGGATGCGCCGCCGCCGCCAATATGGCGCTCACTCATCGCGATCACGCCCAGGCCGTCACCTTCGTGACCGGTCACGCGAAGGGAGAGGCTGACCCCGCCCTCGACTGGTCGGCGCTGGCGGCGCTGAAACACACGCTGGTGGTCTATATGGGTGTCGGCAAGGCGGAACAGATTTCCGCAAACCTGATCGACAATGGTCGCGGGGCGGAAACGCCGGTCGCCGTGATCGAAAACGGTACGCGCGCGGATCAGAAAATCGTCAAGGGCCGCTTGCGCGATTTACCGGCGCTGATCGCTGCCGGCGGAATCGTTGGTCCGGCTTTGCTGGTAATCGGCGAAGTCGCCGCGCTCGCCGACGGCGAAGCGCTCACTGCTTTGATCGCAAAAGAAAGGCTCGTCGCATGAAGGCCGTTACTGCAAACCGCCTCGATGACGGCGCTGTCGTTTACCTCGGCGACGACGACCGCTGGACGCCGCAGCAGGACGCAGCTGCGCGCTTCAACGACGATGACGCCAAGGATGTCCTCGCCGCAGCGCAGTCGCGAGTGAAGGAAATCGCCGACGCTTACCTCGTCGATGTCGATGAATCGGGTGCGCTGACCGGGCGCGAAACTTTGCGCGAATCCATTCGCAAAGCAGGCCCGACCGTGCGCGCCGATCTTGGTTATCAGGTAGGAGCGTAAGATGGCCAGGCTGAAGATTTATGGCGACTCAATCAGTGGCAACTGCCTCAAGGTCAAATGGACCGCCGATCTGCTCGGCGTCAAATATGACTGGATCGAGACTGACGTTCTGAAGGCCGAGACCCGCACGCCGGAATTTTTGAAACTCAATCCCGCGGGCCAGGTCCCGACAGTCGTCTTGCGCGATGGCCGCGTTCTTTCACAATCGAACGCCATCATTCTGCATCTCAACCGCGCCTATAAGGGCGGGTTGCTGCCCAAGGGCGATTATGCCCGCGCGAAAACATTCGAGTGGCTGTTCTGGGAGCAATACTCACATGAAACCGCCATCGCCGTGCGACGTTTTCACAAGACGTACCTGAAGAAACCGGACGGCGAGATCGATCCGAAGCTGATGGAGAAAGGCGTCGCCGCGCTGACGCTGATGGAAGCGGCGCTGCAGAAGTCTGCTTATCTCGTCGGCGACAAGCTGACCCTCGCCGATATTGCGCTCGTCGCTTACACGCGCGTCGCGCCGGAGGGCGGCTTCGATCTCGAGCCTTATCCTGCGCTTCGCACATGGATTGCGCGGGTCGAGCGCGATCTCGGCGTCAATAAGAAAACCAAGAAGAAACCGAAAAAGGCCGCCTGATGTATCGCTATGACGAATTCGACGCGACGATGGTCGCGGAACGGGTCACGCAGTTTCGCGGACAGGTCGAGCGCCGCCTTTCCGGCGAACTCACCGAAGACCAGTTCAAACCCTTGCGCCTGATGAACGGTCTTTATCTGCAACTGCACGCCTATATGCTCCGCGTTGCGGTTCCTTACGGCACGATGTCATCGAAGCAGATGCGCCGGCTCGGCGAAGTCGCGCGCAAATATGATCGCGGTTACGGTCACTTCACCACGCGACAGAACATTCAATATAACTGGCCGGCGCTGGTCGACGTGCCGGACCTCCTCGACGATCTCGCCGACGTCGAGATGCATGCGATCCAGACATCCGGCAACTGCATCCGCAATGTCACGTCGGACCAGTATGCCGGCGCCACGGCGGAAGAGATTGAGGATCCGCGTCCCTATGCGGAGATGATCCGGCAATGGTCGACCTTCCACCCGGAGTTTTCCTTCCTGCCGCGCAAGTTCAAGATCGCGGTGACAGCCGCAGACAATGACCGCGCGGCAGTGAAGGTTAATGATATCGGCCTTCGCCTCTACAAGAACGCAAAGGGTGAAACCGGTTTCGAAGTGATTGTCGGCGGTGGTCTCGGGCGCACGCCGTATGTGGGTCACACCATCCGCAAGTTTCTGCCGAAGCAGCACTTGCTTTCCTATCTCGAGGCGATTTTACGCGTCTACAATCTCGAGGGACGCCGCGATAATATTTACAAGGCGCGCATCAAGATTCTCGTCAATGCGGAAGGCGCGGAAAACTTCGCTGCGCTGGTCGAAAAAGAATGGGCGCAGATCAAGGATGACGGCATCGATCTGCCGCGCGAGGAAATGGCGCGCATCCACGCGTACTTTGCGCCGCCAGCGTTTGAATCCTTGCCGGCCGCCAGCGCACGTCTTGAAAACAAGCGTCGCGCCGATGCGGGCTTTGCGCGCTGGCTGCGCGTCAACACTGTCGCGCACAAAATTCCCGGCTACGCCATCGTCAACATCTCGTTGAAGCCGATCGGCGGCATTCCAGGCGATATTTCCGACGTTCAGATGGAGGCGATCGCTGACATCGCTGAAAAGTTCTCGCTGGATGAAATTCGCGCAACGCACGAGCAAAATCTCGTGCTGCCGCATGTAAAAAAAGACGATCTGTTTGCCGTTTGGTCGGCGTTGAAAGCGGCCGATCTGGCGACAGCGAATATCGGCCTTGTCAGCGACATTATCGCATGCCCCGGTCTTGATTATTGCTCGCTCGCCAACACCCGTTCGATCCCGATCGCCCAGCGCATTTCTGAGCGCTTCGCCGATCTCGAAGCTCAGGAAGATCTCGGCGAACTAAAAATCAAAATTTCCGGCTGCATCAATGCCTGCGGCCATCACCATGTCGGCCATATCGGCATTCTCGGCGTCGATAAGAAAGGCGAGGAGTTTTACCAGGTGACGCTTGGCGGCTCCGGCGCCGAAGACGCCTCGCTCGGCGAAATTGCGGGGCGCGGTCTTTCGTCGGATCAGGTCGTCGATGCGGTCGAAAAGCTCGTCAACGTCTACCGCAAAAATCGTCAGAACAAGGAACGTTTTCTCGACACGTACCGGCGCGTCGGCGCCGAACCCTTCAAGGAGGCTTTGTATGAAGCTGCTTAAACTTTCACGCGATCATCTTTATCCGGCGCTCGAAGAGCCCCAAGTCGAAGTCTCGCTTGAGGACTGGCGCGACAATCCGCAGGAACATGCGGACGCAACCGCTTTGCGCATTTCCAATGCGACCTCGCTCGCGGACATTAAATGCGACATTCACGGCTTCAGCGTGATCATTCTCGACTTCCCCGCCTTCAAGGACGGGCGCGCCTACTCCCAGGCGCGGCTGTTGCGCCAGCGCTACGGCTATACCGGCGAAATCCGCGCTCGCGGCGACATTCTGCGCGATCAGCTCCTGTTCATGGCGCGCTGCGGCTTCGATGCGTTTGAATTCTCCGGCGCCGATGTGAATGGCGCCAGCGATGCGCTAAAGGAATTTTCTTTCGCCTATCAGCCGGCGGCGGATTCAATCTCGCCGGTCTGGCGGCAACGTCTCGCCCGCGCCGCCGCTGCGTAAGGAACCATCGTCATGACTGCAATGGCGGCAAGAGTGAATTCGGATGCGTTGTTGCGCGAGAGCGCCAACGACGAACGAGACGCGCGCGCGCGCCGGCTCGCCATGAAACATTCCGGCGAAGATGCGCTGGAGATTTTGCGGGTCGCGATAAAGGAAGAGTTTCCCGGGCGTATTGCGCTTGTCTCGTCCTTCGGCGCGGAATCGGCGGCGCTGCTGCATCTGGCGGCGCAGATCGACAAATCCCTGCCGGTCATTTTTCTCGAGACCGGAAAACATTTTGCGCAGACATTGAGCTACCGCAAGAAACTGGCGGCGCGGCTCGGTCTAACTGATGTGCGCGATATTCGCCCCAAGGCAGACAGCCTCTATACGCGCGACCGTTCGGGAGATTTGTGGAAGTCGAATGCGGATGCCTGCTGCACCTTGCGCAAGGTTGAACCGTTGGCGCCCGCGCTTGAAGGTTTCGATGCGTGGATAACCGGGCGTAAACAGTTTCACGGCGGCGGGCGCATGCATCTGCCGGCGTTTGAAGCCTCGCTCACGCATATCAAGGTCAACCCGCTGATCCGCTGGTCGAAGGATGACATCGACGCTTATTACGCGGCGCATGATCTGCCGCCGCATCCGCTGATCGCGCAAGGCTATCCGTCAATCGGCTGCTGGCCCTGCACCCATCCGGCCGCTGCAGGCGAAGACATTCGCGCGGGCCGCTGGCGCGGCGCAGCGAAAACCGAATGCGGGATACACGGGCGCTAAGCCCTCGGATCGGAAATGCTTGAGTTTAGCGGTGCGTTGATCCAACCCTGATGGCGAGGGCTTTCAATCATCATGCGAGCACAATAGGTTGTAAATGAATTAGCGGCGTGTGGGCGTCCGGCTATCGGGATTGGCGATGACGATTAGCGATATCGGCTCAATTGGCAACGTGCTGGCGGCGATAGCTGTCTTCGTCACGCTCATTTATCTTTCCCGTCAGGTCAAGCAAGCGAACATGTTGGCGAAATCTCAAGTCAGACAACGCATGGTCGAGCAGACTCAAGAAGAGATTTACCAATGGATGAATAACCCGGATTTGCCCGAATCTTTTATCACAACCGCAAAGTTATCGGCGGCGACTCAAGCAAAATTGCATTTCTTTTTGTTGGCTGCGATGCGCCAGCGAGAATGGGAATGGTATCAGTATAAAGACGGTGTCATCGATCAGAGTGTCTATCAGGCTTACCACGAAGTCATTGGATTGCATTTAGGTATTGAGCGTACACGAAATTGGTGGCGTACAGTCGGTCGCATTGGATTTAATAAAGAATTTGCAGCTGAAGTCGACGCCTATCTCGTAAACCGTCCGCTAGCAGATGAATATTACGAAGGCATACGAAGTTTCGATGTATCGGCGGCGGATCAAGTGACCGCGCCGATCAAAAGCGCCGGTCCTGGCCAGCATGAGATGGGCCCCAGGACGGCATAGCGCCAAGTCAGCCAAACTGCTTTTGAAAACTTTCTATTGCATTCCACGCCGCCGGCTCGGTCAGCGTTGGCGCATGTCCGACATTTGGAACTTCCGCATAATCGAAATTCGGGTGTGCGCCACGCATCTTCTCGACGATTGCGAGAGATAGAAGGTCGCTGAGCGCGCCGCGAATAAGGAGCGTCGGTTTGTCCTTCAGGCTTGCCCACGGACCCCACATATCCGGCGAGGGGCCGACTTCCGTCAGCGCTTTGCCGATATTCGGGTCATAGGCGAGGGTCCACGATCCATCGGCGTTTTCACGAAAGGTGCGGCGCGCAAACATCAGCCAGAAATCTTCATCGGCGCCCGGAAACGCGACGCCATTGACCGCGCGGATTTCCGCTGCGGCTTCGTTGATGTCAGCGACCTGCGTTTTGGTTTTCCCCGCGTACCCGGCGATGCGGGTGATGCCTTCGACAGCGAGCTCGGGACCCACATCATTGATGATGGCGGCCACCACGCGGTCGGGCGCCGCTTCATTCGTCAGCATGGAAACAATGCCGCCGAGCGACGTGCCGATAAAAACGGCTTTTTCGATCCCGGCCGCGTCCATCGCTTTCAACACGTCGTCGCGATAGGTCAGCGGGTGGTAAGTCAGGTAGTTGGGGTCGTAACTGGAGCGGCCGCGTCCGCGCATGGTGAGCGCGATGACGTCTCGTCCTGTTGCGGCGACTTTTGGCGCCAGCAATTCGAAATCGCTTACATTGCGCGTCAGGCCATGCAGGCAGATCGCCGGTGTTTTGTCGCCGCCAGCGTAGATTTTCGCATGTAACGAAATTCCATCCGCAACGGCGAGGGTCTTGTCTTCAACCGCGCTCATTTACTTGATGCGGCGAACGCGGATCGTGGTGTGAAGTTCGTTAACGGTCAGCATGTAGTTGCCAAACGCGCCGCGTTTGACCTTGGCGGTGTATAGGCGCTCTTTGTTGCCGAAGCGCAAAACTTTGTCATCGGAATCGAGCTGGCGCCAGACTTGGCCGTTTTCGAGAGAGACAGTCGCCACATTCAGTGAGTTGATGCTGAACTCGACCACGCTCGCTTCGATACTCTTGAGGCGCTTTGCTTCTTTCTGGCGGCGGACTTCGTCGATATTTTCGCTGCCAAAATTATCGGGCGTATCGCCGGCGTCCGCGAGGTCATTTCCATTCAACCCGAATGTCTTTCGCTTGTTCTCATCGACCATCGCTTCGCGCTCTTCGCGAACGATGCGCGTCACCGAAAGCGTCTTTGCAGCGGCGTCCAGACACTTCAATCGTTCGCTGTCGTCTGCGATAGAAAGGCATGCGATGGCGCTATCGACAGCCTCGGATTCGCTTGGCTGCGCGGCGGATGCGGCGCCTGTAAGGCAAGAGACGGCGATGGCGGCGCGGATCAAATGATTCATTTCAGCTCCCGGTAACGCAACCCAGAATGGGGCGTGCGGTGATTACACACGGCGCCATTTCCGGCGTCAACATGGTATTGTTCGGTCGCATGGCGCATAACCACATCAAAATGAGATCGCGGCGTTCACATGAGCCCTGACCTGCTTGGCCTTCTTCAGTCTGCGGCGGCAAGTTTTCAGCGAGGAGCGTATCAGCCAGCGCTGGACGCGTGCGAATCCGTGCTCCGTCAATCTCCCGATCACCCGGAAGGTCTTCACATGAAGGCTCTCTGTCTCGGCAAGGTTGGGCGGCTGGAGGAAGCGCTTCCGCTGTTTGACCGCGTTGCAGCGGTCCATCCGCAAAAGCATGTCATCCTCACCAACAAGGGAAATGCCCTTCGCGACGCCTCGCGTTTTGACGAGGCCATCGGCGCCTACAGCGCGGCGGTGACGTCTGCGCCAGGCCATATCGCCGCCCGCATCAGTCTTGGCGTCGCTCATTGGCGCGCCGGCCGCCCCGCAGAAGCGGAAAAGATCCTGCGGGAAGCGCTGGTGCTCGCGCCCAATGATCCGAACCTGCTCAACAATCTGGGCGTCCTGCTCGAAGATCAGTCGCGGCCAGCGGAGGCGGTTGAAAAATTCGACGCCGCGCTAACGGCGCAGCCGCAATTATTGTCGGCGCGTGTCAATCGCGGCGCCGCCTTACGCAAGATCGGGCGGTTGCAAGAATCCCTGAGCGATTTGGCGGCTGCGGCCGCCCAATCGCCATCGAACGCAGAAATCCAGTATCAGTATGGCAATGCTTTGCGACAGGCCGGCGAGCTGAAACGAGCGGAATCGGCATTCCGACAGGCGTTGAAGGCTGCTCCTTCTCGGACGGACGTGCATCGCGATTTTGCACGCATGCTCTGGGAAGATGGCGCAGGCGCCGGGTTTATGGAGGCGCTCGATGCGGCGATCGCACAGCGGCCTACGGCTGAACTGCTGACATTGAAATCTGAGCTGGCTTATTTGGCGGCGCTTCCCGACGTCGCTGAAGCCGCTGCGCAAAGGGCGCTGGCGATCAATTCGCAGAGTGTTGCGGCGCTCAGGACGCTTGGAATGGTGCGAAGGAGGAAAGAAGATCTCCCGGGCGCGATCGACTTCCTCAAGAGCGCGCTTTCGCTTTCGCCCGACGACTTTGAAACCATTCACGCACTCGCCGGCGTATTGCTTTCGAGTCAAGAATATGAATCGGCTGCGGACCTCTTGAACCGGCCGCCGCCGGACGATCACCTGCAGATGCATTACGCGCTCAAGGCGAATGCGATGCGTTTGTCTGGAGACCCTGCGTATGAGCGCTTCTATGATTATGAGCGTTTCGCACGCAAAATGACGATAGAGACGCCACCGGGATATGCCGACCTCGCCGCGTTCAACGACGCCCTGGTTGATGCGATACTGCCGCTGCATTCAGGAAAGAACCGGCCGCTAGAGCAAACGCTGTACGGCGGAACGCAATCGGCTGGCCGGCTGTGGGAAGAACCTAATCCGGTCATTCAGTCCTTGAAAAAGGAATTGCTGGCGGCGGCCGATCGCTACATCGAGGATCTTCCCGATGGTCCGGATCACCCATTTCTGTCGAAAAAGACCAAACGTTTGGCGTGTGCGGGCGCGTGGTCGGTTGTTTTGTCTTCAGGCGGCGGGCACGTGGACCACATCCATCCAAAGGGCTGGATTAGCGCATCATATTATGTTCGGGTGCCAAAAGAGGTTTTAACTTCACAAAAGTCCGGATTTCTGAGATTAGGCGCCTCAGGGATTGCTGGCGTGCCGCTCGAGGCGGAGCGATGGTTCATGCCGGAAGAGGGAACGGTCGTCTTTTTTCCCTCATATATGTGGCATGGCGTGGAGCCGTTTGAATCGGATTCTCCGCGCATTACGGCACCGTTTGATCTCGCTCCGGCGAGCCGGTGATCGGCCGCCATGAGTGCGGCGGCTGTCTGTTAAGTCCCTGTTAAGCAAATATGTTGTGATATTGCCACACTGGCTCTTGGAGTGCGTGGCGAGGTCTTAAGTTTGTTGACCTGATTGACTTCACGGCCATAGCTTCGGCCCAAGTTGGCGGGAGACCGTCAACGATCATCGTACCCTTAAGTCTCGGGGGGGCGAATTTACATGGGATTCTTGTCTAAACCCGGCAGGAATCCTGTGCGTGTGTTTAACTCGGAGGGAAATTATAATGTCACGAAAGCTTATTGCTGGGCGTTTCCTACGCACCACCATGCTTTCCGGTGTCGCCGCTGCGGTGGCCATGCCGGTTCTTGCCCAAGATGGTGATGACACCATCGTCGTTACCGGTTCGCGTATCGCTCGTGAAGACCTTGCTGCTCCTAGCCCGGTCGCACGCGTCGATGCGGAGCAGCTCGTTCTGACCAACACGGTCAACTCCGAGCAGTTCCTGAACACGCTGCCGCAGGTCATTCCGGCGTTCGACTCAACCTCGAACAACCCCGGCAACGGCACGGCCACAGTCAACCTTCGCGGCCTTGGCTCGCAGCGCACGCTCGTCCTCGTTGACGGATCGCGCTTCGTTGCTTCCGGCCCTGGCGGTGTTGTCGACATCAACGCCATTCCGGCGGCGCTCGTTGAGCGTGTCGAAATCCTGACCGGTGGCGCATCGGCCATTTACGGTTCGGACGCGGTCGCAGGCGTTGTCAACTTCATGCTGAAGGATGACTTCGAAGGCGTTCAGCTCGACATTTCTGACGAAATGTCCGCTGCAGGCTGGGATGCGAATATCTTCAACGTAGCCCTGACCATGGGCGGCAACTTCGCAGACGGTCGCGGCAACGCGATCATGTCGCTGTCCTACACCAACCGGGAATCGCTCCTGCAAGGAGATCGTCCGGGTTCAGCTGACTCCCTGTTTGACCCGGGTCCGGGCGGCACGGAATTCCTGACAGGTGGTTCGGGCAACGCGCTGGGCGGCCAGTTCATCGAACTCGGCTCTGGCAACTGGCTTGCTGACTATCCTTGCGTTAACGCGGGCCCGCAGGTCTGTTCGAACAACGTCACATTTGGTGGCGCGACACCGAACGCCGCAGGTCGCCGTTACGTCAACCCGCAGGACCAGTACAACTACGCACCGGTCAACTACCTGCAGCTGCCGCAAGAACGCTACTCGATCTATGCTGGCGGTTCCTACGAGATCAACGACTCGATGGAAGTCTACGCACGGGGCATTTTCGCTCAGTCCGTGGTTGACCAGCAGCTGGCGGCGACGCCGGTTGGCGGCACGTTCTCCCTCGCGTTGGACAACCCGAACCTTCACCCGACGTTCGTCACGGCCCTCAACAACGCTTACCCGCTGGTCAGCGATCGTGCGGACCTCGACGGCGACGGTGAAGTTGACGATGTTCGCATCGCCGTATCACGTCGTTACAACGACGATGCGCTCGGTCCTCGGAACAGCTTGCGCGACACCTCGTCGTTCCAGCTGCAAGTCGGCCTTCGCGGCGACCTGAACGAAAACTGGGGCTACGACGCATTCCTGCAGTTCGGCCGTTCTTCGGCGACGCAGACGCAGTCGGGCAACATCTCGTTCAGCGCTCTGTCTGCTGGCATCCTCGACGGAAGCTGCAACATCTTCGGCATCAACACGATCAGCCAGGCTTGCGGTCAAGCAATTGCTCGCACGGGTATCATTTCGAACTCGGTTGAACAGACCCAGTTCGTCGGCACGATCTCTGGCACGATGCCAGGCCTCGTGTTCCCATGGGCCGAAAATGGCGTCGGACTGGCCTTCGGTGTTGAATACCGTGAGGAATTCGCTCGCTTCAATCCTGACTCGGTTCTGGGTCCGGACGTTCGTGGCTTCAACGCGTCTCTGCCGGTTTCCGGCCGTTACGACGTGTACGAAGCATTCATGGAAACACGTATTCCGATCGTGGAAGGCGTGACAGGCATCGAGGAATTCGCGATTAACGGTGCGTACCGTTACTCTGACTACTCGACGGCTGCTGTGGGCGGCGTTCACACCTTCGCAGCTGGCGCCGAGTGGGTTCCGGTTGAAGGTCTCCGCTTCCGCGGTCAGTTCCAGCGTGCGGCGCGTGCGCCAAACATTGCTGAACTGTTCAGCGCCTTCACGAACGGCTTCCCGGGTGCGCAAGACCCTTGCTCCGGCGGCGGCTTCGGCAGCTACGTTGCTGCTAACGCAGCGACCTGTGCGGCCTACGGCGTTCCGGTTCCGGGTGCACCGTTCCAGCTCTCCGGCCAGATCGAAGCGCTGTTCGGCGGTAACCCGAACCTGTTCCAGGAAACTGCTGACACGCTCACCATCGGTGCCGTATGGCAGCCGAGCGGTATCGACGGACTCGTCGTTCAGGTCGACTACTACGATGTGACCATCGAAGACGCGATCACCGGCGTTCCGCTTCAGCTTCTGCTGGATCGTTGCTACGTTCAGGGTGACACCCAGACCTGTAACGACTTCTTCGGGCCTGGCACTCGTAACCCGGCGACAGGTCAGTTCGTTGCTCCGAACCTTGCTCGGATCGGCGGCCTGAACATCGCTAACTTCAACGCGAGCGGTATCGATTTCCAAGTCAACTATGGCTTCGACTTGGGTAACATCGGCGCCGTGTCCATGGTCTACTACGGCAACTACACACTCGAATCTTCCTTCCAGATCGACCCGGCTGCGCCGCTGATCGACTGCGTTGGATACTTCGCGGGTAACTGCGGTGAGCCGACACCGACCTACAAGCACACCATGCAGACGTCACTGGTTAGCGGACCGCTCACCACGTCAGTCCGCTGGCGCTTGATTGGCGGCACAGGCGTTGATCCGTCGGTTGCTGGTCTGCTGTCGACGCTCAGCGATCTGTCGGACGACATCGCAATGTTCAACTATGTTGACGTCACGATGCGTTACGCAGTGAACGAGAACCTCGACCTGACGGTTGGCGTTCAGAACATCTTCGGCAAAGACGCTCCGCTCCTTGGCTCCACGGTCAACGAGCAGGCGAATACCTGGCCGGCAACTTACGAAACGCTGGGTCGCCAGCTGTTCGTCGGTGCATCGGTCCGCTTCTAAGCGAATCGAAAGACAGAACTGGAAACGGCGGGCTTCGGCCCGCCGTTTTCTTTTGTGTACAATTCAACTACACCGGCTGCATGTCCTCTGATCCGACCAGCGCCGGCGCCGACCATTGGCAAGCCTATTGGCAAACCGCTGACTCCGGGTCCGCGGCCGTCTCAGGCGAAGCGCCGGGCGATCTGTTTGATTCCCACTGGAAAGCGTTTTTCGAGGACGTACTGAACCCGGGTCGCTCGTGTTCGCTACTGGATTTGGCGTGCGGTGCGGGCGTTGTGCTCGAGCGTGCAATAGAATCCGCCTCGCTCACCAAGCAATCCTCCCTGAAGCTTCTTTGCGGCGTCGATTACGCAAAAGCGGCTGTTACGGCCATTAAAGGTAAGTCTGCGCCCACGGGGGCGGCGATCACCGGGGTTGCCGCAAGTGCGCGTGCATTACCGTTTCCGGACGGATGTTACGATTTGGTGGTGAGCCAGTTCGGGCTCGAGTATGCTGGCCTCGATGCGTTCAATGAAGCGGCGCGAGTGCTGGCGCCGGAAGGGGCAGCGCAGGTCATCACTCACTATAAAAATGGTGGCATCGATCGCGAGTGCCGTGCAAATGCCGAGACTCTATCGTCAATCTTGAGCAGCGATCTGTTTGAAACGGCGATCGCTACAATTCACGGTTTCACACACGCTTCAACTGAGGCGAAGTTCTATCAGATCGTTGGAGATCTAGGCGCCCTCGTGGACGGCGAAACCTTATCGGCCAAGTTGTTTCTTGCAAAGCTTCTGCCGGGTGCGAAAACATTGGTGAGCCGCCGGCTGGCTTACAGTCAGGTGGATGCGCTGGCCTGGCTAGAGGCGATGAGGCGAGAGACGCGTCACTATGCCGACCGCATGAACGCCATGACGGCTTGTGCGCTCGATGTGACCGATGTGAAGAGTGCAGTTGAGCGGCTTGGAGCTTTCGGTGCGTCAGTGCTTGCCCCGCAGCCGTTGACGCCAGCGGGGCGTTCAGCTCCGGCGGCGTGGCTGATCAAAGCGGACCGTCCGAAAGCGTGAGTCAGGCGGCGTGCGCGCGCAACACTGCCGCCGCCGCGTTTACAACGGCCGCAATGCGCAGGGCTGCCTGAACTTGCTCGGCCTTTAAGCCGGCCTGCCGCACGACTTGTTCGTGAGAGTCGAGACACATGCCGCAGCCGTTGACAGCGGAAACCGCCAGCGACCATAGCTCGAAATCTACTTTCTCCACGCCCGGATTGCCGATGACGTTCATGCGCAGCTTAGCCGGCATTTTTTGATACTCATCCGAGCTCATCAAATGGGTCGCGCGATAGTAAACATTGTTCATCGCCATGATCGCAGCGGCCGAATGCGCGGCGTTGAGCGCCTCGCTGCTCAGCTTTCCGGACGCTTCCGCGGTGATTGCGGCAATTACCTGCTGATTGCCGGTTGCGAGCGCGGAGGAGAGGAATGCGCCCCATTTTTGTTGATCGCTGAGCGACGTTTCGCTGGCGAGGGTCCCGAGATTAAGGCGGATGTCTTTGGCGTAGTCGGGAATTTGATCTCTTAGTGCGTCGAGACTCATGAGGTTCTCCTTTTCATCGAATTACTGGACAGACTCGAGCCGTGCGCCTGTGGCGAGGTCGATGCGTTCTGCGCGCAGCGCTTCGTAGAGCGGCTCCAGCCATTTTTCATAGGGTGCGGTCGAGTTGAGATGTTCCGGCGAGGGCGGCTTTCTGACCTGGGCGGCGCTGAATGTAATCACGGTGCGATCTTGCTTGTAGTATTCGAGACAGCTTTGGTCCCACTCCAGACCGCAAAACGTAATCAGCCGCCGCAATTCCGATTCGAAATTTCTAACAAAGTCTTCATACTGAACAAATGCCAAATTCTCGCCGAGAATTGCGTGCCAGTAGTCTGTCATCCGCACATACTGAGAGTAATAGTGCGCCAGATTCTCGAGGGACGTAGACGCCTGCCAGCTTTGAGAAAAGTTCCTGCGGTACATGGAAAAGCAGACTTCAACAGGGTTCCGTCTGATATGGATAATCTTCGCTTCCGGGAAAACTTTTCGGATGAGTCCAACTGCATAGAAATTGCTGGGCTGCTTGTCGGTTATGTATGCCGCTTCCTGCACCGAATAGTCGCGGTATTGGGCCTGGTACTTCTCGTAAAAAACCTTCGAGAGCTCCGGGGGCAGCGCACCGGTCGTCCAATCACTTGGAGATCTGAGGGCGAGATATTCGTTGAGAGCGAACACCATGTACGGAAGCTCGCCCGCGCTTGAGACATCCCGGTGAGCTGAGATCGCGCTGTCGAGAAGTGTGGTTCCCGACCGCGGCATGCCAACAATAAAGATTGGAGCGGGACGGCGCGCCTGTTGCGATTGGCTTCCGACATAGTCAGCTGGAAACGACTCCATGACGCGATTCACATATGTCTCGTTGGACTGGGGGTCGTATTTGGCGGCGGTATTAGCGTCTCCTAGCGAGCGCTTTAGTTCGTTCGCTTTGCTCCAGGATTCAAATGCGCTTTTGCGATCCTTGCGCTGGTGAAAAACGTCGCCGCGCGCAAACAGTGCGATGGCGCGGTGTCTTACGCCCGCTCGGGTGTTTTCGCCAATCTCTTCGAGCTGCGCGAGCTCACGGTCGGTCAGGTCGGATCCGGCCGCAAGCGCCAGTTCTGCAAATGCCTCTGCATTATTGGCGTCTGAGGCGATTGCCTGGCGAGCGTAAGATGCAGCGCCTTCAAAATCACCGCTGAAATTCAAGTGCCGCGCAAATCCGGCGGCGGCCGCGCTGTTGGCCGGGTCGAGTTCCAAAGCCCGTCTGTAGAGTTCCGCGCCGGACTCCAGTTTGCGCGCGCCCAGCAAGTACTTCGCCATGGTGGCCAGGTGCGTTGCGGAAGGGGGCGACTTCTCGGCGAGCGGCCGGTATGCCTCCGCCGCCTTGGCATGGTGTCCCTGCTGCGCATAGGCAAAGGCAAGAGCCACGCGCGGCGCTTCGTCATGGGGAGATGCGGCCAGCGAAGCAGTGGCTGCAGTGATGAGTTCGTCCCAGTTGTTTTTTTGCCGAGCGATGTGCATGCGCAAATGAAGCGCTTGCGGATGGCCAGGCGCTGCTTTTTCGAATGTATCGAGCGCTGCGCTAGCGCGCGCGAAGTCGCCCAGCTCATAGGCGGCGCCCGCCAGCCGCAACGCCAGCGCCGGGTGGCCAGGAAACACGGCCAAGGCTTTCTCAAGAGCGTCTACGGCGCCAGCGTAGTCTTCGAGCTTTCCCGCCAGGTCGCCCAAACGCCCCCAGCACTCAAAGCGTTCCGGAGCCGCGGCGGCTGCTTTTTCAGCCTCGACGCGCGCAGCGGCGACGTCTCCCTCGCACTCCAGCAGCACCGAATGGTTCAACAAAAAACGCCAGTTGCTTGGTGAAGAGTTCAATGCGCCGACGATCAGCGGTCGTGCGCCTTGCGCGTCGCCAGTTTCGGCCAGGCTGACGCCGAGCAGACTGGCGGCGTCCTGCTGATTGGGGTCAGCAGCGAGTATCTCTCGGCACAAGCGGATCGCAGTCTGGCTGTCGCCGTTCAACCGGGCAACTGATGCTTGCTCGAAAGTGTCGCTGCTCATGAAGTCACCGATTGCTGTAGGCTTTGGAGGGGCCGTATCGCCCCTCCAGATTTAGACGTGGATAACTACAGGGTGTCGCCGCCGACCGGACGGTTGCAGGCGCACAATTCATCTGTCTGCAGACCATCGAGAATGCGCAGCGTTTCCTGCGGGTTACGGCCCACATTGAGCCCGTTGACCGTCACATGCTGAATGACGTTGTGCGGGTCGACGATATAGGTGGCGCGCAGTGCGACGCCTTCGGGCGCGCGGATGCCGAGACCATCAATCAGTGAGCCTGTTGTGTCGGCAAATTGCCAGGCCGGATGCTTGTCGAGATCAGGGTGATCGCGACGCCAGGCCAGCTTGCAGAACTCGTTGTCCGAGCTTCCGCCGAGAACGACGGCGTCGCGATCGGCGAATTCTTTGTTGAGCCGGCCAAATTCGGCGATCTCAGTAGGGCAGATGAAGGTAAAGTCCTTCGGGTAGAAATAGATGATTTTCCATTTCCCCGAAAAGCTCGACTGTGTGATTTCCTCGAACGCGGATGCGCCGTTCTCTTCGTGAGTGTTGAATCCGGGTTTCACACCCGTGACCGAAAAATCGGGAAGCTTGTCGCCGACGCCTAGCATACGTGTCTCCTTGTAAAAATTATCAGAATCTCTTTGGGGCCATTCGGCCTAGCGGTTAAATAGCGCTCTTGGAAAATTAAGCAAATAGATTATATTCGTGAATTATATCGATTTATACGATCAAACAGACAGCGCACCCTATGACCCCTTTGCCCACCCTTCGCCAACTCCAGTTTTTTATGGCTCTGGTCCGCCGCGAGTCCTTCTCCAAGGCCGCAGATGACTGTCTGGTCTCGCAATCGACTCTTTCTTCGGCAATCAAGGAGATGGAAGCGCTGATGGATCAGCAGCTCGTAGACCGTTCTACGCGCTCCTTTGCGCTGACGCCTGCGGGCGCGGAAGTCGCGGCGCGGGCGCCGGCGCTGCTCGCGGGTGCGGAGGATCTGGTGCGCGCTGCGAGCGGCAGGCGGCCTCTTGAGGGGCCGTTCACGCTTGGCGTTATTCCGACGATTGCGCCGTTTGTGCTGCCTCGCGCCTCTAAAGCGCTGAAGAAAGCGTTCCCGAAGCTGGAGCTTTACCTTCGGGAAGATTTAACCGCGACCCTCGCCGAACGGCTTGCAGCCGGCCTGATCGATGCAGCATTGCTCGCGTTTCCTTACGATCTGCCGGGTATTGAGTCGGTCGAAATTGGCGAAGATGCGTTCTGGTTTGCTTGCGCGCCCGATCATCCCCTCGCGGCGAGAAAGTCGGTTCAACGAAACGAAATAACCGACTGCAATCTGTTGCTGCTGGAAGACGGACATTGTCTGCGCGAGCATGCCATTGACGCCTGCGAGTTACGGGACCGGGACGCCGCCGCTTCATTTGGCGGCACCAGCCTGTTTACGCTGGCGCAGATGACCCGTGCAGGACTTGGCGCGACCTTGCTGCCGGACATGGCTGTGCGCGGAGGACTCGCCAAGAGTGCGGGCCTTAAAGCCATCCCGTTTTCCGGCGCATCCCCGGTCAGGAAAATCGGCGTCGCATGGCGGCGCGGATCCGGTCGCAAGGAAGAGGCCAAAGCGCTGGCGGCCGAGCTAAAAAGCGTGGTTTTTCAGGCTGCGTGACCGGTCTGCGGAGCGTGCTTCAGCGCTGCGATTTCACCATTGTCCGACATCATAATCGCCACGGGCCGTGTTGATCGGAACTGCGACAGCACAATCATGACGGTAACAGTGATGGGAACGCTAAGCAGCAATCCCGCAAAACCCCATAGCGAGCCCCAAATTCCCAGTGAAAAGAGAATGATCAGCGGGCTTAGATTTAGCGTGCGGCCGACAATGCGCGGCTCAATTCCATTGCTCATCACTTGTTCGGCGCCGATCAGGCTTACGGCGGCGATCAACGCCATGCGTACGCCGCCCCCGTCGGGTTGCACGAGACACAGAAGAACCGGCAGCGTAATGGCGGATGCGGCGCCAAAAATTGGAATGTAATTCAACACGAATATCAGAAGCGCCCAAAACCCGGCAAACTGCACGCCGATGACCAGCATGATGATGTAGCTGATCGTGGCGGTCACAAGATTGGAAACGGTTTTGACCGTAATGTACTGTCGCACCATCACGCCAATATCTGCGATGGTTTCATTGATGACTTTTCGTTCGCGCTCGTCAGCGCCGAGCAAGCTGATTTTTTTGAAAATACGGCCGCGCTCTATCAGCATAAAAACGAGGTACAGAAACACCGTGATGAAGGTGAGAAAGTTGGACGTCAAAGACTTGAGGCTGCCTGCGGCTTGAGACAGAAGCGGGCGAATGAGATCAAGAGCCGATTGTTGAATTTGCTCGACGCCTCCGAGCAATTCCTTTGGGAGAAAATCGATTGTTCGGAAAAATCCGATCGCCTCTTGCGCCAGCCCGCGCAGTCTTTGCTCATAGCTTGGCCAGGCCGTGAGCAATGTTTCGACGTTGGAGCGAATAATCTCCACAAACAAAACAAGCCCGCCGCCAATCAGCGCGAACGCAAACAGGTAACTCACCCAGTCCGGCATATACTGGCCTACAACCGGAATGCGCCGAACGTTTTCTTTCAAGGTGAAAATCAGGAAGCATAGGAAACCGGCCACGACGAAAGGGATCAGCACCCCCCGGCCCACATAGGCGATAAAGCCGATTAGCACTGCGATCGCCAGTCCGTAAAATGTGCGGGCGATGCTCTGTCCCGATGACTGCGGCATTTTTGAGCTCCACTGTAGGCTGCTTCGAACTATGCCGATTTGTTCAATGACGCCAGCACGGTCTGGCGCCCCACAGGCGCTTCCCTTCGCCCAGGCGCGGGTCTAGGACAGCGCAATGTATATCTGTGATCTGGACTGGCGGGATCCTTTGGCCGCGTTCGCACCGCTGGCGGGGGAGGCGCACGCGCATATCTTGCACGGCGGCGACAGGTCTGAAGCCGCAGAATGGACAATTATTGTCGCATTTCCGACAGGGGTCGTCACGGAAAACGCCGAAAGCGGGGATTTCTTTCGCGCGATAAACGGCGCATTGGAGAGTCGGCGATCGGTTCGAGAAGAGCGGTTCGCGAAGCTACCATTCGTTTCGGGCGCCGTTGGTTTTGTAGGCTATGAGGCCGCGCGACATTTGGAGCCCGGTCTCGCATTGCCGCGCTCGCCGTTTTCATTTCCAGATGCGGAGTTTGGTTTTTACGATGCGGCTGCGCTGTTTTCGCGCAAGTCGCGCAAGGCGTATATTGCAGGGCGCAGCAAGGGCGCCTGCGACAATTTGAGAGACGCGCTCGGGAAAGGCGCGCGCACCGGAAATGCGCCGGAGAAATTCGGCATGGTCTCGTCAAATTTTTCGCCTTTGCACTACAAGAGCTCTGTTGCAAGAATTATCGAGCGCATTCGAGATGGCGCGTATTATCAGGTGAACCTGTCGCAGCAGCTGAAAGTTCAATCCTCTTCCAACGTGAACGCTTTCGGGCTCTTTCAGAGGCTGGTCGCGCAAAGCGATGCGCCGCATGCCGCCTTTCTGCAGCTCGAGGCAGTATCGATTGTATCCAATTCGCCGGAAAGGTTCTTTCGCGTCGAACCCGGCGCATCAGGCCGGCGGATCGTCGCCGAGCCAATAAAAGGAACCCGGCGGCGCGGGCGCGGTCCGGAAGAGGACAAGGGGCTCAGCGATGAATTGCTTCGCGATCCCAAGGACAGAGCCGAAAACATCATGATCGCCGATTTGGTGCGAAACGATTTGTCCAGAATTTGCCGCGATGGCTCGATTGCTGAGGAAGCTGTGTGCGAGTTGGCAAGCTTCGCCAATGTTCATCACCTGGTGTCTCGCATTAGCGGCATACTTGGGGAGGGAGTGACTTTCTCCGAGATCTTCAAAGCCTTGTTTCCGTGCGGGTCTGTCACCGGCGCGCCCAAAGTCGCGGCAATGGAGGAAATTGCTGATGGCGAGGGCGTGGGGCGAGGGCCCTATTGCGGCGCGATCGGGTACATTGATGATGCCGGGCAAATGGATTTTTCCGTCGCTATTCGTACACTGATGGTGGAAAGCGAAAGCGTGATTCTGCCTGTTGGCGGAGGGGTGACGCTTCGCTCTGATCCGTCGGCCGAGTTTCAGGAGACGCTGACGAAGGCCAGCGGCGCGCTTTCTGTGTTGGATGGAGCGGACTTGGCGGCGCTGCAGGAATGATCCTCGTCATCGACAATTACGATTCTTTTGTGAACAATCTCGCGAGATATGTGCGCGAGGCCGGTCGGGAGACGCGCGTTGTTCGCAATGATGCCGCGTCGGCGGGGGAATTGCTCCGTTGTCAGCCGGAGGCTGTGATCATCTCGCCGGGACCGAAATCGCCCGCTCAGTCTGGCGTCTCCATGGATATCCTGAAAACCATGAACCCAAACATGCCCATGTTGGGTGTGTGTCTCGGGCATCAATGTCTCATCGAGGCGTTTGGTGGCGTAACGCGCCGCGCCGCTCACCCTTTGCATGGCGAGGCCAGCGAGATCAGGCATGACGGAACCGGCATTTTCGCGGGTGTTCCGTCGCCGATGATGGCAGGACGGTATCACTCGCTTATCTCTGTTCCTGCCGTCGGAGCGCCGTTCAGGCGCACAGCGTGGAGCGGTGACAACGAACTGATGGGGGTCGCGCATGTGAGCCGCCCCTGGTTCGGCGTTCAGTTTCATCCGGAATCATTGCTCACTCCGAATGGGCGGCGAATTATAGACAACTTTGTAAGTCTATGCCGGCTAGGGTGATGCGCATGAGCTTCTGGTTGAACGGCCAATTTGAAGAAGAAACTTCGGCGGTTGACATAGCGGACCGGGGGTTTCTGCTCGGCGACGGCATATTTGAGACGGTGTTGCTGTCGGATGCCACGCCTGTGTTTTTGGCGTCGCATATCAACCGCATGAAGGCCGGAGTGCGAACGCTGGCGCTTGGCAGTTGCCCGGACGAACAGTTCATCGCGCAGACCATTTCGGAGCTTTCTGAGCGCAATGACTTACTGCGCGGTTCGGCGGTTGCGCGCCTGACGCTGACGCGCGGCGTCGGACCACGCGGAATCGATACCGATGCGAGAAACTTCAACGAAACGCTGCTGCTCACTGTGTCTGCCTATCTGGCGACAGACGCAATTGCGCCGGTCAGGTTGATAATCGCCAGTCATGTGAGGAATGAAAAGAACGCAACGTCGCGATGCAAAACGCTAAACTATCTCGACAATGTTCTGGCGCGACAGGAAGGCGTTGCTGCTGGCGCTGATGACGCATTGATGTTGAACACTTCAGGAAACGTCGCGTGCGCGACAGCAGCAAATCTGTTCGCCATTCGCGCGGGCGCCATCATGACGCCCGCCATCGAACAAGGTGCGTTGCCTGGCGTGGCGCGGTCCGTATTGATCGATTCCGCTCGCGAACATGGTCTGACAATTGTAGAGAAAAGCCTGGCGCCGGACGACTTGCGCGGTGCGATGCTATTCATGACGAATAGTCTGATCGGTCTTCGTCCTTGCCGAATGCTGGGTTCGGATGAGTATTCCCCGGCGGATCAATCGGTCTTTGAAACCCTGAAATCATGTTATGCAGCCGCAGTGGACGCGGACATCGAGCACCGAAGGAAAGCCGGTTGAAGAGTTTCGGAGTATCTGAAGCGCAGATTGCGCGGATTATTGGCGCGGCGGCGGCGGACGAACTCGCTCGCCGATTCAACCGGCATGTCGATTTCCTGACGATCGCAGGCTGGACTGGCGAGACTGGCTTGGGGCGCGGCGGTCTTGATCTTACGGCGACCGAGAGAGCGGCCTGCGCCCGGCGGGCAGCCAGCTTGTTCGGACTGGCGCCGGATGCTTTGGATGGTCAGGAGGCCGCCACAATCGCCGACTGGGCGAGCGCCATCGGATCGGTCATCGCGAATGAGTTCAAATCATTTTCATTCAAGCCGGCAGCGCGCGGCGAAGAAGATATCGCCTATACACACGCAGCGGATGAAATTTTCCAGGATGCGGCCGCGGCTGCGAACATCCTGTACGGCCGGCGGCGCCTGCTGTCATTTGTGGCGCCGCATAGTTTGCTTGGACTAGAGCTTTCGGTGCTTACGCCAAATCTGCTCGGGATCGAAGCGGTCGACGCGCGCGGCATGGCGCCTGAGATCCTGTCGCAGAATCTTTTATTCGGGGATGTGTTGGTCGCAACGCCGACCCTCTGGCGCTACATGATGCAGGAGGAGTTAAAGGCGCCGGACAACACCATGGCTGTCAGCTTTGGCGAGCCCATGACGTCCGATCTGGCGGTGCAGATGCGCAAGAGCGGATTTGGCGTTCTGCGCGAACTCTACGGTTCTACAGAAACGGGATTGATTGCCTGGCGCGATACGCCCGGTGAAGCGTTCGTGCTCTTTGATCACTGGCGCCGTGCGGGCGATGAGCTGCGCCGTATCCTGCCAAATGGGAACGACAGGTCCGTTTCGGCGATGGACGTTCTAACGTGGTCAGGCGAGCGGAGCTTCGCCTTGTCCGGAAGGCGGGATGGCGCCGTCCAGATTGGCGCCGTGAACGTTTTTCCGGAGGCGGTGGCCGCCGCGCTTCAATCGCACCCGCACGTGGATGATTGCGAGATCACTGTTGGACGCCGCGGCGATGGCGCGGCGCGGTTGATCGCGCACATTGTCTTGAAAGAAAGCGTGCAGCCAAATGAGCGTACAGCGCGCGACATTGACGCTTGGTGCCGCACAAACCTGCGTCAGCAAGAGCGGCCGCAAATTTATAATTTCGAAACGAAAAGGGGCGCGGAGAAATAAATTGGCCGTACTTGCTTTCCACTTGGGTCGAAACGGTTTCGAACTGGGTGGTGTCGTCGCCCACCGTCACAGTCGCTTCGCAATTGGTGGTGCAGTTGTAGGTCGTGCGCGCAATTCCGCGATGTACAGTCAGCATGTCGGAGCTGGGCGTACGAACGCGAATGACGAGGTTCTGGGCGGCCTCTCCCGTTTCGTCAAAGACGTAGATATTGGTCAGGCCGGGAGCTTTGCCAAACAACAAGATGTTGTTGTTGTCTTGAATGGTGACATCGGCAATTGCCGGGTTTCCGACCACGATCGACTTGGCCGGGGCGTTGAGTTTGAATGGTCGAACCTGATCCATGGTGAGCCAAAGTTGTTCTGCCGCCACTGGCTGAGCCAGCACGACGAGGCAGGAGACGGCTGCGAAGATCCTACGCATGGGAACATCCTCTTGAAATCGGAAACCCTACCCTATGCGGGATGAGTCAAGGAAAACTTAAGGCGGATGGGCGCATTTTGGTGTTTTCGAGGCAGGTAGTAGCGGTTTGGCGCTTCAAATTTTACCCGACCTTAAAGGACAAGCTGTTAATCGGCAGCAATCGGTGGAGTGCACAATGACCGCAGCCTCAGTCCAAGCTTTCGACGAAAACAAAGAAACATCGACCGCTTCCGGCATTGCGCCTCCGGATGGGCATGGCGAGGCGCTCGGCAAGGTCGCGCCGTTCCAGGATCTTCCCGACGCAGTTTTGTCGTTGCTGTACGATCACAGCGAGCGACGCAGCTACAGCGCCGGACAAACAGTGTTTTCGCTTGGCCAGTATGACGGAGGAGAGTTCCTTGTTGTGCTGTCAGGAGGCCTCAAGGCGTCCGTCGCTGACGGTGCGACCGGCGCCATGTTGATCGAAGATGTTCCCGAGGCAGGCGTATTCGGTCTGGAAATCGCACTGTCTGAACCGGACCCCAGCCTATTTCAGCAAATCGCTGTCACTGCGGATCAGGACAGTGACTTGATCGTGATAGATGCGGCGGAGTTCAAGTCACTCGCCGCCGGGCGCCCGTCGCTAATGCGCAATGTCGCGATATTTTTGGCGCAGCAGCTATTTTCTCAGCGTTTCCGGACTCTGGCGCCGCAAAGCGCGCCCGAGCGCAGAATTTATTCCGTTTTGCTTGAGTGCGTGTCCCGCGACGCCGTGTCCGGGCTCTGGAGAATCGCCAGAATGCCGAAGCACCGCGAGTTGGCGGATCGGGCTGGCGTCGATGAGGCCGATGCTGCTGCTGCGGTCGCGGCGCTTATTCAGGATAATGTGGCTCAGCGTGACTACCCCGGCCTCATCGTAAACGATATGGCGAGACTCAATCAGCTTGCAAGTTAGGAAATCCGCGGGTTTTCAACGTGGTTAATCCGGATTAACTATACTCTGCATACTGATAAAAATTACCTTCTGTTCATCGATTATTTACGTCTTGAACTCAATATGAGCGAAGCTGGGGAGAAAATCCTCGCCAGCGGTGCAAGTGAAGAGTAAGCAGGAGTCGACAATGAAAGCTCTTATCAATCGTTTTAAAGCCGATGAATCCGGTGCAACGGCCATCGAATACGGCCTGATCGCCGCTCTTATCGCAGTTGCCATTATCGCAGCAGTTCGCGCTGTGGGTGGCTCGCTGAGCACGACGTTCAGCACCGTGAACACCGAACTTGGTGGCGCGACTGACTAATCGTTCACGCGCGGCGTGATTGCGCCGCAGTGATGTTGATTGCGAAAAAGGAGACCGTTTGGTCTCCTTTTTTGTTTATGTCTAACGGAACTTTAACGGGGCGATGCGTAACATTTCGGCTTGCTGAATTGCCTGGAGGGCATGGCGTGGTCGCATACCTGTTGCTTTCTGTTTTTCCGGCCGCACTTCTCATCGCGGCTGCGAACGACATATACGAATTCAAAATCCCAAATTGGATTTCCATTATCTTGGTTGTGGCCTATCCGTTGGCGGGAATCGCAACGGGGGCGAGCACACAAGTCATGCTGGAAGGCGGGCTCCTTGCGGCGGCGGCGCTGACAATCGGCTTTATCCTGTTTGCGACGCGTATAATCGGCGGCGGCGATGCAAAGCTTTTCGCAGCCACTGCGCCGTGGATGGGCGTGGGCTGTCTGGGTATCTTTCTGTTTCAAACCGCCTTCTCAGGGCTGGTCCTGGCGATGTTCATGGGGCTTTTCCGCAAGTTTCCCATTCTACCGGTTTACGCCCACGCACCGTGGTTAATCCGGCTCCATGAGAGAAAAAAAGATTTACCTTATGCGGTCGCAATCGCGGCTGGCGCACTCCTTAGCTTTTCGCAAACGCCATACTTCCAATTGGTCATTGGCGGTTAACAAGGTCAGTTAACAGAGTTTTGAGGACTTTCCATCACCTTAAAGACCGAAGCGTTCTGTGTGGAAAGCGTAATAGACAGGCAGGATCGAAATGAACGTAAGTCGTATTGCAATTCTCGGTGTCGCGCTGGTCGCAGGAGCGGGCGCTTTTGTGCTGATGCTCAGCCAAAACAAAGTCATTGCGCCGGTGCAAATTGTTGAACCGGTGAAGGAAGAGACGGTCCGCGTGCTGGTGTCGAATCGCGACATTCAGCGCGGTCAGCGTCTTTTGCTTGAAGACACCAACTGGGTCGTATGGCCCAAGAAAGCCGTTCAGCCGACGTTCATCACCGATGCAAACTCGACGGCTCGGGAAGATCTCGAAAGCTCTGTCGCACGCTCGCTGATTGTCACTGGCGAACCGATCGTCAACGCTAAAGTCGTACGGGCCGGGTCTTCCAGCCTCATGGCGGCGATCATCGCGCCGGGCATGCGCGCTGTGACGTTGCGTGTTTCACCGGAGACATCGTCTGGCGGCTTTATTCTGCCAGGCGACAAAGTGGATATTCTTTTGGCGAGCGGCCGCAACAGCACTGGCGCTGCGAGAACAATTTTCGAGGACGTGCGCGTTCTCGCGGTCGACACGCTGTACTCAGAGAATACGGAAACTGCTCACGTCTCGGGCTCAAACGTTACGCTGGAACTGGCGCCGACCGACGCTGAAACATTCATCTCCGCACGAGATTCAGGTTCGCTGAGTCTGGTTCTGCGCAGCATCTTCAAACCAGAAACGGAGCTCCAAACCACGGAGCGGCGTTCATCCAATGTGAGTGTGATTCGTTATGGGCGTTCGTAGCAAAAAATTTGAACGAGGGGTTCCAATGAAAATCCTTTCAACAGTTATGACCGCCGCCCGGCCCAGCATCTCGAAATCGATGCTCGGCCTGCTGGTTGGCGCAGCGGCGTTAGGTCTCGTGTCGCCTGCATCGGCGCAGCGGGGCTCACAGCCGGTTCGCATCGACGTCGGCGGTGAAAGCGCCGTGTCCAAGAGCATCATTTTGCCGCTCAACAAGGCGGCGATCGTGGAGTTGCCGCAAGCGGCGGCCGACGTGCTGGTATCGCAGCCTTCTGTGGTTGATGCGGTGGTGCGCTCGCCGCGGCGCGTGTTTCTCCTCGGGCTGGCCACCGGTCAGACCAACGCTTTCTTTTTCGATGCGCAAGGGCGTCAAATCCTGAACCTTGAGATCGTCGTTGAGCGCGACATGGATGCGCTGGCCGAGCTCTTTTCGCGGGTTATGCCGGATTCGCGCATTCAAGTTGAAGCCGTCAACGACAACGTCGTGCTGCGCGGCATCGTGCAATCTGCGAGTGAAGCAGCGAACGCTTCAGATTTGGCCGGGCGTTTTGTCGGCAATCCGGAAAACGTTATCAACATGATTTCGGTCCGCGATCCGGAACAAGTCATGCTAAAGGTTCGCGTTGTGGAGATGCAGCGCCAGTTGCTGAAGCAGCTTGGCGTATCCTCCACGGGCACGTTCCAACTCTCCGACGCCGCCGTGACGCTGGCTTCCGCCAATGGCGTCGCCACGACAGGCGGACTGGGGTTGACCAGCCGGAAGCTGAACACCGGCGATTTGGAGATTCTCGACACGTCTCTGCAGGCTTTTGAATCGAACGGCTTGATCCGTATCCTTGCGGAACCAAACCTGACCGCGATTTCCGGCGAACCCGCGCGGTTCCTGGCGGGCGGTGAATTCCCGGTTCCTGTTGGTCAGGATGACGGCGTCATCTCCATTGAGTTCAAGGAATTCGGTGTCGGTCTCGGCTTCACGCCATTGGTGTTGAGCAAGGGGCGCATCAACCTGAAGATTTCGACTGAAGTCAGCGAAATCACAACAGAGAACGCCTTCTTCGTTCCGGGATCCACGACCGTGGATGATCAGGGCAACCTGACAACCACAGCCGGACTTTCCATTCCCGGCCTCTCAGTGCGCCGCGCCAATACGGTCGTTGAACTACCGTCCGGCGGCAGCATGGTCATGGCGGGCCTTCTGCAAGAGGACATGCGTTCAACGATTGAAGGCATCCCTGGCATGAAGGATGTCCCCGTTCTGGGGCAGCTCTTCCGGAGCCGCAACTACGCCAACAACGAAACCGAACTCGTCATCATCGTCACGCCATATCTCGTGAAGTCGACGCATGAATCAAATCTGGCGGATCCTTCCGAAGGCTTTGTTCCTGCGAGCGACGCCGACTCGATCTTGTTCGGCAAACTTGTTTCAACTTACGGCCTAGCTGGCGCAGGCGTACGCGAAGCGTCGCTGCAGGGGCCCATGGGTTTCATTCTGGATTGATAGGAAAGCAGTCATGACCAAAGCATCATTCAAAATTGCGCTTCTTTCCGCCGGTTCTCTCGCGATAGCCGCATGCGCTGGCGGCCCGTTCAATGGCGAGCAACACGCCATGACGATTGCGGAAGCCCATCCGATTTCCGTCGACAGTCAAGTCGTAACCCTGACCATCAGCGGTGATGTCACGACCAGCGACATCTCTAATGTCGACAAATCGCGGCTTCAGGCCTTCGCCAGTTCGTACCTGACAAATGGGCACGGACCGCTCACCGTGACCGCGCCGTCTGGGGCCGGCAATGATCGCAATGATCATGAAGCCGCTGCAGATATCCGCCAAGCGTTGAATGACGCCGGCGTTCCATGGTCCGCCATTCATGGCGCGACCTACAGAACGGGCGACGCCAAAAACGATCAGATCATCCTTTCGTTCACACGCTACGTTGCGACGGCCAGCCCGTGTGGCAATTGGTCGGGACTTCGTTCGCGCGATTACCGCAACCTGCGCTCGCCGAACATGGGCTGTGCAACCATGAACAATTTTGCAGCCATGATCGCCGATCCGCATGACCTCATCGCTCCGTCCGAAACGGCGCCGCGTGATGGTCAAACCGTGGTTCGCACCATGGAGCTTTATCGCGAAGGACAGATCACTGCGTCTGCGGTGGATAGCAACATCGATGCACAAACTGCGGGCAACTAGGTTGGGCAAGCTCCAAAAGGGGAAGCTCGAGGGAGATGACAATGAAAAACGCTGCTGAAACCGCCTATCAGCCGGCTGACGACGAAGAAGGCGTCGCCGATGGCGCAGCCAGCCTGGGAGCGGATGGCGGTCCCGCCGCGAATGCGGCGGAGACTGACGAAGCGGGGCTCGACGAGGACATTACCGATGCGTTCGGTGATGATGACTCGTGGTTGAATGAAGAACTGTCCGACGAAGAGCTTGCCGCCCTGGGCGAAGAAGACTTCGGTGACGATGCGTTTGCGGATGAGACATTTGACGCAGAAATCGAGGCGGCGTTTGAAGATGACTCCGAGCTCGGCGCCGCGCCCGCTATAGAGGACTTTGACGAGCCGGCCACGGATACGGATGCGGACGTTGAAGAAGAAGCGTTCGCCGATGACGCCTTTGCAGAAGAGCCGGAGCCGGCCGCAGAAGCGGAGTCCGGTCAGCAGGCGCTTGTCGCAGCCGGCGCAGCAGTAAGCGGCGCATCCAGCGCGCTTGAAACGCAGCAGAACTATGGCGGCGAGATTACTGATCTGGGTGAAGACTCGGTCGATCACCGTCCCGTTCCGCGCATTTCAATTCATGCTTTCTGCGAGACTCCGGAAGTTACTAACCTGCTCGAAAAGGCATCCGTTGATCGCCGGCTTTCCAAAGCGCACCTGACCATTCACATGGGCGGGATCAACAAAGCCACCGATCACTTCCAGACGGCTTCGACGCCAAACCTGATCATTCTCGAAACGATGGCGGGCGGCGCAGAAATCTTCGCCAAGCTCGGCGAGCTCGCGGAAGTTTGCGACCCATCTACGAAGGTTGTCATCATCGGACAGATGAACGACATCATATTGTATCGCGAGCTTATCCGTCAGGGCGTCAGCGAGTATATCGTGCGTCCAAATTCGCCGCTGCAGATCATCAAGACCATTGCAGATCTCTACGTCGATCCGTCGGCGCCGCCGATCGGCAAGACGATGGCGTTCGTCGGCGCGCGTGGCGGTGTTGGCTCGTCAACGATTGCACACAATATCGGCTGGTGTGCTGCTGAAGAATTCAACAGCGACACCGTCATCCTCGACCTCGACTTGCCGTTCGGTACGGCGAGCCTGGACTTTGATCAGGAAGCGTCAGCCGGTCTTGTGGAAGCGTTGACATCGCCGGAACGCCTTGACGACGTTCTGCTGGATCGCTTGCTGCAAAAGCACACTGACCGGCTTAGCCTCTTCACAGCGCCGTCTATGCTGGATCGCGATTTCGATCTTGACGATCAGGCGTTTGAGACGGTGTTGGATGTTGTCCGTGGATCGGCGCCGACGATTGTCGTCGATATGCCTCATGTCTGGACTTCGTGGTCCAAGCGTTTGCTGATGACGGCGGATGAGATCGTTATCACCGCGACACCTGATCTTGCGTCATTCCGCAACACAAAGAATCTGATCGATATTCTTGGTGCGGCGCGTCCAAACGATTCTTCGCCGACGCTGATCATCAATCAGTTCGATCCGAAGACATCAGCTGTGCAAGCCGATCAATTTGCAGAGCATGTCGGCATTAAGCCGGCCCAGGTAATTCACTGGGATCCGCAATTGTTTGGCACAGCGGCAACCAATGCGGCGCCGTTGCTCGAAGTTGGGGGCAAGACCAAGACAGCGCAGTCGATCCGTGATCTGTCGGCGCATCTCTTGGGCCGCGGCGAAGCGAACATTGCACGTCCGAAGTTTAGTCTGTCAGGACTGTTCAAAAAGAAACGGTAGTAAGGGGTAGGTATGTTCGGACGCAGAACAGGTCCAGTCGAGACGGCCAAGCCCGCAGTGGCGGCAAAACAGCCGGTGCAGAAAGTGGCGGCACCGAAAGCCATCGCGAAACCGGCCGGCCCGGCGAAGTCTGACGGCAAGCCAGCGCCGGCTGCGCCGCCGCGCGTGGCTGCTCCAGCGAAAAAGGCGCCGTCGACCGTGGAAATTGGCGGACGTTCCGACGAATACTTTCAGACGAAAACAACAATCTTCAACGCGCTGATCGACACAATCGACCTGTCGCAACTGGCGCAGCTGGATACAGAGGCAGCCGCTGAAGAAATTCGCGACATCGTCAACGAGATCATTTCGATCAAAAACGTTCAAATGTCGATCGCAGAGCAGGAGTCGCTGCTTCAGGACATTTGCAACGACGTGCTTGGTTACGGTCCGCTTGAGCCCTTGCTCGCTCGCGATGACATTGCCGATATCATGGTCAACGGCGCCTCTCGCGTCTTCATCGAAGTCGGCGGCAAGATCCAGCTGACCAATGTTCGTTTCCGCGACAACGCGCAGCTTATGAATATCTGTCAGCGCATTGTGAGCCAGGTTGGCCGCCGTGTTGACGAAGCCAGCCCGATTTGCGACGCGCGCTTGCCGGACGGCTCGCGTGTGAACGTTATCGCTCCGCCGCTGTCGATTGACGGCGCCGCGCTCACCATTCGTAAGTTTAAAAAAGACAAGCTGCGCATTCAGGACCTCGTCAATTTCGGCTCGATTTCGCCGGAAGGCGCCAAAGTGCTCGAGATTGTCGGCTTTTGCCGTATCAATACGCTGATCTCCGGCGGTACCGGTTCCGGCAAGACGACGCTCCTGAACTGTCTGACCGGCTTCATCGAACACGACGAACGCATCATCACCTGCGAAGACGCCGCCGAACTTCAACTGCAGCAGCCGCATGTGGTCCGTCTTGAAACGCGCCCGCCGAACCTTGAAGGCCAGGGCGAGGTCACCATGCGCGACCTCGTCAAGAACTGTCTGCGTATGCGCCCTGAACGTATCATCGTCGGCGAGGTGCGTGGCCCGGAAGCGTTTGACTTGCTTCAGGCCATGAACACCGGTCACGACGGATCCATGGGAACGCTGCACGCCAACTCGCCGCGTGAAGCGCTGCAGCGTATTGAGTCCATGATCACCATGGGGGGCTATAATCTTCCGTCGAAGACGATCAAAGAGATGATTGTCGGCTCCATTGACGTTGTCGTGCAGGCCGCGCGCCTTCGTGACGGTTCCCGTCGTATCACACACGTCACCGAAGTGCTCGGCACTGAAGGCGACACCATCATCACCCAAGACCTTTTCGTCTATGACATGGACGGAGAAGACGCGGACGGAAAAATCGTCGGAAAGCACAAATCCACCGGGATTGCGCGTCCCGCATTTTGGGATCGTGCGCGCTACTACGGCAAAGAAGCGGAACTGGCGTCTGCGCTCGACGCAGCATCTGAGTAACCGAGGAACTCATGGATCAGCAGATCCTTATTGTAATAGTGCTTGGGCTCGTCTGTTTCGGCGCGCTGGCGTTTGTGTTGTTGCAGCCAACGCAGCGCGACAAGGCGAACAAGCGCGTGTCTTCTCTCAACACGGCCAAGGCGTCAAAGCGCTCTGGCGGGGGAAGCTCTGAAGCGCAGAACAAAGAGCGTCGCAAGAAGCTGGCGGACTCGCTGACGGCGCTGGAAAACAAGACCAAGAATCTGAAGAAGAAGCGTCGACTGACTATGTCGCAGACGCTGGAGCAGGCCGGTCTGACCATCAAGCCAAAGCAGTTCTACATCGGCTCAGCAATCAGCGCATTGTTGTTTGGTCTCATTGGCGTCATTTCCGGACAGCAGCCATGGATAAGTGGGTTGCTGCTGCTGATAGGCGGCCTCGGTTTTCCGCGCTGGATGCTCGGCTTTTTGCGTGCGCGCCGTCAGAAGAAATTTGTTGATGAATTTTCCGGTGCGATCGAAGTCATCGTTCGCGGCGTGAAGTCTGGCTTGCCGGTCAACGAGTGCTTGAAAATCATTGCGCGTGAAGCGCCGCGCCCGGTTAGCGACGAGTTTCACATGCTCGTAGAGGGGCTGCGCGTCGGCCTTTCCCTGGAGCAAGCGCTTGACAGAATGCTGGAGCGTATGCCGCTGCAGGAAGTCAGCTTCTTTGCCATCGTGCTGTTGATCCAGCAAAAGACGGGCGGCAACCTTGCTGAAGCACTTGGCAACCTTGCCGGCGTCTTGCGCTCGCGCAAGCTGATGGAAGGAAAGATCGCAGCACTGTCTTCGGAAGCAAAAGCGTCGGCATGGATCATCGGTTCATTGCCGTTCCTGGTCGCTGGCGCGGTGCAACTTTCGTCGCCAGACTATCTGATACCGCTCTTCAACACCAAGCCCGGCAATTTCATTCTGATTGGCGCCGGCTTGTGGATGTCCATGGGCATTTTCGTGATGAAGAAAATGACCCAGATCAAAGTTTAGGACCGACCCATGGAAGCCATCATCAACGCAGTTACCGATCGGAGTTTTCAGATCGCCGCGCTGGTCTCGCTCGCCGCGGTTGGAACGATTTTCACCGTTCTTGAGCCCTTGCTCGTCAAGGACAAGCTTAAAGAGCGCATGAAATCGGTGGGCAACTATCGCGAAAATCTGCGCAAGCAGCAACGCGAGGCGCTGGCCAAGAAAACCACGAAGGGTCTGAGAAACACGTCGCCGCAAGGCGTCATCAAGGAACTTGTGGAGAGCCTTAAACTGCTCGAAGTGTTCGATGCGGACTCGGCGCGCAAGAAGCTGATGATGGCCGGATATCGAGGACAAGGCCCGGTCTTCACATTTATGACCGCACGTCTCAGCCTTCCATTTATTGTGGCGATCATCGTCGGCATTTACGTGTACCTGCTCGACGGGTTCGAGTTGGATAGTTTTGGCCGGCTGGTGGCGACGTTTGGCGGGTTCTTTGTCGGATTCTATTTGCCAAGCATCTATATTTCGAATGCGGTTACAAAGCGCCAGCAAACGGTTCAGGCCGCATGGCCCGACGCGCTCGACCTGTTGTTGATCTGCGTTGAATCGGGGATGTCGGTTGAGGCCGCCTTGCAGAAGGTTGGCGATGAAGTCGGTCCCGGCTGCCCGGAGCTGTCCGAAGAGTTGGGGCTCACAACCGCTGAACTTTCCTACCTTCAAGAACGCAAGACCGCTTATATGAACCTGGCGGAGCGCACCGGTCTGGAATCTGTTCGTTCGGTGGTGACGGCTTTGATCCAGTCGGAAAAATACGGCACGCCCTTGGGTCAGGCTCTGCGCGTCATGGCGAAGGAAAGCCGCGAACTGCGTATGCAGGAAGCGGAGAAGAAAGCGGCCGCACTGCCGCCGAAGCTGACCGTGCCGATGATCGGCTTCTTCCTGCCGGTTCTGTTCGCGGTGATCCTCGGCCCAGCCATCATGCAGGTGATGAACCTCGACAAGTAAGGTCTAGCGCGAAACCCCTCGTGCATATCGGGGTAAAGCGTCTGCAGTGTCGAACCAGCCAATGCGGCTTTCGCAATAAATATGAAATGCTGGCGGCGATAGTTCCGGATTGTCGAGCGTCGCTGTGTTGACGCTCAGCGTCATGGACGCGTCATCCTCGCGAAAGACAATGTAGGTCCCGCAATCGCTGCAAAACTCTCTTTGTGCATGCGATGAGGCCCGGTACGCGCCCGGTGTTCCTTGTAGATACGCAAACTCCGATGGCGCCAAAGCAAACCAGGCGACCACAGGCGCGCCGGATTGTTTTTGGCAGGTGCGGCAGTGGCAATAGCCGCTCTCGTCTATTGCGCCGGATACGCGGTAGCGGATAGCGCCGCACAGGCACCCGCCTTCTGCATTGATATGATGCGCCGCCATCGCCGCCTCCCTGAATCAGGCTCAGAGAGTGTAGCAGCATCCGGATACAGTTCTATTGCCCGGATTGTTCCGCGATCTGGTCGATGGCTTCGTAGAGCGGCAGTTCGCCTGCCGCGACTTTCTCGCGGGAAGGCGCGGGCTGGCCGAGGCGGGCGCGGTAGACCCAGAAATTGGTCAGCACTTTCTCGACAAAGTCCCGGCTCTCCCGGTTGGGAATGCTTTCGATGAAAAGAAGCGGATCGGCGATTTCCACATCGCGCTTCCAGCGGCGCAA
>CAZAOB010000001.1:0-153265 GCA_964486635.1 uncultured Caulobacterales bacterium | reverse complement strand
TCATGAGTCGTCAACCGTCGCGAATCCGTTACGGATAGAGTTTTCGGTAGGGACACCTCCCATGGCATTACGCTGCCACGGCAGCGTAACTGATCCCGCTCAAGGGCGTTAGGTAGCGTTCAACGGACGGTCACCAACAAAGCCCGTGACAGCAATAAATGTCTGGATCAGCGACATCCGCAGCGTCATGCGTTCCACGCGTGTCAGTCGATCGTCATCCCGTTTCGTCATTCTCAACTCCGTATCACGCGTCCTATTAACACGAAAAAGGTACGCACCTCGTTGGGGTGAACGGCCTAACGCAATCCGCTTGTTGATCATCGCATTTCGAATGCGTTCGCTATACATTAGGAGTAAGCCCAGCTACTATAGCGACATCCATTTGGGAGGGAAAATGCAATCGCAAGAACGGGAAGATAAGATCCCGCCGGCGCGGTTGGCCGGTATCTGTTACTTGGTCATTATCGCGGGAGGACTTTTTTCAGAAATCGTTGTCCGTGGACAGCTCATCGTCGCGGGCGATGCGGCTGCGACAGCGGCGAACATCATTGAGCACGAAAACCTTTACCGGACTGGCATTGGCACTTCGATAGCGTTTCTCGCCTGCAATATCCCGGTGATTTGGGTATTCTACCGTGTGTTTCGCGTGTTCGATCAACCAATCAGTATCCTACTGGTACTGACATTCATGACTGCCATCATTGTCGAGGTGGCGAATTTGGGGAGCTACCTGGAACCCCTGAATTATTTGATCAATGCAGAAGCCCTAGCCGGGCTCACAGAATCCCAGCGCGCGGCGCTAAGCTACAGCGCCTTTCAGAGGTTCAACGCGGGTTTCGCGCTATCTCTTGCCTTCTTTGGCGCGCATTGTCTTATCCTCGCATCGTTGATCATCAGGTCAGGCCTGATACCGCGGATAATTGGCTTCGCGTTGGTGTTCGCTGGAATTGGCTATATTACCAATACGCTAACTACGTTCGTAGCGCCGCAGTTAAGGGGAGACTTCGGGATATTCTTACTTCTTCCCGCGCTAATAGCGGAAACGTCGCTTGCGTTATGGCTCACGTTGTTCGGCGTCAATCAAGCGCGTTGGAACGAAGCGGCAATGTCCTGACAGAAACACTATAAATGCGCGCCCTTAGTGTTTTCGGGGCAGAGCGCCAATGCCGAGGATCTTAAATGCTGCTGCGTCGCGTTGCTCAACACGTCAAAACGCAAAATTGGTTCGCAGTCGGATTGGATTTCGTGATTGTGGCAGCGGGCGTGTTGCTCGCGTTGCAGGTCTCAAATTGGAGTGAGGCGCAGTCCAATAAGAAAGGCGCGACAAACACTCTAGTACGGTTGAAGAATGAGGTGTCGTTTAACACCATAGCGTTGGAGGAAAGGATCGCGTCGATAGGGGAAAGTCGCTCCACGCGCGATCGCGCTATACTTGCCCTAGATAGATGCGATGACTCCCCCGAGGCGATAAGTGCCGTCACTAAAACCATTCACGTCATGAGCGGCGATATCCTTCCGTCGTTTGTTGACAATTCGCTGCGCGAGCTTTCTAGAAATGACCAATATCTTGAATTGTTGACAGATGCCTTTCGGGCCGAATTGAACATATATGACTCTCGCCTAGCGGATGAACGGTCCCAACTAAAGATAAACTACGAACTCATGTGGGACGATCACGTTCTTCGAAATCCTTCGGTGTCCGTGGTCGCGCCGAAAGGAGATGTTAGCCGCGGGCAGATTGTGTTGCATCGTGCTTTTGCTGAACTTTGCGAGGATCCCGTATTTAGTCGCCAGTTCATCTTGACCGAAGGCTGGCACCAAGCCGCGACTTCTCGGATGACGCGTTTCAGGAAACAGAGTGAGGCGTTTCTTTTGGAAATCGACGCCGAACTTGAGCGCTTGAATTGAACATAGTCTAACGGACGCTTTCGGTTGAGGTCCGCTAGAGCCGTGGCGAGACTACGGGCCAGGCGGCGCGGGCCATTGGGGTGACGGCCCAGACATACTACCGATGGCGCCGCGACTATGGCGGCATGGGTGTCGATCAGGCGCGCCGTCTGAAAGGAGCTTGAGAAGGAGAACCTGCGCCTCAGTGACGAAACCCCGATGGCGCAGCCACCTTCTATGTAACCATGAGATTGCTTTCGATGGAAGGCCGAACTGGCTGGAGCCATCCGGTAGCGGAAGACAGATCGGCTGGGATTTCCATCGCCACGGCGTGCGAATACCCATGCGATGCCTGCGGATAAGCGTCGCGGGTTGGACGATGTGGACAGCGCTTTTGGTCTGAGGAAACAGGCTAAAGATCAGTGAGAAGAGTATTCGATCACTTCTGTTGAGGTTCAACCGTTTTGGGGCGAGCTGGGGTAGAACAATGACCTACTGGCGGAGCGCAGCGTTTTTGGGGCAGGCGCTGTTCTCGTCTTCGCCATGTCCAAAACCATGCAGAGGATAATTTTCAGCCAATCCAGCTTCTGTTGAGATTGGAGCTAGCGCCGGAATTAGGCAAGTTCGACCGCGAACCGAGTTTTCAGCAGGGACAGGCAGAAAGTCGGATATGCGCGCAAACTGGACATTACAGCCGAGCTTTTTGTCAGTGCCGCATTGGGCCCCGACAACGCACTACAATAGCAATCTGGGGAGTGACATGAGATAGTAGACGTGGAGCCGAATTTAGCTCGAAGGCGCTAAAGCATGGTGCCGAGAAAACCGTTAAGAGGCAACATGAATTCGATTGGGTATCTGTTGGCTTTCGCGGTCACCGTCGCCGTCGCCTTATTAGGTTGGCGCGCCATGGATAATCGCGCAGACCAACAGGCGTGGAAACGCCTTGCCCAGACGGAAAAGGGGGAGCGGCGCTTTTTCGATCCGGTTATGGTGGCGGGCCTTCCCGAACCTGCGCGCCGCTATTTCGCTTACACCATTCAGCCAGGCGCTACGCTTCACAGCGTCGTCGAAATTGAGATGAGCGGCGAACTGGGCCTCGGCTCTAAGGACGCACCCAATTACCGACCGATGGAGGCGAGACAAATTCTTGCACCGCCATACGGTCTCGTCTGGAAGCTGAATACTGGAATGATCAGCGGTTCGGACGGCGCCACACTAGACGCTTCGTGGACGCGCTTTTGGCTGTTTGGTCTCATTCCCATTGTGAGGGCGGAAGGTGCTGACCATAAGCGCTCCGCATTCGGAAGGGTTATCGCAGAAGCCGCCTTCTGGGCGCCGGCGAGCCTGCTCCCGAGCCGTTTCGTCGAGTGGCAAGCCCTCGATCAGAATGCCGCACGTGCTATCGTTCGTTACAACGAATTCGAACAGGCTGTTGACATCTTCGTCAATGAAGAAGGCGCGCCCACAACGGTTGTCATTCAGCGATGGAGCAATGAAAACCCGGACCGTCAGTTTCGTGAGCAACCTTTCGGCGGGGAATTATCCCGGTTCAAAAATTTTGCCGGTTACCGACTACCAACCCGCGTCGAGGGCGGCAATCACATCGGTGGCCATGATTATTACCCGTTTTTCAAGGCGGAAGTCCAAGACATTCGGTTTCCTGCGGACACGACGTGTGCGCTTGTAGCCGGTAACCGTCATGAACGTTACCGTTCCGTTGGAGGCGGCCAATGAACTCGTGAACGAGAGCGTTCTCAACATTGGCCGAACCACACAAGAATCGTGAAATACATGGGTGGCGCCGGCGGATAATTGTTCACCGCTCACCAGGTAGTCAGGTTATTGGCGCGGCTTTGCTTCGGGCTCGCTTTGTTCGAAAAGTGTCGCGCGCAAGCGACCACCATTTTGATCTGGATCAAAAGCTGACTGACCCAATCCGTCAAATTCAAAGTCATGAAACCTGAATGGCGGAAATATCTTTTTCAGTGCGCGCCGCGGTATACGAGTTATCCGTCCGCGCTGCATTTCGACAATTCAGTCACCCGGGAAGATTACGCGGACCGGCTGTCGGCGGTCGAATTGTATGAACCGCTCTCACTGTATGTGCATGTCCCGTTCTGCAAGCGTCTTTGCTGGTATTGCGGCTGCAACATGCGGGTTGAGAATGACTATGGAAGGGCGTTGCGTTACGTCAACGCGCTCGCCAAAGAGATAGGTCTAGTGGGCAGGAAACTTGCCGGCGCCGGCCGTCCACGACGCATTCATTTTGGCGGCGGGACTCCTAACTATCTAGTGGTTGATGAGATTGGCGACATTCTTTGCGCCATGGAAATGGAGTTTGGTCTAACAGACGACTGCCAGCGTTCCATTGAGCTAGATCCTCGTCTCATTCGAAATGATGACGTCGAACATCTCACTGCATTAGGGTTTTCGCGCATGAGCCTTGGCGTGCAGGACTTTGATCTGGGCGTTCAGCAGGCCATAAATCGGGTGCAGTCCTTTGAAATGGTTGAAAGCGCCGTAAGCGAAATGCGTCAGGCGGGCGTTTCAGATATCTCATTCGATCTATTGTACGGCCTCCCGAAGCAGTCAATGACCACATTCAGGCAAACCCTGCACACGGCCATCGCGCTATCGCCGGATCGCATCGCAGTTTTTGGGTATGCGCATCTGCCGTCTGCACTGCCGCGCCAGCGCATGGTCGATGAGAACAGCTTGCCCGACGCCATGATGCGGGCCGATCTGGTGGCGCTCGCGGATGAATTGTTGATCGGGGCGGGATACCGGCGCATCGGATTCGATCATTACGCAAAGCCGGACAATGCGTTGGCCGTCGCAGAGCGGGAGGGGCGTTTGCGCCGCAATTTTCAGGGTTTTACCGACGATCTGGCGTTTTCGACCGTCGGGTTTGGCGCGTCGGCTATTAGCAGCCTCAGTGGGCTGATCGCGCAAAATGAGAAAAGCCTGAACGGGTATTACGAGTGCTTGGCGGCCGGCGACCTCCCTGTGGCAAGGGGGCTGGAGATGACCGGCGCGGAGGTCGTTATCGCTGAGACGATTCAAACGCTTTTGTGCCGGGGGGAAGCCAATGTCGCCGCGCTCTTGAGCCGGATTGCGCTTTCGGACGCCAAGGCGGTGTGCGCGCGGCTGGAGGTGCTGGAGCAAGACGGTTTAATCACATGGAACGGAGACTTTGTGTGCATTGAACAGGAGGCGCGCCTTTTGTCGCGCTGCGTCGCTATGGCGCTTGATCCCTACGAATTCTCCACCAATCCCGCCAGTACGGACCAGTTGGCGCGCGCTGTCTGAGACAGTTGGCGTCTGGTAAAGGCGCAGGACGCCCGCTATCTTTTAGAGTTAGGGCGAGGCGATAGGTATGCCGGAAAAATTCTGTTCGACTGCGGTGCGAGCGAAATCTTGCGATCTGTGTGAGGTGCGGGAGCGTTCCGTCTGCGCCGATCTCGGGCCGCGCGATTTTGTGCAAGTCGAAAAGACAATGGCGCGCCGGGTAGTAGTCCGCGGGAAGCCGGTCATGGCGGAGGGCGAACCCAACGAATCCTTGTTTGTGGTCGTCAATGGCAGTTTCCGGCTTTCCAAAATGCTTGAGGACGGGCGCCGCCAAGTGACCGGATTTTTGTTTCCCGGAGATTTTGCCGGCGTGCGACCGACGCAGTCCAATGCCTATTCCGCCGAAGCGCTGGAAGACAGCACTGTATGCTGCTTTCCGCATCGATTTCTCGATGAAGCATCTATAGAATCGCCCGGCGTCAAAGACCGCCTGATTGCGCGCGGGCAAACAGAATACCATAAGGCCCAGGACCATATTGTGTTGTTGGGCAAGAAAACAGCCGAAGAACGCGTATTGAGTTTCGTTGCGTTGGTCGACAAGGCGATTGGTTGCGACGAAGGCGCAGGCAAGCGTCGGGTGCCGCTGCCCATGCCACGCCAGGATATCGCTGATTATCTAGGCCTGCGCTTGGAAACGTTGAGCCGGACGCTCACCACGCTGAAACGCAACGGCCGGTTCCTCGATCTCACGCGCCACGATGTCGTAGTCGCCAATCCGGATCGCGCCGCCCACTAGCGCGCCTTTGGCTTCTCGCTGGAATACCGCCCGTTTTGATCAATACGCGCTGCATGGCAGACGCCACCGTGATTCGGGCTTTCATCGTTGTTCGCAGGGAATGGGGCGTAAATGGTCCGGCCCGTGGCGCAAATGGGATAGAATTTGTCGCGGTCGCGTCCAATAGCCGCTGCCGGCGCGGTCGCAATTGCGATAGCGATGGTAAATGCGGCCGGCCGCCCAAGAAAGGTAAGCAATTTCATATTGTAACAACCTGCGACATTCGCGTCGTCGCACGTTTTTTTGGTCCGCTCCTTGATCTTGATCAAATTTACCCAGCGTTTTTGGGCCAAGACCTGCCGATCGGCGGTGCGTGCGGCGTTCGCGCGCAAACAAGCCGTGCGAATGGCGAGGACGGAAAGCATGACTTCAACCAGCACAGCCCAGCGCGGTCTCGGCACGGACGGGATGTTGATAGCGCTCCTGTTGGGCGTTGGCGCACTTTACTGGCTGTTCGTGGCGGCGAGAGCGATTGATCCGCTCATGTCGGCCCACGCCTATGTCTTCATAACGGCGTTCATCGCCGGGCTGTTCGGGCTTGTTGTCCGCGCCACCAGCGCGCCGGCCGAGGAGACCGGATATCAAACAGCAGCTGTGAAAGCGGGCGTCTTCGCGGCGACCTTCTGGGGCATCGCTGGTTTCCTGGTCGGATGCATCATCGCCTTCCAGCTCGCCTTTCCCAATCTGTTGTATTTTGACGAATTGGGTTGGACCAATTTCGGCCGCCTGCGGCCGCTGCATACCTCTGCAGTCATTTTCGCCTTTGGCGGCAACGTATTGATCGCGACGTCGTTTTACGTGGTGCAGCGAACCTGCCGCGCACGCCTTTGGGGCGGGTTAGCGCCGTGGTTCGTTTTCTGGGGCTACAATCTTTTCATCGTTGTCGCCGCCACCGGCTACTTGATGGGCGTCACGCAATCGAAAGAATACGCGGAACCGGAATGGTATGCGGATTTGTGGCTGACGCTCGTTTGGGTCGTGTACTTGCTGACGTTCCTCGGCACGATCTGGAAGCGCAAGGAGCCGCATATCTATGTGGCGAACTGGTTCTATCTTTCCTTCATCGTCACCATTGCGATGCTGCACATCGTCAACAATCTCGCTGTGCCGGTGTCGCTGGCGGGATCGAAGAGTTATTCTTTGTTCGCGGGCGTTCAGGATGCGCTGACGCAATGGTGGTACGGCCATAACGCTGTTGGCTTTTTCCTCACCACCGGCTTCCTCGCCATTATGTATTACTTCATTCCGAAGCGGGCGGAACGGCCGGTTTATTCCTACCGCCTGTCGATCGTCCACTTCTGGTCGCTGATCTTCATCTATATCTGGGCGGGCCCGCACCACCTGCATTACACGGCGCTGCCGGAATGGGCGCAGACCCTCGGCATGACCTTCTCGATCATGCTTTGGATGCCGTCCTGGGGCGGAATGATCAACGGATTGATGACGCTGTCGGGCGCATGGGACAAGCTGCGCACCGATCCGGTGCTGCGTATGATGGTCGTTTCAGTGGCCTTTTACGGCATGTCGACGTTCGAGGGGCCGGTGATGTCGGTGCGCGCAGTGAACTCGCTGTCGCACTATACAGACTGGACGATTGGCCATGTTCATTCCGGCGCGCTCGGATGGGTTGGTTATATCTCCTTCGGCGCGCTGTATTGCCTCGTGCCCTGGCTGTGGAAGCGCAAGGATCTTTACAGCCGTGCGCTCGTCGAGTGGCATTTCTGGATTTCGACGCTCGGCATCGTTCTTTACATCACTTCGATGTGGGTGTCCGGCATCATGCAAGGCCTGATGTGGCGCGCCTACAATACGTTCGGCTTCCTCGAATACTCGTTTGTTGAAACCGTGGAGGCGATGCACCCCTATTACATCATCCGCGCTGTAGGCGGGACCATGTTCCTGATCGGCGGATTGATCATGGCGTACAATTTATGGCGGACAGCGCGGGGCGATCTGCGCGCCGGTGAAAAGCGCCCGGACATGGCGCCGCAACTGCAGCCAGCGGAATAGAGGAAGCCAATAATGCTCAACAAACACGCATTCCTTGAAAAGCATGGCTGGATCCTCACCATCGGCATTCTGGTGGTCGTCGCCATCGGCGGCATTGTCGAGATTGCACCGCTCTTTTATCTCGAATCGACGATCGAAAAGGTGCAAGGCGTACGACCTTACTCACCGCTCGAACTCAAAGGTCGCAACATTTACATCCGTGAAGGTTGCTACCTGTGCCATAGCCAACAGATTCGCCCCCTCCGCGATGAAGTTGAACGCTATGGCCACTATTCACTGGCCGCCGAGAGCATGTACGACCACCCGTTCCAGTGGGGGTCGAAGCGGACCGGTCCGGACCTTGCCCGCGTTGGCGGCAAGTATTCCGATGAATGGCACCGCCAGCACATGATCGATCCGCGCTCGCTCGTGCCAGAATCAGTGATGCCGCCATATAAATTTCTGGCGGAAAAAGCGCTCGACTTTGAACACATCGAGGCGGATTTGAAAGCAAACCGCGCGGTGGGCGTTCCCTATACGGACGAGATGATCGAGAAGGCGAAATCCGATATCGCCACCCAACTTGATCCATTCGCTGACGATTATGACGGGTTTCTCGCCCGCTATCCGAAAGCGCAAATTCGTGATTTCGACGGCGATCCGCGCACGATCACCGAAATGGATGCGTTGATCGCTTACATGCAAATTCTTGGCACGATGGTCGACTTCGAGACCTACGAAGCTGAAGAAAATTACCGGTAGGAGCGCGCGATGTACGAAACGCTTTCTTCTTTTGCGCAAACGGGCGGGCTCATTCTCTTTGTGATCGCGTTCGTGCTCGTGCTGATTTACGCGCTTGCGCCGGGAAACCGCCAGCGCTTCGAGCACGCACGGCGAATTCCGCTCCAGGACGAGGAACATGGCGATGTCAGATAAGGAAATCGATGAGCATTCAGGCATCGAAACGACAGGACATGCCTGGGACGGCATAAAGGAGCTGAACAATCCTCTGCCGCGCTGGTGGCTGATTGTCTGGTATATCAGCATTATCTGGTCGATTGGCTATTGGGTGGTGATGCCGTCATGGCCGGGAATAACTGGTTATCTCCAAGGCACGCGCAATCATTCCGAGCGCGAGAATGTCACTGAGGCTATTGCGCAACTGGATCAGGCGCGCGCCGACGCAACCCGTCGCCTGCTGACAGCGCCGGATATGGAGGCCATTGAGAACGATCCCAGCCTGCACGCTTTCGCAATGGCCGCCGGGGAGTCATTGTTCGGCGATAATTGCGCCACCTGTCACGGCGCGGGCGGGCAAGGCTTTAAGGGCTATCCGAATCTGAACGATGACTCTTGGCTGTGGGGCGGTTCGCTTGACGAAATCCGCCAAACCGTTCGCTATGGCATCCGGTCAGGTCATCCTGACGCGCATCTTTCCGTGATGCAGGCTTACGGATCGGGCGGCATCCTGCCGCGTGAAACGGTCGATGATCTGGTGCAATATGTTCGCGGCCTGTCGGGACAAGATCATGACGCGTCCGCGGCGGATCGTGCGGCGCCAGTATTCCAAGCGCAGTGCGCGCAATGCCACGGTGCGGCGGGCATGGGCGATCAGTCGCAGGGGGCGCCGAACCTGACCGACCCCATATGGCTTTATGGCGGTGATCCGGCGACAATCCGTGAAACACTGTGGAACGGACGGAACGGCGTCATGCCCGCCTGGGAAGGGCGCTTAAACGAAGAAGAAATTCTCGCACTCGCGGTCTATGTCCATTCACTTGGCGGCGGCGAGTAGCCGTCTGAAGGCGAAAACTATGTCTGTATCCGAACCGGCGCCGTCGCCTGATTTCAGCGGCGGCGTGGTGCGTCATGAAGTCGAAGCGGTCAACGCTGCCGCGACGCGCACGCTCTATAAGGCGCGTGATCCGATCTATCCGAAGCGGGTCAAGGGAACCTTCCGAAGCCTGAAGTGGATTATCATGGCCCTGACCCTTGGCGTCTATTACATCACGCCGTGGATACGCTGGCCGCGCGGTCCTGCAGAGCCGGATCAGGCGGTGCTGGTCGATTTCTCTGGCCGCAGATTTTATTTCTTCTTCATCGAAATATGGCCGGATCAACTTTATTTTCTCACCGGCCTTTTGGTGATCGCAGCGCTCGCGCTGTTTTTGGCGACGGCTTTATTTGGCCGCGTCTGGTGCGGCTATTCCTGTCCGCAAACTGTTTGGACAGACCTCTATGTCTGGGTGGAGCGCTTCATTGAGGGCGATCGAAATGCGCGGATGAAGCTGGCGAAAGCGCCTTGGACTTTCGACAAGATCCGGAAGCGTGTCGTAAAACATATTGTCTGGATCGTGATCGGCATGGCGACGGGCGGCGCCTGGATTCTCTATTTCCATGACGCGCCCAGCATCGCTCGCGATTTTCTACGCGGCGAGGCGCCTTTCACAGCCTATTTCTTTTTCGCACTTCTGACGCTGACCACATACGTTTTCGCTGGCTCCATGCGCGAGCAAGTCTGCACCTATATGTGTCCATGGCCGCGTATACAGGCGGCGCTCACGGATGAGGAAACGCTGCAGGTCACCTACAAAGTAGATCGCGGCGAACCGCGCGGTCCGCACAAGAAAGGCGATACATGGGTAGGGCGGGGCGATTGCGTTTCCTGTCGCGCCTGCGTCGTTTCTTGCCCAATGGGGATTGATATTCGCGACGGGGCGCAACTCGAATGCATCAACTGCGCGCTGTGCATTGACGCCTGCAACGACATCATGACGAAAGTCGGCCGTCCGAAAGGGCTAATCGACTATGATACTGACGCCAATATTGCGCGCCGTCAGCGAGGTGAAAAGACCCGCATCCGATTGGTGCGGCCACGCACCATTTTGTACGCTGGCGTGTTGGCCTTTGTGTGCGCCTTAATGGCTTACGGCCTGTCGACGCGCGATTCCATGTTGGTCAATGTCCTCCGCGATCGGACGCCGCCCTTTGTGCTTTTGTCCGACGGGTCGGTGCGCAATGCGTATAACGTCAAGGTCGTTAATCGCGCCAACTACACCCGAGATTTGATCATACGCATCAACGTCCCGGATGGATATGTCGTCAGCGCGGTGGGCGAGAAGGTTGAGAACGACGATGTCATGATCGCGGCTCCCGGCGACGCGGTACGAACAGCGCGAATTTTTGTAACAGCGCCACAATCGGCGTTTTCGGCTGACGCGGCGCAATTGTCGATCACGGTGATTGATCCCGCCACCGGTGAAGAAGCCGTTAGCCCAACGGCATTTCTGACAGGGAGGTGATGATGAATGAAAAGGGAATGCTTACGGGTCGTCACGTGCTCCTCATGGTGATCGCATTTTTCGGCGTCATGATATTCGCCAATGTGATTTTTATCCGCGCGGCAGTGCGGACATTCCCTGGCGTGTCCGAAGAGAAGTCCTACCTACAAGGTCTTCATTATAATGACACGATTGCTCAACGCGCGGCGCAGTCGCAACTCGGCTGGAATGTGGAAATCGTTGAGGTGGAGCGCGATGCAGAGACGGGAATAATCGCGCTTCGACTATCAAAGGACGAAACAGCGCTTTCAGGGCTTTCGGTCGCTGGCGTCCTGAAAAGACCGGCGACGGCAGCTGCTGATCAGCCGCTGAGCTTTATCGCGCAGGGGGATGGCGTTTATGCGGCAGAGGTTGGCGCTTTCGCGCCGGGCGTCTGGGATTTGGCCTTGCGCATTGAAGGATCGAGCGGCGAAGCGTTGGATGTCGATGCAAGGATTACAGCGCCATGAGCGCGACAAGCGTCATCGATGCGGCGCCAGGATGCCCGAGCGGCATGGAGCCTGCGCTTGACGCCAGCGTGATCGATCCCGCGCCTTTTGTCAGGCTGTTACGTGACGGGACGCGCCAGTTGGAGTTGTCTGTCTACGGCGCCAAATGCGGCGGCTGTATTGCAAAGATCGAGGGCGGGCTGAAGACACTGCCCGGGATCGATGCCGCGCGGCTCAATCTTTCGACCGGAAAGCTCGCCGTCACCTGGCGCGATGTTGGTTTGCGCCCACGGGACATCACGCAAAAAATCTCCGATCTCGGCTATCGTGCGACGCCATTCGACCCGAAAGCCGCCATAGCGCAAAGCGATGATGAAGGACGTTTTCTGTTGCGCTGCCTCGCCGTCGCGGGCTTTGCGGCGGCGAACATCATGCTTTTGTCCGTTGCTGTCTGGGCCGGGGCTGGCGGTGAGATGGGCCCGGCGACGCGCATGATGATGCACTGGATTTCCGGGATGATCGCAATCCCGGCTGCTGCCTTCGCGGGCAGGCCGTTTTTCAATTCGGCATTGGCCGCACTGAAAAAGGGGCGCGCCAATATGGACGTGCCGATCTCGCTCGCCGTGCTGTTGTCGCTCGCGGTGAGTATTTTTGAAACGCTCAATCACGGTGAAGACGCCTATTTCGACGCTGCGGTGATGCTTTTGTTCTTCTTGCTCATCGGCCGGTGGCTCGATCACCGCCTGCGCGCGCGAGCAAGAGAGGCAGCGCGAGGCTTGATCGCCATGCAAGCGACCGCCGCCACGCGATTTCGCAATGACGGAAGGCTCGAGGCGGTTTCCGCGCGCGATATCGCGGTTGGAGAACGAATTCTATTGTCGCCTGGCGACCGGGCGCCGGTGAACGGGGTAATCGAAACCGGCGCGTCTGAGGTCGATGTATCGCTTGTGACCGGCGAAAGCGCGCCAGCCTCGATGAAGTCAGGCGATAAGCTATATGCGGGCGTGCTCAACCTCTCCTCGAAACTGGTGATGCGCGCAACTGCGCGGGTCGAAGACTCCCTGCTTGCCGATTTGACGCGGCTTATTGAAGCCGGTGAACAGGGCAAAAGTAAATATGTGCGCCTCGCAGATCGTGCTGCGGCGCTTTATGTGCCGGTCGTGCACTCGCTGGCGCTCGCGACATTCCTCGGATGGTTGGTGATCGGCGATGCGGGATTGCGCGTCGCTATCATGAATGCTGTCGCGGTGCTGATTATAACTTGCCCCTGTGCGCTCGGGCTCGCCGCGCCAGCGGTGCAGGTTGTGGCCACCGGGCGCTTGTTCAAATCCGGCGTGCTGGTCAAATCCGGCGACGCTTTGGAGCGCCTCGCGGAAGTCGATACGTTCGTGTTCGACAAAACCGGCACGCTGACTCATGGCCGGATGAGCCTCGCCAATCGAGAAGAGATCTCGGAAGCGGTTTTGATGCAGGCTGCAAGTCTTGCGCGCGTGAGCCGTCATCCACTCGCGCGCGCTATCGTCGAAGCTGCCGGTCCCGGCGCGCTCGCCGACGAAGCGCGCGACATCCCCGGCTTTGGTGTGGAAGGCGTGATCGGCGAAAGCAATGCGCGGTTCGGGCGCGCGGACTGGGTCGGCGCCGGGAGTGCCGGTCAGAGCGCGTTGTCGGAAGCGTGGCTCAGGCTTGGCGACGCTGAGCCGGTTCGGTTCACTTTTGAGGACCGGCTTCGGAACGATGCGGCGCAATCGATCGCCGATCTTCGCGACAGACATATTGAGTCAGAAATGTTGACCGGTGACCGCCGCGCGCCCGCGGAACGGATCGCCAGATCTGTTGGCCTAAACCTATGGCGGGCGGAGATGACGCCGGCCGACAAAATCTCACGCCTGTCTGAACTCAGCGCAAAAGGCGCAAAGGTGGCGATGGTCGGCGATGGACTGAACGACGCGCCGGCCCTTTCGGCCGCCCATGCTTCGCTCTCGCCAGGAACGGCTGCTGATGCAAGCCAGGCTGCGGCCGATTTCGTGCTTCAGGGCGACAGCCTACGTTCCGTTGTGACTGCGTATGACATTTCAGTACAGGCGCGCAGACGCGTGCTTGAGAATTTTGCTTTTGCAGCGCTCTATAATGTCTGCGCCATACCGCTTGCCGTGTTTGGGTTCGTCACGCCCCTTATCGCCGCGCTTGCCATGTCGGGTTCATCCGTCGTCGTAACGCTGAATGCATTGCGAATCCGCAACGCAAAGGAAACCGCATGACAGCGCTTATCTATCTCATCCCGATTGCATTGATCATGGGTGCTGCTGGCCTCGCGGTTTTCATCTGGTCGGTGAAGTCCGGTCAATATGACGATATGGATGGCGCGGCCGAGCGCATTTTGCTCGATGACGACCTTGAGCAGAATTTGCCGAAGTGATAGCCGGCATTTTTGTTCTGCTCGCCTGTCCAGCCCCAAATCTATGTGCCAACTTCTGATAGAGTTTCCGGCGCCGGAGGCCTCATGCCAAGGGCCTGATGCGGGCGCACGGTTTTGTACTGCCTGAGCCATCTTCCGATGACCGTTTTCGCCTGATCGATAGTGGCGAACCACTCGGCGTTGAGAACCTCGCGTCGCACCGTCATCCAAACGTCAGCCACATCGAGCCGATCGCTAGTGCCGTTCGGCTTTGGCGTTGGAGTCTGCTCGGCGCTTCGTCGTCCTAGTGCGAACCAGCTATCAACTCCATAAGTGGAGGTTTCCCGGGTCGGTCCCGATTGTATCTTTGAAGGTACAGCCAAGCAGATCGCGGCGAGACGCTGTTGAATAATTGCCAGGGAACAAGTTGCTGCATTCGTATGGTCAATCAATCAACGGAGCCGTTCGTGGGTGGAATCTTCTCGCCAACCTAACCAATGCTGGTCTCCGCAATACGATAGGGGGAGCGGATTTAGCTCCGATCGGTCGCGTACGGTCACATTTTAAGCAATTGCGGCCTGTCACATTGGTACGCCCTATGACGAGTTTAATTCTGCGATTGTCACCCACAATAATTGACCGCCGCCTTAGATACAGCCATTTTACCGTCGCCGCGAACAATGTTCAAAAGAAGACTCGAGACCGAAGAACGTGAAGCGGGTTTGATGTAACTGCGGGTTCTACTCAGTACCCTACATTGTAGCGATTGAAGATTGGCTGACGTGTGCCAGCAGTCCAAGTCTCGCGGAGTAAGTGTCACAGTATAAGGGCTCTAGATTGACGAAGTTGCAACACAAAGGACATTTATGTCGGACCTAAACGGTCAAACCAAGAGGCTTGTCGGTCTAGCAATCCTCTTCGCGATCTTTGTTTACGCGGGTGTCGTGTCGCTGCAGGTCTATGGTGGCGGCCCTGGGTCTGTTTATTATGATGCCTATAAGATCCTTCAGCTGTTTGTGCTTAGTGGCGACTGGGCCTTTCAGCAGGACGTGAACACCTTTGTAAAAATGCAGGCCTACGTGGCGCCTGTATTCACGATAGTTGGCATTGTCGAGTTGTTCACGGCGCAGCTGTTCCTCCATGTTTGGCAAACGCTGCGACTGTCCCGCATTTCGGGCCATGCGGTTCTGGCGGGGCTAAACGATGAAACGCTGTTCCTTCTCGCGTCTTTCAACCAGGTGAAAAAGCGAACAGGCGTCGTGATCATTGATCCGAACCCGCCGAATGCGTTGGCCGCGAAGTGTCGGCGCGGCGGCGCAATCTTAATCAAGGGTGATCCGGGCTCGCGCTCAGTGCTCGCGCGTGCGCGAATTCATCGTTCACGGATAGCGATATCATTTCTGCAAGAAGCAACGGACAGTCTTCAATTTGTCCTTTCGGCAAATGCTGAAATTCGTGGCAAAGCACGCATCGGTTCAGCCTCAAGAAAATCGGATCGCGACCTTTGGGTGCGCCTGAAAGAGGCGGGCTTTGGTGTTCGCCTTGGGGAATACTTCAAGTTTGCCGGAATGTCTGAATCGGCGCGTCCGCGGTTCTTCAGTATCGAGGAAATTGCAGCGCGGCGGGTCATTCGGGCGCATCCACCCGAGATCTATGCGGATGCGCAGGGCCAATCAGCTCTGCATTTGTGCATTTACGGACACAACGCCTTGTCTACGCAAGTGATCGTCGAAACCTTGCGTCAGAGCACGAGTGCAAGTGAAAACCGCGTCAACATCACTTTGTTTACGGCGCAGCCGGATGATTGCCGGCATGAAATTCGAGCCTTGATCCCAGAGATCGGCAAGATGGCGAACCTCGATGTTCGTCTGCTCACAATTCACCCGAATGGGATTTCTTCGAACGATTATTCTCGGCTGCCGGAACAATCTACACTGCACGTGGTTTGCTATGAACAGCCTGAAGTTTCGGTCAATGTCGCCTTGTCACTTCGGCGGCTGCTGTTGACTCGCCCCGATGCGGGTGAAGGGGGGGTGAGGAGAGTCAATGCTCCGATCCTTGTCCACTTGGCGAACACGCGCGGCATCGGTGAGCTATTGCGTTCAAATGTTGATCGCCGCGTTCATGACCAGCACTCCGGGCACAGTCTGGAGGTCGAAAATGAAATTCCGGACGGGATTTTTGCATTTGGCGCGGTCGAAGACATTCTCACCGGCGATCAGGATGATTTTTTTGTTCCTACGTTGATCGACTCAATGCGTGAGGAAATTGCCAAGCATCTGCATTTTAGCTACGTCGGCGATCGAAGCGGCTCGCGTGGGACAGCCGCAGCTGAAGCCTCGGTAACGCTGAGGGCGGAGCGTGAGTGGGAAAGACTACCGCAAGAGTTCCGGGAATCGAGTCGGCAGGCGGCCGATCACATTTGGGCCAAAGCGACAGCGATGCGCTTTCGGATCACGGAAAAAAAATCTGCGGACGCTCGGCTCAATCTTACAGATGATGAGCATGAATTGCTCGCCAAGATGGAACATCACCGCTGGCTGAATGAGCGATTTCTCAGTGGTTGGGCGTATGGAAAAAAGCGGGTTGATGCAGCCCGCCGCCATGATTTGCTGCGTCCTTGGTCCGCGCTGTCAGACAACGAGAAAACATTCGATAAGGGTCTTGCATCGCGCCTTCAGGAAACTGTGGCCTGCGTTGGTTTAGAGATAAAACGTGAATTCGTTATCGGCGTCGTTGGCCATCGCCCCGGTAGCAATCGCGATCTAGATCAGGAACACATTCGCAAATCGCTGAGGGAGGAGATTGGTAGACAAATTGCCGCTAATCCCGATCGCGCGCCAGTCATATTGACAGCGCTCGCCGAAGGCACTGACACCATTGCCGCCGAGATCGCTTTGGAGTTGAATATCCCCTACTGGGTGCCGTTGCCGATGCCATATGACGCCTACAGTCAGGATTATGAGCGGTCGCGATCAGCAACGAGTAGAGGAGAGGGTCCTGCAGAAAAGCTGCGCAGGCTCGTAGCACTGAGCGAACGCTATATTGAACTCCCCTTAAAGTTTGGCGATCTGACGGATGTAAGTCTCACTTATGGAGACGGGACGTATCCCGCCGCAAGAGAAAGGCAATACGCGCTGGCTGGCGCCTACATTGCCGAACGAGCGGACGTGCTGATTGCAGTTTGGGACGGCAATGAAAGTCTCGGCACTGGCGGCACTGGCGATATCGTTAGTTGGCGTCGTCAAGGGCGCGTGCCTGGGGAATTTGCATCACCGAGCGTCTTCCGTCGTCGCCCGGTGATGAGCCCGCCTGTGATCATTTCACCCACACACTCTGCTGGTACGAGCTGAACGTCGAGCAGGAACCAGCGTCAATGCATACGGAAAACGGCCAAATAAATCGTCGTTACAATTCACGGACCACGCGAAAACCAGCATCATAGTCGCCGGTCGAAGACTTGGCGGGCTTTCTGTGTGCTGAGCGGGCACGCCACGCGCCGCCGTTCCAGGCACCGCCTTTCAATACCCTCTGTGAGCATACGCCGCCAACTGGCGTGCCTGATGGGTCGGCATCGCGGTGCGAAGGCTTCCAGCAATCGCTAACCCACTCCCACACGTTGCCTTGCGTGTCAAAAATGCCGAACGCATTTGGCGAAAAACTTCCAACCGCAAGTGTTTTTCCTGCAGATCGCTCCTGCGCTCCGCCAGCATAGGGATATTGGCCGTTAAAGTTTGCTTGGCGCGTGGAAATAGTGTCGCCAGTCGAAAATGGCGTGGTAGTTCCGGAACGAGCGGCGAACTCCCACTCCGACTCGCTGGGCAAACGATATTTTGCGCCAGTTTTTGCAGACAGCCACGCCACGTACTCTAGTGCATTGTCGTAAGACACATTGATCACAGGTCGGTTGCCTCGACCCCAGCCATTATCACTTGGTTCGTATGCTCCGCAGCCGCCATCGGCGAGGCAAGCCGCCCACTGTTCATGTGTTACTTCAAAGCGCCCGATTGCAAATGAATAGTCCAAGCGCACTTGGATCTGTGGTGTCTCGACCGCTTCGCTGCTGCGCTCTCCATCGGGGGCGCCCATGACCGAAGCGCCTGCAGCAATCACCACGAGTTCCGGACAAGATCCGCAATCTTGAATTATCTCACCTGGCTGAGGCTTGTGTGGCTCCACATCCGTCACCTCGGGAGTGGTTTCGACTGGGACCTCGTCTACCGGGTCGGCCATCGACTCAGTGTCAGCTGCGGCAAGTACTGTGAGGTTTCCATCCGCCGGCTCCGCCACACCCTCATTCAGAGCTGCGCCAACATCCGGCGCGGGAACTGTCGCTTCAGCGGTTTGCAACTCGCTTGATGCAATGGGATGGCTTTCGGCTTCTGCTTGGACCACTTCGCCGGATTTAGACTTTAGAAAAAAATAGCCGCCAGCGCCAAGTGCGACGACGAAGACAGCAACCAGTCCCAAAATCGCTCCGGCTCCGCCAGACTTCTTCGGCGTTGGGACAGGCGCTTGCCTCGCGGCGGGCTGAGGCGTTGTGCGCCTGCTGGATGCCGCGTTGGGTTGCTTCGGCGCATGTGAAGGCAATGCTTTCTGCGCAACAGGTTTCGGCGCTGACTGTTTTGGTGCAGCGGGCTTTGGCGTTGCAATCCTTGGAGCCGCCGCTTTCGGTGCGGATGCAGCCTGGCCCTGCGCGACAAGGCGGCGCACTTCGGAGACAACGCTGACCCACTCTGGTGCGGCGCGATCACCTCGCCAGTTGATCAGGTTAGCAGTTTGCAGGCGCTTGAAGCCACGCGGCAGATCAATCTCTTCGATCATGACCGGAATCAAGCGGCCACTTTGCAGTCCGTCATCTGCCTCTTCTTGCACCCAGTTCGACTTCACTGAAGACGAAGACCAGATCACCAGAACGCAGTGTGCCTCATTCAGTCGCTTATCAATTACGTCTGCAAATGTGCTGCCCGGCGGAATTTCCCTGTCCCACCAAACGTTGAAGCCGTCTTGTTGCAGGGCTGTTGCCATCTGCTGCACGATCTGACGATCATTGCGTGAATAGCTGATAAAAATGTTTGTCATCTTCAGTTTCCCCGGTATGCGAGAGGCTCGCACAAATTTCGGTCACCATATCCAAAGATGCTAACCGGCGTAAGTGGGTTAAACGATTGATTTTTCTGGATGAGAGGTGAAGTTCAGCAATTTGCAACCATGAGTGTCGGCTCGGCTCGAGTCGGGAATCGAAGAACTATTGGTGCTGAGAGTTCCGGCCACAAACTAACCAGGCTGAGTTCGATGCTTGGAGGATTGCGAATGAGTATAGATCCCAGAGTTCAATCTCCAACTTGCGCCACTGTGCTATCAGCGAGTTTCACGCCTATGCCCCGCTGGTTTTCCGCAGGAGTCCGCTTTTCTCGGGCAGAAGTGAGGCGATTTAATCGCGTCCGCATTTGCTCCGGCTGAATTGAACGGAAAGTAGCTATGTTGCGCCGCACAGAAGCTACCGCGTTCAGTCCGATTTGCATGATGTAGTGTCAGTTTGGCAAAGAACACCTTGAACAGATGCGGGATTTCCATCAGGGTTGCAGCGTTTTGAAGATAGGCGGGGGCCCGTTTTTGAAACCGCCGCTCCGCGGCACGACTGAGGGGCTCTAGACAATGACGACGATCCCAGGCGATCACACTTCGCCCGAGCGCGTAGCTGTGGGCGGCACTTATATTGGCTTTACCTCTCCCGGGAGTGAATTTTTCGACCGCGATGCGATTGGCGTCGATCTCCTGGCCGGACAAACCTACCGGATTACGCTGACGCCGGAAAACAGCGGCACGACGTCAGATTTCGATACGCGCATTGGCGACATTCTGAATGCTTCGGGCGCCTCCCTCGGATTTTCCGACGATGACAGCGCCGCCGGCCTCGCCGCCATGCTGCTGTTCACCCCTGCCGCAAACGGGACCTATTTTGTCGTTGTCAGTCCGAACTTTTCCGGCGATCTCGGCGGAAGCTGGGCGCTAAGTGTCGAAGAGTTTACAGCGCCAGCGGACGATTTTTCCAACGACCTCGATCCCAGCAACCCGATCGCGATCTGGGAGACGCAGGACGGTCATATCGGCAGCAATGGCGACACCGATACAATCGCGCTCTCGCTCGAAGCAGGCGTTGCCGTCGACATTACGGTTTACGGTAATGACATCGGATTTTTCGGTGAAATCGACGATATTGAAATCGTAACCTTCGTGGACGCTTCCGGTGATCCGGTCGATCCGATGTTGATCGAAACAGCCGCCGCCGAAGGAACGTTCACCGCGGGCGGACCATTCGACGCGCACCAGATTACATTCACACCGGATTCGACGGGAATCTATTACATCACCATCGGCGCGGGCGCCGGCGAAACCGTCGGCGACTACAGCGTATCGGTGTCCGCCCATGATCGCGGCGCCTATTCAATCCGTGCCAGCGAAATCTTCACGCTTACTGGCAACGCTGAAATCGATATTTTCTTCACATACACCGACCCAACCGCGCCGGAACCCATCTTTCTCGACCGTGACGGCGACGGCGTCACGACGCTCACCTACAGCATTCCTGGTGCAGTTGCGGCGACGTCGCCCGGCGTTCAAAACGCAGTCGCGTCGGAATGGAATATCGGATACGTGCCCGCGAGCGGAGTGGTCCTCGACGCCTTTCTGACGAATATCGCCCATATCGAACTGTTGACGAATATCCAGTTTGTCCAAGTCGACGATGCGGGCGTTGAGGCCGGTACGTTCCGCATAGGCGATACCGATATTGAACTCGGCAGCGCGTCCGGCGCGCTGGTCACTGGCTGGTCGGGCTTTCCCGGCTGGACGATGGCCGGCGAAACCTGGGTCAATGTCGACAAGGGCGAAGAGAATGCGGAAATCTTCCGCAATTTCGGCGCTGCGGGCCTTTCGACCGATAATTTTCTCTATAACCGCACGCTTCACGAGTTCACGCATAATCTCGGCCTGTTGCATCCCGATTTCTCCGCCCTCGCGTCCGTCGTCGATTTCAAACTCCTAGGCGGCGAATATTCGATCATGAGCCGGTCCGGGTTTCGCGCGCTCGGCGTCGATGCGCTGCCTGATTTGTTCCCTCAGACATTGATGTGGCTCGACATTCAGGCGCTGCAGGCCGCTTATGGCGTCAACACGACGACGCTCGGCGGCGACACGATTTATGCGCTGCAAAATACTGACCGTATCTTCGCCACGATTTGGGACTATGGCGGAAACGATACGTTGAACCTGCCGGGAACATCCGACCTTTCCATCAATCTGACGCCCGGGTCGTGGATCGATGTGGGTACGGACATTTCCTATTACTCACTGACGGACGGATCGTTGATCGGCGTCAACCACCGGACGTTGTTCATTGCGCCGGATACGGTCATCGAAAACATGGACGCCGGATCGGGAAATGACTTTCTCGCCGGCAACTCCGCCAACAACGAGATTCGCGGCAACGCCGGTTTCGATACGCTTGCCGGCGGCGCTGGCCAGGATCTTCTTTATGGCGGTGATGGTAATGACCAGCTTTTCGGCGGCGCGGAAGGCGATCATCTCTCGGCGGGGTTTGGTTCCGACACGCTCGCTGGCGGCGAGGGCGATGACTATCTCGAAGGCGGCAACGGCACTGATGAGCTTTACGGCGGTTCCGGCGCCGACACTCTGGATGGCGGCCCGGGCTCGGATCTGCTGACCGGCAATGCCGGCAATGATTTTGTCGATGGCGGGATCAGCGACGACACTGTGCTGGGCGGCGACGGGAACGACACTGTGCTGGGCGGCGACGGCAATGACAACATCTCCGGCACGCGCGGCTTTGACGAAGTCTATGGCGGCGCGGGAAGCGACACCGCTGTGGGCGGCAATGACGACGATCTCGTCCACGGCGATGACGGAAATGATCTCGTCGCCGGCACACGCGGCGATGACACGGTCCATGGCGACGCCGGCAATGACACCGTGCTCGGCGGCGATGGCGATGATCTGCTGTTCGGCGGAACCGAAAATGACGAACTCTATGGCGGCAATGGAACCGACACGCTGAATGGCGGGACCGGCGACGATCTTCTCGCCGGGTCTAATGGCAACGACTTGCTCAACGGCGAAGGCGGAAACGACACGCTGTTTGGCGGGGCCGGCCTCGACACGTTGAGTGGCGGTGACGGCGCCGATCAGCTCTTCGGCAATGTGGACAATGACGAGCTTTATGGCGACGCCGGAAACGACACGCTGAATGGCGGCGGCGGCGATGATCTGCTCAACGGCGGCGCAGACAATGATGTGCTCTTGGGCGATGTCGGGAATGACACGCTGATCGGCGGAACCGGCGATGATGAAATCAATGGCGGCGGTGGCGATGACCGTTTTGAATACGCCATGGGAGACGGCGACGACCTCATCAACGGCTTCAATGCGGGCGAAGCCAGCGACGATGTCATCTTCATCTCGGGCTTCGGCGCGGCGTTCGATGAGTTCGCCGACATTCTCGCCAACGCATCCGACGACGGAACCGACACCACCATCATCCTTGGCGCGGGCTCCATCACCCTCAATGGCGTCCTCGTCGCCGACCTCCATCAGGATGACTTTTTGTTTTAGTAAAAGTGTGAGCTTTCTTCAGTCTGGAATTCTGAAGAATAATCCATGTTCGCAAAGCGGCGCATAAATGCTGCGCTTTTTTCGATGCCGATCAGTTTAGACAAATTGCACAGCTAGGTTTCACCTACCGTTACCGGACGCGCGCGCACTACTTCGCGGAATTCGGGAGTTGGGTGAATGGCGATCAATCACGCGGTCAAATGCGTTCAACGTGCAATGGTAGGCGCAGCGCTGCTTGTCGGCGCGGCCTCCTGTTCCAGTGGAAGCGAGTCACCCAGCGATCCGCCGCCAGAAGCGGCGGCGCCCTCGCCAACGGCTGCGATTACGGCGGTCGAAGCTTCTCGATTTCTGAACCAGGCGACTTTTGGCGCAACGACCGCCGACATCGAAGAGTTGCGCTCGATCGGATACGCACCCTGGTTCAATCGGCAGTTCGCCAAGCCCCAGGAGTCCCTGTTGCAAAGCGTTCTGCTGGTGGAGGCCTCTGGTGCCGAGGCGGGTCGCAACGAACTTAGCGAGACATTCTGGACACGTGCGATAACTGGCGATGACCAACTCCGACAGCGTGTCGGTTATGCGCTCTCACAGATCCTGGTCGCGTCTTACAGCGACGGCGCGCTGGAGGAGCGGCCCGTCGCCATGGCCAATTACATGGATATGATGTCGGCTGGCGCGTTCGGGAACTTCCGCCAGACTTTGGGGAATGTCACCTACAGTCCCGCAATGGCGATTTGGCTGACTTACTTGCAAAATCAGAAGGCCGATGCTGCGCGCGAGGTGGTTCCAGACGAGAACTATGCGCGTGAAATAATGCAGCTCTTCACCATCGGAACACTGGAGTTAACGCCTAACGGCGAGCTTCGTCTCGATGGCGGAGGCCAGCCAATTGAAACCTATGACAATGGCGACGTCACGGAACTTGCCAAAGTTTTTACTGGCCTTAGCTGGGCCGAACGCTCTCAGTTTCTTGGATCGCCCGACACGGTTCGTTCTGAATACCTGCCACTCGCTATGTATGATGAAGAGCACTCGGAAGAACCCAAGTCATTCCTCGGCAGAACCATACCTGCCAACACATCCGGCGATCAAAGCATTTCAATTGCGCTGGACACTTTGTTTCAGCACCCGAATACGGCGCCGTTCATTTCGCGCCAGTTGATACAACGCCTCGTCACCAGCAATCCATCTCCGGCATATGTAGGCAGAGTTGCGGATGCCTTTCGCAGTGGCCGCTATGTGTTCGCCGGCGGAGAAGTTGCAGGAGGCGGCGGGCGCGGAGACATGCGAGCGGTGGTTGCGGCGATCCTCATGGATGTCGAGGCCCGCAGTCCGGCTGCTGCAGCTGACTCCACTTATGGTAAGATCCGCGAACCTGTTATTCGTTTCACGCATTGGGCGCGGGCGTTTGGAGTCGCGCGCACACGCGTCGCCTCGGTTGAGGAAGTGCGCGACACCCGCTCACCCGCTCGGCTAAATCAGCAGGCCTATAGATCTCCGTCGGTGTTCAATTTCTATCGCCCTGGCTTCGTAGCGCCCGGTACGCAAAGCGCCGCAGCGGGAATGGTCGCACCAGAGTTTCAGATCACCACGGCAGCCAGCGTCACCGGCTATGCGAACTTTATGGACGACTTCATCGTCAATCGCGGAGGTCGCACAAACTTCGCTCCCGACTACACGGCTGAATTGGCGCTCGCCGGCGATGCGGCGGCGCTCGTCGATCACCTCGATCTTTTGTTGACGGCACGCTCATTGTCGGGTTCGACGCGATCCAGAATTGTAAGTGCAATTAACGCAATCGCTGGCGGCAATGGAACCTTCAGCCGAGACGAGCTTCGCGTCCGCACGGCGGTGCTCTTTGTCATGACATCCCCAGATTACATCATCTCCAGATAGGATTTGTAGCATGAGTGTATCCAGGAGAGACTTCCTGAGAGGTGGCGCTGCCTGCGCTCTCGGCGGCGCAGCCGGATTTGCAAACGACCTGATGCGATTCAATGCATTCGCAGCGGATACTTCCGGCTATCGCGCAATCGTATGCGTGTTTCTGTTCGGCGGTATGGATGGTCATGACACGGTCATCCCCTATGATACTGCTAGCTATAATCAGTACGCAAATATTCGCCGAGAGCTTTTCGATCGCTATGACAACAATGAAGGCGGGTCTACTCGAGAGCGCGATCGACTGATGCCGCTCACGCTCGCAAACGCGGGCGCTTTTGGCGGCCGCCAATTTGCGTTGCCGCCCGAGCTTGGCCCGTTGCATGAACTCATCAATCGCGGCGACGGCGCCATTGTTTCAAATGTGGGCCCTTTGGTTGTGCCCCTGAACCGGACTCAATACGAGAACCGCTCTGCGCCGCGTCCGCCGCGACTGTTTTCTCACAATGATCAGCAGTCTGTCTGGATGTCGTCTCGACCTGAGGGTGCGCAGTATGGTTGGGGCGGACGCATCTCGGATATGATCGCCGCATCCTTTGGCAATACGGATGCAACATTCACAACAGTGTCCACCTCTGGAACGACCGTGTTTCTACAGGGTGAAATCGTTGGTCAGTATCAGGTCGGCTCGAATGGTCCCCAGGAGATAAACGGCGTTGGAGAAAACTCTCTATTTGGCTCTAGCTCGCTCCCCGCGATTTATGAGTCTCATTTGCGCGCCGAAGGTCAAACTGTGGGGAATCTCCTGCAACGGGATTTTATTGGCGTCATGAACCGTTCGATTGACGCCAACAAAACATTGCGTGAGTCGTTTGGGTCGGCCGCACCGTTTGCAACCGCGTTTCCCCAAAGCAGCCTCGGAGCGCAGCTGCAGATTGTCGCGAGAATCATTGCACTTCGATCGACACTGGGCGTCGGAAGACAGATTTTCTTCGTTGGCGGCGGCGGATATGACACGCACTCAGACCAGCACCAAAGCATACCGCGGTTGCATACGGATATCGCGAGTTCCATGCGTGCATTCTACGAAGCTACTGCGGAAATGGGCGTCGATCGAGATGTCGTGTCGTTCACCGCATCTGATTTCGGGCGAACGCTGACAATCAACCGCGATGGAACGGATCACGGGTGGGGGAGCCATCATCTGGTCATAGGCGGCGGCGTAAACGGCGCGCGAATTGTAGGCGATTTCCCGGAGCCGTCGATTGGACATGCCTATGACACAGGCAACGGCAGGCTCATTCCCACAACATCCGTAGACCAGCTAGCCGCCACTTTGGGCGGTTGGTTTGGATTGAACAGTTCCGAGTTGAACGACGCGCTGCCCGGTCTGTCGAACTTCAGTCAGCCTGACATCGGGCTGTTTTGATCAGGGTCGCAGCGTAAAATCCAGCAGGACAAGTGAATGCAAAGTGCAAAGCATCTTTTGGCTGTGAGCTGCTCACTGCTCGCGCTGACTTCAGCGGTCAAGGCGTCAGTGGTCAGCGGCGAGGGCATAGAAGACAGCCTCAATAAAGGCTCTTCCGCCACGACGCTGCGTGATCGCCCCCTGAGCGATCTAATCGCCCTGACTCGCGCGGGAGCTGAAGACAAAAGGCCCCGCGAAGACTTTGACGACAATTATGCTGACGACGTTAGCGACGGACTATTCTTTGCGCCAGGCGTGGTCATCAACGCTTTGGACCTGCAAGAGCCGCGCATTATCATTCGCGGGTTCGCACTGTCCAACAACCAGCATCGGTCGACCGTCAACGTCAACAGGGACGGAGCATCGCTGACAGACGTCCATGGAACCACAAACACCTCGGAAATAGACCTTCAGTCGGTGCAAGCGATCGAAATCTATCGCGGCGTCGCCAATTTGCGCGAGGGTGGAGACAATCTGGGCGGGGCCTTGAACTTTGTTTCCAAAACGGGCCGATCTGCGAGACAAGGTATCACGGCGCGGGTGGACGCCGGCGCGGCGATCAACGGAAAGCCCGGAGGACAAGCCCTTGTCGAAGTCGCTCACGGACCCGACGGCGCAGTCATGGATTACTATGCAGCGCTGTCGGGTGTTTACGAGAATGGGCTTCGAGACAATAACAAGCGCAGCAGCGAGCAGTTTCACGCAAATGCAGGCTTCCAGCTGTCTGACGCAGTCAGCACCAGACTGTTTCTTGATGTGACGAACAGCAAAACGGAGCTTGCCGGCGGGCTCGATCTAGCCGCACTGTTGGGCGGTCCGGATGAGCCAGCGCCGCCCATATCACTCGGGCCGCTTTTTCCTGGCGGGCCGGTTTTCAGTTTGGTGGACGGCGCCCGGCAGGATGACTTTGCGCGAGACATCACAGAGGGCCGGCTTGCCAGCCGGTCCACCTTCAAAGTGTTTGCACATGAGATTGAGATTGTCGGCCATTATACGCGGCGGCGCATCGCGAGCCCTCAAACGGATTTTTCCGGATTCATAGAGGAAGATGGAAGTGAGTGGGGCGCGCGCCTTCAAGTTGAACGTAGGCTTACTATGTTCGGCTCCGAGGCGATGTACCGAGCCGGCGGGTTATTTTCTACTGGCAGCCAAACATCTGACCGATTTGAAAACAGTTTCGGCCTGAAGGGCGATCAGCTAGTTGAGTCTCGACACAAATCCAAAAACCTCAGCGGATTTGTCGAAGGCGCATATCGGCCGCTTCGCGGTTTGGTAGTTGATCTGGGTGCAAAATTCATCCGGGTTGAACGCGAGCTCACCGACCTTCAAAACAACGATGTGGAGAATCGCCGCTTTACGGGAATAGCGGCGCGCGCAGGCGCAGCGTACAAGATCGACGATGGGCTCGAGGTCTTTGCAAGCGCCTCCCGCGCTTACGAACCGCCGACTTTCTATGAACTGATTGCTGAAGATCCGACGCAGTTCAACGGACTCAATGAACAGGATTCATTCACACTTGAAGGCGGGTTGCGCGGTGTCATCGGCGACTGGGCTGGTTGGGACATCGTGTATTTTGATACGGACGTCGAGAGCGAGATTATCAACACCGGGGATCCCGCCAGCTTTGTGAATAGTGACGTATTCGAGAATGTGGACAAGACCAGTCACAAGGGACTCGAAGCGGCTATCGATCTCCACCTCTTTCCTAAAGCGCTCGCTGCGCGCGGTGGCGCTCTGACTTGGCGAAACGTTTATTCTTACAACAATTTCCGGTTTGTTGATGCAGATCCGCTGGGGCCAATCGACGGCAATCGATTGGCCGGCGCGCCCGTTCATCTCTATCGGGGGGAGTTGCGCTACGCGCTCCAAGATAGATGGTTTGTCGCTGCCAACGTGACGTATGCGGGTGGGGAGTACTACGCCGACCACGTCAACGCGGTTTCAGTTCCGACCGGCGCAGTGCTGGGGTTTTCTGCGGGGATGACTCTTAATGATCGTGTGGAGCTGTTTGCATCGGGTGAAAACGTGACAGACCGTGCTTATGTGGCGGGAGCAACGCCCGTCATTTCGCAGTCGCTTGACAATGCGCGCGTCTTCTCTCCGGGCGCCCGGGCGGCCGTCTACGGTGGGTTGAGATACAAGTTTTGATTGTTCCGATGCGTACGACGTTGCAAATAGCGTGCGGCTACTGGCGACATGAGTGTTGCTGGCGCGCGCCGTGCATAAAAAGTGGTATAGTCAGTGACAATTGTGGGTTCCTTCGCCGGAGTACTCACGAATTTGCGGTGAGTATTGCGGCCGAGTTGCGAATGACAGAGTAGCAACGACCTTTTTTGCGATGAGAATCGTGAACCAGGGCGGACCAGCGATGGTCCGCCCTTTTTTGGGGCGCCGCCGGCGGCATTTTGTTCGCACATGCACCAGAGAAACTGCTTGTGCTTGCTCATCTAAGTCACTGGCGGAGGGGGTGAAAACTTGCTAAGAGGGGCGCCCTCTAACGGTCCGGCAAATACATGACAACAATCGGCCAAAACATTTCTCTTCTCGACCGGCACCGCTCGGTCATGCCGTCCTGGCTCGCCCTATACTATAAAGAACCGATCCAACTTGTCCGGGGCGAGGGGCGGCGGGTCTGGGATCAGGACGATCGCTGCTATCTCGATTTCTTCGGCGGCATTCTAACGACGATGACCGGTTACGCGGTTCCGAGTGTTGTTGAGGCGATCCGGGATCAAGCCGAAAAGATGCTGCATTCCTCGACGCTTTATCTGATCGACTCACAGGTTGAGCTGGCTGAAGAAATCGCCGCGCTGTCGGGCATTCCGGATGCAAAGGTCTTCTTCACCAACTCGGGCAGTGAGGCGAACGACACCGCGCTGATGCTGGCGACAGCCTATCGGCGTTCAAACCAGATTCTCGCCATGCGCCACTCATATCATGGGCGCTCTTTCTCCGCGATGGCGACGACCGGAACATCGTCATGGTCGCCATCATCGCTCTCGCCCTTCAACGTGTCCTATATTCACGGCGGCTACCCCTATCGCAGTCCGTTCGCGCGTATGTCTGACGAAGACTATATGCGCGCCTGCGTCAGTGACCTTGAAAATGTTTTGGAAGTCGCGACAGCCGGCGACGTTGCGTGCCTGATCGCGGAACCGATCCAGGGCGTCGGCGGTTTCGGCACGCCGCCCGACGGCATGTATGGCCGCTTCAACGATGTGCTGAAGCGCAGGGGCATCCTATCTATTTCAGATGAAGTGCAAACCGGATGGGGCCGCACCGGCGAACATTTTTGGGGATACCAAGCGCATGGGTTTACACCGGATATTTTGACGTTCGCGAAGGGGCTCGGCAACGGCCTCGCCATTGGCGGGGTTATCGCGCGCAAGGAGATCATGGATTGCTTCAAAGCGAATTCCATTTCGACCTTTGGCGGCAATCCGCTAGTGACACGCGGCTCGCTGGCGAACCTGCATTATCTTCAGGAAAATAATCTGCAGGAGAACGCCGCCAAACAGGGTGCGCGCTTGCGTGAGAAGCTGGAAGCCTTCGCAAAGAAGGCGCCGGTAATTGGCGAAGTGCGTGGCAAGGGGCTGATGATCGGGATCGAACTTGTCGGCGCTGACGGGAAGGTGCCCAATGTCGACGCCGTGGCCGACATTATGGAGCGAACCAAGGCGGGCGGCCTTCTGATCGGTCGGGGCGGGTTTTATGGCAACGTCATTCGTCTCGCGCCGCCGCTGACGGTGACGGAAGCCGAAATCGACGAAGGGTTTGATATTTTGGCCGATGCGATTCAAGCTGCAGGAACAGGCGCATAGGAAGCACGCGAGTGAGGCATTTCAAGATCAACACGGACGACGCAGGACTGACGCCGGCAGAAGTGGCGGAGAATTTTGCGGACCTGCACCCCCGTCTTGATCCGGCTCAGGCGGTTGTTGACGCTGGAAGATGCGTGTTTTGCTACGACGCGCCCTGCATGAACGCCTGTCCGACCCATATCGACATTCCAAAGTTCATCCATCAGATCCGTTCCGGCAATATTGAAGGATCGGCGAAAACCATCCTCTCACAGAACATCATGGGTGGAACCTGCGCGCGCGCCTGTCCAACGGAAGTATTGTGCGAGGAAGTATGCGTCGTGCATCACACAGAAGGCGCGCCCGTAAAGATTGGTGAGCTGCAACGCTACGCCGTTGATCACTTGCTGGAGAAGGGCGGCGTGCATCCGTTTGAGCGCGCGCCATCGTCTGGCAAGCGACTTGCGGTGGTTGGCGCAGGACCGGCTGGATTATCCTTTGCTCACCGCGCCGCGATGCTGGGACATGATGTTGTTGTTTTCGATTCCAAGCCGAAGCCCGGCGGGCTTAACGAATATGGTCTCGCCGCCTACAAAATGGCCGATGACTTTGCGCAGCGCGAAGTTGGATTTCTCCTGGGTGTCGGCGGCATTCGCATAGAGCACGGCAAGACTCTGGGCTCAGATCTGTCTCTGGCGAAATTACGGTCTGAGTTTGATGCGGTTTTTATCGGCGCCGGTTTGACGCAAAGCCACCAACTCGGAGCGGAAGGTGAGAATCTGAACGGCGTTCGTGACGCGCTCGAGTTCATCGAGGAAATCCGGCAGGCAAATGACAAGTCCAAAGTTGCAGTCGGAAAAGATGTCATTGTTATCGGCGGCGGCAATACGGCCATCGATGCTGCGGTGCAAGCTAAATGTCTCGGCGCGCGCAGCGTAACGCTAGTCTACCGCCGCGGGCCCGAAGCCATGAGCGCCACCGGCTGGGAGCAGGATCTTGCGTCGTCGAACGGCGTCATTATGCGATACTGGGCTGCGCCGCATTCATTCTCTGGCGCCGGCAAGGTTGAAACGGCCGTCTTTGCCGGAACAAAAATTGTCAGCGGGAAACTTCAGACGACCGATCATCGTTTCGAGCTCAAAGCTGACCTTGTTCTGAAAGCTATTGGCCAGAAGCTCGACCCGACAAGATGCGGCGACCCTAAAGTTGAAAATGGAAAAATCCAGGTCGACGAACACTACCGGACGTCTGTTCCTGGCGTCTATGCGGGCGGCGACTGCATCGCACGCGGTGAAGATCTGACGGTGCAAGCGGTGGAAGATGGCAAGCAGGCTGCGATCTCCGTCGATGCTTTCCTGCGTGCTGCAAAAAATGGAGCGACGCAATGACGAGTTCCAAAGCTGTCCTTGGCTGCGTGATTGCGGGTGTTGAAAGCATCAACCCGTTCTGGCTCGCTTCCGCGCCGCCATCGGACAAAAAATACAATGTCGAGCGCGCTTTCAAAGCGGGATGGGGCGGCGCTGTCTGGAAAACGCTGGGCGAAGATCCACCGGTTGTGAACGTCACCAGCCGCTATGGCGTACACAGATCACATGACCGCACCATCATCGGCATTAACAATATAGAGCTGATTTCCGACCGGCCGCTCGACGTCAATCTGCGCGAGATTGAGGAGATGCGCCGCGAATGGCCGGACCGGGTCATCATCGGCTCGATCATGGCGCCGATGGATGAAGAAGCGTGGAAAGGGTTGGCGATCAAGGTCGCCAATGCCGGCGTGCAGGGAATTGAACTTAACCTCGGCTGTCCGCATGGCATGTGCGAGCGCGGCATGGGCTCTGCAGTCGGGCAGGTTGCCGAATTTGTCGAACAGACGACGCGCTGGGTGCGCGAAGCGGTGAACCTGCCGGTATTCACCAAGCTGACGCCAAACGTCACTGACATCATGATCCCGGCGACGGCGGCGAAGGCCGGCGGCGCGCACGCCGTGTCGCTGATCAACACGGTCAATTCGATCATCGGCGTCGATCTCGACCGGATGACGCCGACGCCGACCGTTGACGGGCGCGGCACCCATGGCGGTTATTGCGGTGAGGCGGTGAAACCTATCGCGCTCCATATGACGGCGGAGATCGCGCGCCAGCAGGAAACACGAGGACTCGAAATTTCCGCGATTGGCGGCATCACCACCTGGCGCGACGCGGCAGAGTTTATCGCGCTGGGCGCCAGCGGCGTTCAGGTCTGCACGGCGGCGATGCTGTACGGGTTCCGCATTGTCGAAGACATGAATGAAGGCCTGCTCTCGTTCATGCGCGAGAAAAACTATCGCAACATCGCCGACTTCAAGGGCAAGGCGTCGGCGCAAACCGTCGACTGGAATGCGCTCAACATGAATCACGATCTGCTGGCGCGGATCGATCAGGACGCCTGTATTGAGTGCGGCCGGTGTTTCATCGCCTGCGAGGACACGTCGCATCAGGCGATCAAGATCACCGCGAAGCCGGATGGCGGGCGCGCTTTTTCCGTGATCGATGACGAATGCGTCGGCTGTAATCTCTGCATGCATGTGTGTCCGGTGAAGGACTGCATCACCATGGAGGCTGTCGAAACGGATCGGCCGTATCTTACATGGCCTGAACTTTCCAAAACGCTGAACGCCAAGGCGGCCGAATGAAACGCATAGGCCACATCATCGCCGGAGAAACAATAACAAGGGGCGATGAAGTCGCGCCTGTGTTTAATCCGGCGACCGGAGAACAGACGGGCGAAGTTCTGTTGGGCGGCGCCGACGAGATTGCGCGCGCCGTTGACGCCGCCGCTGCTGCGCAAATTGCATGGGGCGCCGCGCCGCCTGCCAAACGCGCAGAAGTCATGTTCGCGCTGCGCGATGTCATGCGCAAACGCCGGGATGAGGTCGCCGAAACCATCAGCGCCGAGCACGGCAAGACCCATGATGACGCGCTGGGCGAGGTGACGCGAGCGCTCGAAGTCGTCGAATACGCCAGTTCCATTCCGCAACTCCTGAAAGGCGAGTTCTCGCGCGGTGTTGCGCGGGATGTTGACACCCATGCGGTGCGTGAACCGCTAGGCGTTGTCGCCGGCATCACGCCGTTCAACTTTCCGTCCATGGTGCCGCTCTGGATGATTCCCATGGCGCTCGCCTGCGGCAATGCGTTCGTTCTGAAGCCGTCGGAGAAAGATCCGTCAAGCGCCAACCTCATTCATGACATGCTGAACGAGGCGGGGCTGCCTACGGGCGTGCTGAATGTTGTGCACGGCGCCAAGGAAGCGGTCGATGCGGTGCTCGATCATCCGGGGATTGCGGCGGTGAGTTTTGTCGGGTCCACGCCAATCGCCGAATATGTTTACAAGCGCGGCTGCGCTTCCGGCAAACGGGTTCAGGCGTTAGGCGGCGCCAAGAACCACATGATCATCATGCCCGACGCGGATCTCGATCAGGCAAGCGACGCGCTGCTCGGTGCAGGCTTTGGATCAGCGGGCGAACGCTGCATGGCGATTTCCGTTGCGGTGCCTGTGGGCGAGGGAACTGCAGACCGGTTGGTTGAAAGATTAGCGCCGCGTGTGCGCGCATTGAAAATCGGCCCCGCGACGGACAGCGACGCCGAGATGGGCCCGCTTATTAACCGCGCTCATCGCGACCGAGTTTCCCGACTGATTGATCGGGGCGAAAAAGAAGGCGCCAAGCTCGTCGTCGACGGGCGCGGGCTTTCTTTGCAAGGCTATGAGGAAGGCTACTGGCTTGGCGGCACATTACTGGATCATGTGCGTCCGGGGATGAGCGTATATGACGAGGAGATTTTTGGCCCGGTCTTGTCTGTTGTGCGCGCCAAAAATTATGACGACGCCGTCGAACTGATCACCGCGAATCCTTACGCGAACGGTACGGCGATCTTCACCCGAGACGGCGATGCAGCCCGCGATTTCACTGCGCGCATCAAGGTCGGCATGGTTGGCGTTAATGTGCCGATCCCGGTGCCGGTGGGTTATCACAGCTTTGGCGGCTGGAAGAGATCGAGCTTCGGCGCCCACGGTATCTATGGGCCGGAAGCGCTGCATTTTTATACGCGGCTCAAGACCGTCACGACGCGCTGGCCGACCGGCATCCGCGCCGGGGCGGATCTGAATTTTCCGACGATGAATTCTTGACCAAGAAGCGGTGCTGAACAGCGCCGCCACAAAGGAGACTGGCGAAGATGACGAATTTGCGCGGCGGGCTGATCCAGATGGGCCTGAAAGGCTCGACCGATGATACGCCGGAAAATATTCGCAAGGCGATGATTGACGCGCATCTTCCGTTGATCGACGAAGCCGGAAGACAGGGCGTACAGGTTCTATGCTTTCAGGAAGTCTTTACCCAACCGTATTTTTGTCCAAGTCAGGATAAAAAATGGTACGCGGCGGCGGAGGATATTCCCGATGGCCCGACCTGCAAGCTGATGCAGGAATACGCAAAAAAATACAAGATGGTCATCGTCGTGCCGATCTACGAGCGGACCAATGTCGCTGGCGTCTATTACAACACGGCGGCAGTGATTGATGCCGACGGTTCATATCTCGGCAAGTACCGTAAGACGCACATTCCGCAGGTGGCGGGCTTCTGGGAAAAGTTTTTCTTCAAGCCAGGCGCCTCGGACTGGCCGGTGTTCAACACCGCTTACTGCAAACTCGGCGTTTATATCTGTTACGACCGGCACTTCCCGGAAGGGTGGCGCGCATTGGCGCTCAATGGCGCGGAATACATCGTCAACCCGTCCGCAACGGTGGCGGGCCTTTCGGAATATCTCTGGAAGCTCGAGCAACCCGCATCCGCCGTCGCCAATGGCTGCTGGATCGGCGCCATCAATCGCGTCGGCGTTGAAGAACCGTGGAGCATCGGCGAATTCTACGGTCAGAGCTATTTCGTTAATCCGCGCGGGCAGATCGAAAAAGAAGCCAGCCGCGACAAAGACGAACTCATTGTCCACGACATGAACATGGATATGGTGAGGGAAGTGCGCGATTTGTGGCAGTTCTTTCGCGATCGCCGTCCAGACGCCTACGGACCATTGACCGCGCTGGAGTAAGGCCGGCGGTTCGCCGCATCAACGCATCGACATTATTAAGGGGCATTATGTCAGAAGCCGCCGCACCTTCCGCATCCGCAGCGCCGAAGAGTCCCGCAGGGTTCGACTCAGGGCTCTGGAATGAAGATCTGGCGCCGGTGGCGCAAAGCGCGCGGAAGTGGGACGCGAAAGCCTTCGCCGCGCTGTGGGTGGCGATGGTCGCTTGCGTGCCGACCTACATGCTCGCAGGCGGGCTGATCGCAGCGGGCATGAACTGGAGTCAGGCGGTGCTGACCGTGTTGCTCGGTAATGTCATCGTCTTGATGCCGATGATTGCAATCGGCCATATGGGCGCCAAATACGGCGTGCCGTTCCCGGTGCTTTTGCGCTCGGCGTTTGGCCCACAAGGCGCCAAAATTCCGGCGATTGCGCGCGGGCTTGTCGCCTGCGGCTGGTTCGGCATCAACACATGGGTCGGCGGCTCGGCGATCTATGTCATCTTGAATACGCTGACGGACGGCATGTTTCGCGGCGAGGCCTTGCCGCTGCTCGGCATCGATCCTGCGCAAACGATTTGTTTTCTCGTCTTCTGGGCGATGCACCTTTATTTCATTCGAAACGGAACGGAGTCTATCCGCTGGCTCGAAGTGCTGGCGGCGCCGTTCCTGCTCGCTATGGGATTGGCGTTGCTGGTCTGGGCCTATGTGACTGCTGGCGGCTTTGGCGAAATGCTTTCTGCGCCGTCGCAATTCATCGAAGGCGGCGCCAAGGAAGGCCAGTTCTGGGGCGTATTTTTTATCTCGCTCACCGGCATGGTCGGGTTCTGGGCAACCATGGCGCTGAACATTCCCGACTTCACCCGTTACGCCAAAAGTCAGCGCGCGCAGGTTATTGGGCAAGCGGTTGGTCTGCCGCTGCCCATGGCGTTGTTTGCATTCATCTCCGTTGCCGTGACCTCCTCGACGGTGACGATTTATGGCGAAGCAATCTGGAATCCGGTCGACCTTGCGGGCCGCATGGGCGGGATCGGCGTCATTCTCGCGCTGGCGGCGCTGGTGATCGCCACATTGACTACTAATCTTGCCGCGAATGTGGTGGCTCCCGCATATGGGTTTTCAAACCTGGCACCGTCGAAAATTTCATTCCGCATGGGCGGTTACATCACCGCAGCGATCGGAATCGCGATCTTCCCGTGGAAGCTGGTCGAAGATGCCAGCGCCTACATTTTTACGTGGCTGGTCGGCTATTCTGCATTGCTGGGCCCGATCGCCGGCATCCTCATTGCCGATTATTTTCTGTTGAAGCGCGCAGAGCTGAATGTCGATGAGCTGTTTAAATCAAACGGGGCGTATGCTGCGCAGAACGGATGGAATTGGGCGGGGCTCGCGGCTTTTGTTATTGGCGCGCTGCCAAACCTGCCGGGATTTCTTCACGCCGCGGGTTTTGTAAGTGCGGTCCCGCCGATTTTCGACGGGATATATGTTTACGCGTGGTTTGTCGGTTTCATTGTCGCTGCGACGGTCTATTATGGTTTGGCGCGCGGTGCGGCAAAAAACTGATTTGCGCCCGCTAATCTCGAAAGGAGTTGAACCATGTCGCTCTTGATCCGAGGCGGAACTGTCGTCAACGCAGACCGGAGCATGCGCGCCGATGTTTACTGCGAAAACGGCAAGATCAAATCAGTTAGTGAAAATCTCGATGCGCCTGCAGGCGCGGAGATTATCGACGCAGGCGGGCAGTTTGTGATGCCTGGCGGGATCGATCCGCACACGCATATGCAGCTTCCCTTTATGGGCACCGTGGCGTCTGAGGACTTTTATACCGGCACGGCGGCGGGTTTCGCCGGCGGCACGACAATGATCATCGATTTCGTCATTCCGAATCCGCAGCAGCCGCTGATGGAAGCCTATCGGGAATGGCGCGGCTGGGCGGAAAAGTCCGCTGGCGATTACAGCTTTCACGTGGCTGTCACCTGGTGGGATGAAAGCGTTTCAAAAGATATGCGGACGCTGGTCGAAGAAGAAGGCGTCAACAGCTTTAAACATTTCATGGCGTATAAAGACGCCATCATGGCGACCGATGAAACGATCTATCACAGTTTCAAACGGGCGCTAGAGCTCGGCGCCATCGTCACTGTGCATGCAGAGAACGGCGAGCTTGTTTATCAGTTGCAAAAGGAATTGATCGCGAAAGGCGTCACCGGACCGGAAGGACATCCTTTATCGCGCCCGCCAAAGGTTGAAGGCGAAGCTGCGCACCGTGTCATAAAATTTGCGGAAATCATCGGCGTGCCGGTCTATCTCGTGCATGTCTCGACGGAAGAAGCGCTCGGACACATTGAGCGCGCCCGCGCCGAAGGAAGCCGCGTCTTCGGCGAAGTGCTTGCCGGGCATTTGATGATCGACGACAGCGTTTACAAAAATCCTGACTGGGAATTCGCCGCCGCGCATGTGATGTCGCCACCGTTCCGTCCCAAGCACCACCAGGAAGCGCTATGGCGTGGATTACAGTCCGGATCATTGCAAACGACGGCCACGGACCATTGCTGTTTTTGCTACGATCAAAAATCCATGGGCAAGGATGACTTCACCCAAATCCCTAACGGCACCGCGGGCGTTGAAGACAGGCTGGCGGTTTTGTGGACCAATGGCGTCGGGACCGGCCGTCTTACGCCGGAAGAATTCGTCGCCGCGACATCCGCGAACGCGGCCAAGATTTTCAATATCTATCCGCGTAAGGGCGCCATCGTGGAAGGTGCCGACGCCGATATCGTGGTCTGGGACCCTGCGGCGACCAAGACGATCTCCGTCAAAACGCACCACCAGAAAGTCGATTTCAACATCTTTGAGGGGATGAAGGTGACCGGCCTCGCCTCTCATACGGTCAGCCACGGCCGGCTCGTCTACGCCAAGGGCGATTTGCGCGCGGAGAAGGGGGCGGGGCGCTACATCAAGCGACCTGCGTTCCATCCGATGTTTGAAGCGATGAATAAGCGAGCAAAGTCAGGGTAGTAGCGAAATGCTGCCGCGTCTGACGGCGGAGCTCGACGTCCGGCGTATCAAGGCAGCTGATCATTAACCATGACGTTATTGGTCGAGACTCCAATCGACCAGATTTCAATGGCTTAGCAGCAAGGCCGAAGAGGAGGCACAGCCTTTGCTGTTAACGAATGGTATAAACTTGCATGATATTCCCACCCGCGAGCTGCCTAAGGGACTCACCCTGAGCGGCGGGAATTGATAGCGTTAGTCGGGCAAGTGACCGGTAAACTCTGTGGTAAACTTGACACGAAAGGCTGCGAAAAGCCGAATCGTGTGGATATCCGCTAGAGTTGGTCCCGATAACGCGTGTAAATTGCGAGAAGAATTCAAAAAAGTGCGAGCGGCGCACGAGTCCATAACCAGGGTTAAGTTGAGGGAGGCATTAAATGTCGAAAAAAGGGTTTTTGCTAGGTACGTCTGCGGCGATCGCGGCGGTGACGGCGCCAGCATTCGCACAGGACGACACGATCATCGTGACGGCCACCAAGCGTCCGCAGACGCTGCAGGAAGTGCAGAGCGCGGTCAGCGTCGTCGGCGCCGAGGTAATTGAGCGGTCGAATATCAAAGACCTTATTGACCTCCAGACGAGTGTTCCGTCGCTGCGCATCAACCAGTTGCAGAACTCTTCGCAGACGACATTCACTATTCGCGGCTTCGGCAACGGCGCCAACAACCCGGGCATCGAACCGTCGGTTGGCGTCTTTATCGACGGCGTTTATCGCTCGCGTTCCGCGGCGGCCATTCTCGACCTTCCGGTTCTGGACCGGGTCGAAGTTCTGCGCGGTCCTCAGTCCACTCTGTTCGGCAAGAACACTTCAGCCGGCGCAATCTCGATCTCTACCAAGCTGCCTGAATTTGAGCTCGGCGGTAGTGTCGAAGCTTCTTACGGCAACTACGATCAAATGCTCTTCCGCGGCACGATCACTGGACCGCTTTCTGATACAGTGGCGTTCCGTCTGTCCGGCAGCGCCAACAAGCGCGACGGCTACTACAACAACATCGTTGACGGAACTCAGCAAAACAATCGCAATCGCTTCGCGGTTCGCGGCCAATTGCTTTGGGAGCCTAGCGACGTGCTGTCGTTCCGTGCGATCGGCGACTACAACAAGATTGATGAAGTTTGCTGTGGCGCTGTGACCATCATCAACGGCCCCGCCACGCAGCTCATTGGCGCACCGCCGCCATTCGGTCTGGGCGAAGAAATCACTGACGGAACCGACCCGTTCTCTCGCGACGTAGCGCTTGATACGACGACGACGAACCGTCTCGAATCCTGGGGCGGATCGCTGCAGGCGGACTGGGATCTCGGCGGCGCACAGCTTACGTCGATCACTGCATATCGTGAGCAGACCGACGACACGCAGACTGACGTCGACTTCTCCGGCGCTGATCTCGCACGCAACCCGCAATTCCGCGAATACAACACGTTCACGCAGGAAATTCGTCTGGCCTCAACCGGCGACAATCGTTTCGACTGGCTGGTTGGCGCGTTTTTCTTCGATGAAAGCATCGACTTCCAGCGCGACGTCACGTTTGGAGCGCAGGAACGTGCGAACATCGACTTGCTGTTGCAGGCAGGCGGTTCCAGCATTCTTGAGTTTGAAGGCGCATCGCAAGTTGCTTTCGCTTTGACCACAGATCCGATGACGGCAGTGTTTCCGACACTTGGCCCAATTCAGCCTGTCCCGTTCGGCGCCTCGTTTACGCCGGGTACAGGTGTCTTCGGCGACTACCAGATGGACAACCAGTCCTACTCTTTCTTCGCGCAAGCTGACTTCGAACTCACGGACCGTCTGACGATTACGGGCGGCGTCTCGTACATCAAGGACAAAAAGGATGTTGTCGGTACGAGCACGCTGACCGACTTTGTGTCGCTTTTTGACGTTGATGCGGCCGGCCAGTCCTTCGTTGCCGCCACAGTTCTCGGTGGGATGATCCCTGGCGCGTATGGCGGACCGGTCCTGTTCGATCCGGCAAACCCTGCCGCGTTTATCACTCCAGCGCTGACTTGGGCGTTCTTCGATCCGATGGGATTTGGCGTTGCGCAACAGACTGCTTTGGGTACGGCGGCTGCGGCTCCGAACCCGCTGGCGGCGCTCGGTGCGATCCAGTTCTTCGCGCCTCAAGTCAATTTCCCGGACGCAGGCAACCCGTTTGATACGGGCCGCCTTGAGGATGACAACATCAACTACACAGCGCGTCTCGCCTATGACGTGACCGACAATGTGAACGCGTACTTCACTTACTCGGTGGGCTGGAAAGCTGGCGCGTTCAACCTGTCTTCGGACTCGCGTCCGCCGACAGATGCGTCAGGCCTCGGCCGTGTCGCGCTTCCGGAAGACGTCGAGCTGTTCGAAATTGGTCTGAAAGCCAGCTTCGACGGTGGTTACATCAACATCGCACTGTTTGACCAGACGATTGAGGGCTTCCAGTCGAACGTCTTCAACGGTGTCGGGTTTGACCTCGCCAACGCCGGTGAGCAGAAGAGCCGCGGCTTTGAAGTTGAATCGCTCTATAGCCCGGTCGATCCGCTTACGCTGACATTCGGATTGACCTATCTCGATCCGGAATACGTGTCCTTCACGGGTGCAGGCTGTACGCCGTTCGACGTCGTCAATTGCGGCATGGGAGAGGCGTTCCGCGATCTGTCCGGCACCCGCGTTCCGGGGGTCCACGAGTTCTCGATTTCGACTTCGGCGACTTACGAGCATGAGTTCGGAAACGACAACCGTGCGTTCATTCGCGCAGAGTATCTGTGGGAATCAGAGGTGCCGTTGATTGAGAACATTCCGTCCAGCATCACTCGCGAAGTGAATGTGCTCAATGCGTCGGTAGGCCTCGAGTATTCAAATGGCTTCCAGGTTATTGCGTGGGCGCGTAACCTCACTGATGACGAGTACTTCCTGCAAGGCTTCCCGACCGTTGCGCAAACGGGTTCGGCTTCGGGCTACACAAACGAGCCGCGCACCTATGGCGTGACCATCCGCAAGAAGTTCTAACGTCAGCCTGAAACAGGCTAAATCGAGCTCTGAAAGCGGCCCCATTTTGGGGCCGCTTTTTTTTTGACCATGAGGGACACCCCACACGAGCGCGCGCCGTCGTGGGTAGCGCTCACAAAGAATTAACTGCCTGCAAAATTAGACGAACCGTGCGGGAAGGGCGGCGGGACGCGCAGAAGCAGCGATTCGGCTACTAGCCTTGGCCCTTCATCAGTCCGACATTGGAGCTGTTGAAGGCGAACAGAGAAAGCGCCCACGCAGGATCAAAAACAGCCGCCAGCAAGAAGACGGGGCAAACGCTAGCAAATCGAACTCTCATCGATTGAATCCGGATCCCTGGTCGCTTGCGGCGCATAAGGCGTAGCAAGGTGAAACGATGATGAGCCGTTTACAAATAAAAAAGCCAGCGGATGTCGGTCTCGCAGTGCGGCGACTTTTGGTGTTTGCGCTCCCGGCTGTCGTGCTGGTGGCGGCAGTCGGCGGCAATATCGCGATGAGCGCGTTCAAGCCGAAGCCGGAAGAAAAAGAAGAGTCGGTGAAGGCGACGCCGGTCGTCGTGACGGAAGCGGTCGCCGAACACGCGCGATTGACTGTGACCGCGCAGGGTGAAGTACGGCCGCGGAAGGAAATAAATCTTTCGTCCCAGGTGTCGGGGAAAATCAGCTACGTTTCTCCGGATTTCATAGAGGGCGGTGAATTCGAAGCGGGTGATGTCCTGGTTCGAATTGAAGCCTCTGAATACGAATTTCGTGTCATTCAGGCGAAGTCCAATGTCGCGCAAGCGCGCAGCAGATTTGCCAGCGAAGAAGCGGAAACAAAGATTGCCCGCAAAGACTGGGAAGAGCTTGGACGCGGTGCCGGATCGCCGCTCGCTTTGCGTGAGCCTCAAATGGCTGAAGCCGCCGCACAGCTTGCGTCAGCAGAGGCTGTGCTGCGTGAGGCGGAGTTGCAGTTGGCGCGCACCAGCATAAGAGCGCCATTCAAGGGGCGTATTCGCAGCAAAGTCGTGGACATGGGCGAGTACGTAACACCCGGCATGCAGCTCGGTGAGATTTTTTCGACCGACATCATGGAAGTCGCGCTTCCTTTGACCGATTCTGAGCTTGGGCAGTTGGGCCTGCAGGTTGGCTTCCGCGAATCCGAGAGCAACCCGGGGCCTCAAGCAGTGCTCTCAGCACTCGTCGCGGGTGAGCCACGCGTCTGGCGTGGCAGACTGGCGCGCACGGACAGCGGCTATGATCGCGAGACACGAGTGCTGTTTGCTTATGTCGAAGTCTCCGATGCATACGGTGCGGGCGCTGATCGCGGCGCACCGTTGGCCGACGGGTTGTTCGTAACCGTCGAAGCGGAAGGCCGCGATATAGACAATGCTGTAGTCGTGCCGCGCGCAGCGTTGCGCGGCGTCGACGAAATGTACATCGCCAGGGAAAACGACACGCTTGAAATTCGTCGCGTCAACGTGGCGACATCGTCTCGGTCCCGCGTTGTTCTGACAGGCGGCGTGCTTCCCGGAGAGCGGGTGATTATTTCTCCCGTCCGCGGCGCTGCAGATGGAATTGAACTCGCCATTTCCGGGCCGCCCGCTGAGACCCTCGCCAGCAATGACGCAGATGTGTCGAACTAGGGAGCGCAGCCATGAACGGAATTGTCGATTGGTGGGCGAACAACAAGGTTGCGGCCAATCTTTTGATGTTTGGCATTCTGATTGCCGGCGTCATCGGATTCTTCCGAATTGAGCGTGAGCTCGATCCCTATGTTGAATTTCCCGGCGCACAGATCAGCGTGGCTTGGCCCGGCGCCTCGCCGCAGGATGTTGAAGAACAGCTTGTGGTTCGCCTTGAGGAGGCTGTCAGTCGCGTAAAGGGCATCAAACAGCTTTGGTCGGAGGCCAATGAAGGGCAGGGAAATCTATTTGTCATCGGGGATGACGACCTCGACGAGACAAAGTTTCTTCAAGATCTGAAACGTGAAATTGACTCGATCAATACGTTTCCAGACTCCGCGGAACCGGCGCAATTGCGTCTGTTCAGAAGCCAGGACGAAATTGTTCGAATTGCCGTTTCCGGTGACGTCGATGAGCGTGTGCTTAAACGCTATGCCGAGAAAATTCGCCGTGAAATTGCGATGCTCCCGCATGTGCCGTCTGTAGAGCTGTTTGGCGTAAGAAACGAAGAAGTATCGATCGAAGTTTCAGAGAACGCACTTCGCCGATACGGCATGACTCTGTCGGAGGTTGTCGATGCTGTTCGCGGCGGCTCAGTCAATCTCTCGGCTGGCAACGTTCGCACCGACATCGGCGACGTACAGCTACGCGCCCGCAAGCTCGCTGATTCAAGCGCGGACTTTTCAAACATCATTGTTCGTCAGCTGGGCAGCGGCGCGGTGGTCCGCCTTAGCGATGTCGCGACAGTTAAAGACGGGTTTGAGGAGGTCAACCTGCTCGCGACAGTAAACGGGCAACGCACGGTTCTGGTGCAGGTCATGAGCGGCCCTCAAATGGATATCATCAAGCTGTCCCACGAGGTGAACGGGTATCTTGAAAAGGAACGCGCCAACACGCCTCAGGGGGTGACGCTGACATTGTGGGAGGATGCGTCCGACACGTATGCCGGACGGATTGGCACCATTGCATCGAATTTCGTCTCTGGTCTGGTGCTTGTGCTGATCGTTCTGATGCTCTTCCTGAGGCCTGTCATCGCCATGTGGGTGTCCATTGGCATCGCAGTCGCCTTTGCCGGCGGAATCGCTTTGCTGCCAATGTTTGGCGTTTCCTTCAACATGATCTCCAGCTTCGCATTCCTGTTGGTGATCGGCGTCATAGTGGATGACGCCATCATTGTTGGAGAAGCGATCCACTCCAAGATGGAGGATGGCGAAACGGGCGTGTCGGCGGCGACCAGCGGCGCTAAAATGGTCATCATGCCGGTGATATTCGCCGTACTCACGACAATGATTTTCTTTGCACCCTGGATGTTTGTTGGTGGGGGAACCGCTGAGTTCACGAGGGCTATATCTCTTGTTGTGATACTTGCGCTGACATTCTCGCTTGTAGAATCCCTGCTCATCCTGCCCGCCCATCTGTCGCATCTGAAGCCGGTCAGCACGGACAGTCGAATTATCAGACTACAGTCAAAGATTGCGGAAAGCGTCGTCTGGTTCGCACGAAACAAGTATCGACCGGCGATCACCGCTGCAATTAGGCGTCGCTACTTGACTGCCTCGTGCTTCGTTGGCGCCATGATCCTCTGTATCGGCCTTATTTCGAGCGGGATTGTTCGCACATCGTTTTTCCCTGAGGTTGAATCCGACCAAGTCGAAATAACCGTGGACTTGCCTCAAGGCACGCCATATGCGCGGACGCTTGAGGTGCTAAAACAGATTCAAGTCGCGGAAAAGCAGCTGGTCGACGATGTGAATACTGAAACTGACGGCGAGGGTGAACTCATTGAAAACTGGTATACCCGTTCGCGTGACAATCAGGTTCTTGCGCTCGTCAAACTGGTGCCGCCTGAAACGAGAACGCTGACGGCCAAGGAAACAGCGGAACGTTTGCGCGTGTTGATTGGTGATGTTCCGGACGCCGAGAAGATCTCGGTAAATTACAATAGCAATAACAATGGTCCACCGATCGAGTACGTTCTGAACTCCAAGAGCCTGGAGAATCTGAACGCTGCCGCTGATGACTTGATGGACAAGCTGCGCAGCTTCGACGGTGTCTACAATGTCGTCAATGATACGCAGTCTTCCACAGATGAAATTCAGTTTGAGTTAAGGCCCGGAGCTGAAGCCCTGGGCGTTACAACGGCTGACGTCGCCCGCCAAATTCGCCAGGGATTTTATGGCGAAGAAGTGCAGCGTTTGCCGCGAGACGGCGAGGATGTCCGCGTATTCGTCCGCTATCCCCGTTCGGACCGGGAGTCGCTCGATCACTTGCGCAATATGCGCATCCGGACAAGCGACGGGCGCGAGCTCCCCTTGTATACTGTGGCGGACATAAAGTTTGCGGACGGTATTACGCGCATTCTCCGGAGAGAGCGTCAGCGGGCGGTTGTCGTCAGCGCTGAGGTCGCGACCGACCGGATAGAAGAAATCCGATCGGCGCTGTCTGATGAGTTCTTCGCAGATTTTGATGCGCGCCACCCATCGGTTACGCGCGGGAACATTGGCCGAGCTCAAGGTGAGGCTGAGTTCATGGCCGAAATCGGAACACTTGCGCTGATTGCTATCGGGGTCGCATACTTTCTCGTGGCCGTGGCTTTCAAGTCTTACTTTGAGCCGATGCTCATTCTGTTCGCGGCTATTCCATTTTGCTTCACGGGCGCAATTGTCGGGCACTTGCTTATGGAGTTGCCGTTGTCGCTGTTTTCCTATCTGGGGATTATGGCGGCTGCGGGGGTCGCGGTGAACGACAATCTTGTGTTGATCGACTACATCAACAAGCTGCGTGAAAAGGGCATGGACGGCGCAGAGGCGTTGGTAGAGGCGGGGACCAAGCGTTTCCGGCCGATTCTGTTAACGTCGATCACCACTTTTGTCGGATTGATGCCATTGATGATGGAGCGATCCATTCAGGCGAAGTTTCTGGTGCCGGTTGGGGTGGGGTTATCTTTCGGCGTGCTGTTTGCGTTGTTTGTAACATTGTTCTTTGTGCCGGCCCTCTACAGCATCGGTGCGGACATTCGACGGTTCTTTATCTACACCGTGAAAGGCGTGAAGCAGTCGAATTTCGACGAGGTGCTTCGGCCTGCGGCGCCTTAAGGTCAGAAGGTTTCTGCAAAGCTCCTATTGTATGCCTCCCCATTGCTCGCGAGCCACGGAGTCCGGTATCCTGCTTCGGTGATAGGAATGATGAAAAAAGTCGGCGGCCGCAATGGCGGTGCAGGGAGGCGGTCGTGAGAAGGCCAGGCGCCCCGCTGCATGGCGCGGATGCCGCCGGGTCTCCGATATCTGTTCCTGGAGGACGGGTCACTCCGCTGCTTGAGCAGGCCGAGGCTGCGGGCATCAACGTTGACGAGTTGCTCGCCTCACTCGGCTTGCCGGCTTCCTTGAGGTCCCCTGGCCCCCACCATTCGATTTCCCTCGCCGACTACTACAGGATGCAAAATCGCCTTTCGATCCTGTTTGGTGATGAAACATTGCACCTGTCTTCACGCCAGCTTCTGTCCGGCAGTACCGATTTCGTATTGCAGCATGTCGTCGATTGCGAAAACTTGTACGAAGTGATGCGGGTGATCGCGCGAACCTATAACTTGCTGCACGGAGGCCAATTCAATTCTGTGATCAAGCGGCAGGCCATGGTCGATTATGTTATCGATGATCGCGCATTTCCCTACGCAGGACAGCAAAGCGCCGAGTTTATCTATTTTCAGATCGAGTGCATTTTAATATTTTTGCATTGTATGCTGATGATTGTGCTACCCGCATCCCGAAATGCGATATTGGGCCTTCAAATTCGTAGACCTTCGCCAGGTGGCGAGTGCGGGCATTTGGGCTATTGGGATGCACCCATCAAGTTTGGAGCCGATCTCTACAAAGTTTCGTTTGATCGCGATATTGCATCGCAGCCCATCAAACTGCCGTCTGCCGAAGCGCTCACCGCCAACGCGGTTTACCAGAAGATCATGGACGTCGTCGCTGGGCGCTACGCGCAGAGTCAACACATGCAATCGACGCTCAGCGCTGTACGTGATGCGTTATCCCGCGGCGTTGTCGAGCAAGGCGATGTCGCGGCCCAGATGGGCATTAGCGTCGCAACGCTGCGCCGGCGTTTAAGCGACGAGAATGCGAGCTTTCGAGACCTTCGGCGGGAAGTGCTGAATGAGACCGCCAAGCGAATGATTGTGGCCGATCAGCCACTCTCGGAGGTGTCAGAAGCGCTCGGCTTTTCGGAGGTGCGAGCGTTCAACAGGGCGTTCAAAGACTGGAATGGATTGACTCCAAAGGGTTTTTTGCGTTCCAGAGCGGAATCCGGCCGAGACTGATATTCAGTATTGAGCGAAATTGTCCTGTGTGGCTGAGCCATGCGGTCATTACGCCTCGTGTGGGGCGCCCTTAGCCTGAGCAGCAATAACGATAAACTCTTTGGGAGGCTTGACCATGGCTGGCGGAAATCTGTCCAAAATTATCTCGTGTTCTGGCAAGGCGACTTTGTTGGCCTTTTGCTCAACACTGACCTTGTCTGTCGCAACAGGCAGCGCCATGGCGCAAATCGGGGCGTCAGAGGCCGACGACGATGTCATCATCGTGTCTGCGCGCCGTCGGGATGAATCGTTGCAAGATGTTCCGGTTGCAGTCAGTGCATATAACGCCGATCAACTCTCTGATCTTGGCGCGTCTGACCTCACAGACCTGGAAGCAGTAACACCAAACGTTACGCTGGAGACGTCGCGCGCGACGAACTCAACGCTGACCGCCTTTATTCGTGGTGTCGGACAACAGGATCCGGTGGCGGGTTTCGAAGCAGGCGTGGGTATTTACATCGATGACGTCTACCTGAATCGCCCGCAGGCGGCGCTGCTCGATATTTATGAAGTCGAGCGCATCGAAGTGTTGCGCGGTCCGCAGGGGACGTTGTACGGCCGCAACACGATCGGCGGCGCAGTAAAGTACGTGACGCGCCGCCTGAGCGAAGATCCGCGCGCGAATGTACGCTTTACTGCGGGTACCTATGATCAACTGGAAGGCGTCGGTTCATTCAGTGTGCCGGTTGCCATCGACTCTGCCGTCGGTGACCTGATGGTGGGCGGGGCGCTGGCCTATTTTAGCCGTGGCGGTTATGGCGAAAACCTGAACATTCCTGGTCTGGAAAACTACAACAAGGACTTGCTTGCCGCACGTCTCGCCGTTGAGTGGAATCCGATGGACACATTGTCATTCCGGATCTCAGGCGACTGGTCGGAAGACAATTCTGATCCAAAGCAGGGCCACCGGTTGTTGCCAGTCACAATCGGCGCCAATGTTTATCCTGTCCTCGACAATGTGTTCGATACACGTGCGGGCTTGAATACGCCGACCCAGAAAATCACGGCCAAAGGTGTTACTGGCGTCGTCGAATGGCAGGCGAGCGAAAACTTTACGCTGAAAAACATTCTCGCATATCGGGAGGATCGCTCCGATGGACCTATCGACTTCGACAGTTTGCCCGAAGTCGATCTCGACGTGCCGGGGCTCTACGACAACTCTCAGTTCAGCGAAGAGTTTCAGATCATATACGAAAGCGATCGTCTGAACGGATTGGTCGGTTTCTACTATCTGGACGCTGACGCGCTTACCCAGTTTGACGTCGTGCTGGACCTCACTGCGGATCTGTTGATGCTGGACGGCGTCAACGCGTACACCTCAACCGATGTTGGCACCAAGACATGGTCGATCTTCGGCGACTTCACGTTCGATCTGACAGATACGCTCGCGATTTCTGTAGGTGGACGGTACACCGACGATGATCGTTCAATCTCGCTTGATCGTTCGCGCTACTTTACGGCTGGTTTTTCGCCGACTTTTGGCGGTCCGGACCGGGCGCCGACCCTTATCGATGCTGATCTCGACGCCACTGCCAACTTTACCGATTTCAGCCCGCGCGCATCCATTACCTGGCAGCCAAGCGACGAACACACACTCTATTTCTCATACTCTCAAGGCTTCAAAGGCGGCAGCTTTGACCCGCGCTGCGGCGCGGCGGCCGCCCCAGACCTAGATGGCGACGGCATGCCCGGCGCCACGGACTATGAGGACCAGGTGGCGTTCTGCGGCTTCGATCCGGAAAACATCACGACCTATGAAGGCGGCTGGAAGAACAACCTGTTCGGCGGGCGTTTGCGCTCAAGTCTCGCGGTGTTCTATAGCGACTACACCGATGTGCAGGTGCCGGGCTCGGTCGGCATTGATGCGGACATGGACGGCATCGCCGAAACGTTTGCTGGTGTGACGACAAACGCCGCCGCCGCGACGCTTTACGGCTTTGAACTCGAGGGCAACGCGCTAGTCGGCGAGGACATGTTCCATTCCGGCGACGCCCTGAACTATCAGTTCTCGCTCGGCTATATCCACGCTGAATTTGATGAGTATCTCGGACGTACCGGCACGGACATTTCCGACGTGGCGCGCTTCCAGAACACGCCAGAAGTCACAGCGTTTAGTCAGCTGGCTTACACAAAGCCGATGTCGATGTTGGGAGAAGATGGTGAAGCGCGCATCTACACCTCCGCCTCTTATCGCGGTTTGACGCATCAGTTTGGATACGCTTCCGCGGCGCTGGATCAGCCCGGGTTCTTCCTGATGAATGCCGGCGTCAGCTGGACGTCGTCTGATGGCGGATTGAAGGTTTCGGTACACGGTACGAACCTGCTCAACAAAGAGTACATCGTAGCCGGGTATGACTTCGTAACCACCTTGCCGGAATTCGGCAATTCTGCGCTTGGCCTTTCCGGCGTCTTGACGTCGTTCTACGGCGATCCGCGCCGCGTCTTCGGCTCGATCGAGCTTGCGTTCTAAACCGCACGGAACTGTGGTTTCAGGGAGGGCTATCCTTTAGGGTCGCCCTCCCTGATTTAGAATTCAACGCGGGGATTGAGACGTGAAGAAACTTCTGGCGGTCTTGGCGATACTGATTGTCGTGATTGGGGCGATAGGCGCTTTCACGTATTTCAATTTTGCAGGGGGAGAAGCCGCGTCAGCGCTGGAGGAAAAGTATCTCAGCGCTGACGACCGCTTTGTGAATGTCGACGGCGCGCGCGTCCGGGTGCGGATCGAGGGAGCAGAAGATGCGCCGCCGATCATTCTGGTACACGGCTTCACGCATAGCCTGGAAACTTGGAACGCGTGGGCGGACGTCCTGAAGTCCGATCACCGCGTCATTCGCTATGACTTGATGGGACACGGCTTGACCGGCCCTGATCCCAAAAAGCGCTACTCGCCGACAGAGCGCGCGCAAACCATCGGCGATATTATGGACGCACTGGGCATAGACCGCGCCAACATTGCCGGAAATTCTCTTGGCGGCCTGGCTGCTTGGCGCTTTGCTTCAGAACATCCAGAACGTGTCGAGAAGCTTATCCTGATTTCGCCGGGAGCGTATCCATTGAATGGTGCGGCTGATACGCCAGCCGAAATTCCGGCGGCAATGAAAGTCTATCTCATGACTGCTCCGGAAGCGGGTGTGCGCGCTAGCGCGGGCTACATATATGCCGACGATTCTAAAATCACGGATGAACGAGTTGCGGTGATGCGGGACATGATTCATCGTGAAGGAAATGGCGAGGCCCTGATTGAGTCGCTTGAAGAATTCACGCTGCCTGACCCCACCGAGGCGCTCTCTCGAATTATGTCGCCAACGCTAATCCAATGGGGCGAGGGAGATGTCATCATTCCGATCCAACAGGGAAGAGATATTGAGGCCGCGATTCCAAATGCAACGATGATCACCTATCCGGGTGTCGGTCATGCTGCTCAGGAAGAATCGCCTGCCGACACCGTCGCCGATGCGATCGCATTTCTGCATGGCGATGCGGTCACGCCTGCGGAAACCGAATAGATGCGGACGGCGTCACCGATCTATCGCGGCTATGTGCTTTTTATACTGGTCGTCGTTTACACATTTAATTTCATCGACCGCCAGATCGTCGGCATCCTTGCTGTACCTATCAAGGCGGAACTGGCGCTCACCGATACGCAACTCAGTCTGATGGGCGGGCTTGCCTTCGCATTGTTTTACACGTTTCTGGGCATTCCGATCGCGATGCTTGCCGATCGTCGAAGCCGTGTCTGGATCATGACTATTGCGCTCGCGATCTGGAGCGCCATGACGGCGGCTTGCGGCCTGGCGCAGAACTTCACACAACTGTTTCTCGCGCGTCTGGGCGTCGGCGTAGGTGAGGCGGGCGGTGTGGCGCCGGCCTATTCGCTGATCGCTGATTATTTCCCGCCCGAAAAACGCGCCCGCGCGCTAGCAATTTATTCCTATGGCATTCCCATTGGTTCAGCGCTCGGGATTTTGCTGGGCGGCGTTTTGACCAGCTATCTCGATTGGCGCGCCGCGTTCATCATAGTCGGCGTCGCCGGCCTTGCGATTGCTCCAGTGTTCCGCCTGACCATGCGCGAGCCGAAACGCGGCGGGCTCGACAGCGCCTCAGCGCAAACGACGCCCGCACCGATCGGTGAAGTTGTGACGACCTTGGTGCGCAAGCCCAGTTTCTGGGGATTGTCATTTGGCGCGGCAAGCTCGTCCATGATGGGTTACGGCCTGATATTCTGGCTCCCGTCATTTTTCGTACGGAGCTACGGCGAGGCCTTGCCGGGATTCTTTTCTTGGATGCCGGCGTTTTTGATTCCAGAAAACCCGAGCCCATTGCTTTATGCGTCGTACTTTTACGCCACCATCTTGCTGCTTGGCGGCGTTGTAGGGATTTCGTTAGGCGGAGTCCTGGCGGACAAGTATGGGCAGGCGAAAAAATCCGCCTATGCGCTGGTGCCCGCGGCGGCGTTCTTGACCACCATTCCATTTTTTGTTGTCGGCGTCTTGGCGCCAAATTTGTGGATCGCCTTTCCGGCGTTTTTGGTGCTCCAGGCATTGAGTCTCGTCTGGCTAGGGCCGGTTCTGGCCGCTTTTCAGCAGCTGGTGCAGCCGAATATGCGCGCAACGGCATCGGCCTTGTTCCTGTTCATCAACAATCTGATTGGCATCGGCCTTGGCAACCTGGCGATTGGAGCCATCTCGGACGGGCTGTCGGCGCAGTTCGGAGACGAATCGCTGCGTTACGCCATCCTGTCCGGAACGGTCTTCTATTTGCTCGCGGCTGGCTTGTTCATCTTAACCGCTCCGCGTCTCAAGGAAGATTGGGCCAGCTAGACCCACCCAAGGCAGCTGGCGAGCGTCAAGAAATCGCTTTAGTCTGTGAGTCATGAGGGATGCTGTTCTTGTTGCAGACATTGGCGGCACAAATGCGCGCCTCGGGCTAGCAGTCCTGAGCGACGGTCGCATCAAAATTGAGCACGTGAAGAAGTACTTGGTGGCTCGTCATCCGAATCTGCACGATGTCGTCAGAGACTATGTTCAAAACATCGCCGCGAAACCTGATTCGGCATGTTTCGCCGTAGCAGGGCCCGTGACGGACTCACAAGTTGAGTTCACAAATTCTTCCTGGTCGGTCAACATTCCCAACATGAAGGCGGCGTTTGGATTCGCTCGTTTTCACGTCGTAAACGACTTCTATGCGCTGGCCTCCGGCGTACCACAACTCGAACAACGGGACTTTTTGAACATCTGTCCGGGCGATGGAAGTGCTGACGCGCCGACAATTGTGATGGGACCGGGTACGGGATTGGGGCAGGCGCTGATTGTGCCTTGCGGCGCCCATGAGAAAATAATCTCCACCGAAGGAGGGCACGTAGCGTTCGCGCCGGTAACCACTGAAGAACAGAACATTGCAGAGTTACTTTCACACGATCATGGCCGGGTGACTGTTGAGCACGTGCTGTCGGGGCGGGGAATTGAAAGCATTTACCAAGCTCTCACCTCATTGGGCGGTGCGAAGGCTGTTCAGCACAGCGCCATATCCATCACTGAGGCGGCGACATCTGGTGTTGACCTTTGTGCTGTTCGTGCGCTCGACCTGTTCTGCCAAGTGCTCGGGCGTGTCGTCGGCGACGCTGTATTGTCGACGGGTGCGCGCGGCGGCGTGGTGCTTGGCGGCGGAATACTCCCGAAAATCCGTCACATTCTGCTGGCGAGCAAATTTAGCAAGTGCTTTCGTGACAAGGGCCCGATGTCGTCATTTGTCGGAGATGTTCCAGTAAAGCTCATTATTGCGGACGATGCGGCTCTGCGCGGCGCTGCCGCAATCTCCACGACTGAAGTGTAAAAAGAGCCGCCGGAAGTTTCCTTCCGGCGGCCGTTTGGCGTTCACTCCCAGAAAACGCCCGGAACTTGCGGCCCGGTGTGGAAACTGAACGTCCGGGCCGCTCGTTCCAGCTGGTTAACTTGCAGCGGCGAACTGGTTCATTGTGTTGTCCTTGCCGCCGGCTTTCAGGGCTGCATCGCCCGCAAAATATTCCTTGTGGTCGTCGCCAATGTCCGAACCCGCCATGTTCTGGTGCTTGACGCAGGCGATGCCTTGGCGAATTTCCTCACGCTGAACATTCTTAACATAGCCGAGCATGGCTTCATCGCCGAAATACCTCTTCGCAAGATTGTCAGTCGAGAGCGCCGCCGTGTGATAGGTCGGCAGGGTGATCAGGTGGTGGAAGATGCCGGCGCGTTTTGACGCGTCGCGCTGGAAGGTCTGGATCCGGTTATCGGCTTCGTGCGCAAGTTCGGTATCATCGTAATCGACACTCATCAGCTTGTCGCGATTATACGCAGAAACGTCCTTGCCTTCCTTCGTCCAGGCGTCGAACACCTGCTGACGGAAGTTCAGTGTCCAGTTAAAGCTCGGCGAGTTGTTGTAAACGAGCTTGGCGTTTGGAATGACTTCGCGAATGCGGTCGACCATGCCGGCGATCTGCTCCACATGCGGCTTTTCGGTTTCGATCCAGAGCAGGTCGGCGCCGTGTTGCAGCGAGGTGATGCAGTCGAGAACGCAACGGTCTTCGCCCGTACCGGCGCGGAACTGATAAAGGTTTGAGCGCAAACGCTTCGGGCGAAGGATCTTCCCGCCCCGATTAATCAGAACGTCGCCATTGCCAATCTGATCGACGGAAATCTCTTCGCAATCGAGGAAAGAATTGTATTGGTCGCCGAGATCGCCGGGCTCGGCGCTGTATGCGATCTGTTTGGTCAGGCCGGCGCCGAGCGAGTCGGTGCGCGCAACAATGACCCCGTCATCAATGCCGAGTTCAAGGAAAGCATAGCGGCAGGCGCGGATTTTCGCGATGAAGTCTTCATGAGGGACGGTGACTTTGCCGTCCTGATGGCCGCATTGCTTTTCGTCGGAAACCTGGTTTTCGATCTGCAGCGCGCAAGCGCCCGCTTCGATCATTTTCTTGGCGAGTAGGTAAGTCGCTTCCGCATTGCCGAAGCCCGCATCGATGTCGGCGATAATCGGCACAACATGTGTCTGGAAGTTTTCGACCTGTGTCAGCAGTTGCTTTTCACGGACCTGGTCGCCGGCTTCGCGCGCCTTGTCGATTTCGCGGAAGAGGCCGCCCAGTTCGCGTGCATCGGCTTGCCGAAGGAAGGTGTAGAGTTCCTCGATGAGTGCGGGAACCGACGTCTTCTCATGCATGGACTGGTCAGGCAGCGGGCCGAATTCGGAACGCAACGCTGCTACCATCCAGCCGGAGAGATAGAGATATTTACCCTTGGTTTCGCCGAAATGCTTTTTGATGGCGATCATCTTCTGCTGGCCGATGAAACCATGCCAGCAGCCCAGCGATTGAGTGTAATGCGCGGGATCGGCGTCATAGGCCGCCATGTCTTCCCGCATGATCTTGGCGGTGTAGCGGGCGATATCGAGACCGGTGTGAAAGCGGTTCTGAAGGCGCATGCGGGCTACCGATTCGGCGTCGATGCCGTTCCAATGGCCGTTTCTGGCGTCGATCGTGCGATTGGCTGCGTTCAGGCTTTCCGAATAGGTCATGTCGATCCCTCTGAAATCACTCATAAATTTGACAGTGGCGGTGCCAGCAACTGAGGCCTGCGCCGCCATTGACGCGAAAATAGTCCGGTTAAAATTGATTTTGCAGGTGCGAAAAAGTGCTGTTGTCAAAGTTTACAGATTTGTGCTGTAATATTGTAAAAATATGACCTGGGAGGCGGAATATGGCGAAAGACCGCGCCGCTTATATGGGCCCGCGCCTGCGCCGCCTGCGGCGGGAGATGGGGCTGACCCAGGCCGTGATGGCCGAAGATCTCGGCGTTTCCGCGTCCTATATCGCCCTCATGGAGCGCAATCAGCGGCCTTTGACCGCTGACATGCTGCTCAAGCTTGCACAGGCCTACCGCCTCGATATTGCAAGCCTTTCCGGCGAGCGCAGTGAGGAGTTCAGCGCAAGGCTTAATGCAGTAACCCGCGATCCGATTTTCGCCGATCTCGAAATGTCGTCCATGGATGTGGAGGACGTGTCGCGGTCTTATCCATCGGTGGCGGAGGCGATCATCCGTCTGTACACGGCCTATAAGGATGGCCAACTCGCGCTGGCTGATCGCCGTGACGAAACCGTAGAAGCGCCGGACCCCGTGGCGGAAGCTAGGCGATTCCTGTCGGCGCGGCGAAATTGTTTTCCAGCCATAGATGATCACGGCGAACGCATTGCCGCCGAGATTGGTAGCGACAATAATTTCGCAGCGTATTTCAAAGACCGCCACAAGCTCGGCGTCCGGCGCCTGCCGGCTGACGTGATGGCCGGATCGGTTCGTCGGCTCGACAGGCACCGCAATGAAATCGTGCTCGACGACACGCTCGACCGCGCCAGTCAGAGCTTCCAGTTGGCGTTGCAGATCGCCTATCTCGATATGCGCGAGACAATTGACGCAACGCTCGCCGATGGCGGGTTCACCTCTGAAAATAGCGAAAAGCTGACCCGCCGCGCGCTCGCAAATTATGCAGCCGGCGCGATCATGATGCCTTACCGCAGTTTTGTGAAAGCCGCCGAAGCGCGCAAATACGATGTAGAAGCCCTGTCGCGCCAGTTTGGCGCAAGCTTCGAACAGGTCGCTCACCGCCTGACGACGCTGCAAAAACCGGGGCAGGAAGGGGTGCCGTTTTTCTTTATTCGTGTTGATGCGGCGGGGAATGTATCAAAGCGCCTCGACGGGGCCGGTTTTCCCTTTGCGCGTCATGGCGGATCGTGCCCGCTCTGGTCGTTGCATCATGCGTTTCGCCGTCCGCGCGAAATTATTACAGAATGGGTTGAATTGCCGGATGGCGAGAAGTTTTTCTCCATCGTGCGCACAGTGACCGCGGGCGGCGGCGCATACGGGATGCCGCGAATAGAGCGCGCGGTGGCGTTAGGCTGCGAGGCAAAACATGCCCACCGTCTTGTTTACGCCCAGGATCGCGATCAGGCGGCTGAAACGCCTGCGCCAATTGGTGTCGCCTGTCGCCTTTGTCATCGCATTGAATGCACGGCTCGCGCAGAACCGCCGATCGGGCGGCAAGTCCTACCCGACGATTACCGCCGCACCATTGCGCCGTTCGGATTTTCAGATCGCTAGCGCGCCTTCGCTTCGAGGCGAAACTTCGTCAGCAGGAACTCGGTGTAACCATTGGCTTGTTCTGCGCCGTCAAACACCAGCGCGCAAGCGGCCTTGAATGCCGGCCCGTCGAAGCCCGGCGCCATCGGAGCATAGGCCGGATCGCCGGCATTCTGTTTGTCGACGACAGCTGCCATGCGCTTCAGCGCCTCCATCACCTGGTCGCGCGTAACGACGCCATGCATCAGCCAGTTGGCGATATGCTGAGACGAAATGCGCAAGGTCGCGCGGTCTTCCATCAGGCCGACATCGTGAATGTCCGGCACTTTCGAACAGCCGACTCCCTGATCAACCCAGCGCACCACATAGCCAAGAATGCCTTGGACATTATTGTCGAGTTCTTCGCGGATTTCGTCCTCTGAGAAATTCGCTCCGGCTGCAAAGGGCGGCGTCAGCAGCTTGTCGAGATCGCCGGTGTTCTTGCCTTTGAGCTCTTGCTGACGCGCAAAGACATCGACCTCATGATAATGCATGGCGTGCAGCGCCGCAGCGGTTGGCGAGGGCGTCCAGGCAGTTGTGGCGCCTGCTTTGGGATGGCCGATTTTCTGTTCCAGCATCGCCGCCATCATGTCGGGCGCCGCCCACATGCCCTTGCCGATCTGCGCGCGGCCAGACAGCCCGCAGGCGAGGCCGATGCCGACATTGCGCGCTTCATAGGCCTTGATCCATTCGGCGTCCTTGATGGCGCCTTTACGCAAAACTGCTCCGCCGTGCATGATCGTGTGGATTTCATCCCCGGTACGATCGAGGAAGCCGGTATTGATGAATACCAGCCGTTCGCGCGCCGCATGAATGCAGGCCGACAGATTTGCGGAAGTGCGCTTTTCTTCGTCCATAACGCCGATTTTCAGGGTGTTTTTCGTCATGCCGAGCATCGCTTCGATGCGGCCGAACAATTCGCAGGCGAAGGCGACTTCTTCCGGGCCGTGCAGCTTCGGCTTGACAATATAGACTGAGCCGGCGCGTGAGTTTTTGCGGACGTTTTTGAGGTCGTGCAGCGCGATGAGCGACGTCACAGCTGCGTCAATAAAGGTCTCTGGGACTTCGTCGCCATTCTTGTCTTTGATAATCCCGGTCAGCATGTGGTGGCCGACATTGCGGACGAGCAACATGGACCGCCCATGAAGCGAGAGGGGCTTGCCGTTCGGCGAAACAAAGTCGCGGTCGGAATTGAGTCTGCGCGTGACCTGTTTGCCGCCCTTTTGGAATGTGTCTTCGAGGTCGCCCTTCATCAAGCCGAGCCAGTTGCGATAGACACTGACCTTGTCTTCCGCATCGACGGCGGCGACTGAGTCTTCGCAATCGACGATGGTGCTGACCGCCGCTTCGATGACAATGTCCGCGACGCCGGACTTGTCGGTCTTTCCGATGGCGCTCGCGGGATCGATGACGATTTCCAGATGCAGGCCGTTGTTCTTGAGCAAAATAGCGGAAGGGGATGTGGGATCGCCGCGATAACCGGCGAATTTTTCCGGCTGTTTTAAGCTTGTGGCGCCGGAAGCAGTTTCGACTGTCAGCGCTCCGTTTTCGACGACGTAAGCGAGCGTGTCTGAATGCGACCCGTTCTCCAGCGGCGCCGCGAGATCGAGCAGGGCGCGGCCACGGGCAATGGCTTTGGCGCCGCGCACCGCGTTATACGCACCGCCGCGTTCGGCTCCGCCTTCTTCGGAAATCGCGTCGGTCCCGTAAAGCGCGTCGTAGAGCGAGCCCCAGCGGGCATTGGCGGCGTTAAGCGCGTAACGCGCGTTACTGGCGGGAACAACGAGCTGAGGCCCCGCGATGGCTCGGAGTTCTTCATCAACGTTCGCGGTGGAAATCTCAAATGGCGCGGGCTCGGGTGCGAGATATCCGATCTCGTTGAGGAATGTCGTCAGCTCTTGAGTATCGAAGGTTTTGGCATGACGACCGTGCCAATCATCGAGTTTGGCCTGCAGAGCATCACGCTTGTTGAGGAGGTCCGCGTTTTTAGGCCCCAGATCAGCTATGATCGCGGATAGCCCGCGCCAGAATTCGTCCGCACTGACATCGACGCCATTGAGTGCTTCATTCTCGACGAACGCAGTAAGTTGCGGGTCAATAGTCAATTCGGCTCTTGTGGGCATGGCTTGGGCTGCTCCGTGGTCGTGCTGGTGTGGATCGAGGGTAGCGAGCATTACTGGCTTGATTGCGGTTCGTGAGGCTATCCCTTAAATCCTTCAGAGCCGATTGGAACAGCATTTTTGGCAGTCGCTTCTATTTGACGCCGCAGGAACGAGAGTTTGCCTTGAAAAGTAGAACTAAGAATGGTTGAGCGCGTTGTGATTGTGGGCGCCGGACAGGCCGGCGCGCAAGCGGCGATTTCCCTGCGGCAAGGCGGCTACAAGGGAACTATTGCGATGATTGGCGCGGAAGCCGCGCCACCCTATCAGCGCCCGCCGCTTTCGAAGGCCTATTTGAAGGGCGAGCTCGACGAGCATCGGCTATATTTGCGCGGAGCGGAGTTTTACGAAACGCAATCGGTTGCTCTGCATCTCGGAATGCGCGCGACCGCAATTGATCGCGCCGCGAAGACGGTCGCAACCGATTCAGGCGAGACATTTCCCTATGATGCGCTGCTGATCGCTACGGGTGCGCCGCCCCGGCGGATCGGTTGTCCGGGTGCTGAGCTTGATGGCGTTCACTATCTTCGAACGCTCGCCGATTCCGAACGCTTGCGCCCGTTGCTTATGGCGCCTGGACAGATCGTGATTGTCGGCGCCGGCTATATCGGGCTTGAGGTTGCGGCGGTGGCGCGTCAGGAAGGCCGTCACGTGACGGTGCTTGAAATGGCGCCGCGAGTTTTGGCGCGTGTCGCCAGTGAACCGGTTTCGGCATTTTACGAAAACCTTCATCGCGGCGCGGGTGTCGATCTGCGACTTGGCGCTGGATTGGAGCGGTTCGAAGGCGAGAAGCGGGTCGATGGCGTGCGCCTGGCTGCCGGAGAGACGATTGAATGCATCGCCGCGTTGGTCGGCATTGGCGCGGCGCCGGAACTTGCGCTCGCCGAGGAGGCGGGCCTCGCCATCGATAACGGCATCGTCGTTGATGAATATGCGCGCACGTCCGATCCGCATATCTTCGCCGCCGGAGACTGCACGAATTTTCCATCGCCGCGCTATGGCAGGCGCATGCGCCTTGAGTCCGTGCCGAACGCCATCGACCAAGCAAAGGCGGCGGCGGCGAATATGGTGGGCGGCGCCGTTGTCTATGATGCGATGCCCTGGTTCTGGTCGGACCAGTATGATGTGAAGCTGCAGACCGTGGGACTGCACGAAGGTCATGATGATTTGGTAGTCAGAGGCGATCCAGCCGAGAAAAAGTTCGCGGTCTGGTATCTGAAAGACGGCAAGGCGCTTGCGGTCGATGCGATCAATGATCCCGCGTCCTTCGCCATGGGCAAGCGATTGATCACGATCGGCGCTTCGATCGACGCCAAAAAACTTGGTGATGTCAACGTCGATCTAAAATCTTTGGCCTAGTCGTACAGAACACCCGGCAGCCAGGTTGCGATTTGCGGCCAGAGCGCGATGACGGCAAGCGCCAGCAACTGAATGGCGATATAGGGCAACGCGCCGCGATAGATGTGCATGGTTCTAACGTCGGGCGGCGCAACGCCGCGCAAATAAAACAGGGCGAAGCCAAAGGGCGGCGTCAGAAACGATGTCTGCAGATTGATCGCCATCATCACACCGAGCCACACCGGATCGAGGCCCATGGCGAGGAGCGGCGGTCCCACCAGCGGGACAACAACGAGCGTGATCTCGATGAAGTCGAGGAAAAAGCCAAGCAGGAACATGACCAGCATCACGGTGATGACGGCGCCCGTTACGCCGCCGGGCGTCGCTTCCAGCGCGCGGTGAACCGTGTCGTCGCCGCCAAGGCCGCGGAACACCAGTGAGAACAAAGCAGCGCCGATCAGGATGGTGAAGACCATGGTCGTCACGCGCGCAGTCTGGTCGGCAATCGGCGCCAGCGCCTTTTCGCGGGCGAGCTGAAACAGGCTGGCGACGATGCCCCATGGCGTCAGCGCGAACAACAAGAACGCAACGGCAATGCCGATGGTCTCAATGGACGAAACGTTTTCCCGTCCGAGCCGGAGGTCGAGATTGGCGGTCAGGACAAATAGCCCTGCAATTGCGAGCGCCGAAACCAGAACGGCGTGGCGCCCTGCGAGCAGCGATCCTTTCGGTGCAAGCCGCATCCCGGCGATCAACAATGCGCCGATAGCGCCGACGCTGGCGGCTTCTGTCGGCGTGGCGACGCCGGCGAGGATAGAACCAAGCACGGCGACAATGAGAAGAAGCGGCGGCGGCAGGGTTTTCATCGCCGCGCGCCAGACTTCGACGCGGCTGCCGAGTTCGGCTGCGGGAATTGCCGGCGCCTTTTTGGGTTGGGTCAGCGCGACGAATAATTGCCAGAGAATATACATGCCGACGAGCATTAGGCCCGGCAACAGCGCGCCGGCGAATAAGTGACCGACCGACACCGTGTCCGGCGACATATTGCCCTGTTCGAGCTGCGCTCGCTGATAGGCGTTTGAGATCACGTCGCCAAGCAGGATCAGGACAATCGATGGCGGAATAATCTGACCGAGCGTGCCGGCGGCGGCGATTGAACCGGATGCGAACGCAGGATCGTATCCGCGCCGCAACATGGTTGGCAGGCTGAGCAATCCCATGGTGACAACGGTAGCGCCGACAATGCCGGTTGAGGCAGCAAGGAGCATGCCGACGATGGTGACGGAAAGGCCAAGGCCGCCGGGCAGTGAGCCGAACAGTTTCGCCATCTCGTCCAGCAGCTCTTCGGCGATCTTCGATTTCTCAAGAATAACGCCCATCAGGATGAACATGGGCACGGCGATCAGTGTCGTATTGCTTACAGCGCCGAACACGCGCTGCGGAAACGGAATGAGATAGGAAATATCGAAGACGCCGGCGGCGACGCCGAGCACCGCGAATATCAGCGCCGTACCAGCCAGCGAGTAGGCGACAGGGTAGCCAGCCATCAAGAGAGCGCAGAGCGCAAGCACCATCAAGATATCGAGCCAGCCGGCGAGCGCGCAGGTGCAGAACGCGACATTGGCGATCTCGAACTCCATCAGTCCGGCTCCTTCAACGTCGCAACGGCGCGCGCGGCGAGTGTGAAACCGGCCATGCACATCAACACGGCAAAGGCTGGGATGAAGGATTTGAGGATATAAAGCGCCGGGATGCCGGATGCTTCATTCGAGCCTTCGCCGACCGCCCATGAATTCGCAACATAGGGCGAGGCAGTCCAGATCAGCAGCAGGCATACCGGCAATAAGAGCAGATATGTTCCAAACAGGTCGATCAGCGCTTTGCGGCGTGGACTGGCTTCGCGATAGAAAATATCGACGCGCACATGATCGTCAGTCAGCAGCGCATAGCCGCCGGCGAGCAGGAACACCGCGCCGTGCATATAGGTGATCGACTCCTGCATGAAGATGTAATTAATCCCGAACACATAGCGCAGCACCACAACGCCGAACTGGACCAGCGCCATCACGATGAGCAGCCACATGGCACTGCGACCGATGCGGCGAGCGATCGAATCGAAGGCGCCGGCAAGCGCCGACGTGATATTACTCGCGCCAATGCCTGCGACGGCGACAGCGGTGGCTATGAATAATCCGCCGAACCACAAGAGCTGATCGGTTGACGGCGACAGCCGAAGGACTGGGGTCAGTCGCGCGAAGGCCAAGCCCGCCGCAATCAACAACAATACAGTGATTGCCCAGGCGATGAGCGGCCGCTTCGGCGACAATAAGTGGGCAAGCGGCAGAAACAGCAGCGGAAAGAATACGCCCGCTGCAAGCCAGTTGAGAATATTGCCGGTGAGATTGAGCATAGCTACAGCGAAAACACTTCGCGGCGCTTGGCCATGTAGGCTTCATCGGAGATGCCACCCCACTGCATCGAACGTGCAAGCGACGCCTTGAAGCTTTCATAGACGCGGCCAGTGAAGGCGTCATTGCGCGCAGCTTCTTCGAGGACGTTCTTGGATTCGCGTGCGAGCGCCGCCATCACATCGTCAGGCATCTGACGCAGCTGTACGCCATGTTCGTTCATCAGTTGCTCAAGCGCGGCGCCGTTATGGTGAATGTATTCCGCGATAGAGAGGTTATTGGCGCGCTGACAGGCGCCCTGGATGATCGCCTTCTCCGTCACCGTCAGCGTGTTCCAGAGATTGAGATTCAGCCCGACGCCAAGCTGTGCCCCCGGTTCGTGAAAGCCCGGCCAGTAATAATACTTCGCTTCCTGATGAAAACCGAAGGCGAGATCGTTCCAGGGGCCGACCCATTCGGTGCCGTCGATGGCGCCCGATTGCAGCGCCGGATAAATTTCACCGCCGGAGATAGCGACGGCTGATGCGCCGATCCTGCGCAGCACTTCACCCCCCATGCCGGGCATGCGGATTTTCATGCCGCGCAGATCTTCCAATGATCTGATCTCGCGTTTGAACCATCCGCCCATCTGGTGGCCAGTATTACCGGCGGCAAATGGCTTTATGTTGAAGCGCGCCGACAATTCGTCCCAGAGCTCCTGGCCGCCGCCAAACTCCGTCCACGCCATAATCTCATTCGCCGTCATGCCGAACGGAACAGCGGTAAAGAAAGCAAAGGCTGGCGATTTGCCGACCCAGTAGTATTCAGCGCCGTGATACATGTCCGCAGCGCCGTTTGAGACGGCGTCGAAACATTCAAAAGCGCTGACAAGCTCTCCGGCGGCGAACACGCGGACGGTGATCGCGCCGCCGGACATTTCAGTGATAAACTTCGCCGTCCGCTCCGCCATGGTGCCGAGGCCCGGAAAATCCTTCGGCCAGGTCGTCACCATCTTTAGCTCGCGTGATGCGATAGAGCCGGGAATGCCGCCGCCGCCGGCGGGAACTCCGCACTCACAGCCAGCCATCAGCCCGGCGGTGCCGCCAGCCAAGAGTTGTCTTCGTTTGATCATCTAGCGGTCGCCCCCCTATGGGCATTTATTATTATTGGCAGGCTATTGTTGGTTCACCTTGATTTCAACGTCGCTCTCACCGGAAGCGGCGCGCTCGCGCGCCTTTTTGGCGCGCCATTCTTCATAGGCGGCTTCTTTTTCCGCACGGCTACGCGAAGCGGCGACTCCGCTATCGACAGCGAGCGTCGAACCTGAGCCGTTATAGCCGCTGGCGGAGCAGCGTGTTTCGACAAAATAACAGCGTTGGATACAGGCTGACCGGCCCGGTCCGTCATTCAAATCGGAGCAATCGCTCTGACACTGGTTTTGCTGGCCGGTGCATCGGTTGTCGGCATATCCAAACGGAGCTGACGCACAAGCGCCGAGCAACATCGCAAGAGTTGGGGCGGCGACAAATTTTCTGATACGCATCAAGATTTCCTCGCTGACAGACAAAGACCCCGCCCGCTCGGGCGCAACGGTACATCGCGCCGCTATCGGGCGCAAAGCCTTCGGGCGCTAATTTGTGTTTCAGGAAGCGGTGTTTTCGCTGCTCTGGCGGTCCATGCGGGTCCAGCCATTGGGGCCGAGCATTTCCAGCGGCTGGAAGCTCTTCTTGTAGTCCATCTTGTCGGAGCCGTTCACCCAGTAGCCAAGATAGACGTAGGGCAGGCCGAGTTCGCGCGCGAAGGAGACGTGATCGAGGATCATGAAACGGCCCAAGCCGCGTATATGTTCTTCAGGTTCAAAAAAGCTGTAGACCATCGACAAGCCGTCGGTCAGTCGATCGGTGAGCGCCGCGCCGATGAGCCGATCCTCTCCGGTATCGCCGTCCTTGACGCGATATTCGATGATCATCGTATCAACCGCGGTTTCTTCGACCATCGATGCGTAATCGAGCACGGTCATGTCGGCCATGCCGCCATCGCCGTGGCGCTCGTCGAGATATCCGCGAAGCATTGAGAACTGCTCGCCTGTGGCGCGAGGGCCTTTTATGCGGCGGTTGATATCGGCGTTGCGCGAAAGCGTGCGGCGGCGCGACCGTGACAAATCAAAATCGTCGACCACAATGCGAACAGGCACACAGGAATTGCACGCCTCACACGCAGGAAGATAGATCAGGTTTTGAGAACGGCGAAACCCGCGCCGCGTCAGCAGAGCGTTGGTTGATGATGCGCCGTCGCCAGACAAGTAGGAAAATATTTTTCGCTCGCGCCGACCCTTTAAATAGGGGCAGGGCGCCGGGGCGGTGATGAAAAACTCACCTCCCTCAAGGCCGAACCGTCGCGCGAAATCTTCGTTACTCATGGGATCCAACGTAAGGGATAAACCTTAGCGGGCGATTAGCATAACCGCAATGAATCCGTTCTTTATGGCTGTCAATTCAGATTGAAATACACACTGGCAGTGAGCGTGTAGACGATCCAGAGCAGGATAATCAGCGGTCCGCCGACGATCATATAATCTCTAAATTTGTAATGACCGGGGGTCATGACAAGCAGATTGGTCTGGTATGCGATGGGCGTGGCGAAGGAACAATTCGCCGCGAAAATGACGGTAAGGACAAGAACGTGCTCATCCATGCCGACTTTCTGCGCGGCGGCGACGGCGATGGGCGTGAACAGCACAGCGGTGGCGTTGTTGGACAGGACGTTTGTAAGGGCCGCGCAAAGGATGAAAAACGCCGACACCAGCACTATGGGGCCATAGCTGCCCGCGGTATTGGCGATGGCGTCACCAAGGAAATGTGCGCCGCCGGTCCTCTCCAGGGCGACGCCCATGGCGAGAGAGGCGCCGATCAGCAAATAAATTCTGCGATCGATGGCGCGGGCCGCTTGCCGGACGTTGAGACAGCCGAAAGCAACCATGGCCGTGGCGCCTGCGATGGCCGAGACGGCGATCGGCGCCAGGCCAGATGCGGTGATCGCAATCACGCTGGCGAAAATGAGCGCTGCAATGTTGGCGTTGCGCTGATCAGGCAGGCCTTGCATCGACCACTCGAGCAGCAGGATGTCGCGGTCCGACCGGAGTGCCCGAATGTCCTTCAGATCGCCAAGGATCAGCAACACGTCGCCGGCCTCGAGCCTGATCGTATTCATTTGCGTTCGGATCATGCGGCTGCGCCGCTCAATGCCCAAAATCACGCAGTTGGTCTGCGCATGAAAGCTGATCTGGGCGACGGAACGCCCGATCAGGCGCGAGCCAGGTGCGACGATGGCCTCGACCATGGTCAATTGCGTGGAACGTTGCACGGAGCCGTCTTCTTCGTCCGCGATCGTCGTCTCCGCCATCAATCCTTCCAGCATCGCCGGGTTGGCTTTCAACAGGGAGGTGAGGGCGGAGCGAGTCGCAGCGACGATAACCACGTCGCCGGCGCGGAAGGCGAATTCCTCAAATGGCGGCAGAATGGCGCGCTCCCGGCGCTGAACCATGCGCACGGTGATGTCCGGCAGATCGACGAACAGGCCTGCCACAGGTCCCTTGCCGATCAGCGGATGGCCGCGATTGATTTCGATCTGGGCGATGAAGTGTTTGCCTTCGCGATCGTTGATATTCGTCTGATTGGGATTGTCTCTTTTGGGAAGCAGCCACCGGCCGGCCGTCGCCATGTAGACAATGCCCGCACTGGCGAGCACCAGGCCCACTGGAGTTAACTCGAAGAATCCGATCTCTCCGCCTGTTGTGGCGCGATATGACTGCGCCGCGAGCAAGTTTGTCGAGGAACCGATGAGTGTGGTCATGCCGCCGAGTATCGACAAGTAGGAGAGCGGCATCATGAACCTTGAGACGCGAATTTTGCTTTGTTGCGCAATCGCCGCCATGATTGGAATGAACATCACGACCACCGGCGTGTTGTTCAGGAACGCGCTAACGATCATAATGAATAGAAAGACGGCGCCGGTGACCAGGACGGGCCGCTTGTCGAACGCGCGCAACAGATACTCCGTCGGATGTTCCAGGGCGCCAGCCTGAAACATCCCTTGGCCGATAATCAGCAGGCCGAGAATGGCGAACAGTGCGGGGCTCGCAAAACCGGACAGGATCGTTTCGGTGGAAAGCAGGTTTTCGCCGCCGCTTTCGAGCGGAGCGAAAATGAACAGAAAGAGCAAAGCGACGATCGCGCCGGCGGACACCAATTCCAATGGGAAGCGGTCGAGCGTATACAGCACGATTGTGATCGCGATAATTGCGAGGGTGGCCCACATTTGCCAAGGGGCTGCGAGGAAGGTTTCCATCATGTCAGATTGTCGTGAACCGGCCTTATTGTGAACCTCGCGCCGCCGGCCTGTCCGGCGGCAAGGTCTGCTCGCGCTTTGTATTTTCCAGATTTGGTGGTAACGCGACAAGTCCTAAATGTTTCAATATGTTGTGGGAAGAACCCCATGACGCGGAAAAGCCCGAATGACTGACAAATACCGGCCTCTGAAAGACGCCTTCGGCCGTTTCGCCACCGGAATAGGCGTGGCGGCTTGTCGCGATAAAGACGGCTCCATGGCGGCGCTGACCATCAACTCGTTCACTTCAGTGTCGCTGGAGCCGCCATTGGTTTTGTGGTGCCTTGAGAACAGAGCCTCTTCGTACAGCGCGTTCATGGCGGCGCAGAGTTATGGAATCTCTTTTTTGCGCGCGGACCAGCAAGAGCTGTCCAATCGATATGCAAATTTTCTTCCCGACGGCCCCAGCGAAGCGGAGTTTGAAAGTTGGGACACCGGCGCGCCGGTGCTGAAGGAGCGACTTGCCGGTTTCGATTGCAAGATCGTTGCGCGACACGATGCGGGGGATCACGTGATTCTGGTCGGTGAAGTTGTGCGGTTCGACAGCGTGCAGGGCGCCCCGCTGATCTATTACGCAAGCACCTACATTCCCGGTACGGAGAAAGCATGAGCAAGGTTGCATTCCTCGGACTGGGCGTCATGGGATTTCCGATGGCGGGACATCTCGCGGCGAAAGGATTCGACGTTCGCGTGTATAACCGCACATCTGCGAAGGCGGACGCCTGGACCAAACAGCATAGAGGATCGTCTGCGGCAAATCCGGAAAAGGCGGTGCGCGATGCTGACCTCGTCTTTGCCTGCCTTGGAGACGATCCCGATGTGGCGGCGATCGCTGCTGAGATTTCCGGCGCGTTGAAGAAGGGCGCTGTGTTTGTCGATCACACCACAGCATCGCCAACGCTTGCCCGAGATCTGCATGAAAAATTTGGCGCACAGGACGTTGGCTTTGTCGATGCGCCGGTATCAGGCGGGCAGGCGGGCGCTGAAAACGGCAAACTCTCAGTCATGTGCGGCGGCGACGAAGCACATGTGGAAGCCGCGCGCGGCGCCATGCAAGCCTATTCGGCGCGGATCGTTCATATCGGCCCGGCGGGCCACGGGCAGCTTTGCAAGGCGGTGAACCAGATTTGCATTGCCGGCGTGTTGCAGGGGCTGTCGGAAGGCGTGCATTTCGCCTCAACGGCGGACCTCAACATTGATCGAGTTTTGGAAGCCATCTCCGGCGGCGCCGCGCAAAGCTGGCAAATGGAAAACCGCGCCAAAACCATGGCAGATGACAAATTCGATTTTGGTTTTGCGGTGGACTGGATGCGCAAGGATCTGCGCATTGCCCTGAGCGAGGCGCGGGCCAGCGGTGCGAGCTTGCCGCTGACGGCGCTGGTTGACCAGTTCTATGGGGACGTGCAGGCCATGGGCGGCGGCCGCTGGGATACATCGAGCCTTGTGCGCCGTCTGCAGAAAGTGACTGAACTCTAATATAGACGTTGCTGGCGAACGCGCGCAGTTAAGGTGACACTGGCCGACGCGTTAACCACCCTGATTCACTGATTTGAAATCAGAATTGAGGAGGTTCCGCGCGATTTTCGCGCCCGCGAAAATCCTTGTCGTGAAATGACGGTGTGGGGAATATGAGCAAAGCAGCATCCAGCACGAGCAAAAATCGAGCAATCTGTATTGCGCCATTGTCGATTCTGGCGTTGGCGGGTGGAACGGCGAGCGCCGCCGCATCCGGTTTTTCGCTGAACACGCAAAGTGCTGAATCACTCGGAGCGGCGACAGCGGGTGCGCAAGCTGCGCGCGCGACGCCCGGCAATGCTTATTTCAATCCCGCCGCTATCGTAGGTGTCGAGGGCGTTGAAAGCTCGCTGTCGATTGTCGGCGCGTGGAACGACACGTCTTATGAAAACGCTGTCGGGGCATTGTTCGGCACGGTTCCGGTCGCGGGCGACAGTGCAGGCGATACTGTCATCGGCGATGGCGTGTTTCCGACCGGCGCCACATCGTTTCAGTTGAGCGACAAGATATTTGCCGGGATCGCGATTTATGCGCCCTTCGGATTCAATACGTCTTACGACGACACATCTATCGCGCGTTATCACGGCACGTTTTCGCAAGTCGTCTCCGGTTCTGTCTCCGGATTGATTGGCGTTGAGATTGCGGGTGGCTGGTCCATCGCGGGCGGGCCGCGCCTGCAATATGTCGATATCGATCTTGAAGGCGCCATTGACGCAGCGGGCATTGAATCCGTGTTGTTGATGTCGATGCTGATCCCCGGTGTGGATGACGCCTATGTAGATGTCTCCGCGAATGACTGGGGCGTCGGATATACGGTTGGCGTTCAGGGCGCGCTCGGCGACCGCGTTACCATTGGCGCCAGCTTCACGTCAAAGATCGATCATACGCTGGAGGGAACGGCGACATTCGATGTCAGCTCATCGGCGTCCGGACAAACGCTCGCAGGCCTGGGCTTGTTTCAGGACACAGGCGTCACCAGCGAATTTGCCACGCCGGGAAATATCCAGTTTGGCGTGCAAGTTGAGATGACGCCGGAGATACGCCTGCTGGCTTCAGCGGTGCAGACCCGATGGAAAAGTTTCGATCAGCTGACGATCAACTTTGAGAACCCGATTCAAACGCCGGAAGTCACCACCCAGAACTGGAAGAACACCTGGGCGGGCGCAGCCGGCGTGGAGCGAGATTTCGGTCCGGCGCAAACGCTGCGCCTTGGCGTGATGTATGAAGAAGACCCGGCCAATCCGGCGTTCTCAAGCCCGCGCGTGCCGGGAGCAAGCCGCGTCTGGCTCGCCGCCGGTTATTCGCGCGATCTGTCGGAGCGCGCCGAACTGCATCTCGCGGCGTCCTATGTGTTTGCCGATACAACGCCGCTGAACCAGTCCGCGGCGGTGCCGGAAAACCTGTTCCGGGGTGCCTTCTCTGGCGATGTTGATATCAGCGGCGTAGTCGCCGCGATTGGCGTCGACTGGAAGTTCTAGCCGCCCGGAAGCTGCGTCCCGGCATTGCCGCCCCAGCGCCGCTGTGCGATTTACTCAGTCAATTCTTTTATGACTGGAGCCGCTATGTCCGTTCTGCAAACCGCCCGCCCGTCCTGGAAAACCGAAGATCTCGACCTCTTTGAAGACGAGATCGGCAAGTTCTTTACGCGCGAACTGGCCCCCCACGTGGAGAGCTGGCGCGACAATGGCGTTGTCGATCGCTGGGCCTGGACCAAAGCAGGCGAAGCCGGACTGCTCTGCATGTCCATGCCTGAAGAATATGGCGGCGCCGGCGGACATTTCGGCTATGAGCAGATTTTCATGGAACAACAGGCGAAAGCCGGCGTAGAAGGGTTCGGCGCGGCGCTGCATAACTGCATTGTTGCGCCTTACATTCTTCACTACGGCACCGAAGAACAGAAAAAGCGCTGGCTGCCGCGCATGGCGACCGGCGAACTAGTCGGCGCCATCGCCATGAGTGAACCGGGCACGGGCTCCGATCTTCAAGCGGTGCGCACGACCGCGTTGAAAGAGGGAAATCAATATGTGGTGAACGGCCAGAAGACCTTCATCACTAACGGCCAGACCGCCAACATCATCATCGTCGTTTGCAAAACCGATCCGGCCGAAGGCGCCAAGGGCGTGTCGTTGATGGTCGTAGAAACTGACGAAGTGGAAGGCTTTAAGCGCGGACGCAATCTGAAGAAGCTCGGCAACAAGGCGCAGGACACATCCGAGCTGTTTTTTACGGACGTAAAAATTCCGACCGAAAATCTTCTTGGTACGGAAGAGGGCCAGGGTTTCATTCAGCTCATGCAACAGCTTCCGCAGGAGCGCCACCAGATCGCCGTGCAAGGCATGGCGGGGATTGAGCGCGCGCTGTCGCTCACTATCGATTATGTGAAAGAGCGTCACGCCTTCGGCAAGCCGGTCATCGCTTTCCAGAACACGCAGTTCAAGCTCGCTGAGTGCAAGGCGCGCGCGACTATGGCCCGCGTGTTTGTCGATCACTGCACGGGCTTGCTGATCGAGGGAAAGCTCGATCCGGTGACGGCGTCCATGTCGAAGATGCTGATTTCCGACCTGGAAAACGAGATCATCGACGAGTGCCTGCAGCTCTTCGGCGGCTACGGTTATATGGATGAATATCCGATCAGCCGCATGTATGCCGATGCTCGTGTACAGCGCATTTACGGCGGCACCAATGAAATCATGAAGCTGCTGATCGCGCGGTCGCTCTAGCCTCATGCGCCTGCGCCCGGCGACGCGCGCCGACATTCCGCTGCTGAAGACATGGGATGAAAAGCCCCATGTGGCATCAGCCGGCGGCGACGGCGATTGGTATGACTGGGACAAAGAGGTTCCGCGCGACGCCGACTGGGGCGAGTTGCTTGTCGCAGAACAAGACGGCCGCCCCATTGGCGTCATGGAGATTTGCGATCCGGCGCGCGAGCCATCTCATTACTGGGGCGAGGTGGAGGATAATCTCCGCGCGCTCGATATCTGGATCGGCGAGGAGTCCGACCTCGGGCGCGGATTCGGAACGCAGATGATGCAGCTTGCTTTCAACAAGTGTTTTGCTGACGCAGACGTTAAGGCGGTTATCATCGATCCGCTCGAAAGCAATCTGCGCGCGCGAAAGTTCTATGAACGCCTCGGCTTTGTGTTCGTTGAAAAGCGCCGTTTCGGCGATGATGATTGCGCCGTCTACCGTCTGGACCGGGCGCTCTGGGACGCGCTTGCGAAGGACGAGTGAATCGGCGCTAGTCTGGTTCATGGAACCCGCTCAGATTTTCGCCGCACTCAGCACGATCGGCCTTTTCGTCTTCGCTATTTCCGGCGCACTGACGGCGCTCCGGAATGACATGGACCTGTTCGGCGTTGCGATGATCGCGTTCGTCACCGGCGTGGGCGGCGGCACTATTCGCGATGTTTTGCTGGGGTCGTTTCCTGTCTGGTGGATCGCCTCGCCATCAGCGGTCTTGATTTGCGTCGCGGGCGCTGCTGCGGCGACGCTTGCTCAGCCCTTTATCGACTCACGGTTAAAGGCGCTGATCTGGGCTGATGCGGTGGGCCTTGCGGTGTTTGCGGTGATCGGAGCACAGGCGGCTCTCAATGCAGATGCGCCGGCGATCATTGCCGTCTTTATGGGCGCCGTGACAGCGACTTTTGGCGGCGTCGTGCGTGATGTGTTGCTGAACGAACCGCCGCTGATCCTCAAGCAGGATATTTACGCGACTGCCGCGCTCATCGGCGCAGGTGTTTATGTAGGTATGCTAGCGCTCGGTGTCGGCGAGAGTGCTGCCGCTGTCACGGCGGCGCTCGTGACTTTCGCCATTCGCGCCGCCGCGATCATTTTCAACATACCGTCCCCGAAGTTCGCGCGTCCCCGAAAGAACGAACTTTAAGCTGTCTTTCTTTTGCGGCGCATGGCGCCCATGGCGCCGAGGCCCAACAGCATCAAAGGCGCTGCAGCGGGCAGGGGAACTTCGCTCATGTCAGGCGGGATCAATGCGTCGGGGAACGAGAACACCAGCGAAGAGATCCGGCCGGCGAAGGTTGCGCCAGCGGTCAGTCCTACCAGTCCCAGTCTGCAATCGCCTGCGGCGACACCGGTGCACATAGTGGTAGACGGATCGGTGTCGATGAAGAACCCGATGGAGTTTTCAAACGGGTTGTCAGGAAAGACGCCGCTATAGACATCGCCCGTCGACGAGATCGCTTCCAGTGTGATCGCTCCGAGTGCAATCTCGTAGAACTGAAAAAAATCGCCGCCAGGTTCAGTGGAGATGCCGAGCGCTGGGCTGAGACCATCGCCCGCAAAAGTTTGGGTCAATGTGAACGTGCCGGTCGCGCCGGGGTTTTCAGAGCTGCCAGCGTCCTCGGTATACGTTCCCGTGGTGACGCAAATGGTGTTGACGCCGTCAAAGCTGCAATCGCCAATTCGGACGTGTCCGGTTCCGCGCCCTGCCGCGTCCGGGTGTTCACCCATGCCGACATACTCAAAGTCGCCACTCACGGTGTTGGCCGTGGCCAGCAATGCAGCGCTGGCTGCTCCCGGCGCCAGCAGGGAAAGCCCGACCGCGCAGGCGGTCAGAATGGAAGTCCGGCGGAAAGCGGGACGCAGACAGGTACTGAACATAGACTTCGCTCCACAGTTGTTTAATCGGCGACTGGATCGCCGATGGCAGAGGCGCAAAAACCCGATGAATCTCGCCCCCGGTTTATGAATGCGCAGGAATGTCCAGAAACGGGTCAGAAAATTTTTCGTCAGACCGCGGTCCGCCGGATTTCGGGGTTATGCCGCCTGAAGTTCTGATGCTTGCTGGAGCGCGGCGGTCAGAGCGGCGTCGTAATGTTTTGGGCTTAGCTTAAGGCCTTCTGCGATAATGAACTCTGGCTCAGCAACGCCGATAAAGCCAAATACCGTCTTCAAATAGCGTTCGACATGTTCTGACTCTTCGGCGGGTGAGCCGGGCCCGTAGAGCCCCCCGCGAGCGACGGCGATGATCACGCGTTTGCCGCCAGCCAGTCCTTCTACGCCCTTGTCCGTGTATCGAAAGGTCACGCCGGCCACCAAAATGCGGTCAATCCATGACTTGAGCTGGCTGGGAATGGTGAAATTGTACATTGGGGCTCCGATGACAATGATATCCGCGGAGAGAAACTCATCGAGAACGGCCTTGCTCTCGGCCTGGGCCGGGTTGGCGGTGTCTCCGCTCGCCAGTTGGTCTAGCGTCAGGTGCGGCAACGGCGCGGCCGCCAGGTCGCGATAGATGATTTCGAGGCCTGAGTTGTTTTTCTTCAGCTTTTTCACGACTTCCGCCGTGACTGGCCGGCTTGCGGCGTGTTCGCCGAGGATGCTGGAATCGATGTGAAGCAGTTTCATTGCGGGGTTCCTTTGTAGGTCTAGAAAAGTGACCTGGACTAATTATGTGAGCGCGTGATATTCGCAAGAACGCATAAAGAGCGGACTAGGTCACACCCGTATGACTGACGAGGCGGAAAGCCTGTTTCATGAGGAATGTCCCAAGGTGAGCCGCGTGCTGTCGCGACTCGGGGACAAATGGAGCGTGCTGATCGTCGTCTTGTTGCGCGAGCGGCCCTATCGATTCAACGAAATCAAGCGCGCCGTGGCCGGCATTTCGCAACAAATGCTCACCCGCACTTTGCGCAATCTGGAGCGCGATGGTTTGGTCAGCAGGAAGACCTATCCCACCAGCCCGCCGCAGGTCGAATACGCCCTGACAGACTTGGGCGGTTCACTGAGCGCACCGGTGCTGGCGCTTGGAGAATGGGCGCGCGCGCATTTGAGCGAAATCGACGCGGCCCAGGCTCGGTTTGACCGAAAACTGGGGAAATAACGGTCGGCGAACCTGGCAACGGCGAGGCGCAAAATTCTTCAAATACGAATTGTATTTTTTGAACCATGGAGTAGTTTCCCGGTTCGGCGCGGGTATAGCTCAGTGGTAGAGCCCCAGCCTTCCAAGCTGATGATGCGGGTTCGATTCCCGCTACCCGCTCCAATATTCCCAAACCTCACTGGTTCGAATTCTTGATCGCGAGCGATGGTGTCTGGAGCGCGCTTGCGTATTCCGCCTTCAGCCGGGCGACGATCTGCGCGGCCGGTTCGATCTCGCGGACTTCGCCGACGCCGTGCCCGGCGGACCACACATCTCGCCACGCCTTGATCTGGGATTGCGACTTTGAAAGGTCCATGCCATCGCGCGCACCCAAGTTTTTCGGATCTAGCCCCATCTTTTCGAGACTGGCGCGGAGATAATTCGCGTAGGCGCCCGTGAGCGCGTTGCTGAGGACGAGGTCTTCGAAATTCGCCTCTACGAGCATGCGTTGGTAGTCTTCATCGGCGAGGCTTTCTTTCGCGGCGATAAAGCTCGTGCCGATATAGGCGAGGTCAGCGCCAAGAACTTCCGCAGCGCGGATCGCCTGACCCGTGCCGATGGCGCCGGCAAGCACAACCAATCCGTCAAAGAATTCGCGCACAGCGGAAACAAAAGCAAAGCCCGCCATGGAGCCGGTGTGACCGCCGGCGCCAGAGGCCACGAGCGCCAGACCGTCAACGCCTTTTTCCGCAGCCTTGCGGGCATAGGCGACGGAATTAACGTCGGCGATGACAATGCCGCCATAGCGATGCACGGTATCGATAACAGGTTCGGGACCGCCAAGCGCAGTGATGACGATTTTCGGTTTGTGATTGGCGATCAGCGCAATCTCATCCTGCAGCCTGTCATACGTGCGGTGGGTTGTGAGATTGACCGCGAACGGCGCGGCGTTGGCGTCGGCCGACGCCGTGCGAGACAATTCATCGAGCCAGCCGTCAAGCGTTTCGATGGTGCGCGCGTTTGGAAATGGAAAGGCGCCGATCACGCCTTCCTTGCAGGTCGCGGCCACCAGTTGCGGACCCGACACAAGAAACATCGGCGCGCAGATTGCCGGCAGCGAAAGGTTTTTCGCGATAGCGCTGACAGAACTCTGTGTGCTCCTAGCCATGGGCGGCGGCGATTTCGTCATGCGCCGCCCATGTGGCGTGCGTGCCGCTTGAAATTCTGTGCGGCAGGATGACCCGGCAGACAGGACCGGCGGCGATATCCTTGGCGTCGATGACCACGCATTCCGATCTGTTTTCCTTCATGTCGATGATGAAGGAGACGATATATCCGTCGTCTTCGTCAACGGCGCCGAGCTTTGGCGCGAACGGCGCTTCGCTGCCATAGCGGTCTTCGCCGAAGTTAAGCGACACCGAATCTCCGGTCTTGAGGTCGTGTTTGACAAGGCCCGTGAACAGGAACCAGCCGGGTTTCGACGTCGTGCTGTACGCGTAACGCGCAGGCTCGCCAGCGTATTTCTGGTTGAACGTTCCGAATTCCAGAATTCGGTCATCGAGGCGTTCTTCAATTGTTGCCCCGGTGCGAAGATTGAATCTCCAGCGGTGGAGTTTGGGCTTGAAAGAGTATTCGTCAATATTTGCGAGCAGTTTGCCGAAGCGCTTGTCAACGCCTGGAATATCCAGCGGCGCCGGATCTGGGTCTTCCTGGAAGTATCCGTCAAGGATGATTTCGTCGCCTTCTTCCCACGCGTTCATCCAGTGCAGCACATAGGTCGGCGCCGCTTCGAACCAGCGAATTTCGTTCACCGAACCATATCGAGGCACAATTGCGAACCGAGTGGGTACACTTGGATGAAAGCGCGTTGAGTGGACGCCGTTCTTCAGCAACTCCGCTTCCCAGAACAGCGGCAAGTCGATGAGAATCGAATAGTTCTTTGTGAAGGCCATGTCGTGCGGCAAACGCGCTCCAGGCAACTCGATCGGAATGTAGTGCTTCAGGTGCTTGTCCGGCCCGACAACGCCGTAATGCATGTACGGCGCTTCCTTGCCGTAGTTGAAGAACAGCATTTCTCCAGTTTTCAAGTCGATTTTCGGGTGCGCGGAGATGCCCTGCGGCGGGACCCATTGCGCCGTACCCAGATCATCGAGCGTATAGGGATCGAGCAGATAACCTTCGCCACACATGTAAAACGTCGACACGATTTCGCCGGCATGAACAACGACGTCCGTGGAGGAGGCGTCTTTCATCCGCCCGCGCGCGCCCCAGCCTTCAAGTTCAGCTTTGGCCGGATTGGTTGCGATTCCCGCCCACAGGGATCGTCCGGCTTCCTGTTCAGCGAGGAAGCCCTTCGTGCGTACAAAGCGGTTGCGGTAGCTCGCCTTGCCGTCCTGGAAGGAAATCGCGTGAATCATGCCGTCGCCGTCGAACGGGTGGTAAACACCGATCGCGTCGTGCAGCGGATTTTCGGTATTGCGAATGTATACGCCGCTCAAGTCTTTCGGGATTTCGCCAATAACTTCCATCTCGTCCGCGGTGACTTCCCGCGTCGTGGGCGTCCACGCGCCGTTGAGATAGGGATGCTCGTTCGGCGTAATCTTCGATTTGAATTCATTCACAATCGCGACTGACATGGGCTTCCTCAGGTGCTTATTTCTGACTCGCGTACAGGGCCTGCGCCATGGACTCGGCAAGCCCCGCCGGATCGCGGGCGAGGGCGGCGCGTACGCTGATGGCGTGTGGATCGGTATCGTGTTCGTCGATCTTGTTCGCTACCGCGTAAAGCCCGGCTTTTGCGATGTCGCGGGGTTCAGATTGTTTGACGTGCTTAACATGCGCCGCCATACGCGTCTTCACCGACCCTACGATGAGTGCGCTTACATGAATGCCGCGTGGCGCCAGCTCGGCGCGCATACAGTTGCATGCAGCGCGCGCTGCAAACTTCGATGGGCTGTAACCGCCCATGGACGGCACTGAGACAATGCCGCCAGCCGACAACACATTTGTGATGGCGCCGCCGCCATTCGCTTCGATAATCGGTGAGAAAGCCCGGCACATAGCGAGCATGCCGAAAAAGTTCACATTCATTTCCTGCCGCGCCAACGACATGTCAGGCGCACCCAGCAATGTTTGCATATTGAATACGCCAGCGTTGTTTACGACTAACGTGACGTCTGGACACGATTTGGCGGCAGCAGCGATCTGGTTTTCATCTGCGACGTCTAACTCGATGACGCGGAGGCGGTCTGGCGCCGTGGCGGCGAGCTCCTCTGCGTCGGCGGGTTTGCGCGAGCCGATATAGACGCGGGCTGCGCCCTGCTCGAGCAGCTCTTCCACGAAACCCTGTCCGATTCCGCGATTGCCCCCTGTTACGATGGCGGTGCACCCTTCGATTCGCATTGGTTTCTCCCTGTTCACGCCCGGCGGCGCGTGCTCTCCTTGCGAGCGTTTGTGCCGTTTCTGCGACGGTTGCTTGTCTTCAGTACCATTGTAGGTATTGTTATGCAATTGTCTATCCCGCGACACAGGATATGACGCCGCACCGTTAACGCGTACCAAACTCAGGCCGCCACGAGAGCGGCCGCACGACCGATCAGGGAGAAGCAATTGTCACAAGACGCCGAGCAAGCGCCAAAATTCCGCGACGTCAAATTTCCGCCCGTCGACCTTGAGATAGAAAAGCGCCCTGATGGTGTGCTGGTGATGACGCCGCGTGCGCCATTAGAGTTTGATTCTCCCACGGTGATTGAGGGTTTTAACGCCGGCGCTGAAATTTCTCCCGAGAAAATCGCGTTGGCGGAGCGCGGGGCGGATGGTGAATGGTCGACCAAAACCTTTCAGGGCCTTAAAAGTGATGTTCATTCAGTCGCGCAGTGGCTTCTGGATAACGGCGGCGGACCTGATACGCCGGTTATGTTCATCTCCGGGAACTCGATCGCACATGCGACGGTTCGCTACGGCGCGCTGGCAATCGGCGCGCCCATCGCGCCGGTGAGCGAAAACTATGCGTTGCTCGGAGCAAAATCCGGTTTTGAAAAGCTCGAATACGCAATCAGCCTCATCAGGCCACGATTTATTTTCGCCGAAACGAGCGCTTTTGCCGACGCTGTGCGCGCATGTGCAGGGGACGCCGTTGTTATTTCAGCTCAGCCTGATGCAGTGCCAGGCGCGGCGGCGTATGTCGAAATCATCAACACGAAAGTAAGCGACGATGTGGTCGCGGCGTCCGCGCGCATCGATCCGGATGCACCGGCCGCCTTTATGTTGACTTCCGGCTCTACGGGTAGACCCAAGGCGGTGATTCACACCAACCGTATGATGCGCGCCTGCGTTGCGCAGAGCTGGTGGGCGATGAAAGATACTGGCGCATGGGACAATATGATTCTGGAATGGTTGCCTTGGAGCCATGTGTCGGGCCTTTACGTGTCAATCGCGGCCGCATTGGTTGGTGGGTCTTATTATATCGACGGCGGCAGACCCCTGCCGGGGCGGTTCGATCAAACATTGGAGAATATTCGCGATCTGTCGCTCAACTATTACACCAGCGTGCCGGCGGGCTATTCGATGCTCGCCGACGCGCTTGAACAGGATGCGGCGCTTCGCGATCATTTCTTCAAGAACATGCGCCTCATGTTGTTCGGCGGCGCAGCGTTGCCGCAGCCGCTCTACGATCGGTTACAAGCCCTGGCGATTGCGTCAGTGGGTGAGCGCATACTTATAACATCAGGATACGGAGCAACGGAAACGACTTCCGGTTGCATGTCCATATATTTTCCAACAGAAACGGTCGGCATCGGATTGCCATTGCCTGGCCTGTCCCTGAAGCTTCTGCCGCATCAGGGTCGCTTTGAAGTCCGCATGAAGGGATGTCATATCACGCCCGGATACCTCGGTCGCGACGACTTCAAGGAAACGTCGCTGGACGATGAGGGCTTCTATCGGACTGGCGATACAGCTGAATTCATCGATGCACATGTTCCCGAACACGGACTTCGCTTTGCGGGCAGGCTTTCCGAAGAGTTCAAGTTAAACACCGGCACCTGGGTCGCGGGTGGCGCACTGCGTGTTTCTCTCTTGAAGGCGCTCGGACCTGAAGTGATGGAGATGTTGATTTGCGGCGAAAATCGTGACCGTATCGGCATTCTTGCGTGGATGTCGCCATGCGCCGGGGAGGGTGCTCTCGAGATAGTTCGCCGAAAGATCGAGAGCTACAACCAAACCAACAGCACTTCGAGCACCAGAGTTCGCCGCTTCGGCATCCTCGTTGCACCCCCCGATTCGGAGCGCGGGGAGTTATCCGAAAAGGGCAGCGTCAATCAGGCGTTGGCGATCAGCCGGCGCACCGCAGAGGTCGATGCGCTCTACGCAGACCCGCCCCCGAATGGTGTCCTGACGTTTGACTAGCCTAGACTGCGGTGCGTGGCGGCCTTGGAAAAAAGCCGCTCACGCGTTTTTTATAGCTCTCATAGTCCGGGTACCGTTTCGACATCGAGCGTTCGAGCAACGCCTTGCCGGAGAGCGCGTACAAGAAGTAGATCATCAGCGCCGGGCTGAGAATCGTCAGAAACCCGTACTGGCTTTCCAGCGCAATCAGCGTGAGGCCGGTCCATACAGCGGCATCTCCGAAATAGTTCGGATGGCGGGTCCAGGACCAAAGACCCTTGTCCATAAGTTTCCCTTTATTTGCGGGGTCCTTTTTAAACTGGCGCAATTGATGGTCGCCTACCGCTTCAAACAGCAGCCCAATCGCAAATATGGCGACGCCAATGAAGGCCACAATGCCCAACGCGCCTGATCCGGTTCCAATGATCGGCGCGCTCCCGAACTGCCCCACTTGTGTTGGCAGCGATACAAAAAATGAAATCAGACATTGAAGCACGAAAACACTGACCAAGCTGGAGATCGCAAACTTGGAGTCGCCGCCGGCCTTTTTGCGCATGGAGACATAACGGTAGTCCTCACCGTGCCCGATATTACGGATAGCGAGATAGGCCGCGAGACGGACGCCCCATATAGCGACCAAGATGGTTAGCACTGTGGCGCGCGGCTCGGCGCCATCGGTTCTCAACCACGTCAGGAAGGCCGGCAGCGCACATGCGACGCCCCACATGATGTCGACGATACTGGCATTTTTGATGGCGACGCTCAGTCCCCAGAGCGCCACGAACAACGCGAGCATGATGGCAAAATTCACCGCCAAAGTTTCTAACATCGCTCCAATCCTCCTGATGCCCGTGCTGTTGGGTCTCAAATTTTATAAACTTGCACAAACATACCTAATTGCTAGACTTTAGCCAGTTTCAAAGGGGTCTCGGTTGCGGTCAACCACGTTCGGCAGGAAAAACTCGAAAAAACAGACGGTTAAACGGCTAGAAAATTGCAATTGGCCGATGGAATGGGTAGGGATACGCAAGTTATTTGACGAACCGAGCCATCGTTGCGCGGCTGATTCCGGAGGGGCCGGGGCGTCGCGCGTAGCCTCGCAGATCAACTCGAATGGGCCGATTCATGTCTGATGCATTCATCTATGAGGCAGTTCGCACGCCCAGAGGGAAGGGCCGCGCGCGCGAGAATGGCAAGCCGGCGGGCGCGCTGCATGGCATCGCTCCGCATGAACTAGTCTCGCAATTGGTCGAAGCGATAGGTGCGCGAGCAGGGCCGGACGCGCTGACGAATGTTTCGAGAATGATACTGGGTTGCGTTGGCCAAGTCGGCGCGCAGGGCGGTCATCTCGCGCTTGTATCTCGATTGGCTGCGCACCGAGGGACTGCGCTGGCCAACGATGTGGCGGTCAAAACCATTAACAATTACTGCGTTTCCGGACTGTCTGCGGTTAACGAAAGCGCCCTTTGGGCGCGCGCCGGCGAAGACCGTCTTTCACTTGCCGGCGGCGTTGAAATGTTGTCGCGCGTTCCGTTTCTCGCTGATGCAGCTGACTACTATTCAAATGCTTCTCTAAAAAGCGAGCTCGAATGGCTGGCGCCCATCATGGGCGCTGAGTTGATGGCGACCATTGAAGGGTTCGACAAGTCCTCGCTTGATGAAATAACGCTCAGATCGCACCAGCGCGCCGACAGGGCCTGGAATGAGGGGCGTTATGACGCCAGCGTAATTCCTGTTCGAGACGGTGGCGGAAATCCTGTATTGGCGCGTGATGAATGGATCAGGCCGGACCTTACGATGGACGCGCTGAAACAAATGCCGCCTGCATTTGCTGAAGCCGGTGCTGACGGTCAGGACACTGTCATGCTGAAGCATTTTCCAAAGCTTGCCGCGATTTCGCATGTGCATTCCGTTGCCAATACGCCGGGTCTTGCTGATGGCGCTGCGTTGGTTTTGACCGGCTCGCGCGAAGCAGGCGCCGCCGCAGGCTTACGTCCGCGAGCGCGCATCGTCGCTATTGCAGAGACGGCCGGCGACCCGATATTTCAGTTCGGCGCCGGGTTCGATGCAATGGAGAGCGTCTTGAAGAAGGCGGGCTTGGACATTCACCAGCTTGATCTCATCGAATTCATGGAGGCGTTTGCAGCTCCGCCCCTAAAATTTCTGAGAACATACGAGCCCGACGTCGATAAGGTGAACGTCAATGGCGGCCACCTCGCGATGGGTCATCCAATGGGCGCTACGGGCGCTATTTTGACGACGACGCTCTTGCACGAGTTGGAACGCAGGGATGGTGCGCTGGGCATGGTTGTAGCGCTCGCCGCGGGCGGCATCGGGTCCGCAATGATTATGGAGCGCGTGTAGATGCGGCCGAGTTCGCGGCGTCTACGAACAAAATGAAAGCGATGGAAAATCGTGACTGGTAAACGAGTAGTCATCATCACAGGCGCAGGGAAAGGCTTGGGCGCGGCCTTTGCGGTCCAGGCGGCAGCCGATGGTTGCGCCGTCATTGTCAACAATCGCATTCGGGCCGGCCAAGCAGACTCCGCTGCGGAGACTGTCAATCGCATTCGGAACGCGGGCGGTGCGGCATCTCCGAACCGGCTTGACGTCACCGATCCCGGCGCAAGCGAAGCGCTCGTGCAGCAAGCGCTCGATGAGTTTGGCCGGCTGGATGCTGTGATTTTCAATGCAGGCGTTAATGGCGCGGCCGCGCGGTTCGGCGACATGCCTGAAGACGCGTTCTCGCTTGTGATGAAGGTGAATTTCACGGCGCCGATGCAATTGGCGCGCGCGGCGTGGAGCCATCTTCAGGCAGCAGATCACGGTCGCATGCTTTTCGTTTCTTCGAGCGCCGGATTGTATGGAGTAAGGGGGCGCGCGCCTTATGCTGCATCCAAAGGGGCATTAAATGCATTCGCCGCGACGCTCGCCCACGAGGGGCGCAAGTTTGGGATCGGCGTAAACATTCTATCGCCCTATGCGACTACGCAAATGACAGCAGGTGTAGGGCCGGCGGAGCTAGCGACCTTGCTGGCGCCGGAAAAGGTCGCGCCGCTGGCTAGTTGGCTGGTTTCTGCCGGGTGCCTTTCTTTCGGTGAAAACTGGATTGCCGGCGGCGGATATGTGCGCAAGGCTCAAGTGTTGGAATCGGCTGGCGCCACTCTGGCAGGCGACGTCGGGTCGTGGATGAATGCGCATCGTGAATCGCTCGATGAAGTGGGCGCGGGCACAAGTTTTAAGGGCGCGGAAGCCGCGTTTGAGGACCTGATCGCTCGATTGAATTGATGTTCACTGGACTGACCAGCCGAGTGAGGCGAAGCGGGCATGATTGAATTTCGCCGGAAAATACCGGATACAACAATGGCGTGTCAGCGAATGTAGCGTTGGCGGGTCAGGGGGAAAGAGGTTTGGCTCAAGCGAAGAAATCATCGGACCAACGACTGATCCGCACCTGTTCTATCTGGCGCGCGCTTGAAGTCGTGGGCGATACGTCAACGCTGTTGGTGCTTGAGGCAATCTGGTGGGGAGCGCGTAGATTCGATCAAATTCAATCGCGGTCGGGACTGCAAAAGGCGCTGATTTCCGACCGACTCAAAAAAATGATCGAGGCTGATATTCTCTTCAAGCGGTCCTACATGGATAAGCCGCCAAGATTTGAATATCTGTTGACGCAAAAGGGACAGGATCTTTACTGGACGTCACTGATGCTGCTGCGCTGGGAGCGAAAATGGTCGAGCCAGCGCTCGCGGTTGAAGACTGAGTTGACGCATCATTCATGCGGTAAAATCATCAATCCTGAACCTCTTTGCGGCCACTGTCAGCAGGTGGTTCATCCAACCGATGTCAGTTGGCAGGAAGGACCGGGCGTCGGATTAATGGCGCCGCTTTACAGTCGCCGACGGCAGCGTAGAAGTAGTGGGGAAAGCGAAAGGGAACAATCGTCGCTTTTCACGGAAGCAGCCGAACTCATGGGTGATCGCTGGTCGAGCCTGATCCTTCGGTCCGTATTCACGCATTTACGTAAGTTTGACGAGATCATGAAAGACACGGCGATTGCGTCGAACATTCTTTCAGAACGTCTCGCATGGCTTACCGACATTGGAGTTTTGACGACGGTCTTGTATCAGACCAACCCGGATCGGTTTGAGTACTGGCTGACGAAGAAGGGACTCGATTACTACCCCATCTTGGTCATGCTGCAGCAGTGGGGCGACAAATATTATGCGTCGCCGGAAGGGCCGCCCGTCATTTTGTTCCATAAGTCTTGCGGTCATGCGTTGCACCCGTATGTCGGATGTTCGAACTGCGCAGAGCCATTGAAGCCAGCGGAAGTGGACTTCCAGATTTTGTCCCGAAAATCGGCCCGGGCGGCAGCAACCTGAATTTCTGGCACGCATCCCCATAGACTTGTATAACAATACTCACTAATGTGACGATTGCGGTGCGCGGTATGGATGCCTTGCCGCGACAACGGGAGATTTGCGCATGCCGGAACGCAGGCCATATCGTGTGATTCAATGGGCGACCGGAGCCATGGGAAAATCCTGCTTGCGCGCCATCATTGATCGGCCCGACATGGAGCTTGTTGGCTTATTTGTGTACGGAGCCGCAAAGGTTGGGAAGGATGCGGGCGACATTGCGCGCAGAGATAAAACGGGCGTCATCGCAACTGACAGCATTGACGACATCCTTTCTCTGGACGCAGACGTCGTCATTCATGCCGCGCGTCTCGGAAGCGATCATACTGCGCATGACGCGGATATCGCTCGACTGTTAGGGTCAGGAAAAAATGTAATTTCCATCAACGGAAATACATTTCCCGCCCACTGGCCAGATGAACGCCAGGCAATGTTCGCCGACGCGTGTAGCCGGGGCCGGACCAGCTTTATGGGCGCTGGCTTGAACCCAGGGTTTGCCGCAGAGAAGCTGTTGGCGACTGCGTCAGGCATTTGCATTTCGGTTGATTCTGTATCGCTAAACGAAACCGTGCTCACTGACCAAATCGCCAGTGCGGAGTATGCCTTCGAGCTCTTGGGATTCGGCAAAGAGGTCGGATCCATCGACATGAACGGCGATGATTGGCCACCGGCAATGACCTTGAACGCCATGTTCGAGGATGTTGTGGCGGCTATTGCCCACAATCTTGGTTGGCGTCTGGACTGCATACGCCGCGATCATCGCATGCTTGCGTCTTCCAAGGACATCGAAGTGCGTGCGGGCGTGATTCCGCGAGGCGGCGCGTGCCATATTGATTGGCGCTGGCGGGGCGTCGTTGACGGACAAGACAGAGTCTTTTTGTCTATCGCTTGGGCGATGAGCGACGAGCATTTGACGGCGGGCGATCGTCCGCTCTGGGCGTTGAATATCAAAGGCGTCCCCGACGTTTCCATTGACCTCAATGTTGAGCGCCCCCAAGGCCTGCAAGGTAAAACGTCCGCAGAACAGCTGGCGGTAGCGGGCGCTGTGATGAATGCGATTCCACACCTCGTCGCCAGCGAGCCGGGCCTGGTGTCAGCGACAGTTCCAACGCCATTTCGAATCGAAGCATCCTGCGCTGAATAGGGAGATGGCGCGGCGATTATTCTTGATCTCGGATTACCATAGTTGCATAATCATACCGGCTAAATAATCGCATAATAACAGCCGGCAGGAGGAACGATGCAGTTATCGCCACAGGCTCGTGTCGATGAGTATCGGCGCAAAGGTTGGTGGCGCGGCGAGACAGTGGATTCGCTGCTCAAAACTGCCGTCGCTTCGAGGGGAGATTTCGAAGCGCTCGCGGATCCGCCAAATCGAGATGCCCTGATTGGAGACCTGCCGCAAAGACTTACTTTTTCCGAAGTCGATTCTCGCGTGGAGCACATGGCGAAAGCGTTTCGCAGGCTTGGCGTCGAACGCGACAGCGTCGTCCTAACCCAACTTCCAAATGTGATCGAAGGCGTCCTCGCATTCCTTGCATGCGCGCGGATCGGCGCCATCATCAGCCCCGTTACAACGGCGTTTCGTGAAAGCGAGTTGCGTTCAATAGTAGCGAGGCTCGAACCAGCTGTGTTTGTTACTGTCAACGACTTCCACGGCTGCAATCATCATGAGATGGCAAAACGATTGGCGCGTGACTCAGCAACTGATTTTGCAGTTGTAACTGTCGGGGGCGGGGATCAGTCCGCCGCACTTTCAACGGTTGAACTGGAATCTAAAAATGACCTTCTGGAAATCGCGGAGATAGACGCTGCTGAGGTTCTATCGGTGTGCTGGACGTCTGGCACTGAGGCGGAACCCAAAGGCGTGCCGCGCCATCACGATCATTGGGTAGTGAACGGCGAAAGCCTTTTCGAAGCGGCGAATTTGAAGGCGGGGGACTCGATCCTCAATCCGTTCCCATTGATCAATATTGCCGCAATCGGCGGAATGGTCATGCCGTGGCTCCTGTGCGGCGGGAGGTTCATACAGCATCACCCGTTCGACTTGCCGATTTTCCTTCGGCAGATGCAGGAAGAGAAAATCAACTACACTGTGGCGCCGCCTGCAATTCTGACCATGCTGCTCAAGAATGAGGAACTGCTCAAGGGAATAGACTTTTCACAGCTGAAGTGCATCGCGTCCGGCTCGGCGCCGTTGCCGCCATTCATGGTGAAAGCGTGGCAGGAGCAGTTTGGCGTGCCCATCATGAACGTATTCGGCTCAAACGAGGGGTGCTCGCTGTTCTCGTCGGCGGTTGAGATTCCGGATCCTGAACTACGTGCGAAGTTTTTTCCGCGCTTCGGCGCGGGAGACATCGACTGGAAGTCCGTGTTTCCGGGAAAAATAAAAACCAGGCTGGTAGATCCTGAGACCGAGCAGGAAGTTGTGGCGCCGGGCAAGGCCGGAGAACTCCGCATTGACGGCGCGATGACTTTTGATGGCTACTGGAAGAACGATGCGCTTAACGCGCATGCGTTTGACGCTGAGGGCTATTTCAAAACCGGCGATTTGTTTGAAATCGCGGCGGGGCAAAATGACCGGTATTATGAGTTTGTCGGTCGCACCAAAGAAATCATTATTCGCGGTGGCGTCAACATTTCGCCCGCTGAGCTGGATACGCTTATTGAAAGTCATCCGGACGTGCGCGAGGCCGCCTGTGCGGGGTATCCCGATGCGCGTTTGGGCGAGCGTGTTTGCGCCTTTATTGTGCTCAAGCCGGGGACGGATCTTACGCTAGAGGATATCGGCGCGTTCCTGAAGGATAAGCAGATTTCAGTTTATAAGCTGCCGGAAAAACTTCGAATCGTTGATGCATTGCCGCGAAACGCCCTTGGAAAGGTCGTCAGGCGAGAGTTAGCGGGCATGGCGTCTGCGTAGGAATTGTGCGCTGCTATCGCGCCATTCGAGCAGTAAGTTCTAAGGTGCAAGTTTATGAGATGGAGTGGGGTTGCAAAAAAGACACTACAAAATGTTCGAAACCCCGTGCTTTCAGCAATCATAGTAACTTGCATTGACAAACTGACTATCGCCGCCATACTGCCCTCAAAAAAATATTGGGCCTCAGCAAAAGGGCCATAATGGGAGGATATCCGATGAAACTACACCAACTTTTGGTCTCGACGGCCTTGGCGACAGCGCTCGGCGTGATGGCGTCGCCATCGTTTGCGCAGGAAGATGAGGCGGGTGCGGATGGCGGCCGCCGTCTCGATACAATTACCGTCACAGCGCAAAGGCGCGAATCCACTGTTCAGGATTCTGCGATCGCGGTGACCGGCGTCACGGGCGAGAATCTCGACAAGGACAGAATTTTGAGCTTTTCAGATCTCGCACGAAGCGTGAGTTCGTTAAGCTACACGGAGAATTCCCCGCTCGACCAGGAGTTCAATATTCGCGGCATCACCAACACACGTTTGGATGCTCCTTCTTCTGACCAATCCATCGGTATTTTCATTGATGACGTGTATGTCGGGCGGTCCGGCCTGTTGAACGCGGACTTTTACGACATCGATCGCGTTGAGGTCATTCGCGGTCCGCAAGGCGTGCTCTTGGGGCGCAACGTGGTCGGCGGTGCAATCAGCGTTTACACGGCCGAACCAGAGTTTGAGCTCGGCGGCGCGGTCAATGCGGGCTTTGGCAATTACGATTCAAGATTGTTCAATGGTCACCTGACTGGCGAGATCCTGCCGGGCTTGGCCGGCCGGATTTCGTTCCAGTCGCGCACTCATGACGGTTACAACTACGATATTCAGGACCGGGTCGATCTCGACAACCTCGACTCCCTTCAGTTCCGCGGTCAGCTGCTCTGGGAGCCGGAGGGAATTGAGAATTTCCGCGCCAAACTTGTATTCGACTATATGGACGACAGCAGCAACGGGATTCACCGCGTCGCTATTCCGTCGGATCCGTCTGCGCCCGGTCCGTGGAGTACGGCGCGCGGGTTGATCAACGACTTGCTTCCTGGCGGACTCGACATTCGTGAGAGCCTTCCAGGCACATTCTTGTTCGCTGGCGAAAGTACGCCGCGTGGTCAGGAATTAACGCGCGAAGCGTTTGGGCTGACCCTGGATATTGAAAAAGGCATAGGCGACTTCGCAACGTTCAAGAGCATCACGTCCTACAGGGCGGGAGAGGCGTACAGCGTCTACAACCAACCTGGAATTGGGCCGAACAATCCGTTCATCGGCGGCGCCGTTCCGCTGGCGTTTACTTCCGTGGTGAATGAGGATGAGGAAATTCGTCAGTTCACGCAGGAAATCCGCCTTGTTTCAAATAATGATGGACCGTTTGACTGGATCATCGGCGCATACTTGCAAGAAGACGAGATCGATAAAGTTGACCGGTTCTGGTACGAGATTAACAGTGCGGTTCCAGCTTTTGGGGCGCTATCCGGACAGTCGGCCTGGATAAACAATGGCGAAAACAGCAACCGGGCCGTGTTCGGTCAGCTGGGATTTGATCTCACAGATCAACTCCACATCTCCGCTGGCGTCCGTTGGTCGCGTGACAAGAAGGGCGGCCTGGCCACCGGCATCGTGACGGCGACAGGCGACCAATATAATCCTGGGGATCCGACGCCAGCGGCGCCGCTAATCACGCCGTTTACGGATGTGCCGTACAGCACGACGTCTTCTGAGGTGACGCCGCAGGCGACGATCGAATTTGAGCCTTCCGACAATGTTCTGGCGTACTTCACATACTCCAAGGGCTACAAAGGCGGCGGCTTCGAGGACACGCCAGCTAATGCGAGCGCCGCGACCATCGCCTACGATCCGGAAACGGCGCAAAATTTCGAACTTGGTCTGAAGCTCGACTTCCTTGATGGACGGGGGCGAATAAACACAGCTGCGTTCCTCATCGACTATAAAGACCTGCAGGTCACGCAAACTGACGACGGGTGTCTCTGCAATATCACCGACAACGCCGCAGACGCTCGGATCATGGGTGTCGAGACGGAAATGCAGTTTGTTGTGAATGACAATCTGTACCTGTTTGGCGCGGCGACGCTGCTTGATACTGAGTACAAGAACTTCGTCGACTCGAACGGGCTCGACAATTCCGGAAATGACCTACAGCGGACGCCTAACTATCAGTTCAATGTCGGCGCGGAGTTGACCACGGACTTGTTCTCTCATCCGGACGCTCTCACCGCACGCATCTCTTACAACCGTCAGGGAATGCTGCAATGGCTGCCGGACAATTTCCAGCAAGAGCCGGCTTACGGACTTCTGGATGCGAACCTGACATTTGCGCCAGAGGGTCAGAACTATTCTATCTCGCTTTGGGGAAAGAACCTGACGGACAAGCTCTATAGAAACAACATCATCTTCTTCTTTGGTGATGAGGTTGGCACGCTGGGCGCGCCACGAACCTATGGAATCTCTGTCGGCTACAAACTCTAGTTTGCTATCGGCCCCGCCCTTTCAAGAGCGGGGCCAACCAATTTTGCGACCTACTGCGGGCGAGGTGCGCTCGCTCCTGTTGGGAGAAAAGGAGAGTTCATGATTCGGTCTGCGTCTCTTATCTTTCGTTGCGCCATCGCGGCGGTATTTGTCATCGCAGCGGGGTGCCAGGAAAACTCTGGCGCGACCGCTCCAACGCAACCGGAGGCCGATGTGACTGAGACAGAAGCGCTGAAAATCGCCAACCAGATGGTCGACGCATGGGAAGCGCTCGACTTGGACCGGATCATATCCACCTTCGCAGAAGATGGAATTCTTCATTCGATGATGATCGAACCAATCGTCGGTAGGGAAGAGCTGCGATCTCACATAGGTAAAGTGATTAACGGCGCTACCCGGTTGGATCTCAAGCTGAAAACGGTCGCCGTTTCTGGCAACACTGTGATGCTCGAGCGTGTCGATGACTTCGACGTAAACGGGCAGTCTGGCGCAGTGCCGGTAGTGGGCGTCCTCGTGATCGAAGATGGCCACGTCGCAGAATGGCGCGAGTATTACGACCGCAATCAGTTGCTTTCCGAAATGGGTGTGAAGACCGACTACTACGGTGGTGGCAAGAACATCGACATTTACTTGGCTGCGGTTTCGGCGTGGCGTGAAAAGGATCTCGACACGGTCATGGAGCAGCTGACGGACGATATCGAGTTCCACTCTCTCGTCGGGCGAGATCCACATCGGGGAAGCGAGGACGTGCGAGCCTTCCTTCAAGGCCTCAGCGATTCGATGACGGACAACAAATTGCGCGTGATCAACTATGCGGAAAACGGCGACAATCTGCTGGTTGAGGGTGTTGAAGATTTCATCGACGCGGAGGGGCGTAGGATTCAAATTCCATATGTGGGAACTTATAAAATTCGCGACGGCAAAATTGCCCGTTGGCGCGACTATTTTGATCCAGCGATTGCCGAACGAATTCGCAACAATGAACCCATGTCGGCGTCTTTAAAGGAACTTGTCAGCGCCGGGGATGAATAGATCCTGGCGCTGCTGGATCATGCCGACGGGAAGTCATTTTGATGAGCAACTTTGGAACGGTGTTGTCCATTATTGAAAGTTGGCGCAGCCTCGATGTCGAGGCGGTGTTGGGGCACCTCGCCGAAGACGTTGAGTATCACTATCTCGTGGGTCTGGAGCCGCTCTGCGGCAAAAATGAAGTGCGCGCATTCCTGGAGAAGTTTGGCGCAGATCAGACCGACATCAGGTGGAAAATCCTGAATCACGCGGAGAATGGCGACACGTTGCTGGTTGAGGGGCTGGACGATTATGTGGACGGCAAGGGTCGTCGGATCAGGACCCCGTATATGGGAGTTTTCGAGTTTGAAAGCGGCAAGGTTCGTCGCTGGCGCGACTATCTGGATCCGGCCTTGGTCAAGCGCGACAAGCTGGGCGAAGCGCAGGAGCCGTGGGTCGAAACGCTGATTGCCCGTAGCGAAAACTAAAAAAGGAAGCGAGTTATGGAGACGTTACAGTTTGCCCGTCATTTCATCGACTGCGTTGAAGCGGGAGACAAGGAATCGGCCCGCAAGTGTTTTCACGAAGATGCAGGCATTTGGCACAATTATGACGGCGTTACCCAGACTCTCGATCAGAACATGAAGGTGCTCGAAAACATCGTAAAAAAGACGAAGTCGCGCAAATACGAGTACAAAAGACTGGAAGAGATTGAAGGTGGATATCTGCAGCAGCATACGCTTCGGGTTGTCACCAATGATGGAAAAGAATTGGCTGCGGAAGCGATTGCAGTGGTGTTTCTGGATAACGGAAAGATCCGGCGGATTGAAGAATATCTGGATCCGACGCCATTGGCGGCATTGCGCAACTGAACTCGGCGATTGCGCGGGCGAAGCCGCGAAGAGTACAGTGTCTTCCAGGGCGCGCAATTTTCGCGGGCAACCTATCTATGTGGTCCCGGAGTCGATCTTAAAGAGCAGGGAGCAAAAACGTGACCAAGCCGGTTTTCATTCTCGGGGGCGCACAGACGGACTTTTCCAAGAACTGGACCCGGGACAACCGGACGCTGTTCGACCTTTTCTCCCATACGGTGATTTCCGGATTGGAGTCAGCCAAGCTTGAGCCGAAAGACGTTGAAGTCGGTCATGTCGGAAATTTTGTAGCTGAACTCTTTACCGGCCAGGGAATGCTGGGCGGTTTCTTCGGGCATGTGCATCCGGACTTCGCGGGCATGCCGGCCGCACGTCATGAAGGCGCCTGCGCATCGGGATCGCTCGCTGCGCTTGCCGCCATGGCGGACATAGAGAGCGGTCGCTATGGCTTGGCGTGCGTGGTTGGTCTGGAACTCATGCGCAATGTGCCGGGAGATATGGCTGCGGATCATTTGGGTGCGGCGGCGTGGCGCGGCAAGGAAGTCGTTGACGCAAAATATGTATGGCCGGCGATGTTTTCCGAATTGGCGGAAGAGTACGATCGGCGTTACGGGCTCAACTATGATCACCTGATGGGCATTTCGAAAATCAACTTCGAAAACGGTCGCCGCAACCCCAACTCACAGGCGCGAAACTGGGCGTTTACCGATAAGAGCTTTACGTCGGACAACGAAGCAAACCCGATAGTAGAGGGATGGATGCGCCGCCAGGATTGCGGGCAGGTGACTGACGGCGCCGCAGTTGTTTTTCTGGCTTCAGAAGAGCGGGCTCGCGAGTATGCAGAGGCGAATGGCAAGCGTATCGAGGACATCGCTCAAATAAAGGGTTGGGGGCATACGACGGCGCCCATGCTGATGGAAACAAAACTGCGCGACAGTGCAGATCAGGATTATGTCTTTCCATGGGTGAGAAAAGCGATAACTGACGCCTATGCGCGCGCGGGAATTAGCGGTCCTGAAGAGCTCGACGCCATTGAAACACACGACTGCTTTTCTGTGACCGAGTATATGGCGATTGAACATTTCGGAATCACTGCGCCCGGTGAAGCGTGGAAAGCAGTAGAAGACGGGCGAATTGCGTTTGATGGCGCGATTCCAGTCAACCCATCGGGCGGATTGATTGGGCTGGGGCATCCGGTTGGCGCGACAGGTGTTCGGATGTTGCTTGACGCCATGAAGCAAACAACAGACGCCGCTGGCGATTATCAAGTCGACGGCGCCAAGACGGTCGCGACGTACAATGTCGGCGGTTCCGGCACCACTAATTGTTCGTTCGTAGTCGGAGTTTAGGAAGCCTCTTGGCTTGCCGGCCAGGCGCCGTCATCGCTTCAAAATTTTCCGTATATTCTTGCGGTTATTCCCGAAAACAAGTAACTTGCATAAAAATACCAAAGGGAGGAAAGTGATGCGTACATTTAGGCCGCTGGCGATTTTGTTGATTGGGTGCCTTGCGCCGTTTGCTGCGCACGCAGGTCAAGAAAAGTCCAGTTCTGCGGACCAACAAAAAGTTGACGTCGTTTTGGACATGGTCGACGCGTGGAACACTGAAAATTGGGACAAAGTTGTTGATCTGTTTACAGAGGATGGTGTCCTGCATTCCATGATGGTTGAGCCCGTTGTGGGGCGGGAAGCGCTGAGCGCTCGCATCGGACATATCGGTGAGGGCATCGAGTCGATCACGCTCAACATCAAGCATATTGGTGTTATAGACGACACGGTCTTCATCGAACGCGTAGATGAGTTTGTCTACAAGGGGCACGCCGGAAGCGTACCCGTTGTTGGGGTGCTTGAAGTTGAGGGCGATCGCATCAAGGAATGGCGAGAGTATTACGATCGTCAAGAACTGCTCGAAGCGATGGGTCTGGCGACTGACTTCGACAGCAACGCTCGATGAAGCGGGGTGCCAGCGGCGCTGAAACCGCAGACCAAGTCTCAACCGACTACCCGAATCCGCTTGTCGCCTGGGCGATCGTAGTAGCGCTTTTTATAGCCTACATATTTTCCTTCATCGACAGGATGATCATTGGGCTTTTGGTGGAGCCCATGAAAGCCGATCTGGGGATCAGCGACACTGAGATCAGTCTGCTGCAGGGCCTCGCTTTTGCGCTGTTCTATACGTTCGCTGGCGTTCCAATCGGCAGATTGATTGATCGTTCGAGTCGCATTCGGATCGTCACGGCGGGCGTGACGCTCTGGAGCGTTATGACCATGTTGTGCGGCTTTGCCGGGCAGTATTGGCAACTGTTCCTTATGCGAATGGGTGTTGGCGTTGGCGAGGCGACGCTTTCGCCGGCCGCCTACTCGATTATTTCCGACAGCTTTCCACCGAAGCGACTGGGGGTGGCCATGGGAGTTTACGGCCTCGGCTCGGCTGTCGGCGCCGGGCTGGCTTTCATGATTGGCGGCGCCATCATCGCCTTTGCTTCTACGGCGGGCGTCATGGAGTTGCCGATCATCGGAGAGCTGCGGGCATGGCAAGCGACTTTTATTATTGTCGGCGCACCAGGATTATTGATCGCTCTGTGCTTCATGTTCTTGCCGGAGCCTTTGCGGCGCACAGCCCAGCCCGAAGTCCGGCCGCCGCTCAGCGCCGTGGGCGCGTTCCTTCGTGGCAAGGCTGGATCGCTTCTCAATTTATTCTTTGCTGTCGGTTTGGTGAATTTCGCCGTATTAGCGGCGGTGTCGTGGCTTCCTGTATTGTTTATGCGGGTGCATGGATTTGAGCTAGCGCACGCGGGTTACACGGCTGGCGGCGCGCTGATCATCGGCGGTCTGATTGGGCTGGTCGGCGGCGGCATGCTGTCGGATAAACTCGAAGAGGGTGCGCCGTCCGGGCGTATTCGGTTGTGCGCCTATGCCGCGCTGGCGGGCGGTGCAGCCGCTGTGGTTTTCCCGCTCGCGCCGAACCCGTGGGTGGCGATGGCGGCGTTTGTAGTTTTCTTCGCCTCGGCCGCCGTACCGATCGGCGCGGCGCCGTCGGCCATGCAGCAGCTCACACCCAACACCATGCGGGCCACAGTGTCGGCAATCTACTTGTTCATTGTGAACCTCATCGGCCTGGGGCTGGGGCCCAGCGCCACGGCGATTGTTGGCGATGTCTTCTTCCCATTCGAAACCGGCATTCGCTATGCGACGGCCATTGTGTCGCCGCTTGGCTTTTTCGCCGGCGCCTGGCTGTTCTTTGCTGCCTTGAAGCACATCCGTCGTGAGCCGGCGGCGTAACCTTTAGTCGCGCCGAATAGTATCATTCCGCTCCGCATTGAGAGGCTTGCCTTTTGCGCGCGTCCGTCGCGATTGTCTTTCGCGGCGCGCGGCGATAGGTCTTGGCGCTCTCCCAACACGAACCCCGGCAGGATGAATTTATGGCGACGGCGAATAATCGATATGACGCAGTGTTTATTGGCGGCGGCCATAATGGATTGACCTGCGCCTATTATCTTGCGCGCGCCGGGCTCAATGTCCGGATCTGCGAGCGCCGGGGCGTTGTCGGCGGCGCGGCGGTGACTGAAGAGTTTCATCCAGGTTTCCGTAATTCTGTGGCGAGCTACACGGTCAGCCTGTTGAATCCCGTGGTGATCAAGGAGATGGGCCTCGAAGCTCGCGGGCTAAAAGTCGTCAATCGCGCGATTTCGAACTTTCTGCCGACCGAAGATGGCGGCTACCTCAAAGTCGGGGGCGGTCTTGAAAAGACGCAGGCCGAGTTTGCGAAGTTTTCAAAAGTCGATGCTGAGCGTTTACCGGCCTATTACGAGCGCCTCGAAAATGTCGCGGATGTGTTGCGCGCGATTTCGCTGAAAACGCCGCCCAATCCGCAGCGCGGCATTCCTGCGGCGCTGGCGGCGGCATCGCAGCTCTGGCCCGTAGTGCGCGGCGGCGATCAGTTGCATCAGGATGTGCTGGACCTCTTCACCAAGGACGCGCGCTCGTTCCTCAATGCCTGGTTTGAAAGCGAACCGGCGAAAGCCGCCTTTGGGTTCGATGCAATTGTCGGCAATTATGCGAGCCCCGATACGCCGGGTTCGGCCTATGTGTTGCTGCATCATGTCTTCGGCGAGGTGAACGGCGTTAAAGGCGCCTGGGGTCACGCCATCGGCGGCATGGGCGCGATCACCCAGGCGATGCGTCAGGCCTGCGAAGAGGCGGGCGTTGAAATCACCACCGATGCGGCAGTTAAGTCGCTGATCGTTGAGGATGGCGAGGCGACCGGCGTTCTGCTTGAAAATGGCGAAGAAGTTTTCGGCGGGCGCGTGGTCTCCAACGTCAATCCGAAACTGCTCTACGGTAAACTGACGCCGGCAAACGCGCTTGATCCGGAATTCAAGCGCCGCATGGATGGCTATCGCTGCGGCTCAGGCACAGTGCGTATGAATGTTGCGTTGTCAGAACTGCCGGATTTTGCCTGCCTGCCGGGCAAGGAAGCGGGCGAGCACCACAAATCCGGCATCATTATCGCGCCGACGCTGGACTACATGGACCGCGCCTATATCGACGCCAAGCGCGACGGCTGGTCGAAAAAGCCGATTGTTGAAATGCTGATTCCATCGACGGTAGATGACACGCTGGCGCCAAAGGGCCAGCATGTGGCGAGCCTTTTCTGTCAGCAATTCGCGCCGCAGCTTCCTGACGGCAAGCAATGGGCTGACTATCGTGAGCAGGTCGCCGATATGATCATCGATACGGTCAACGATTATGCGCCGAACTTCAAGCAATCCGTCGTCGGACGAATGGTGCTGACGCCGCAGGATCTTGAAGACAAGTTCGGCCTCGTCGGCGGCGACATCATGCATGGCTCGATGTCGCTCGATCAGATGTGGTCGGCGCGCCCGGCGCTTGGCGTCGGCGATTATCGCGGCGCGGTCAAACGGCTTTATCATTGCGGCGCCGGTGCGCATCCCGGCGGCGGCGTCACCGGCCTGCCGGGGCGTAACGCCGCGCGCGAAATCCTCAAAGACGCGCGCAAGCCGTTCGGGCACGCGGCTTGACTTGTCCGCAGCGTAACTTGATTTTACCATTAAACCACGAAGATATCGTTCAAATATATCGCGTGCTTTTGGTATTAGTATTGAATACTGATTAGGCTGATAAGTTTGATCGGAGAGTTTATTGGTAATGACAAAAAAAGAGAATTGGATGGATCGCCTTGAAAGATATCACCATGAAATCGGTCAAACTAAAGAGTACAAAACTGCGATAAAAATTGGAGTGACAATTGTGGGCGCAGTTATGCTCGTAATTTTTATAGCAGGGCAGATTCTCGGCCAAGGCTGAGTCGAGAGTTCTATAGGGGGCACAGGCAGGCGGCATGAGTTCGGCGACGACACAATCGGGCGGCACGGGAAATCTGGCGACAGCGCTGGAGCAGGGCGCGCAATTGCTGGAGCAATCGCCAAAACACGCCGCCGCGCAGGCAGAAGCAATCCTGAAAGCGATCCCCGGTCAGCGCGATGCGCGGCTGTTGCTCGCAGCGGCGCAACGCCGTCAGGGAGACGCGAAAGGTGCGCTCGCCACCGTCGAACAGATGATCGGCGAGGATGCGAGCTGGGCCGAAGCCCATCACGAAATGGGCCTCATTCTCGGCGCGCTGGGGCAGGGCAAGGCGGCGGTGCGCTCGCTCGAACGTGCGCTCGCGCTGAAAGGCGACCTCACCAATATCTGGCGCGCGCTTGGCGATCAGTTGACGCTTGCTGGCGACGAGGATGGCGCGGCGAAAGCCTATTCTCGCCACATCACTTCAACAGCGAAAGATCCGAAACTGCTTGAGGCCGCCGACGCGCTGGCGCAGAACGACATTCCCATCGCCGAGCGGTTGCTGAAACAATATCTGCATCAGCACCCGACCGACGTGACCGCGATCCGCATGCTCGCTGAACTCGCCGCGCGGATTGGGCGCTATCAAGATGCTGAACATCTGCTGGAGCGTTGTCTTGAACTGGCGCCGAGCTTTTCTGCGGCCCGCCACAATCTCGGCATCATTCAACTGCGCTTGGGCAAGCCGGCGCGCGCCTGCGAGGCGGCGGAATATTTGCTGAAAAACGATCCGAACAATCCGAGCTACCGCGTTCTTTATGCGGCGGCGCTTGTCCGTATCGGCGAATATGAACAGGCGATCGAGTGCTATCAGATCGTGCTGAAGGAATATCCGCGCCAGGCGAAATCATGGATGAGTTTCGGACATGCGCTCAAAACGGTGGGTCGCACGCCGGAAGCCATCGACGCCTATCGCAAGAGCACTGATATCTCGCCGCAATTGGGTGAAGCCTATTGGAGCCTTGCGAACCTCAAAACCTTCAAGTTTTCGGATGCCGATATCGAGACCATGCGCGCGCAGCTAGAACGCTCCGATCTTGAAAATGACGACCGGCTGCATCTGCATTTCGCCCTCGGCAAGGCGCTCGAAGATGCAAAGCAATATGAGGAATCTTTCCAGCACTATGTAAAAGGCAATGCGCTGCGTAAGGACGATCAATCCTTCGACGGAACCGACAACTATGTCCGCCTTGAGCGCATGAAGACCGTGCTGACGCCGTCGCTCTTCGCCGAAAAAAGCGGGCATGGTCATGACGCGCCCGACCCGATTTTCGTGCTCGGCATGCCGCGCGCCGGTTCGACATTGATCGAACAGATCCTGTCGAGCCACAGTCAGGTCGAGGGCACGATGGAGCTGGCCGACATCATCGCTATCGCCCAGCGCCTCGGCGGCAATGCAAAGCGCCGCGACCGTTCGAATTATCCGGAAGTCATCACCAGTCTCGACGACAGCCAGTTAAAAGAACTCGGCGCAGAATATATCGAGCGCACGCGTATCCAGCGCAAAACCGGCAGCCCGTTCTTCATCGACAAGATGCCGAATAACTTCATGCATGTGGGTCTGATCCATTTGATCCTGCCCAACGCCAAGATCGTCGACGCGCGCCGGCACCCCATGGCGTGCTGTTTCTCGGGCTTCAAACAGCACTTCGCCAAGGGGCAGGGCTTCTCATACGGGTTGGAACGGATCGGCAAGTATTATCGCGACTATGTTCTGCTGATGAAACATTTCGACGAGGTCGCGCCGGGCGTCGTCCACCGAGTCATTTATGAGGACCTGGTCGCTGACCCCGAAACGCAAATTCGCGCGCTGCTCGATTATTGCGGCCTGCCATTTGAGGAGACCTGCCTCAATTTCCACGAGACCGAGCGGGCCGTCAGGACCGCCAGTTCCGAGCAGGTCCGCCAGCCGATCTACACGGGCGGCGTCGATCAGTGGGTGAATTACGAGCCTTGGCTCGACGAACTGAAAGAAGCGCTGGGCGACGTGCTTACCGCCTATCCGGCGGCTCCATAGTAGCGTTAAACGCTATGGTTGCATTCAGCACACCTATGAAATGGCGATATTCTTCTAATCCATAGGCGCTGATTGGCAACACTCGCCAGCAATATGGCTCGGCTCACCGCAGGCGCATTGCTCCCTTCCGCCGGTTCATAATAGCGTCACAATAAGAAATCCCGGCGAGGGGGCGGTGGCGGCCATCTGGCAGCCGGCGTTCAGGGCGGGACTTGGGCAACGCAACAAAGATGGTGACGACATGAAAAACGCGACTTCCGGAAAGGGCCTTCTCGGAGCTCAGCCGGTATTGAAGACGGCTCTGCTCGCCTCAACAATGTGGACGGGTCTCACCGGTATTGCGAGTGCGCAGAGCGACCGAGACACAATCGTCGTAACCGCGCAGAAACGCGAACAGAATATCCAGGATGTACCGATTTCCCTGATCGCGATCGGTACTGAAAAGCTTGAACAGCTCGAGGTGTCGTCTTTCGACGATTACGCCAAGTACCTTCCATCGGTGACATTCCAATCCACCTCGCCAAACACGACGTCGGTCTACATGCGCGGCGTTGTTTCCGGCGGCGACGGCAACCACTCAGCATCGCTTCCGTCAGTCGGCGTCTACCTCGATGAACAGCCGGTCACGACGATCCTGGGTTTCTTGCCGGTTCACATCTATGACATTGAGCGCGTCGAAGCGCTTGCCGGTCCGCAGGGCACATTGTTCGGCGCCTCATCACAGGCAGGCACCCTTCGCATCATTACCAACAAGCCGAAGATCGGCGAATTCGAAGCCGGCTTCGATGTTGAAGTGAACACCAAGGCTGACGGCGAACCGGGATATCAGCTCGAAGGCTATATCAACCAGCCTCTCAGCGATAACATCGCTGCGCGCCTTGTCGGCTGGTACGTTAAAGATGGCGGCTATATCGACAACGTCCTCGACAGCCGCACATTCCCGTCGTCCGGCATTACAAAAACAAACGCAGCGCTCGTAGAAGACAATTTCAATGACGGCGTCACCTATGGCGCTCGTCTGGCGCTCAAGATTGACCTCAACGAAAACTGGACGGCGACGCCGACCCTGCTTGGTCAGAAATCGGAATATGGCGGGCGCAATACATTCGATCCGAAGCTCGGCGATCTCAATGCCGGCCGCTTCTTTGATGAGCTCAACGAAGACCGCTTCTTCCAGGCCGCGCTGACGGTTGAAGGCAAGGTCGGCAATTTCGACGTCACTTACGCGGGCGCTTATTTGAAGCGCCAGATCGATTCGTTCTCGGATTACACCGATTACGCTTACTATTACGACGTTCTGTATGGTTATGGCGTCTATTTCTTCGACGACATGTATAATTTGATCGACCCGTCACAGACCTATCAGGGCGATGACAGCTTCTCGAAATATTCGAACGAGATTCGCATCTCAACGCCCCAGGACAAGCGCATTCGCGCCGTGGCCGGTTTCTTCCAGAACCACCAGACCCACTTCATCCACCAGCAATACGAAGTGGCGGGGATGGGCTCTTACTACGAAGTCACCGATCATGAGGACACGATCTGGCTGACCGAACAGAAGCGCGTCGATCGCGATCTCGCACTGTTTACAGAAGTTGAGTTCGACATCACAGACCGATTGACTGTGATTGGCGGCGTTCGCGGATACAAATACAAAAACTCGCTGCAGGGCTTTTTCGGCTATAGTGCAAACTTTTCCAGCCGGACCGGCGAAGCCGCGTGTTTCGGTCCTGCGATCGTGCCCGGGTCTCCGTGTACGAACCTTGATCGTACGGTCAGCGACTACGGCCAGACGCACAAGGCGAGCCTCACTTACGAAGTAGACGACGATAAGATGGTCTACTTCACCTATTCCACCGGCTTCCGTCCTGGCGGCGTGAACCGCCGAGGCACGTTGCCGCCTTACATTGCTGATGATCTTCGCAATCTCGAGGTCGGCATCAAAACGGCATGGGCAGACAATCGCCTGATCTTGAATGCCGCGGCTTTCGCGCAAAAGTGGAACGACTTCCAGTTCCCGCTGCTCGGCGAGAACGGATTGACGGAAATCCAGAACGCAGCGCAAGCGGATATCAAGGGCATCGAAGTTGATGTTCTGTTGAGGCCTTGGGATGGATTCACCATCAATGGCGCCGTGTCGGTGATCGATGCTGAGCTCGCCGCCGACTATTGCGGCTTCTTCGACTTCAACACGGGCGGACCGGCGACAGTCTGTCCGCAGCCGGTTGATGATCCGATGACCGACCCGGACGAAACTTCGCCGCCGCAGGCGCTTGCCGGCACGCGTTTGCCCGTGGTGCCGGACTTCAAAGGCACGCTGACGGCGCGCTATGAGTTTCCGCTGGGTCAGCTAACGGCGCACCTTCAAGGTTCCGTCAGCGGCCAAACCGAATCCGCCGCAGGCCTGACGGACGCGGATGTCGCAGCGCTTGGCCCGCAACCCGGTTACGCCGTGTTCGATTTCAGCGCGGGCATTCACGCAGAAGACTGGGAGCTGGTCGCCTATATCGCAAACGCATCGGACGAGCGTGCGCGCCAGCTCAATCTCGTCGCCTGCGGCGTTTGCGGCGGCCGCGTTCAGCACGGCGTTAATCAGCCGCGTACCATCGGCATTCGCTTCGGAAAAGATTTCTGAGGCGGATTTCTTTGACGCGAAAATTTCAAACCGGCGCGCGATCAGGCGCGCCGGTTTTTTGTGACCGCAGCTCGCGCTACAATTTTCAGACGTCGAGCAAGAATTGACCGGAAGCCTATGACCATTTCACAAACGGCGCCCGCCAAGCCGAAGCGAATGCTGGGCTTCTGGATGACAACGGCGCTTGTTGTCGGGAACATGATCGGCTCTGGCGTATTTTTGCTGCCCGCCGCACTGGCGCCCTTCGGTTGGAGCGCTGTGGCCGGTTGGGTATTAACGATCACCGGCGGAATTTGCTTGGCGGCGGTTTTTGCCACGCTTGCGCGGACCTTTCCGCGCGCCGGTGGGCCATACGCCTATGCGCGTGAGGCGTTCGGTCCCGCGCCAGCCTTTATGGTGGCATGGAGCTACTGGATTTCCATCTGGGTCGGTAATGCGGCGGTCGCCACTGGAGCGGTCAGCTATCTCAGCGTTTTCTTCCCGCAGATTGCCGAGATCACCGGATTGCACGCATTTGTAACGTGCGGATCGATTTGGCTGCTGACGGCGATCAATTGTCGTGGCGCCGTTTTAGCTGGCTCCGTGCAGCTGGTGACGACCGTGTTGAAGCTCATGCCCCTCCTGGCGGTAGTTTTGCTGGCTGCATTTGTTCTGTCGGGAGGAGGGGAGACTCGGGCCACGTTGCCGGCATTCAACGGATTTGCTGATTTGAAACTGGCCAGCATCACGGCGGCGGCGACGCTCACCCTGTGGGCGTTGCTCGGACTTGAGTCTGCGACCGTGCCCGCAGAACACGTTCACGATCCTGCGCGCACCATTCCGCGCGCCACCATGGCCGGGATGATCCTGGCTGGAGTCATTTATCTTTTCTCCTGTTCAGCGGTCATATTGATGTTGCCCGCTGATCAGGTAGCCAATTCAAATGCGCCGTTTGCGGACTTTGTCGGGACTTATCTCAATTCCGGCAGCGGCCAGTTGATCGCCTTGTTCGCGGCGATCAGCGGCTTCGGCGCTCTCAATGGCTGGATCATGGTGCAGGGCGAATTGCCCTTTGCCATGGCGAAGGGCGGCGTGTTTCCCCGTGCATTGGCGAAGGAGTCGAAACGCGGCTTGCCAGTTCGGGCGCATGTTGTGTCGAGCTTGCTGCTCACGATTGTTGTGATGCTGAACTATTCCAAATCGATGGCGGAACTTTTCAAGTTTGTGGTTCTGCTCTCCACAACAGCGTCTTTGTTCATGTTTCTTGCGAGCGCCTTGTCGGCGTTGCAGCTTCAGCGGGTCGGCAAACTGAAATCCTCACTGCTGCTGCTCGCCGCAGCAACGTCCGCTGTCGTCTACGCCATCTGGACAATATATGGCGCAGGCGGCGAAGCTGTAAGCTGGGGCGTTGGACTCTTGTTCGCCGGCCTGCCGGTCTATCTGTTCACGCGATGGCAGAACGCTTCGCGAAGCGAATAATTATTCGCCGCCAGCGAGTGTCGTCAGGATCGTATGCCAATGGTCGAGCGCGCCGTCGACGGCTGCCTCGGGCGTGCGTTCATTCAGGCCATGAGCGAACATGTCGTCCGCCTTCATGAAAATTCCGGAGACGCCATAAGAGTCGACGCCTTTTGAGCGGAAGTGAAGACTGTCGGACGCGCCAGCCGACATTTCCGGCACGATCGCCACATCCGGATAGCGCCGGTCGAGCGCCTTGCGTACGGCGCCGACGACATCGTCACGCAATGGCGAAGCGTCGGAATAATTGACTGGATCGCGCAGCTCCACTTTGGCGTCCGGATTGTCGATCAATTCAACCAGCTTCGCCTGAACGTCGGCCGGATCGACGCCCGGGAAAATGCGGCAATTGACGTTCATTTCCGCGCGCTGAGGCAAGGCGTTCAGCGCATGGCCGCCGTCGAGCATGGTCGCGACGCAGGTGGTGCGCAGCTGGCCGACGTATTCCGGATGCGAAGACAATTCTTTGATCGCTTTTTTGTCTTTCGGATTCTCTGCGAATTTTCGCATAGCTTCGCCAACCGCGCCTTCGGTTTTCAGGCCGGCCTGGCGGAATGATTCTAACGTGATGTCGCTTGTCATCACCGGAAACTCGTAGTTCGAGATGTTGATCGCCGCCTGCGCCAGATCGTAGATTGCATTGTCGCTACGCGGCAAACTCGAATGGCCGCCCGGATTGGTCATGGAGATTGTATAGTCGGCATATGTTTTTTCAGCGCCTTGCAAGTAGTACGCGACCGGCGCGCCGTCGGGGCCGAGTCCGCCGCCACCGCCATCAGTGTTCAAGACAAGTCCGGCGCCTTTGAACTCTTCGGCGAGCAGTGCGGTCGATTCCATCTTGGTTTCTTCATCACCCGAAAACACCAAAACCAGGTCGCGATTAGGCGTGAACCCTTCCTTTTTTAAACGCATCAGGGTTTGCGTCGCCATCACCAGTCCGAACTTGTTGTCGGTGGCGCCGCGACCGTACAGAAACCCATTCTCGCGCACCATGGTGAATGGATCGCGGGTCCAGTCCTTCGGATCAGCTTCGACCACATCCATGTGAGCGGAAATGACAATCGGGGTGTCTTGGCCTGTTCCGCGAAAATAGGCGACAAAAGTAGCGTTGTCTTTGAACGGACGAACGACGATATCGTCTTTTGCAAAACCCGCTTTCTGTAACTCGCTGGAAAGATACTCGGCGAAAGCGACAATGTTTCCCTGTCCTTCCACCGTCTTAAAAGCAATCGCACGGCCAAGCATCTCAATGGCTTGTTCCTTGTGTTCCGTGGGCGTTAAGTCCTCGCCCGCAGCATGCGTAGTGAGGGCGAGCGAGCTTGCAAACATCGACAGGGCGGCGATCGAAACATTGCGCATTGAAAATCCTTCTGCGTTTTTCTCATGTTGGTTAGCGACAGCGGTTGCCCGCACCTTCGGCAAGGCGCAAGATTGGCATTGGACACCTGAAGGCACTATACCGTGATTGGCGTCGCGAGAGGAGAGTATTCACGATGATTCGCAATCGACTTTTTTCAAGAGGATCAGCGGCCTGTTTGGCTATCGCGACATTCTTTACAGCTATGGGAGCAGCCGCGCAGGACGTGGCCTATGTCCGGGCCGGTAAGCTCATCGATGTCGAAAAGGCGGCTGTGCTGACCGATCAGTTGATTCGAGTCGTGGACGGGCGTGTGTATAGCGTCAGCGCATTCGTCGCTGCGCCCGGTGATGGTCCGTTGACGGATTGGTCGCAATACACGGTCTTGCCGGGACTTGGCGACATGCACAGCCATCTGGTTGGCGACATTCAAGGCGGCATCATCGACCCGCTGCTAACAACCGGCGCCGAAGACGTGCTGGCCGGCGTTGCCAACGGAAAGAAGACGCTTTGCGCCGGCTTCACCTTCGTGCGTGATGTTGGGTCATGGCGCGCCTTTACTGATGTGGCGCTGCGCGATGCGATCAGCAAGGGCTATGTGGAGGGGCCGCGCATGGCGGTCGCCGGCGGTTACTTCACTATCCCCGGCGGCGGCGGCGCGCTGACCGGACTTGCCTATGACGCGAAGGTTCCCGATGACATGGCCCGCGGCATTGTCCGCGGGCCGGAAGACGCGCGGCAGAAAGCGCGGGAATTTCTTCAGCATCGCGTCGACTTCATCAAGATGATCGCGACTGGCGCTGTGTTGACTGTCGGCACCGATCCCGGCCTGCCTGAATTGTCCGAAGCGGAAATGAAGGCGATCGTCGATGAAGCCAAGAAGTACGGGAAGAAAGTGACCGCCCATGCGCATGGCGCCGAAGGCGCCAAGATGGCGGTGCGCGCCGGCGTCGCCTCAATTGAGCATGGCTCATTGCTCGATGATGAAGCCCTTCGTATGATGAAGTCGCGCGGCGTGTTTCTCGTCGCCGACATTTATAATGGCGATTACATCGACGAAGTCGGCACAGCGGAACACTGGCCCGAAGAAACCATGCAGAAAAATCGCGATACGACCGACACCCAGCGCGAGGTATTCAACAAAGCGGTGAAGATGGGCGTCAAAATCGCCTACGGCACTGATAGCGGCGTTTACCCTCATGGCGACAACGCCAAACAGATGCCCTACATGGTGCGCCATGGTATGACGCCCATGCGCGCCATCCAGTCGGCGACTTTGCACGCTGCCGAGCTCATGGGCTGGCAGGGCGATGTGGGCGCCATATCCCCGGGGCGTTTTGGCGACATGATTGCGGTCGACGGCGATCCCCTCGACGACATTTCAATTCTGTCGGATGTTAAAGGCGTCATCAAAGGCGGCGCGCCGGCGCGCGTCTGCGAGTAGGAGGGGTTCATGCGCATTCTACTTTCCCTTGCGTTTGCAATCGTTACGGGCGCCGCCTTCGCTGAGGATGCGCCGCGCGCGCGCGATATCGGCGTTCCGTTTTCGGGAGCGCCGGGGCCGCTGAACGCCATCACTGACGTCGCCGGCGTCACCGTCGGACACGACACCATCATGCGCGACCTTCGCGGCAATCGTGCTGTGCGCACCGGCGTTACCGCCATCCTGCCGCGCGGCCGGGAAAGTTTCAGTAAGCCGGCGTTCGGGGGATTTTTTTCGCTGAACGGCAATGGCGAAATGACCGGCACGCACTGGGTTGAGGAATCCGGCTACCTTGAAGGGCCGGTGATGATCACCAACACCCATAGCGTCGGCGCTGTGCATGAGGGCGTGATCAAATGGCGCGTCGCCCAGGCCGGCCCGGATACAACGGGTTACTGGTGGTCATTGCCCGTTGTCGCCGAGACGTGGGACGGACACCTAAACGAGATTAACGGATTTCACGTAACCGCAAAAAATGCAGGCCGCGCGCTGGATGCTGCCGTTGATGGTCCGGTGGCGGAAGGCAATGTCGGCGGCGGCACCGGCATGATCTGCCACGAATTCAAATGCGGGATCGGCACGTCGTCGCGCGTGACTGGCGATTATACGGTGGGCGTGCTGGTGCAGGCGAATTACGGTGCGCGCAGTGAACTACGGATCGCCGGCGTTCCCGTCGGCAAGCATTTGACGGAAAACCTCGCTTATGATGAGCCGCAAGGCGATACCGGATCGATTATTATCGTAATCGCTACGGATGCGCCGCTATTGCCGCATCAGCTTAAACGGCTTGCGCGTCGTGCGACGCTGGGGCTGGGTCGTATGGGAAGTTACGCCGGTAACGGCTCCGGCGATATTTTTATCGCGTTTTCGACGGCGCAAATGAATGATGACGACACCGCCTATGTTGACGAGCCGCTCGCCAACCACCTTCTTGATCCTGTATTTATTGCTGTTGCGGAAGCAACAGAAGAGGCGATCGTCAATGCCATGGTGGCCGCGCGCGACATGACCGGCGATCAAGGCCATCGCGCAGTCGCGATCAATCACGAGGAATTGCGCGCGGTGTTGAAGCAATATGGACGGCTGGCGGAATAGTTATTCCGTTTTCAGGTAACGATCATACCAGTCAAGATTGCGTTCAAGCTGGTCGCGAATGAAGCTCGGCCGCAACAGCGTGTGATTTTCATCGGGGTAGATGACCAGCTCGGTTTCGATGTCGAGCGAACGCAAAGCCTGAAACATTTGCTCTGATCCCAAGCAGGGCACATTCCAATCGGCGCCGGCGCACTGAAACATGGTCGGCGCCGTGATGCGGTCCGCATGCAAAAACGGATAGCTGATGCGTTCGTAATTCTTGCAGTCGCGCCAGGGTAGGCCGACCTCGAACTCATATTCGCGCGCATATTGATCGGCGCCATAACCGCCGAGAAAGTTCGACATGCCGGCGCCGCTGATCGCGGCTTTGATGCGCTTGTCGCTGGCGATCATGTAGTTGGTCAAAATTCCGCCATAGCTCCAGCCGCCGACGCCGATGCGGTCGGGATCGGCGACGCCAATTTCGATGGCGTGATCGATGCCGGCGGAAATATCCTCGACGTCGAGATTGCCCCAATCGGCGTAGATGGCGCGGGCGAAATCAAATCCGCGGCCCGATGATCCGCGCGGATTGACGGACAAAACCGCATAGCCGTTCGCCGCATATAGCCGCCAGTCAAAGATGAATTCGTGACTGAACTGATAGACCGGGCCGCCATGCAGCCGGACGATGAGCGGGTAGCGTTCGCCCTCCCGGTATCCGTCCGGCAAGGTCAGCAGCCCGTGAATCTCAGTTTTCCCGCTGCGAAAGGTAATATCGCGCACTTCGCCCAAGCTGCGCTGTTTGAGCCAGTCATTATGATGGGTGAGGGCGCGAACCTCCCCATCAACCGCACGTAGTTGATAGGGTGTTTCATTGTCGCCCTCGAGCACGGCGATGCGGCCATTGGCGGATACGGCAAGATCAAACCCGAAACGGGCGCCGGAAGTGAGGTAAGTGATCTCTCCGCTCTCGATATCGATCCGCGCCGTTAACGTGTCGCGATCCTGTTCAATGAGGGCGATGACGGATTGGCTGTCGGCGGACCAGCGCGGCGAGTAGGTCCAGCGATCGATCCGCGCCAGCGGTTTGACGTCGCCGGTAGCGAGATCGGCAACAGTCAGCTCAAACGGCGAATAGTAAATCCATTTGTCTTCGCCGGACTGAAGCCATGCCAGCTTGGATCCGTCTGGCGACCATTGCGGCCGCGCATAGCTGTCCGGGTCCGCATCGGCGCATTCGCAGGTCGAGATGCGTCGCGGGTTTGCGCCCTTTACGGGCGCCATGACAAAGACATCGAAATCGTAGTGCCGATCCTGGTCTTTGGCGTCACGCGCGGGATTTTTGGTGACGAATGAAATCTGTGCGCCATCCGGCGACCAGGCTGGCGAATAGTAATCGGCATCGCCTTCGGTGATCTGTTCGGCTGCGCCCGTCGCGACATCGACGCGGAACAATTGAATGCGCCGATCGTCGAGATAACCACGCCCGTCATACTTGAACTGGAAGCGGTTGACGACAATCGGCAGTGGTTTATCCGGGTCGGCGGCGACCGAAGGGCCGACTTCAGCGGAGGCGATGATTGTGTTTCCGTCGGGAGAGATGGCGAATTCGCTGACGCCGCCCGGGAGCGTCGTCACCTGCCGCGCCTTTCCGCCGCCAGACGGCATGACGAATACTTGCGTCGCTTCGTCTTCGGTCGCATCGCTTAAGAATGCGATGAGATCGCCGCCATATGCTGGCGCCCATTCGCTTTGTTCTGGCGTATCGGTCAACTGCGCGGCTTCACCTTCCCATGATACGCGCCAGAGATCGCTGACGGTTTGATCAATCTCCAGATTATGGATCGAAGCGGTGTAGGCGATGAAGTCTCCATCAGGCGAGAATACCGGCTCGGTGATGTCGACTAACAGGTGAACGTCGTCGAGGGTGATTGGCGCTTTCTCTTGCGCGTAAAGTGGTGCGATGAATAGCAGGAGCGCAGCCAGAACAAGACGTTTCATGCAGTGTACCCTAGCTAGCAGTGTTGTGATTATGCGCGGCTTTGATAACCGCCAAGGAAAGACGCGAGATTGCCGCCGAGTTCGTCGCAAGGATAGCCGCCTTCCTGAACGATGACGGTCGGCAATGAAAGGCAAGTTGCGATGCGTTCGCCGATCTTTGCAAAGCCGCCAGTGGTGACGCCAAGCCCGGCGATTGGATCGTCTTCGTAGGCGTCGAGGCCGAGCGCGATCACCAACGCATCCGGCCGGAACGAGGTCACTTTCTTCAAACCAGCATCGAGTGCATTGATAAAAGCCGCATCATTTGCGCCCCGCGGCAGCGGCAGGTTCAAATTGTAGCCCGCGCCTTCGCCTTCGCCAGTCTCATCCGCATAGCCCCAGAAGAACGGATAAAACCGCACCGGGTCCGCGTGGATCGACACCGTCAGCACATCGTCTCGTTCATAAAAGATGTCCTGCGTGCCGTTGCCGTGATGGAGGTCCACATCGAGGATGGCGACGCGTGGATACTTGCCGCGAAGCGCGGCCGCCGCAATGGCCGAGTTGTTGAGATAACAAAAACCGCCGGCGGTTTCCGCATTGGCGTGATGCCCCGGTGGCCGGCACAGCGCATAGGCCGCGCGTTCGCCATCCATGACCAGTTGTGCGGCGTGGACGGCGCTCCATGCGCTCCATTGCGCGCTGTCCCAGGTATCGGCGGAGATCGGCGCCGACGCGTCGATCATGTGCCAGCCGGCTTGCGCCACGACAGAGTCGGGATAGCCGCGGCGGTGATAGGGGTGAATATTCGGCGTCACCGCCTCAGAGGCGCCTTCGATACGCGACCAGCGCTCATGGGCACGTGACAGAAAATTGAGGTAGCGTTCAGAATGAACGGCGAGAATGGGCGCATCGCCATAATTTTCCGGCCTGACGATCTCACACCCCGCATCCTTGGCGCCATTGAGCAACATGGAGACCCGGTCGGGACGCTCAGGGTTTTGCTGCTGCACGCCATTCACCAGATAAGATGGGGGATAGTGACGTTTCTGTTCGGCTTCAGCGAGAACTGCTTTCATGGGCCTATCCGTTCACTGGAAGGTTGAGCTCGCCGGCCAGCCGGTCCAGCGCTTTGTTCAGTTTGGCAATGATCTCTTCCACATGAGTTTCGTTGCAGACCATCGGCGGACAGACGAGGAAGTGATCGCCTTCATAACCGCCGCGCGTGCGCCGCGAATAAATGATGAGCTGTTCTTCGTAAGCGTATTCAACAAGCTTCGCAAAGGCGCCGGCCTCTTTGGGCAAGGGCGTCATCGTCTCACGATCCGCTACCAGTTCAAACGCCAGCAGCAAGCCTTTGCCGCGTACATCGCCGATAAAGGGATAGCGCATCATCAAATGTTCAAGCTGCGATTTGAGCAATGTGCCGATATGCGCGGTGTTCGCCATCATGTTCTGGTCGATGATTTCGTGCAGCACGGCGAGACCGGCGGCGCAAGCGAGGGGGTTGCCGGCATAGGTATAGCCGTGCATGAAGCCGCCGGCGCCGACCACAGCGTCGACAATCTCGCGCCGCGCGATCATGGCGCCCAAAGGAATGTATCCGGCGCCGAGGCCTTTCGCGAGAGCGATGATATCCGGCTTTTGTTTCCAATGCTCGGCGGCGAGGAAGGCGCCCGTGCGGCCAACACCGCTCATCACCTCATCATAGATCAGGAGAACGCCATATTGGTCGCAAATTTCGCGAATGCGCTGGTAATAGCTGTCGGGCGCCACCAGCGCGCCGGTTGAGGCGCCGCCGACCGGCTCCATGATGAAGGCCAGCACATTTTCCGGGCCGAGCTCTTCGATCTTGTCGCGCAGCATGTCAGCGTATTTGAGCCCCCGCGCTTCGTCGCTGAGATTGTCGCGGTCGAGATAGGTGCGCGGCGCCGGGATCTTCGGCATCGCTTTGATCATTGGCGAAAAAGGATCGTTTAGCGGATCATATCCGGTGACCGCGAGCGCGCCGAACGTCGATCCGTGATAAGAAGGATAGCGCGAGATGATTTGCGTCCGTTTGGTGTCGCCTTTCGTGATGGCGTATTGGCGCGCAAGCTTTAAGCAGCTTTCAACGGCTTCAGATCCGCCGGAGGCGAAGAACACGCGATCAAGGCCGGGCGGGCAAAGGTTGGATAAAGCCGAGGCAAGCCGCTCCGCTGGCTCGTTTTCAAAATGCAGGCGATATCCGAACGTGGTCGCATTCATCTGCTCGCGCATGGCGGCGAGTACGCGCTTATTGCCGTGGCCGATATTGGAGACCATGGCGCCAGATGAACCATCGAGAAAGCGGCGGCCGTCCGTGTCCCAGATGTAAACGCCCTCAGCGCGTGAAATGAAAGGCCGCCGTCCGCCCGATTGGTAAAACAAATGCGACGGCGCCGGCGGCGACCAGTCAAAAATGCGATTGACGTCGTTGGTCATGTCGGTGCGCAGCGTTATGCGTGCGAGGAGGCGGGCATACCCGTTGTGATGCCCGCGCCGTAGACGCGTTCTTCTAGCGGCGTCGCTTCGATCTTGCGGATCAGCATGCTGACAAATTCCTGTTCCGCGCGGTTAAGCTGGGTTTGCGGATTGACGACGGCGTAAATATCGATTTCGGGCAAATTCTCGTAGGGCGGTAACTGCCAGAGAAACCCATCATTCACGTCCCGGTCCACGACATGAATGGGCAACGCGGCGATGCCAAGTCCGGCGATCGTCATGCGCCGCACTTCTTCGAGATTGTTCGACATGCCGGCCGGCGGCGATGCAAACGATGCGCTTTCACGAAGCATGGCGACGGGCCGCAGCACATCCTCCAGCCGGTCGGTATCGAAGGACACGCTGCGTTCACCCTCAAGATCCTCGAGATTGATGTCGCCGCGCCCGAACAGCCGATGGGTCGGTCCGCAAAAGAAGCCAAAGCTCTCGCGGAAGAGGTGATGGTATTCGAGACCGGGCTCCTGATCGCGCACCAGACAAATGCCAATCGCGCTGCGTTTTGCGTGAATGGATTCAAGGATGCTGCGGCTCGAGCTCACTGTGATTGAAATTGTTGTGTCCGGGTAACGCGCCTGAAACTCCGAGAGCGTTTCATCGATGAGCGGTGTCGTCACATGGGTCGCCATGGCGATCGCGACCGTCCCGGAAACATCGTCCATCTCTTCTTCGAGGAGTGCGGTTAACCGTTCAATCGAGCCGAACATTTGCGTGACTTGATCGTACAGCGCGCGGCCATGAGCGGTCGGTTCAAAACTACGTGGACCGCGTTCGATTAGGCGGCGTCCGAGAGTCTCCTCCAGGCGGCGCAGTGCGTTAGAAACGGTTGGCTGCTTTAGCTTCAGCCGCCGCGCCGCTTCAGTGATGCTGCCCACCTCCATGATCACCATGAAGGAGCGAAGCAGATTCCAGTCGAGCCGCCATGCGAGGTCATTTGAGGGCTGGGCCGCGTCCTGTTCGTGGGTCGGCGTCATATCAACATTCCATCACACTATAATTGAAATCGTCTTCATTGATTGACAGAATGCCTGAAAAGGGTGCGGTCAGGCAATATGAAAAACTCCCCAAATGGCGCTGGGGCGCCAGAAAATCGCGGAAATGCAGCGGCTGGGACGGGCCGAAAGGTGATCATTACCTGTGCGGTGACGGGTTCGATCCACACGCCGACCATGAGTTCTTCTCTGCCCGTCACGTCAGATGAGATCGCCGAAGCCTCCATTGAGGCGGCGCGGGCCGGGGCCGCGATCATCCATCTGCATGCGCGCGACCCTGAGACCGGCGCTCCCTCCGCCGATCCGGATCACTTTCGTCCGTTTCTGAAAAAGATTGCGAAAGAAACCGACGCAATCATCAACATTTCAACCGGCGGCAGTTCAGTGATGCCGCTCGATACGCGGCTCGCGCCTGCGCGTGAGTTCGCACCGGAAATGTGTTCCTTGAACATGGGCTCGATGAATTTCGGCACGTTCCCGATGCTCGATAAATATGACGAGTGGAAGCACAATTGGGAGCCGGAGCTGCTTGCAGCGACTCGCAGCCGTGTCTTCAAAAATTCCTTCGAAGATATTGAGTCGATTGTTGAAGATCTCGGCGGACAGCGCGGCGCCAAGTTTGAATTCGAGTGCTACGACCTCGGACAGGTTGAAACGCTGGGTTATTATGTGAAGCGCGGGCTGATCAAGGCGCCGCTCTATGTGCAGTTTGTGATGGGCGTACTCGGCGGCGCGGGGGCCAGCGTTGAGAACCTCGTGGCCATGAAAGGTTGCGCCGACCGCGTTCTTCCTGATGGGTACCATTTCTCAGTTCTGGCCGCTGGAGGAAAGCAAATGGCGATGGCGACGATGGGCGCGATCATGGGCGGCAATGTGCGTGTCGGGCTCGAGGACAACCTGACGATTGCGCCGGGCGTTCTCGCTGAGTCGAATGCGCAGCAAGTCGCAAAGATCCGCCGTATCGTGGAAGAGTTGGGCGCCGAGGCTGCAAGCCCCGATGAAACGCGCGGATTACTTGCCTTGAAGGGCCGGAACAAGGTCAACTTCTAATCTATGCCAAAGGAAATCCTCATCCGCGAAGCGGCGCCTGATGACGCCGAAGCGATCCGAGACATGATCGCTGCGCTGGCGCGGGAAACAGGGCGACCGGACATCGAAGTTTTATCTGTCGAGGAAGTGCGGCTGCATGGATTTGGTCCGCATCCGGATTTTCGCGCCCTGATTGCGGAATTCAAAGGCGCGCCAGTCGGGCTTGCTGTATATTTCTCCGAGTTTTCAACCTGGCGCGGCCGCCGTGGCGTATACATCCAGGATATCTATGTGACGCCGGATCAGCAAGGCGCCGGAGTTGGCCGCCGCTTGATTAACGCCGTGTTGAAACGCGCCCGCAATGACGGCGCGGTGTATCTGCGCCTTGCGGCGGATCGGTCCAACGCGGCTGCGATCCGGTTTTATCGCCGCATCGGCTTTCGCGAAGCGCGCGAAGACCGCATCTTCGTGCTTGAGGGCGAGCCGTTTGAGGGGCTCACTGAGAACCATGCCTGGAAGCCGCGCATCGTCGCTTCCAATGACGACAAGAAATCGGAGGGCTCTTCATGATCCGCATCCTGTTCGCCGCGCTCGCAGTTTTGATTGCGCCTGCTGTTGTTCATGCAGGCGAGCGCGAGCCGGTGATGAAGCAGGTCAAGGTTCCGCACAATTACTACTGGCGCGAAATGTACGTGCCGCATCTGACCAGCACGCCTTCGTCACTCGACTGGACCGCGGATGGCAAAAGTCTCGTTTTTTCGATGCAAGGCAGGCTCTGGCGCCAGCGCATCGGAGATGGAACGGCGACGCAGCTGACGACCGGCGCCGGCTATGACTATCAGCCGGACGTCTCTGCGGACGGGAAACGGGTGGTTTTCACACGTTATGAAAACGACGCATACGAAATCGTCATTCGCGATGTTCGATCTGGGCGCGAAGCTAGCGTCACGCAGAACGGCGCCGTCAATCTCGATCCGCGCTGGTCGCCGGACGGCAAGCGCATCGCCTATGTGACAACGGATGAGACCGGGCATTTTCATATCGCCATCGCGTCGCTTGACGATGGCGAATGGACGAGCAAGCGCTGGCGCGAGCAACGCACCAGCGAGACGCCGCGCTACTATTATTCGCAGATTGATCATGAATTAAGCCCGTCATGGTCGCCGGATGGCGAGAGCCTTTTGTTCGTCGCCAATCCGGAAGCGGGCTACGGTTCCGGTTCGCTTTATCGTCAGCGGGTCGATTTGAGCGCGCTTGCCGAATTGCTTGTCGATGAAGAGACGGCGTGGCGCATGCGACCGGACTGGTCGCCGGACGGCAAACGCATCGCCTATTCATCATTTGTCGGGCGGCAATGGCACCAGCTCTGGATGACTTATGCCGACGAACACAACTATCCGCTCGCGTTCTCCTATGGCGAGTTCGACGTTGATGGCGCGCGCTGGTCGCCGGACGCGAAACGCATTGCTTACATTTCAAATGAGTCGGGCATTGGCGAGATCGTCATTCAGGATGTGGTCGGCGGCGCCCGCCAGACATTGAAGATCGATCGACGCAATACGGCGCAGTCCATGGGCGCGCTTGCATTGAACATTATCGATGAGAAGGGCGGCGAAGTTCCCGCGCGCATCTCCATTCGCGGCCCTGACGGGCGCTATTATGCGCCCGATGACGTAATGATCCATGCGGACGATCACTACGATCGCGATCTATCAGCGAGCGAGCCGCGATATTTTCATTCAAGTGGCGAGGCGACGGTTTTACTGCCGATCGGCCAAGCAGAGATCACCGTCTGGCGCGGCATGGCATATGAAACCGCCAGCGTGAGGGCTGATATTGCGCGCGGTCAACCGGCGGCGGAAACGATCACGCTCTCAAGGCTCAAAGATGCCGAAGCCTTCGACGGCTGGCGCTCCGGCGATGTGCATGTCCACATGAATTATGGCGGCGTGTACCGGATGACGCCGGAGAAGCTGGCGAAGCAGGCTGACGCGGAGAACCTCGATCTCGTCTTCAATCTTCTCGTCAACAAGGAACAGCGCATTCCCGATGTCGACTATTTCACGCCGGAACCAATCAGTCCGGCGGGAACGAAGGCGACGATCTTGCACGCGCAGGAATTCCACACCAGCCTGTGGGGCCATATGGGCCTGCTCGGTCTTGATGAACACTTTCTGCTCGGCGATTATGTCGCCTATCCAAAAACTGCGCTGCATAGTTTCTATCCGGACAATTCGACCGTTGCCGATCTGGCGCGGGCTCAAGGCGCCCTGGTCGGATATGTTCATCCCTTCGATCCGCCAGCGCCCGAACCCTTGTCCGACCGGCGCCTAACCCATGCGCTGCCCGTGGACGCGGTGCTCGGCAAGGTCGATTATTTGGAGGTCTCCGCTTTCGCCGATGCGCTGACCACGGAAAGCGTCTGGCACAAGCTCTTGAACACAGGCCTGCGCATTCCTGCCGCCGGAGGCACCGACGCCATGACGAACTATTCGTCGCTGCGCGGGCCGCTGGGACAGAACCGGACTTATGTTTTCGCGGAGGATTCAAAAGATCCAGCCGAAGAAACCGCAAACTGGCTTGCTGGATTGAAAGCAGGGAACTCCTTCGCCACCAACGGACCGCTTGTCAGCCTGACCCTCGATGGTGAAGGGCCGGGCGGAGAATTGCGCAAGCCGCGCGGCGCGCAGACATTCCAGATCAAGGCGTTGATGACTTCACTGGCGCCGGTGGATGCGGTCGAAGTGATCGTCAATGGCGACGTCGCGCAGACCATCCCGCTTGCTGAAGACCGCAAGGCTGCGCTGTTTGAAGGCGAGATCACGCTCGACAAAAGCGCCTGGGTGACCTTGCGCGCCTATTCGAAAAGCGCTTCGCCGCTGGTGTTCGACAATTATCCCTACGCCACAACATCGCCGATCTATGTGACGATTGGCGGCAAGCCGGTGCGCTCGCGCGAGGACGCCGAACAATTCATCGCCTGGATCGAAAAGCTTCAAGCCACCGCAGAAAGCGGTGACTACAATACCGATGAAGAACGTGACGTGGTGTTGAAAAATCTCGCCGCCGCGCGCCGCGCCTTCGAGAAGCGGCGCTGATGGGAAAGAACATCCCGTTCTTTATCGCGGTCATTCCGGTCTTGGTGCTGGTCGGGCTGATGGGCTGCGCCGTCTGGCTGTTCGGTGACATGTCCGCCGCCGGTCCTGCGCAAATCGTGTTACTGATTGCGGCGGCGGCTGCGAATATCATCGGTCTTTGTTACGGCATGACATGGTCGGCGCTCGAAGAAGCGGTGGTCAAGGGCGTTTCGCGTGCGATCCCGGCGTCGCTCATTCTTCTCGCTGTCGGCGCGCTGATCGGCAGCTGGATGATGTCGGGCACAGCGCCGGCGATGATCTATTACGGCCTGTCGCTGATCTCACCGCAGTGGTTCTATCCGGCGGCGGCGATCATCTGCGCGATCATTTCGGTTTCCATCGGCTCGTCATGGACGACGGCGGGGACGGTCGGTCTCGCGCTTGTGGGCGCAGCGGACATTATGGGCCTGTCGCCTGAAATCACTGCGGGCGCGGTCATTGGCGGCGCCTATTTCGGCGACAAGCTTTCACCGCTATCGGACTCGACGAATCTCGCTGCGGCTGTGGTCGGCGTCGATCTCTTCACCCATGTGCGTCATATGCTGACGACCACGGTTCCGGCGCTCACCATTGCCGTCATCATCTATGCCGGATTTTCTCTGACCCTTAACGGCGAGGCCGCGCCGGTGGAAGTGATCGCGCAGACGCGGGCGACGCTTGATGCGGCTTATGATCTCGGGCCGATGACTATGCTGCCGCTTGTCGCCGTGTTTGTTTTGGCGATCCGGAAATTTCCACCCTATCCGACAATCGCGGTCGGTGCGTTGCTGGGGGGCGTTGTCGCCGTGTTACAGCAGCCCGATATTGTGCGCGGATTTGCGGACCCTAACGGTGAGTTACCGGTCGCCGCGGCGCTTTTCAAAGTCTGGCAATCAATAGCAACGGGATTTCAATCCAATTTAGGCGTGGCCGAACTCGACCGGCTGTTAACCCGCGGCGGCATGTCGAGCATGATGACGATCATCTGGATGGTGATCGCAGCGCTGAGTTTCGGCGCCGCCATGGAAGCGACCGGGTTGCTGGAGAGTCTGACTGCACCACTCTTGCGTTACATCAAGGGCGTCGGCTCGCTCGTCACGGCGACTGTATTCAGTTCGATCTTCATGAACATCGTTTCCGCCACGCAATATATGGCGATCATTATTCCGGGCCGGATGTATGTGAAGGAGTATCAAAAGCGCGGGCTCGCGCCGGTCAATCTTTCGCGCACAGTCGAGGATGCGGGCACCATGACGTCGGCGCTGGTGCCGTGGACGACCTGCGGCGTCTTTATGGCCGGCGCGCTCAATGTGGCGACGTTTGACTATCTGCCTTACGCATTCATGAACATGCTGAACCCGCTGCTCGCTGTGCTCTATGCGTTCTTTGGCATCGCGCTCGTGCCCGACAGGAAAGCGGCGCCCGTAGGCGCCGCCGTTAAGGCTTAGCTGTTAAACGCTTCCTCGATTTTTTCTTGCGAAGGTTTTTCACGCGAACGGGCGAGGGGGATCGTATCGCGCATCTGCTTGGCGAAGTGGCGCAGGCAGATCTCAGATTTTCCGAGCGGGCCTTGCGCAAAGCTTTGCGAGCCCATGCCCGACTGAACGCGCTCGATCAATCCTTTGTCTTCGAGATTGACATTGCGGTTGATGCGCCCGTTTAGGTAACGCGCCGCTTTCATTTCGCGTCGGTCATCTTCCAGCGCATAAGCGCTCTCACGCAATATGCATGTGGTTGGCGTCAATGGAATGAACTGCATGAAGTCGACCTGATCTGCATAGACGTCGAACATCAGGCCCGGCCACAGCTTATAGTAGGTCCACATATGCTGACGTTCTTCCGGCAGATGATCCACATGCGGCAGGAACTTGCGGTAGGCGTTGTTCGACCATGACGCCATCTGCCCGGTCTTCACTTCGCTGAAAATCTTGTGCACGCCGCGATCGATCGTGAGGCGGTAGGAATCGCCGAGCAGGCCATGCAGTCCGTCATGGGCGACGCGGATATGCAGAGCGTCCACATAATTGTCGGTGGCGTTTTTCCAGTTCACCTCGCGAATGCGATTGCCGACCTTGCGCAACGGCTTCATCTCCGCCGTCTTGTAAATCGCGAGTTCTTCCGCGATTGGCGCCATATATTCTTTCAGAGACGGCCCTCCGGGCTTGAAGCGGATGAAGACAAAGCCGGCGAAGCTGTCGGTCTCGACGGGCGTCAGGCCGTGATCGGCCTTGTCGAAATTCTCATACTGCTCGAGATAGGGAACGCCGGAGAGCGTGCCGTCGAGCTGGTAGGTCCAGGCGTGATAGGGGCAGGTGAGGCTGCGGCCGCAATTGCCGTGATCGCCGTCGACCATGCGCGCGGCGCGGTGACGGCAGACATTGTGAAACCCGCGAACAACCCCGTCCTTGCCGCGCACGACAAATGCGATCTCGTTATACATCTTGAAGGTCAGGTAATCGCCGATCTCGGTGAGATCGCTTTCATGACCGACCAGATGCCAGGCAGGGAGGAACACTTTCTCGCGTTCGAGCTCGAAGAAATCCTGATCATTATAGAGCCAGGCAGGAAGGCTCTGCGCGTCCTCATCCGCGACCAGCACCGGTTTCGCTCTTTGCTCTGCTGTCGTGCTCATACTATGTACTCCCTTACTTGGCGCCTGTTCCGGCGCCGGTCCTGATGGTAATCATGTCGCCGCCGGCGAAGGCGGGCAATATCTCGTGAAGCTGGTCCAGCGTTACTGCGTTCACCGCAGCCGCATAGTCTTCCGCATCCATAATACCATGGCTCGCCCATATCTCGGCAAGGGCCGCGGTTAACTCTTCATTGCTTTGGGCGGCGCTGATCCGGCGGCCGATCAGATGGCGTTTCGCCTCGGCCAGTTCGGCCTCGGTCGGTGGCTCCGTGACAAAGCGATCCAGTTCGGCGCGGATGAGCACTTCCAGCGCATCCTGTTTGGCCGGATCGACGCCGATGGCGAGGGTGATGAGACCGTCGCCCAATGCCCCGCCGCGATAATCGGCGCCAATATAATAGGCGAGGCCGCGATTGGAGATGGCCTCGTCGCCAAGCCGCCCGCCATAATCATGGGCGAAAAGGTAAAGCGCCATTTCCCAAACCAATGCGTCCGGCGAACTGCGCGCCGGCGCGGCGGCCATATAGCCGAGCGCGGCTTGCGCCTTTTCCTCCGGGATTGAAACGGTGATGTCGCCAGTGGATGGGTGAAGGCTTGTTTGCTGGTTGAGCGGTCGTGGGGCGCCGAGGGCGGCGGTGAGTTTTTCGGCGGCGGAGTGTGCATCGCTATCGCCTGCAATCGCGGCGAATATAGGCGCGGGCGCCGTAGTTGAATTTGTCATTTCAAACCGTGAGGCGAGAATTTGCTCAAGGCGCGTTGCGGGATCGCTGCTGTCTGCAGTCGTTTCATTTGGAGGAGTTGCACTGGCGATTGCAGTTTGGGTTTGTGCGATCAGTTTATCGAGCTCGGTATTCAATCCCTTCACTAACACCGACGTCATGCCCGGCGCCGGATCGTTGGCGGCGCAAAGCGTGCATTCATAGTGGCCCGGGAGGACAGTTTTAATGGCGGCGGTCGGCGACAAGGAAGAGGAACGGACCGCAACGTTATTGGTAGTTTGCGAAGCCGGAGCAGAGTTGTTCGCCGGTGCTGCCTCGCCGGGACGCTCATCGGCGATGGTCAGGCTGGCGACAGGTTCAGCCGGCGGCGAGGCGGTCTCATTCGTCGGAACAAACCAGCCAACCGTGCAGCGGTTCTGGCGCAAATAGGTACTAGCGATGCGTTGAACGTCTTCGGCGGTGACCGATGCGATGGAATCTTCCAGCGTCAGCAACTGATCCAGCGCGCCGATAGCCTCAAAATAGGCGAGCTGATGCGCGGCGTCTTCGGTAGTCTCCACATCAAAAACCAGCTCGCGCAAAACTTCGGCCTTGGCGGCGCCAAGACGTTCTTCACTCACCGCATTTGCCGCCAGTCCGTTCAGCGCGCGCTGGATTGCGGTTTCGATTTTCGCTTCGTCTGCATCCGCGCCCGCCGATCCGGCGACCAGAAACACATAAGGCTGTGCTGTCGCAATGAACCATGTGCGCATGTCGCCGGTAATCCCGGCAAGCGCTGAGCCATCAGCGACGGGCGTGCCCCAGTCATTCTGCAGGAAGGAAACGCCGCTGGAGGCGCCGGCGAGCGCCTGCAGCACCAGAAACGCTGGATAGTCCGCGCTTGACGCAGCCGGCGCCGGATAGGCGATGCGGAAAAGTTTGTTCGCCGCCGCGCCATCGAGCCGCACGCGTTTTTCGGCCGCGAACTTCGGTTCGCTGTCAGGTGGCAGCACCGGCTCGGCCTTGCCTTTGAATTTTCCGAAGAGCCTTTTCACACGCGCTTCAACAGCATCCGCGTCGATATCACCGGCGATAGCGAGTACGGCGGTCTTCGGCCCGATGCGCTTGTCGTAGAACTCGACAATGTCAGCATGGGTGATGGCGCTGACATCGTCTTCATAGCCGATAGTGTTCTTGCGATAGGGATGCACGTCGAACGCGGCGGCAAGCGTCGCATCGAACAAGACCGTCGCGGGATCATTGGCGTAGCTGTTCATCTCGGCGATGACCGCGCCGGTTTCCGCCGCAACGTCGTCCGGGTCGAGGTCCAGCCGCCCGAGGCGGTCGGCTTCGATGCGCAAAAGCAGGTCGAGATCGTCTTTCGGTGCCGTCGCAAAAAACGTGATCGTGTCGATCCAGGTATAGCCATGCCATTCGCCGCCGGCTGCGTAGATATTGCTGACCAAGCCCGTATCCGGGAAGTTTTTCGACGAGCGAAACGCCATATGCTCGAAAAAATGTGCGAGCCCCATGCGTCCTTCCGGATCGTCACGCCCGCCGGTCTTGTACGCCATCTGCACGCTGACCACGGGGAGAGAGTGGTCTTCGAGAATGAGCAGAGTCAGCCCGTTGTCGAGATGGGTGACGCGCACACGGTCAAGCTCGATCGCTGCCTGCGCCTGCGTTCCAATGAGCAGCGCAAAGGCTAACAGAATATGCCGGACAAATGTCAAAGCGCCGCAGCGCGCGCCGGTGCGCGTCCCTTGCCGATATCGCGAAGGATTTCCCGCGCTGCATTGTGGCCGGGCAGTCCGGTGACGCCGCCGCCGGGATGGGTCGACGAGCCGCACATGTAAAGCCCTTTGAACGGTGCGCGATAATCGGCGTAACCGAGGACGGGGCGCGCGCTGAACAACTGGTCGATGCCCAATTGCCCGTGAAAGATATCGCCGCTGACGAGGGCAAGTTTGCGTTCCAAGTCGAGCGGCGTCAGCGCCATCTTGCCGATCACCGAGGATTTGAAGTTGGGCGCATAGTCGTTGATCGTATTGATGACGACATTGGCGACGTCTTCGCGGTGATCGTCCCAGCTTTTTCCATCGGGCAGTTCCGGCGCGAAATGCTGGCAGAAAAGATTGGCCACATGCTGGCCTTGCGGCGCAAGCGTGTCATCATAGGTGCTCGGAATATGCATTTCGATGACCGGCTTTTTCGCCCAGCCGGTGCGGCGCGCATCGGTATAGGCGGTGTCGAGATATTCGAGGCTCGGCGCGATCATCACGCTCGCCTTGTGATGCAGTTGTACTTCAGCAGAGGGTCGCGCCGTAAAGTTCGGCAGTTCCGACAGCGCCACATTCATGCGGAAAACGCCGGAGCCCGACCGCCAGTTGCGGATACGCTCGGCGAATTCGGCAGGCAGTGCGTCCTCAGGGATCAGCTTGCCGAAGAGAAGCTGAGGATGGATGTTCGATGACACCGCCTTGGCGCGGATCGGCGTTCCGTCGTCGAGCACGACGCCAACGGCGTGATCATTTTCGAGGATGATTTCTTTCACCGCAGCATTGAGCCGGATTTCCGCACCCGCTTCCGCCGCAGCAGACGCCATCGCTTGTGTGATCGCGCCCATGCCGCCAATGGCATGGCCCCATGCGCCCTTTACGCCATTCACCTCGCCGAAGACGTGATGGAGAAGGACATAGGCGGAGCCCGGCGTGTAGGGGCTGCAATAGGCGCCCGTGATCGCGTCAAATCCGAGTATGCCCTTGATCGAATCAAGTTCGAACCAGTTGTCGAGAATTTCGCCAGCGCTCTTGCCGAAGAGATCAATGAGATCGCGCTGGCCTTCAATGCCCAGTTTGTGTGCGCGTTTGGCGAGCATCGCAGCGCTGAACATATGACGCACGCCGCCGCCGAGATTGGGAGGAGTTTCCATCAAGGTTGAGCGGAAGAGATTGACCAGCTTGTCGAGGCGATCATTATAGGCGGGGTAGGCGGCTGCATCCTTTGGCGACAGCTTGCGGATGGTCTCTATGTTCTCCCCGCTGTCGCGGCCGAGCAGAAGACTCTTTCCGTCAAGCGTCGGCGCGAAATACGACATTGGCCTGAGGATGACTTTCAGGCGATGGCGCGCCAGTTCCATGTCGGCGATGATTTTCGGATTGAGCAAGCTCACCGAATAGCTAGCGACAGAGTTGCGGAAGCCCGGATGAAATTCTTCCGTCACCGCCGCGCCGCCGACAATGTCGCGGCGTTCGAGGATCAGAACCTTGTGCCCCGCCTTGGCAAGATAGAAGCCGCAAACAAGACCGTTATGACCGCCGCCAATGATGATCGCGTCGTAAGTTGAAGACATGAAAAGCCTGACCGTTCCGGGAATGACCGCATTCTCAAGGGCTATAAATTCCCTTGTTTTTCAGTCTATTACGGCTCAGTCGGAAAGGCCAGTGGATGGGCGATTCAACGCCTTAAAAACTTGGGTTTGCGCGTCGCCATTCCACAAAGGCTTTCAACCCTTCCGAGATCGGCGTGGATGGATTGAACCCATAGTCCTTGGAAAGCCGCGCAACATCCGCGTAGGTTTCGACAACGTCGCCGGGCTGCATCGGCAACATTTCCTTGGTCGCTACCTTACCGATGGATTTTTCAAGCGTCCCGATGAAGTCCAGCAACTCAACGGGCGTATGGTTTCCGATATTGTAAAGCCGGTGCGGACGTTCATTTGGTTCGAATGAGGGCGGCGTATTTGCAATTCGTTCAATGCAGGCGGTGACATCATCGATATAGGTGAAGTCACGGCGCATCTTTCCGTGATTGAAAACCGGGATTGCCTCGTCTTTCAAAATTTTGTCGGTAAAAGTCCAATACGCCATATCCGGACGGCCCCACGGGCCGTACACCGTAAAAAACCGCAGGCCAACCTGCTTGATCCCATAGAGGTGCGCGTATGTTGCGCTCATCAGTTCATCGGAGCGTTTGGTGGCCGCATATAGTGAAACCGGATTATCGACGGGATCGCTCTCGCTGAACGGCGTTTTCTGATTGCCGCCATACACCGAACTTGATGACGCGTAGATCAGGTGCGAGAGGTTTTTTGCGTGTCTGCAACCTTCCAGTACGGACAAATGCCCACTCAAATTGGAGTGCGCATAAGCGTGCGGATGATCGATTGAATAGCGAACGCCCGCTTGCGCCGCCAAGTGGATCACAATGTCAGGATCCACATCTTGAACCAACTCGGAAAAAGCGGACGGCTCAGCGACGTCGATTTCGTGGACCTTAACAGCGTCGCCAAGCTTCGCGACACGTGCGCGCTTCAGCGCTGGGTTGTAGTAGTCATTGAAATTATCGGCGCCGGTGACCGCCCAGCCGGCATTGCTGAGTCGCTTGGCTGCGTGGAAGCCGATAAATCCAGCGGCGCCTGTGATGAGTGCTTTCTTCAACGACCGTTCTTTCTTCGATGGACAGACGATTTTTTCGGACCGCGTACAACCGCCCGGTTTTATGGCGTCAATCGTCGCCGCCGCCAACTCCTACGCATTCATTTCCGCGACAAATCCCGAGAAAGAGGGAAGGATATCCGGAATTGTTGACGAATTACTTTCAGTCGAAAGTTTCAGCTCAACAGCCATCTTCGATAAATCGCCAGCTGAGACATTTTTTTGCTGCAAATTGTAGACGCACAGCAACTGGGCTTTGCCTGAAGCGCGGGTGAACGCGAGTACGCCGTCCGGCGCCTCAAGAAAGTTGATGCCGCCTTCGCGCAATGCGGGCAAGGCGCGCCGCTGGGCGATGGCGGCCCGCGCAAAATGCAGCACAGATTGCCGGTTGGCTTCCTGCGCGTCTACGGCCAGCGAAACATGGCGGGGATCGACAGGGAGCCACGGCTTCGTAGCGGAAAACCCAGCATTGGCGAGTGATGTGACCCACGGCATCGGCGTTCGTGCGCCATCGCGTCCGAGTGTCGCCGGCCAGTTGGCGATGGCTTCAGGGTCCTGCAAGTCTTCAAACGCCACATCGGCTTGCGGCAGCCCCAGCTCTTCGCCCTGATACATGAAGATCTCGCCGCGCAACGTCGCGAGCAGGAGCAGATAGAGTTTTGCGGCCCGTGCGGCATCGACGTCTCCGGCCCATCGTGAGATGCAACGCGGCGCGTCATGATTGGAAAACGCCCAGGATGGAAATGCTTCCTCGACGCCGCCGGGCCAGGCCGAAAGTGATCTTTCGATTACCTTTGGCGTCATTTTGTCTGCATAGAGAAAATCAAAATTGTAGGCGGTGGTGAGATGCGCATCGCCTTCGGTAAAGGCTTTCATTTCACGATGCGCATTTGGTCCGACAACCTCTGCCACGGTGAATATGTTTTTGTATTCGTTGGTGACGTTGCGGATCCGCCGCAAGAATTTGGGGATATCAGCGTGAGACTGATTGTAGATATGTTGCTGAAAATCGAATGTTCTCTTCGGCGCGAGTTTTTCAATGTTTGCAGGTGGGTTATCGCGTAATTGCGGGTCGTGCATGGCGAAATTGAGCGCATCCAGCCGAAATCCGTCGACGCCGCGATCAAGCCAGAAACGCGTTACGTCCAGCAGCACGTCCTGCACGGCGAGATTGTGCAGGTTGAGGTCTGGCTGACTGGTCAGAAAGTTATGCAGATAATACTGCCCGCGCCGCGCGTCATATTCCCATGACACGCCGCCAAACACCGACATCCAGTTGTTCGGCGGCGCGCCGTCCGGTTTCGGATCTGCCCACACATACCAATCGGCTTTGGGATTGGTGCGATCTAGGCGGCTCTCGGCAAACCAGGGATGTTGATCGGATGTGTGCGAGTAGACCTGATCAATAGTCACTTTCAGATCGAGTTCATGCGCCCTTTCGATAAGCGCATCGAAATCATCGAGTGATCCAAACACCGGATCAACGTCGCAATAGTCAGCGACGTCATATCCGAAATCGCGCATGGGCGATGTGAAGAAGGGCGATAGCCAGACACCGTCAACGCCGAGCTTGGCCACATAATCAAGCTTCGCGGTAATGCCCTTGAGGTCGCCGACACCGTCGCCGTTAGAGTCCAGAAAGCTGCGCGGGTAGATCTGATAGATCACCGCGCCTTTGGGCCATGGTTTCGGATGTTGGGTGTTGCGGCTCATGGCTTTTCATGCCGTGGAGCGGCTTGCGCCGTCAATCGGTCGAGCGATAGCGTGCTGGTTATTGCTTTGCGCGCTCGAGAACACGCTTATGATTGCCGTCATGGACCGCTTTGAAAAAACTGTTCTGCAGGTCGTGCCGCGCCTCAATGCCGGGGGCGCCGAACGGACCACGCTCGAGATCGCCGAGGCGGTCGTGCGGAGCGGCGGCAGGGCGCTCGTCTTCAGCGAAGGCGGGCGATTGGAGCAGGCCATCCAGAACGTAGGCGGCGAAACCATTCGCGGGCGGGCGGCTTCAAAAAACCCGCTGACCATTTGGGCGAATGCCGCGCGCCTGGCCGAGATCATCGAGCGCGAGAATGTCGACATCATTCACGCCCGGTCGCGCGCACCCGCCTGGAGCGCCTATTTCGCTGCTCGAAAGACTGGAACCTTGTTCGTTACGACCTATCACGGCGCGTATTCGGCGGCCGGACCGGTCAAACGATTTTACAATTCATCCATGTTGCGGGCGGATAGAGTCATTGCAAACTCCCGGTTTACTGCGGACAGGATTACGTCCCTTGGCGGCGCCGAACCCGGGCGGATCGCGATTATCCCACGCGGCGTCGATATAGAACTCTTTGATCCGAAAAAGGTTTCCGCAGACAGGGTTAATGCGCTGACGGCGACATGGGGGCTTGGGGAAAAACAGGGATTTCGGCTGCTGCTGCCGGCTCGTTTGACGCCATGGAAGGGGCATGAGTCTGCGATTGAAGCGGTCGCCGCCGTAAAACACACGCTGCGCGGGCGTGGGGAGACTGGCCAAAACCCCGCTTTATCGCTAGTTTTTTGCGGGGGTGCGCAAGGCCGCCAGGCGTATGAACGGCGGCTGCGTGCGGTCATTGACGAATGTGGGGTTCGCGACATGGTCCATCTGGTTGGCGATTGCGCTGACATGCCGGCCGCCTATGCTTGGGCGGACGCGGTGCTCGCGCCGTCGGCGACTCCCGAGGCTTTCGGCCGGGTGGCGGTCGAGGCAGGCGCGATGGAAAAACCAGTGATCGCAACCAACCATGGCGGCGCGCTCGAAACTGTGGTTCACGGCAAGACCGGCTATCTGACCGCGCCGGGCGATGTTGAGGCGCTGGCCGGCGCAATAACGGACGTGGTCGATATGGGCGAGACAGCGCGCACGGTCATGGGCGAAAATGCTCGCGAGCGGGTGGCCAGTCTTTTTTCTTCCGCGGCCATGTGCGATGCGACTTTGGGCGTGTATCGTGGGTTGTTGGCGGATCGGGCGTAATGGGGCGGCATGTTAGGGCGTAAGCAGGACAATATTCTGGTTGTGAAAACCGACGGTCTGACCGCTTTTGTGGCGGCCGACGCGGCATTTGAAGCAATTCGCAATACTCACGCGAAAGCGAAGATCAGCTTGCTGACCACGCCGGGCCTTCAGCGCATCGCGCGCGCCTCGCCGTATTTCGATCAAGTCGCGGCCCTGCCTAACCTTAAAGATGCGGAAGCACGCAAGGATTTTGTGCGGCAGCTGAAGACCTCCAAGTTCGAACGTGTCTACGACCTGTGCGGCAATGAATCCGCGCGCCGGCTGAAAGCCTCGCTAGGTCCATTCGGGCCGAAGTGGTTCTCTGCAGAGCCTGCCGGAAAAGCGAGCAAGGGCGCACCCGTCACTCCCCCAAATTTTGACAAACTCGCCATGAGCGCCGGTTTGTCAATCGATGATAAACTTCCAAATCTAAGCTGGGCAGTGACGGCGCGCAAAGACAGCGCCAACATGCAGCCCTCCTGGTACGGAATATCGGGCGCCTTCGGGCTGCTCCTTCCGGGCGAGGGGGAGGCCGGACGATGGTCGGCTGCGGGCTACGCGGGCCTCGCCCGGGAAATGAGCCAGGCCGGGATCATGCCGGTCTTGGCCGGGTCCAAGGCGCTTCACCATTTCGGTGATGAAATCGCTCATGAAGCGCCGCAACTCGTCGATCTCACGGGCAAGACCGACCACTTGCAGCTCGCCGCGCTGGCCCAGGAAGCTGCTTTCTTTGTCAGTGATTGCGCTGAAGAACTTCAGCTGGCGCTCAGCGTGGGCTGTGAAGGCGTCGTAATCTGTTCGGCAAAGCATCCCTTCTCAGCCGAAGGCCGTCACATTGTCACCATGACCGCGCCGCCGGAACGAGGCAGCGGATTGGCCGACGTCGACCCCGCATTCGTTTGGCGTACGCTGAACAATATGGGCCTCATCGATCATGGGCATGGCGCGCCCAGAGCGGCGCAGATCCGTTGACCGCCGCTCTTCGCACCAGCCGGCGTTCGGGCCCCGTTGATTGATGGGCCGAAAGCCTTATATATCCGCCCCTCTGTCGCATTTCGGGATTACGGTTAACCGTTTCTCACGGAAATGGCCTCAGAACATTTTTGTTAGCAACCAATGGAGAGAAGTCCATAGCACGCAGACCCTTTAACGCCGCACCGTCCAAGAACGACGGGCCGCGCATCAATGACGAAATCGACGTCCCGCAAGTCCTCCTGATAGACCATCATGGTGAAAAGCGCGGAGTCGTGAAAACCCCTGAAGCCATCGCCATCGCCGCTGAAGCCGGTCTTGACCTTGTCGAAGTGTCGCCAGGAACGGCGCCGCCTGTGTGCAAGATTCTCGATTACGGCAAGTTCAAGTATCAGCAGCAAAAGAAAAAGGCTGAGGCCAAGAAAAAGCAGAAGATCGTCGAGATCAAAGAGATCAAGATGCGGCCGAACATCGATGACCATGACTACGAAGTTAAGGTCAAGGCGATGCGACGCTTTTTCGAAGAGGGTGACAAGGTCAAGGTGACGTTGCGGTTCCGCGGGCGTGAAATGGCGCACCAGGAGCGCGGATCAGATCTGCTGAAGCGTGTGCAAGATGACTTCGAAGAGTTGGCGAAAGTCGAGCAGTTTCCCAAATTTGAAGGCCGCCAAATCGTCATGGTCATGGCGCCGCGCTAAATCCTGCTTCTCGAGTTAACCAAACACCGAGACCGCCCATAGTTGATATGGGCGGTTTTTCTATTCTGAGACAGGCTTGGCCCGTCATTTGCTTTAACTGACCCGGAATGAAATTTCGCACTCGCGTGTTTTAGGATGATCTGCGCGCGCGTGAGGGTTAATGTGCGATGGACATGCAAGCGCTGACACAAATGATCGCCTCCGGTTGGCCGCTTGCGCTTGCGAGTTTTCTTCTCGGCGCGGTGCTTGGAAGCATTATGGCCAAGGGCGGCAAAGGGGAACTCCCGCAGCGGCCGCGCCTGCGTCCTGGCGATGATGGCCTGACGGCGATCGCCGCAGAACTCCAGGCGGCGAGGGACCTGCTCGCCGAAGATGAAGCGGACGCCGAAGAAGTTGCTGAAAGCCTACAAAAGCTCGATGACGCGATCAAACGCGCCAATGGCCGTCTCAAGCTGCTGAGCAAGGCGGTCAATCAAATCAAGTAGGGCGAAAAGACCGGCGCGACTTCCTCTATGAGGCGCAGTGACTTTCCCCTAAAACCCGCACCATGACTTACGCCGTCAAGGAACTCTTCTACACATTGCAAGGCGAGGGCGCGCAGAGCGGCCGGTCGGCGGTGTTCCTGCGCTTTGCGGGCTGCAATCTTTGGTCGGGGCTGGAGCGCGACCGGGCCGGCGCCACCTGTAAATTCTGCGATACGGATTTTGTCGGCGTCGATGGCGAGGGCGGCGGCAAGTTTGCAACGCCAGACGCGCTGGCTGAGGCCGTGTCTGAAGCGTGGCCGAAAGGGCGCCTGAGCGGGCGGCCTTATGTGGTGTGTACTGGCGGCGAACCCCTCTTGCAGCTCGACGAACCGCTGATCGATGCCTTGCACGATGCGGGGTTTGAAATTGCTGTCGAGACCAACGGGACTATTGCCGCGCCGCCGGGCATTGACTGGATCTGTGTGAGCCCGAAATCGACGGCGCCGCTGGCGCAGCGATCTGGCAACGAACTGAAGCTCGTTTACCAACAATCCGATGCGCCGCCGGAGGCGTTTGAAGGCCTCGCATTTGACTTTTTCTTTTTGCAGCCTATGGACGGGCCCTCGCGCGAGGCGGAGACCGCCGCCGCCGTGGAATATTGCCGCCAGCATCCGCAATGGCGCCTCAGCCTGCAGACCCACAAATTGCTGGGCATTCCGTAGGCCGCCGAGCGGAACGATAAAAAGGATCGCCGCCATGCGCATCGTCAAGTCGATGAGTTTCGACGCCGCGCACTATCTGGACCACGACCCAAATGCGCGCCCCTATGCGCGCCTGCACGGGCATTCATTCCTGCTCGAGGTGGTGATCGAGGGCGAGCCGCAGGCTGAAACCGGTTGGGTGGTGGATTTCGGCGACGTTGGCGACGCGCTTCAGGCGTTGCACGATGCGCTCGATCATCGCCTGTTGAATGAGGTCGAGGGACTGGAGCGTCCTACACTCGAAAATATCTGCCGTTGGGCTGCGGCCAAGCTCAAACCGCAGTTCCCCGGCCTGGTGGAAGTGCGCGTCTCTCGCCCCTCCGTCGGCGAGACCTGCTCTTATCCAGTTTAGGCAGCGTTCGCCGCGATGTCGGCTTTCATTCTGGCGATCAGATATTGCGCATCCCGACAATAACTGGCGGCGGCGCGGTCGGCGCGCCCGAGCGCCAGATCCAATTGCGCCAACACATTGTCGATCTCCTCATATGAAGAAAATGCGTCCACCGGCGGCGGCAAGTCGAGACCCTTCTCACTGACATCGAGACGGATCGGCGACACCGAATATTTAGTGCGTCCGCCAAGCAGCACGTCGATATGGCGTTGTCCCTTGCCGATCAGCACGGCTGCGCGCGGATCGATTTTGTCGAGGGCCTCATTAATTGACAGGCGCAGTTCGTCGTAGCTCTCAGCAAGCAGCGCTCGTCCGCCGACTTCGCCCACATCTTTGGCTGAGATCGCCACTTCGCACGCTTGCTCAAGGATGTCGCGCACGCGGTCTATGGCGTAGAGCGCGGCTTCGATCGCGGTGAGCGCGTCGCGCACGGGGTTTTCGCGCGTTTCGGGATCCGGCTCTTCGATAATGGCATGCCGGTTTCGCATAGCGCGGTCGAGGCCACCCGCGACATCCATCGCCGGCATTTCTTCGTCCGTGACAGGGGCCTTCTTGCCCAGCCAACCGGCAAGCGGGCTGCGCCGCTTTGCGGCTTCGCTACGCTGATTTTTGTTTGCTGCAAACGCCACGCGAATGCTCCTTAATGTGCAAATGAACAAGGTGCACGATAGGACCGGGGATTTTCAGCGCCGTTAAACTATTATCCAAAATTTATGAAAGGTTGTCAGGGTTGATATCGATTAACCTTGTTGGCGTTTGCGCGCAAAACGCCCGCCTTCAATCGCCCAGGCTGCAAGCAGCAGGAGACCGATCAGCAGCAGCCAGACAATCGCCGGCGCCAATGGCGCATCCTTGACGTTGTCGATTTGCTCGGCATTGCGCTCAAGCAATCCGGCCCAGTTTGCTCCGGCTCGGGCGGCGTTGTCTCCGCGCACTCTTCGCAGCTCAGGAAGGTCTGCGATATTGCTTCTCCGAATCGCGAAGACGCCGCCGCGGGTCGTCTCTGCAATCGGTTGCAGAGCCGCGCTGGTTGATACGACATCTTGAAACTCGGGCGCCGCCTCGAGCCCGACAACGCCGATGGCGAAAAGGTCGCCGGAAGCGGCCCTGTATAGCCCACGTTGCGGTCGATCGAGGCGCGCGGTGAACAATCCGGGCGCGCCTTCGTTCATCGTCAAATCAACAACATCGCCTTCCGGGTTGGTCAGTGTTACGTCCGGCGCCTCGTCAGACAGCGTTCTTCGCTCGACAACAAGGTCGCCCCCTTCGACGTGCAACGCCAGGGCTTCTTCTTCCAGCTCCGGCTCTTTCATCAGCCAATGAGCGATGCGGCGAAGGAGTTCCGCATGCGGACCGCCGCCGTCAAATCCGCGCGCCCATAACCAGACATGATCAGAAAGGAAAAGTCCGACCCGCCCTTCACCGATGCGATCCAGGATAAGAAGCGGTGCGTCACCGGGCCCGCTCATGAGCGTTTCGCCCCTGGTCTGTGCGACCGGCATAACGCGGAGCCAGCGGCCCCAGATATCTGCGTCGGGAAGACCCGCCGTCACCGGATGGCGCTGTCCGAGCTCGGTGATGTGCGGGCGGAAGGCCTGTTCGAGTGCGCGCCCACCGGGCAGGGCGGGGAGGATGAATGAAAGATTGCGTCGATTGGCGAGACTAAGGGGGCCGTTATATTCCGGACCCGATGCGATCAGCACGGCGCCGCCATCGTCAACAAAGCGGGCGATATTGTCGAAGTGAAATGACGACAAGACGCCTCGATACGCGTAACGGTCGAAAATCAAGAGATCGAATTCGCCGAGCTTGTCGATGAAGAGTTCATCCTGCGGGAAAGGAATAAGTGCGAGCTCATCAACCGGCGTGCCGTCATTCTTGTCGATGGGCCGCAAGATGGTGAAGTGAACAAGATCGACTGCGGGATCGGACTTCAGCAGGTTTCGCCACACGCGTTCGCCGGGATGCGGTTCGCCGGAAATGAGCAAAACGCGAAGTCGGTCGCGTACTGCGGTGATCGGCAACACCGCGATATTATTGCGGATGGAAAGCTCGCCCAATCGTTCTTCGACTTCCAGTTCCACAATCGTCTGGCCGGGACGATTGAGCGGTACATCGAACCCGGCCTCTGCCCCGATGGGCACGGCTTCGCGCAGCACTTCTTCGCCGCCCATGCGCAAGATCACCATTGCGGGTTCTGAGTCGGTCAGTGCGACTTCGTTTGGCCCCAAGTCATCTATGCGGAAACTAACGCGTACGGACTGCCGGACGATGCCATAGCGTGGCGCATTGACGAGTGTGATCTTGCGGTCGGATTCATCAGCAGGTCCAGTCGTCAGCAGGTGAACTGGCGCATCGATATTGAGCGGCAAGGCAGCTTCGTTCTTGTCAGCGGTCTGACCGTCAGTAATGACAAAAACGCCGGCCAGCCGTGCGCGCGGCGTGTCGGCTACCGCCTGCCGCACCGCATTGACGGTGCGGGTTTCTTCTTCGCCGGCAAAGCGGACAGTTTCCACGTCGACGCCGCCCATTGCGTCTATGCGCGCTTTTAACTTTTCAGCGGCGTCGACCGAGACCTCGTCACGATTGTCGAGTCTCTGGCTGGCGCTTTCGTCAATGACGATCAAGGCGATGTCATTGAGCGGGGTCGTCACCGCTTCACGCGACATTGGGTTCGCGAGAAGCAACAGAAGGCAAAACACCGCTAACATCCGCGCGATGCCGCTGCGCCAATGTCGCGCGATCGACAGCAGCGAAAAGACTGCGCCGGCAAACAGCGCCGCGATCATCGCCCAAGTCGGCAGCAAAGGACTGAGAATGATGTTGAAAGGAAGCTCTATCACTTGCCGAGTCGCTCCAGGAGGATCGGCGTGTGCACCTGATCTGATTTATAGTTTCCGGTAAAGGCGACCATGACCATGTTGACGCCGGCGCGATAAGCGAGTTCGCGCGCGCGCGGTCCGCCAGCGCCCATGGGTTTTACCGGCCGACCAAAACTGTCCGCCGCCCAGGCGCCGGCCCAGTCGCGGCCGCCGATAATGATGGAGGTGACGTCATCGTTGGAGCCGCTGGAATCCGCCTCCACCCAGACCGGGTTGTTGTTGGTTCGGCCATAAAGGCTGTTCAGCAGATAGAATGATCGCGACAATACGTGTTGGTCATCGACTGGCGTCAAGGGCGGTATGTCGAGCGCGCCGAGAATGCGCTGGAGCGCTTGACCTTCGGGCGTTGAGCCTGCGCCCACGGCGCGTTCATCGTCGCGTGTGTCGATCAGCAGCAGTCCGCCGAAATGCATGAAGTTTTCGATATTGGCCAGCGCCGCGTCAGACGGAGTGGCGGCTGCTGGGTCCACTGGCCAGTACAGGAATGAATAGACGGCAAGATCATCTGTATCTGGATCGATCCGCTCCGGTGGTGCGGGCTCGACCGCCGTCCGCCTGTACAGTTCGCGGCTCAGGGCGGCGAGACCCTGTTCGGCGAGCCGGTCGATAGCGGGATCTCCTGAAGCGATGAAGGCGAGCCGCGTGGTCAGCGCCGCCTCGGCTGTTTTGGCTTCGATTGCGGGGTCGAGAGGTTGAGCGAATGCCCGATCCGCCGGCAGCGGCGCGATGGCGACTGTGATCGCAAGGGCTGCGGCGGCGGCGCGCCAACGCAAGCGGCCGCTGAGCAGCAGCGCTAAGGCGCCGTCGATCAGCAAGATCAACAGCGCCACAACCAACAAGGGTGGCCTTAGTGAAACTGGTGGGGTGGACACGTAAGGCGTCGCGTTAAGGCCTGGAATGGATATGGGCGCGAATTGCGTGGTTGCGTTCACGGCATTGAGCGCCAACGACGCCTCAGGCGCACCGTAAAAGCCGGGGCGGCGCTCGGGCGAGGACGGCTGGCTTAGCTGATCTGCGGTGAGCGCCGCAGCAGTGGCGTCTGGTCGCGTCAAGCGACCTTCGCCAGTGAGGGCCCGAAGCGGCGCATACCGCGTGTCTTCTCCGTCTTCGGCGGCTTCCGGTCCGAGCGATGATAAAAACGTCAGCCGGCGAAGCATTTCGATAAACAATCCCGAAAGCGGCAAGTCGGACCATTCAGGCGTCGCTGTCACATGGAAAAGTGCGATCACGCCAGCGCCTTCGCGAACGCCAGTCACGAGCGGCGTACCGTCCGCAAGCCGCGCCCAGGTTCGGGTTGTGGTTTCGCCACCGGGTTCGGCTAGCACCTGCCGCCGTATCAGTACATCGTCCGGAATGGGCAAACCTGCGAAGGGGCTTTCCGCGCCAAACGCATCAAGGCGTTGAGGCGTGTCCCAGGTAAGAGCCCCGCCGAAAGCCCGGCCGCCGCCGCGTAGCGGCGCGGGGGTCAATTCAGGCGATCCGTCCTGCGCGGCCTCGGCCAGAACTGGACCGGCAAAGCGGATCAAGACGCCGCCACGGTCCACCCACGCGGCAAGCGCATCGCGTTCGCCAGCCCGTAGGCGTCCGACATCGTCGAGGACAATCACCGAAGCGTCAGAGTCGATCAGTGCTGTGAGGTCGTCATCGAGAAACGCTGCGTAGGGTTTGAGCGCTTGCTTGATGTAGTGATCGCCAGTCAACAGTTCATCACGCGGGGTTTGCGAATTACGCGCAAGGCCGATCAGCGCGCGCCTGTCCCGCGCATCGATGAGATGCACGGCGCCGGCGGAAGAAACGCCCTGCAATCGTACCACGGACATTTCATTCGCCAGCGCCAAGGGGAGGTTGAGCGTGACGTCGCGGTGGAGCTCTTGCGGAGCGAATTCGAATTCGGCGCGCGCTAGTTCGCGGCCGTCGCGCGCTATTGCGACGACGACGCCTTCCGCTTGCGCATCGGCGGCGAGCCGTTCCACGCGGTAGGCAATGTCCTCTCCAGTCAGCGGCAGGGGGCGCAGCAGATATTTCGGCGCCCTTGCGTCAATTAACAACGTGACGTCGCCGCGGTCTGTAAGTGCCGTTGCGAGGGAAGTGTCTCCGTGACTGGAGACGCCGTCTGATATCCAGCGGACTTCAGCGCCAGAGGCGAAATATCGATCGAGTTCGGAAAGGCGTTCGGCGGCGCCAGCGCGATCGGTGTCGAACGGAGCGGGCGCCCAAGAGTCGGCTAATGCGCCCGCAGCCTCGCCGCTCATGGGTTCCATGGGAGCAGGCGTAGTCTGCGGCGTTGTGGAAAGCACAAAGACTTGCCGATCCGATTGCGTCGCTTCCGCAGCGGCTTCGCGCATGGCATCGCGCCGGGTTTGCCAATGCTGTGCAGCGGCCCAGCCGTCATCAACCACCAGAAGCAAAGGGCCCGCATGCTGGCCTGGCGCTGGCGCATTCAACACGGGCCCCGCCAGAGCAAGAATGATCAGCGCCGTGAGAAAGAGCCTCAACAGCAAAAGCCACCACGGTGTCCGATCCGGCGTTTCCTCTTCATTTCGGAGTTGTCGCAAAATGATGAATGCGGGAAAGCGCTCGCGCTTGGGCGAGGGCGGTGTTGCGCGCAATAGCAGCCAGATGAGCGGCAGCGCGCCGAGCGCAATCAGGATGAGCGGAGATGTAAAACTGAGCGCGCCCATGGTCAGGCTTTCCAGGCGCGCATATCGCCGAGCGCAGTGAAGAGAGCGAGCAGCGCGGTTTGGGGTGAGCGGTCAGTCCGATGCGCCAGAAATGTCCAGCCGGACTTTTGTGCAAGACTTTCTAGCGCGCTCCGGTGAGCTGCAAACTTCTCCTTGTAGGCCTTCGCCAACGTTCCGGTTTGACCGAACGTAATGCGATCGGCGCTTTCGAGATCGAGAAATTCCACCCGTCCATCGAAAGGAAACTCTTCTTCCGCTGGATCGATTACCTGCAGCAGGACGCCCTTCGCGCCTGAGGCCGCAAGCATCGATACGGACCGTTCAACTTGTTCAGGCGCCGTGAAGAAGTCGCTGACCAGAACCACACGCGCGCCGGCCGGGGTGGCTGTAACGGGCGGAGCGCCGGCGGGATCGTCGAACTGGTCGACATGGAGTGCTTCGAGAATGCGCTCGGGTGCTGAACGTCCCTGAAAGGGCCTGCGCGATTCTCGTCCTGCCCCCCCCGATAACAACCCTATGCGTTCGCCCGCTTGGGACATCAAGATTGTTAAAGCGATCAGCAAAATGTCTGCCCGCATGCGTTTAGTGTGGGCGCCCTTGCGTGAGGAATAGTCCAGCGAGTGAGATGGATCTCGCCACAAATAGGCGGCGGCGGCGGCCTCCCATTCGTTTTGTCTTACATACAAACGGTCCGCCGCGCGGGCCGATTGGCGCCAGTCGATCGATGAAACTGAATCGCCGAATCCATAAGGCCGGTGCTGCCAGAATGTTTCACCGGGACCGGCTCTTCGGCGTCCATGCAAACCCGCAGACAATGTTTGCGCCATGCGTTCGGCTTCCAGCAGCATTGCTGAAAAGTGCGAAGCGGCGCTTTCCGCTTCATGACGGACTTGCGGCGCATTGTTCCCGGCTCGTTTCATCGGGCGCGGCCTTTCCAAAAGCTCTTACGCCCCCGCGATCAGATCGTTGATGAAGTCATCCGTGCTGATGCCTTCAGAACGCGCAGCGAAATTGAGCGCCATTCTGTGCCGCAACACTGGCCCTGCGAGACGGCGAACATCGTCAAGCGACGGCGCGTGACGCCCGTCAATCAACGCCAGCGCGCGCGCGGCCAGCGAAAACGCCTGGCTCGCTCGCGGACCCGGTCCCCACGCCACGAAGCTCTTGACGCTTTCTTTTGCGTCGGAGGTTGGGCGCGCAGCCCGCACGATCTTCAAAATCATGTCGACGACTTGCTCGCCGATCGGCATTTCGCGCACGAGCTTTTGCGCATCAAGCAGGTCATCAGCCGCCATTACGGGATCAATGGACGCAGACTTAGCGCCCGTTGTCGCCGCCAGCATCTGCCGTTCCGCGCCGAGGTCAGGATAGTTCACGTTGATTTGCAGGAGGAAGCGATCGAGCTGGGCCTCGGGAAGAGGATACGTGCCTTCCTGTTCAATGGGGTTTTGCGTTGCGAGCACGTGAAACGGCGCGGGCAGGTCGTGTCGTTCGCCAGCGACAGTCACGTGATGCTCCTGCATCGCCTGAAGCAACGCTGACTGCGTGCGGGGGCTGGCGCGGTTAATTTCGTCGGCCATGAGCAATTGGCAGAAAACCGGTCCCGGAATGAAACGGAACTCGCGTTTTCCGTCGGCGCTTTCCTCCAGCACCTCAGAGCCCAGAACGTCGCCGGGCATCAGATCCGGGGTGAATTGCACCCGTTTGGCCGACAGACCCATAGTTTCAGCAATAGAGGTCACCAGGAGGGTCTTGGCCAGCCCCGGCGCGCCGACCAGCAGTCCGTGGCCCCCTGCGGCAAGTGTAGCAAGGGTCAGATCAATGACTTCGTCCTGGCCGAAAACCACCTTTCCCAAGGCGGCGCGGGCGCGCCCGAATTTTACCGAAATCTCATCAAATTTCCGCAATATCTCTTGATCAGGCTGGGTGTCGTTCATTGGGGTGCGTATATCCTGGGCTAAAGGCTGAACGGTTAAATCGGGCTGCGAATCCGGATCGATCTATCCAGATACCATGTCCTCTTCGGGGTTAAAAAACCACTTGGCAAGGAAAGCGAACGGATTGTCGAAAAACTCTTGCCCCTTGCGGGGTTGCGCATGATGTCTTTACCATGCTCGCGGTATGCGCCCGACTGAAAAATGGGCGCAGTGGCGGGGCATTCTGTAGCGACGGCTATCGGCGCAGGGATGACGAATTGTAAGCGAGCCTTTCCAGTTGGAAGGGGTCCGATCAGCCAGCGTAGTGTTGGCGCAGTGTAAAAGGGGACCTTTGTGTCAGAACACGAGTCGCATTTTTCGGTCTGGGGATTCATCAAGGGCTTCGCCAAGTTAATCATTGGCGTTCTGTTGATGTTGCAGGGCCTGATTGGCCTGGTTGTTTTGCTGCTCATCGTCGGCGTTATGACGCAAGTGATGAACGGCGTCGCCGGCAACAATGACTCTGTATCGATATCGATTCCTGAAGAAGCCGCTTTGGTAATTGATCCTAACGGCGTGCTCGTCGAAATCGCAGAAGACGTAAACCCGCTCGAAGTATTGCGCGAAGAAGCCTACGGCATCAGCGAGCCATCGCAGATCGAAGTCCACGACCTCGTCAAAGTGATCCGCGCTGCAAAGACCGACAAACGAATTAAAGGCCTTGTGCTGGATCTCGGTTCGATGGGCGCTTCGCCATCGAGTGCCAGCAAGCTGCATTATCTGAGCGACGAAATCGCTTCGTTCAAGGAAAGCGGCAAGAAGGTTGTGGCGGTTGGCGACTATTACAGTCAGGACCAGTATTTGCTCGCAGCGAATGCCGACGAAATTTACATGAACGACTACGGCAATTTGCTGATTTACGGCTACGGCGCGTACGGCACCTATGTGAAGTCGTTTCTGGAGAAACTGAAGATCACCAGCCACGTTTTCCGCGTGGGCACGTTCAAGTCTGCAGTCGAACCGTTTATTCGCGATGACATGTCGCCGGAGGCGAAAGAAGCAAACGCCGCCTATTTGTCGGTGCTTTGGGACGATTACGCCTCATCCGTTGAAGCGGCGCGCGGCCTGGCGCCTGGCGCAATCAAAGATTACGCGAACAACATGAGCGAACTCATGGCGTCGGTCGACGGCGATTTCGGTAAGGCCGCGGTCAAGGCCGGACTGGTCGATGAGCTGTTGTCGCGCGCTGAGATGAACAAGAAGCTTGAACAGGAATTCGGCAAGTCGAAAGACGGCAAGTCCTTCAAGAAAGTCAGCTTCAAACGGTATCTCACGTCACTGCCGAAGCCGGCGGATGGCGGGGATCCCAACATTGTGGTTATCACGGCGGCGGGAACGATTGTCGACGGCGAAGCGCCGACGGGTCGCGCCGCGGGCGGCGACACCATCGCTGAACAACTGAAGAAGGCGCGTGAGGATGACAATGTGAAAGCGGTTGTGCTTCGCATCGACAGCCCGGGCGGTTCCGCATTTGCGTCGGACATCATTCGCGATGAGGTCCTGGCTATCAAAGCTCAAGGAAAGCCGGTGGTCGCGTCCATGGGATCGCTCGCTGCTTCGGGTGGGTACTGGATCGCTGCCGCTTCAGATGAAATCTGGGCGTCGCCGACGACCATCACGGGATCGATTGGCATCTTCGGCTACTTCAACACGTTCGAAAACACAGCTGCTGAACTCGGCGTATTTGTGGATGGCGTCGGCACGACGGAATTGTCGTCCATTCTCGCCACCGGAATTGGCCCTTTGCCTGCGTCAGCGGCAGACATCCTCCAGCAGTCCACCGAAAATGGCTATGACCGGTTCCTGACCATTGTCGGCGAAGGCCGCGGGCTTGAGAAAGAGTATGTGGATTCCATCGGGCAAGGCCGTGTGTGGATCGGAAAGCGCGCTACTGAACTGCGTCTTGTGGACAAGCTTGGTTCTTACGATGACGCCATCAAGTCAGCCGCCGCTCTCGCCAACCTTGAGAAGTATGATGTTGTCGACATGAAGGAAAAGAAGACGACCTTTGAAATGTTCCTCAGCAACCTTTCTGAAACATCGTTCGCAACGCTGGGCGGTCGCGAGCAGCGCGTGACGAACGGCGCCGTGGCTCAACTGGTTCGTGCGGCGGAAGCTCAGGTGAAGTTCTTTTCTGAATTCAACGATCCGAATGCGGCCTACGCGCGCTGCATGACATGTGAGTAGCCGGCTGGCGATCAGCCTGAGAACACGCAACAATGCGCCGGATCGCGGCGCCAACGGAATAAGGGCCGGCGTTGCAGGGATGCAGCGCCGGTTTCGTTTATGACTGATCTGATGCGATACGCAGCAGCGCTGGAAGGGGCGAGCGGAAAGTCGTTGCCGCCCGTCGAAAAGTGGAATCCCGAGTTCTGCGGTGAGATCGATCTGGTGATCAAACGCGACGGCACGTGGTTTCACGAAGGATCGCCGATTGGCCGCGCGCGGCTGGTGCGCCTGTTCTCGACTGTTCTCCGCCGGGATGGCGACAAACATTACCTGGTCACCCCGGTCGAAAAGCTAGAAATCAAAGTTGAAGACGCACCCTTTGTCGCCGTCCTGATGAAACGCTCCGGCGCCGGCGCCGGCCAAAAGCTGACCTTCGTGACCAATGTTGGTGACGAGGCGACGGCGGGCGCATCACACGCCCTCACGTTTCGCATCGACCCTGAAACTGGAGAGCGCGCACCCTATGTTACGGTGCGCGCAGGTCTCGAAGCGCTTGTCGCGCGGGCAGTTTACTACGACCTTGTCGAACTCGGCGAAACCCGCGACATAGACGGCGAAGAACAGTTCGGGGTCTGGTCGGACGGCGTCTTCTTTCCTTTCGGGACGGCCAGTGAGGTTTATGCGTAAGACGGCGATGATCCAGCAAGCTGACACAGCGAGTTTGCGCGAGCGAATCGAGAGCAATTTGAAGCTCGCGACGTCGTCACGCGTGCGTGAGCTTTTCAGCGAAATCAATCCTCATCTTGTTGGCGAAAAGCTTTTTGAGAAACGCTGGAGCGCGAAGCGCAAGGATGCTGCAGTGCTGGTCCCGCTTGTTCAACGCGCCGAAGGCATGCGTGTCGTCCTGACCGTGCGCGCGTCCGACATGCCATCGCATGCCGGGCAAATCAGTTTTCCCGGTGGCAAGGTCGAACCCCAGGACGGAAGCCCCGTCGCCACGGCGCTTCGCGAGGCGCACGAGGAAGTCAACATTCCGCCCGACGCCGTTGACGTCATTGGTCAGCTAGGCGTGCACAAAGGCGGTCTCGGTTTCTCAGTGACGCCGGTCATCGGCATCGTTGACGCAAATGCGCCGATGCGGCCTTGTCCGCGCGAGGTCGGCGAAATTTTTGAGGTCCCGCTCGAATTTGTCGCAGACCTTTCAAATCACATCACGGAAGAGCGAACGCTGGATGGTATTGCGTACAAGATGTATGCGGCCCCATTCGAGAGGTTTCACATCTGGGGTCTCACGGCGGGAATTCTGCGGTCTTTCGCAGAGACTTTGCAATCGGAGCCGTCTCGATGACGCCGAACGGGCTCATGCCGCTGCCTGAGTCTATGCGCCCGCACTTCGCCTGGCTAAATGCACCGCATCTCAAGCGCGTTATCGACGCGCTGGATGCGGCAGAACCGTTCAGCTCGCGCTTTGTTGGCGGTTGTGTGCGTGACAGTCTTTTGGGGCAGCCGCCGAAAGACTTTGACGTCGCAACGGTGCTCGAGCCCGAACGCGCAAGCTCGGCGTTGAAGGCCGCCGGACTCGGAGTTGCGCCAACAGGCATCGATCATGGAACCATCACCGCCATCGTCGACCATCAGGGTGTGGAAGTTACGACCTTGCGCGCTGACGTATCGACCGATGGGCGGCGCGCGACAGTCGCGTTCACTCGCGAATGGGCGACAGACGCGTCGCGACGCGATTTCACCATCAACGCAATTTACCTCACTCCGGACGGCTCGATTTACGATCCTGTTGGAGGGTTCGGCGACGCCAAGGCGCGGAAAGTACGCTTTATCGGGCAGCCCTCGGATCGGATTCGAGAGGACTTCCTGCGCATTCTGCGGTTCTTCCGGTTTTCAGCGCGGTTTTGTGAAGCGTTCGACAAAGAAGGACTGGCGGCGTGTGCGGCGCTGAAGGACGGTGTCGGACAGCTTTCCGCGGAACGGATTGGCGCAGAAATGTCCGCCATTCTTTCTTTGCCGCGCGCCAGCGTCGCGCTAGATGCAATGTCCGGCGCTGGTGTTCTCGGTGAGATCTGGAGCGGTGCTGCGGACTTGGCGGCGGCGCGCCGGATGAAAGAGTTGGATCCGCACGCAACTCCTCCGTTGATGCTTGCTGCGCTTTACGGATCAGAGGGCGCGGGAATTGGAAGCGCACTGCGCCTTTCAAATGCTGAGAAGGCGGAGCGATCGCGCGCGCTGGCGGCCGAAGAAGCGATTGTTTCCGGATTGACCGACAAAGAAATTCGCACGTTGATCTACAGGTTTGGCAAAGACGGCCTCAGTGATGGCAGTTTATTAGCGGCCGCGCGCAACAAATTGCCCCGCAGTGAATTTGATCGGGTGATAGCCTTCACCGAAACCTGCCAACCGCCGGTGCTGTCCATATCCGGCCGGCACCTTGTCGCGGCGGGAATAAAGCCTGGACCAGACGTTTCTCGACTGCTCTCGCAGCTCGAAGAGATATGGATCGACGAAGACTTTCCCGATGAACAGCGACAGAAGGCGCTTTTGGCCAGCCTTCTTGACGCTGAGGGTGCAAGGTAAGTCCTTGAAATAGCAGCTTGTCATTTGACCCGGGGATCAAGACCGGATTTATTGCAGGAAAAAGCCTGCACACTTCACCGCGCCAGGGAGGAATACGGCGATGATGGGATTGATGATGGACCGGCCGTTGCTGACGACCGAGATCCTCAAACACGCGGTGCGCAACTACCGCGAAACCGAGATCGTCACGCGCACCGTCGAGGGGCCCATTCACCGCTACACAATTGCTGATTCCGAGCGACGTATTCGCAAGCTTGCAAATGCGCTCACCGATCTCGGGGTCAAGCGCGGCGATCGCATCGGCGTCATAGGCTGGAACAGCTATCGTCAGTTCGAACTCTACTACGCCGTCGGCGGCATCGGCGCAGTATTGCATACAGTCAATCCGCGGCTGGGACCAGAGAACGCCGCCTTCGTCATCAACCACGCTGAAGATGAGCACCTCTTTTACGACACGACTTTTGCGCTGCTTGTTGCAGCGCTGAAACCACACCTCAAATCAGTGAAGACGTTTTGCCTTCTCACTGATCAAGCCAATGCGGGCGAAGCCGGCGAGGGTGCGATCATCTATGAAGACTTTGTGGCGTCCGGCGCTGAAGCTTTTGACTGGCCGGACTTTGACGAAAATACCGCTGTCACCATGTGTTACACGTCCGGGACCACGGGCGATCCAAAGGGCGTGCTGTATTCTCACCGCGCGCTAGTGCTGCAGTCATTCGCGTGTTGTCTGCCGTCGTCGCTGGGGCTTGCCGAAGGTGATGTGCTGCTGCCTGTCGTTCCCATGTTCCACGTCAATGCTTGGAACACGCCGTATTCGAGCCTGATGACTGGCGTGAAGCAGGTGTTTCCGGGACCTCGTCTTGACGGCGAGGGGCTGTATGAGATGCTGGATTCCGAGAAAGTCACTTACTCTGCGGGCGTGCCTACCGTCTGGCTTGGATTGTTGCAGTATCTCGAGAAGACCGGGAAGAAGCTTCCCTATCTAAAGCGCGGCATGTGCGGCGGCTCGGCGTTGCCTGAGGCCCTTATCCGAGGCTTTGAAAAGTATGATGTCGAGCTCATTCAGGGATGGGGCATGACCGAAATGTCGCCGGTCGGCACTGTCAACGTTCTGCCGCCACAAGTTCGGGCGCTGTCGCTGGATGAGCAAATTCCTTATCGACTGAAGGCCGGGCGCGCGCTGCCATTTGTCGACATGCGCATCGTCGATGAAGCAGGAAAAGTCCTGGCCAACGATGGGGAAGCGGACGGAAATCTTCAGGTGCGCGGCCCGTGGATCATTGACGAGTACTACAAAGCCGACAAGCCGACTCTCACTAAAGATGGCTGGTTCGACACCGGAGATGTGGCGATCATCGATGAAGACGGTTTCCTGCAGATTACCGACCGGTCAAAAGACGTCATCAAGACTGGCGGCGAGTGGGTGTCGTCCATCGATATTGAAAATGCAGCGCTTCTTCATCCAGGTGTCGCGCAAGCCGGCGTGATCGGCGTCCAGCATCCGAAATGGCAGGAGCGGCCGCTGCTCATCGTCGTGAAGAAGGAAGGCCAGAACCCCACGGCTGCAGACATTCAGGAGTTTCTAAAACCGAAGCTCGACAAGATCGCTTGGCCTGACGCGGTAGAATTCATTGACGAAATTCCGATTGGCGCAACGGGAAAGGTTCTGAAAACAGAGTTGCGGAAGATCTTCAAAGACTACCAGCTGCCCGCTTGACCCGGCGCGCTGAAGTCTACTGCTCAGGATCGGTGCTCTCTTCTTCGTAGTACGGTACGAAAGCAAGAACCGTTTGGAAGGCCGCTGCTGCGCCGGCGCCGCCTGATGCGCATAACAACAGGACACTGATGAACCGCGGATCAATTCCCTGGGCAAGTTTTGCGGCCAGCAAGATGACGCCTAGTCCCAACGCCGCCTTGGCGTAAAAGCGCAAGAGTTTAGAGAATGCATCGCCTTTGCCCGTGAATTGCGCTGCAAAGCGCGGGCGCGCAAGCCATATATAGGTCCAGCAGCCGACGCCGGCCGCGACCACCGCCATCACGAGACTGGGCCCGCGGAACAATCCACTAATGATATCTCGTGCATCGGCGAAGCTGATTGCCGCGACGGCGGCGCCGATCACGCCGAACATTGCGCTGACGAACAGGGTCATGACGGGCTTGGCCGTCTTTGCATCGAGCAAGACCCTTTGTCCGGCTTTTGGCGGCATGCCCCAGTTGCGTTGCATAATTTCTCCAAGGAGAGGCGGCAGGTCTCTGGCGTTTCCTGTTGAAGGCGCTGATCTTACGTCAGCGTCGGTCAATCAAGCGTCGAATGTCGGCAAACACGGACTCGAACATTTCAGGTGTAAGCCTTCGAGTATTCGTATTGTAACGCGAGCAATGATAACTGTCGAACAGGGTAATGTTCGCGCTGTCGAGCTTGTGAACTGCGCCATGGGCAAATGGAGCCTCAGATTGCTTCATCCCCAAGGCGGCAAGGGTCGAATCATGGGCGATTCGTCCGAGGCACAACACAGCCCGAAGCTTTGACAGCTGCGCGATTTGCCCTGTCAGGAATCGCCGGCATTTCGTAATTTCTGCGCCGGTCGGCTTGTTTTGAGGCGGCACGCATCGCACGGCGTTGGTGATGACGGTCCCCTTCAGCTCTACGCTTCCGGGCCGCTCTGCGACGTATTCGCCTTTGGAAAAGCCGAATTTTTCCAGTGTCGCGTAAAGCAGGTCTCCAGCGGAGTCGCCGGTGAACGGCTTGGCCGTGCGGTTTGCGCCGTGCAGCCCCGGCGCCAGCCCGACGATGAGAAGGTGGGCGCTTCGCGGTCCGGCCGAGGGCGTCGCTCCATTGAAATAGTCGGGGTAGTCTTTTTTGTTGCTGCGCCGAAATTTGGTCAGCCGAGGACAAAGGCGGCAATCTGGCGGCGGATCAGCAGGGCCTTGTATCGCGCCCGCCAGTGTCATCAATCGACATCTTCGTAGTCGTCTTCGTACTCATCCTCGTAGTCGTCGTCATAATCGTCGGCGGGTTTCGGTTTGCGCGCCGGGCCGCCTCTTCGGCCGACGACGTTTTCGAGGTCCGCAAGATCGATAAAGCTGTCCGCCTGGCGGCGCAGCTCGTCAGAAGCCATCGGCGGGGCGGATTTCACGGTAGAGACCACGCTCACCCGAACGCCTTTCGCCTGTATGGCTTCGATCACGCGGCGGAAATCGCCGTTTCCGGAAAACAGCACCAGATGATCCAGCCGGTCGGCCATCAGCATCATGTCGACCACGAGTTCGACGTCGGTCGATCCTTTGAACCGTTTCTTGCCCTGGGCGTCTGTGAACTCACGTGTGATCTTGGTGACCATTGTGTAGCCATTGTAGTCGAGCCAATCGACGAGAGGCCGCAGCGGCGAGTAATCCTGGTCGCGGTCTTCTTGAATGGCGGTGTAGTATGATGCTCGAATAAGCTGACAAGAGCCCTGCGCTTTGGCTAGCAAGCTTTTGTAATCAATATCAAATCCGAGATTTCGTGCTGCTTTGTAGAGATTGGCGCCGTCAATGAAGAACGCCGTCTTTTCCTGCTCGCGCAGTCCCATGAAGTTGGTCATATTCGCCTCGGACTATATGTTTCTTCTGAAAAAGCCGCGACTCTGCGGGTTATCCGATTGAGTAATAAATGATTTTGGTCGCTGCCGGCTCCAATCTTCCGTTTTGCGGCCTTGATTCGCAACATATTGTTTTACGGGCCTTTCGTGCAGTTGGTCGAATGTCGCGCCTGAAACGAGTCTCGTCGCTTTACGAAAGCCCGGCATGGCCCAATCCGGCCGATCCGGCTTTCGTGAATGCAGTGGCGGAAATTGAGACTGACCTGGAGCCCGAAGAGCTTCTGGCGGCGCTGCACGCGATTGAGGCTGGCTTCGGCCGGCGGCGATCGGTCCGGAACGCGCCGCGCACGCTCGACCTCGATTTGATCGCGTATCACGACCAAACCCGCGAGGGAGAGGGCTTGGGCCTGCCGCACCCGCGCCTGTCAGGCCGCGCCTTTGTATTGGGACCGCTGGTGGAGATCGCTCCGGACTGGCGACACCCGCTCAGCGGCGAGACAGCAAGCCAAATGGCGCACGCCGCCGATATGTCCGGGCTCCGGAAAATCTCATGAAAATCGAGCTTTTTTGCGCTGCAGCGCTTGTCTCGCACCGTTCAGGGGGATATTGCAGGGGGCTCGCTCCGGCCTGATCCCCGGCGCGTCATAATTCTTTGCGATCTGGAGAACTGAATGGCCCGCGTCACCGTTGAAGACTGCGTCGATAAAGTTACGAACCGTTTTGATCTGGTGTTGCTCGCCGGTCATCGCGCCCGGGTGCTCGCTTCCGGCGCACCGCTTTTGGTCGACCGCGACAACGACAAGAACCCGGTCGTCGCACTGCGTGAAATCGCCGACAGCGCCCTGGTTCCTGACGAAATCGAAGAGGATTTGGTTGTCTCTTTGCAAAAGCAGGTTGAGCTGGACGACAGCGAAGATTCCGAAAGCGCGCCGGAAAAGGCGGATGCTCCGGAGTTCGATACGTTGAGCGAAGACGAATATTTGAAAGCCATTCAGGCTGCTGGCATGACGACGCCGCAGACCCTGCCAAAAGGCTAATCGTTTCCGGCCGGCGGTTCTGGACTGCCCATTTAAAAAGCAGCACCCCTGCCGGCCTTCTCGTTTTCTGATGGCCGAAGGGATATGGCGGACAAACAGGCGGCCGGCGAAATTTCATCGAATGGTTCAGACGCGGCGACGCCGCGCCAGCCGATTGGCTTTATCCGCCAGGTGGAACTGGTTGACCGCGTCAAGGCCTATGATCCTGATGCGGACGAAGTTCTTCTGAACAAAGCCTATGTGTACGCCATGAAGGCGCATGGCGGGCAGACGCGGGCCTCCGGCGATCCTTACTTTTCGCACCCGCTGGCGGTCGCCGGCATCCTCACCGGATTACGGGCCGACCCCGCCACCGTCGCAACAGCATTGTTGCACGATGTTGTAGAAGATACCGACGCAACCATTGGCGATATCGAAAAGCTCTTCGGTTTGGAGGTTGCGCGCCTGGTCGATGGCGTCACCAAGCTGTCTCTGATTGAACACAAGAGCGAGGCGAGCAAGCAAGCGGAGAACTTCCGCAAGCTTGTTGTCGCAATGGCGGAGGATGTTCGCGTCCTTTTGGTGAAGCTCGCGGATCGCCTGCACAATATGCGGACGCTCCACCACATCCCGAAGCCCGAAAAGCGCCAGCGCATTGCCCGGGAGACCATGGACATCTACGCGCCGCTGGCCGGGCGGATTGGCGTGCAGCGTTTTCGGGAGGAACTGGAAGACATCTCGTTCAGGGAGCTGAGCCCGGACGCTTATCAGACGATTTCCAGCCGGCTTGAGGACCTACAGCAGCACTCTCTCGGCGGTGTCCTCGAACTCGCGAATGTGTTGCGCGAGAAACTGGCGGCTGCGGGAATCAAGGCGCAGGTGACGAGCAGGGAAAAGCGCGCCTATTCAATCTGGCGTAAAATGACTCAGAAGAATGTTTCGTTCGACGAACTTGCGGACATTTACGCCTTTCGCGTTATGGTCGACCGGGCGGAAGACTGTTACGCGGCGCTCGGGGTGATTCACTCGAGCTGGCGCATGATCCCGACGGAGTTTGACGATTATATTTCCGCGCCTAAGCCCAACAATTATAGATCGATACACACAGCGGTGATCGGTCCGCCCTCAGCTGATGGGCGGCGGCAAAGAATTGAAATACAAATCCGCACATACGAAATGCACGAAACGGCCGAACGCGGCGTGGCGGCGCATTGGCAGTACAAGGATGCATCAACTGACGGCTCGAGTGTGGAAATCAACACGCGCGGTCAATACGACCCTTATGAAACGCCGCGCCGTCTGGTGGAAATGTTTCAGCTTGGCGACGACGCCGATGAAGCGCTGCAATACGCAAAGCTGGAGCTGTTTCAGGATCAGGTGTTCTGTTTCACGCCCAAAGGTCGTGTGATTGCGTTGCTGAAAGGGGCGACGCCGCTGGACTTTGCTTATGGCGTACACACCGATGTCGGGGATCAATGCATCGGCGCAAAAGTGAACGGCGTTCAGCGTCCGCTCCGCACCGCACTCAACAATGGCGATGTGGTCGAAGTGTTGCGGTCTGAACATGCGCCAGTTCCGGCGGAGTGGGAGAGCGTTGCGGTGATGGGGCGAACGCGCAGCGCCATCCGCCGCCGCATCAAAAAGATGCAGTATGACGATCATCTCGCATTGGGGCGTTCAATTGCGGAGAGCGTTTTCACTGGCGCGCATTTGGAGTTTTCGCTGAAGGGCGTTCGCGAAGGATTGAAGCGCCTCGGCAAGAAGACTGTCGAGGAAGTTCTCGTGGCCGTAGGCAAGGGCGAGCTTCCGGTGAATGAGCTGGTGGAAGCGGTTTATCCTGGCGCATCAGTTGAAAGCGATAGCGAAATTAGATCGGCCTCACTGCGGGCCTTCCGCCCACGCATGGCCATATCGGGATTGACGCCGGGCGTCACGGTGAAGATGGCGCGCTGCTGTACGCCGCTGCCGGGCGAACGCATTGTCGGCATCAGGAATGACGACGGCTCGGTGAAAGTGCACACGATTTATTGTGAACGGTTGGAAGAAGAAGACCCGCCTCAGGACCGCTGGCTCGATGTGAAGTGGCGCGACCAGGAAGAGGGCGCCACCGCCTTTGCGCGGATTACAACGACAGTCTTGAACGGCGTTGGCGTGCTTTCGGAGATCGCGGGGATTATCGCGCGCTATGGCGTCTCGATCGCCAATATAGGACTGAAAAACCGCTCGCGGGAATTTATCGACTTTATTCTTGATGTTGAGGTGAAGGACGCGCGCCAGTTGGCGCAGATGCTTGCAGGTTTGCGAGCGTCGCCGCACGTTATCGATGCAGAACGAACAGGAGCCGGAGACGATGACAAGCTTTAACGCGCTGAAAGAGTTCGAAGACGCCGGCGCGCTGATGAAAGGTCACTTTATTCTCTCGTCCGGGCTCCATAGCGACACCTATTTGAACAAGTCGATTGTCTCGATGTATCCTGATCGCGCGGAACGTTTGTGCCGCGCGCTTGCCGAAAAGATCGCCGCTGCTGTAGGCGAATTTGAGTATGTGATTTCGCCGGCCATGGGCGCCATTATTTATGGCTATGAAACCGCGCGGCACCTAAAGGCTCCGTTCATGTTTCTCGAGCGTGTCGACGGCGTTTTTCAGTTGCGGCGAGGCTTTTCCATCGAACAAGGCGCGCGGGTTGTCGTGGTGGAAGACATCGTATCAACTGGTTTGTCCGCGCGTGAGGCGATCATTGCGGTAAAGAAGGCCGGAGGCGATGTCTTGGCGCTTGGATGTTTGGTCGACCGGTCGGCCGGCGCGGTGGATGTGGGAGCGCCAATCATTCCGCTTGCAGAAATCAAAGTCGAAGCATGGGAGCCGGACAATCTTCCGCCACATCTTCAGGGAACGCCGGCTGTCAAACCTGGCAGCCGCGGGATCAGTCAGTGACGGACAACAAACCACTCCGCCTCGGCGTCAATATCGATCACGTCGCGACCATCAGAAATGCGCGCGGCGGACCGCATCCGGATCCTGTTCGTGCTGCGCAATTGGCGGCCGCGTCCGGTGCTGACGGAATTACTGCGCATCTGCGCGAAGATCGCCGCCATATCCGCGATGACGACATGCGCCGCCTGAAAGACGAGGTTGGCCTGCCGCTAAACTTTGAAATGGCGGCGACTGCCGAGATGCTGAAATTCTGCACTGAGGTGCAGCCGCACGCGTGTTGCGTTGTGCCTGAAAACCGCAACGAGCGCACAACGGAAGGCGGGCTCGATGTGGCGGGCCAGCATAATTTCATCGCTCCGTTTGTGCGCGAGCTGAACGACGCCGGCATTCGCGTATCATTATTTGTCGATCCGGAGCGCGAGCAGATTGAGGCGGCGAAATCAACCGGCGCACCGGTGATCGAAATTCACACCGGGGCCTATTATGAAGCGACGCTGGCGACGGAACCCGCGCGCTATAAGGCCGAGTTAGAGAAAATCCGCGCCGCCGCAGAGCTTGCTGACTCAATCGGACTTGAAGTCCATGCCGGACACGGCCTTACGTTCTTGAACGTGCAGCCAGTCGCTGCCATCCCGCAGCTAGTCGAACTAAATATCGGCCACTTTCTGGTGGGAGAGGCGGTGTTTATGGGGCTTGCCGAAAGCGTCAAGGAAATGAAACGCCTGATGCAGGATGCGCGCACCGGCGGGCTTTACTGATGATCCAGATCATCGGCTCGCCCATCTCGCCTTACGTCAAGAAAGTGCTGGCGCTGCTCGTCATGAAAGGCGTCGAATTCGAGGTCGATCCGATCACGCCGTTTTACGGCGATGACCGCTTTACCGCGCTGTCGCCGTTGCGGCGGATACCGGTGTTCATTGACGGTGATCTGGTGCTCAACGATTCCACGGTGATCGCACATTATATCGACGAGAACTGGCCAACGCCCCCGGCGCAGCCGGCCACGCCCGCGCAGCGCGCTAAAGCGCGCTGGATCGAGGAATATTCCGACAGCCGCATCGGCGAAATTTTTATCTGGAAAGGCTTCGCCGCGAAAGTTGTGGCGCCGCGCGTCTTCAAGGAACCGTTCAACGAAGGCGCGTACCAAGAAAACCTCGAGACCGGCGTCTTTGAAGTGATGACCTATCTCGAAAGCATCGCTCCTGAATCGGGGTTCTTCTGCGGCGCGTTTTCCATAGCTGATATTTCCGTCGCCGCCATGTTCCGCTGCATGCGTTATGCGGAGTGGAAGCCGGACGTCGTGCGCTGGCCAAAGACCTGCGCCTGGTTGAGGCGCGCCGAAGCCGAACCGGTCATGACGACGGTGAACAAGTGGTCTGATGTTCTCATTACCGCGCCGATCCTTGAGCGCCGCAGGATCGCAGCAGAGATTGGGCTCAAACTGACAGAGGAAACGCTCGGCTTAAAAGAGCCGCGCCGCGCAGCGATGTCGCAACTTTAAAGGAACGCTCATGATCATCGGCATCGGCAATGACCTGATCGATATCCGCCGTGTGGAAAAAACGCTGTCCCGGCATGGCGAGCGCTTCACCAACCGCATCTTCACCGAGATTGAGCGGGCGAAATCCGACAAGCGACACAACCGGGCTGCGTCATACGCCAAGCGATTCGCCGCCAAGGAGGCCTGTTCGAAGGCGCTCGGGACGGGGCTGTCCAGGGGCGTCTTCTGGCGGGATATGGGGGTTGTGAACCTGCCCGGCGGCAAACCGACCATGGCGCTTACCGGCGGGGCCGCGAAAAGACTGGCCGAAATCACGCCGGAGGGGCATGTGGCCTCGATTCACCTTACAATCACCGACGATTTTCCGTTGGCCCAAGCCATTGTCATTATCGATGCGCAGGCTAAATAAGGTCTTTCGCGTTTTACGGGACGCATTCCAAGGGGCGGGCAAAGCAAGGGTAGGCGTCATGTCGAGTACCGAACAGAGCGGCGAAGCGATCAAAGTAAAAACGCCGAAAGCCGCTCAGGCTCCCATGACGGCGGCGGAAGAAGCGTGGGATCTCGCCAAAACTGTCTTTTTCGCGGTGGCGATCGCGCTGGTGCTGCGCATTGTGATTTTCCAGCCCTTCAACATTCCGTCCGGCTCCATGAAGCCGACCCTGCTGGTCGGCGATTTCCTTGTCGTGTCGAAGCCGACCTTCGGCTATTCGAAAGCGTCGCTTGTCTATCCGCTGACGCGCATGCCGGTGGAGGGGCGCATTCTGCAGTTCGCTGAACCAAAGCGCGGCGATGTGCTGGTGTTCAAGAACCGCAAAGACGGCAACAAGGATTACATCAAGCGCTTGATTGGCATGCCCGGCGATACGGTGCAGATGCTGGGCGGCGTGTTGCACATCAACGGCACGCCCGTTCAGAAAGAACTCATCAACGCCAACACGCCGGACGTTTGTGGCGATGGCCGCGCCGCGCCGTCTTATCGCGAGACGCTCGACAATGGCGTTAGCTACATCGTTCAGGAATGTTACGGCGATGAAGGTCCACTCGATAACACGTCGGTCTATCATATCCCTGCCGGTCACTATTTCATGATGGGCGACAATCGCGACCAGTCTCAAGACAGCCGCGTCATCAGTCAGGTGGGCTACGTTTCCGCTGACGCTATCGTCGGCAAGGCTGAACGCCTGTTCTTCTCCGTGGACGGAGCAAAATCGCAACTTTGGACGTTGTGGAAGTGGCCGTTCGCCATCCGCTATGGCCGCATCTTTGACCCGGTGAAATGAGCCGCAAGAAGACCGCCGACCTCGAAAAACGCATCGGGCACCGCTTCGAAGATCAGACCCTGTTAACGCGGGCGCTGACCCATTCGTCGCTGTCCGGCGGCAATGAGCGCGTGCGCGATCTGGAGCGGCTCGAGTTTCTTGGCGACCGAGTGCTCGGACTACTCACCGCTGAGGCGCTGTGGCGCGGTTATCCTGACTTCGACGAAGGCGAAATGGCACCGCGTCTCAATGCGCTGGTCCGCAAGGAAACCTGCGCCAAGGGCGCGCTGTTTTTCGGCCTCGACAAACACATTCTGATGTCAGAGTGGGAGGAAAGCGCCGGCGGCCGCAAGAAAAAAGCGATCCTCGGCGACGTGATGGAAGCGTTGCTGGGCGCTCTCTATATTGATGGCGGGCTGGAGGCGGCGCGCGGCGTGTACGATCAGTTCTGGCTGCCAAACCTCGAAGACCTATCGAAGCTCCACAAGGATCCCAAGACAGCGCTGCAGGAATGGTCGCAGAACAAAAAGCTGGGCACGCCTGACTACGAAGTCACCGACGCCGACGGGCCTGCGCATGCGCCGGCGTTTACCATCGAA